>NZ_WMBA01000075.1 GCF_009707865.1 Amycolatopsis pithecellobii
GTGGTGGGGAAGCGGCTGGCGCCGTAGGCACACCGACTCGAGGAACGACCAACCCGAACCGCCTGCGGCGAGTGGACCGCTGGCTCACCGCGTCGCCACGGGTGTCCGCCCTGCTGCGGCACGCGACGGATCCGCTGGTGGTCGACCTCGGGTACGGCGCCTCCGCGGTGACCACCGTGGAACTCGCGCGCCGGCTCCGTGCCGTGCACTCGCGGGTCCGGGTACTCGGGCTGGAACTGGATCCCGACCGGGTCGCCGTGGCACGGCCCGCCGCCGAGCCGCCGTGGCTCGACTTCCGGCGGGGCGGGTTCGAACTGGCCGGCACCACGCCGATCGTGGTCCGCGCGTTCAACGTGCTGCGGCAGTACGCGGAAGAAGACGTGCCCGGCGCGTGGAAACTGATCCTCGACCGGCTGGCGCCCGGCGGGCTCCTCGTCGAGGGCACCTGCGACGAGATCGGGCGGCTCAGCTCCTGGCTCGCGCTGACCGCCGGCGGGCCGCTCAGCCTCACCGTGTCGTACAAGCTGAGCGGTCTCGATCGTCCGTCCACAGTGGCCGAACGGTTACCGAAAGCGCTTATCCACCACAATGTTCCCGGCGAACCGGTGCACGAGTTCCTGTCCCTTTTGGACGATTGCTGGGCGGTGGCCGCGCCGCAGCAGTCGTTCGGCATCCGGTTCCGCTGGCTGCGCACGGTCGAACTACTGCGAGCGCGCGGCTGGCCGGTGCTCGACGGGCCCCGCCGCTGGCGCCTCGGCGAGCTGACCGTGCCATGGCACACCGTCGCACCGGCGTGAAGCCAGCTATTCACCGGGTACACCGCGCTGCGTCATCTCGGCGCGACCTGAGGTGACCACAATGGTTCACCGTGCGCCAGGTCGCTCATGTTTGAACTGCTCGACGCCATCGGCGAACTCCTGCGGGGCACGCTGGCGTCACCGTGGCTGTGGCTGATCGTGTTCGCGGTGTCCGCGCTCGACGCGCTGCTGCCGTTCATGCCGAGCGAGACGACGGTGGTGACGGTCGCCGTGTTGCTCGGCGCGGACCTGCCACGGCTGGCGTTGCTGGTCCTGGCCGCCGCGATCGGGGCGCTGGCCGGAGACTGCGTGTCCCACTGGATCGGCCGCCGCGCCGGGCCGCGCATGCTGGCACGGCTGCAACGTGGCGAACGTGGTGAAGCCCGCTACGAATGGGCGCGCAGGCAGGTCGCGCGGCACAACGCGTTGCTGATCGTCGTGGCGCGCTACCTGCCGGGCGGGCGGGTGGCGAGTGGCCTCGCGACGGGCAGCATGGGCGTGCCGTGGCTGCGCTTCGTGGCGCTCGACGCACTCGGCGCGGGTATCTGGGCGGCATACAGCGTGTGCATCGGTTCGGTCGGCGGCACGGCTTTCGCCGACTCGCCGGGCAGGGGGCTGATGCTGTCGTTCGCGCTCGCGCTGCTGCTCGTCGGCGCGCTCGAGATCGGCCGGCGGCTACGCTCCCGCTATGCGACACGGCGAGTTCCTGACGATCATCCAGGACCAATGCGCGGCGCTGCGTGCGGCGGCGGTGGCAGCGGGGCCGGACACCGACGTGCCGACGTGTCCGAAGTGGACAGTTAACCGGCTGGTCAGGCACATCGGTCGCGTGCAGTCGTGGGTCGGCAAGGCGCTGGCCGGTGCGCCGGATCGGCAGGCCGATCAGCCGCCGTCGGATTGGGCTGAACTGCTGTCGTGGTGGGACGAGCAGCGGGTGAAAATGCTGGACGGGCTGGCTGATCCGGACGCGCCGGCATGGCTGCCTTTCGCGGGGTATCCGCCGTTCGCCGGTTCTTGGGCGCGGCGGCAAGCGCATGAGGCCGCGATCCACCGGCTCGACGCGGAGCATGCGCTGACGCCGACGCCGTCCGTGGTCTTCCCACCGGAATTCGCGGCGGACGGCATCGACGAGCTGATCACGGTGCTGGTGCCCGGCCGGGACGACTGGTCGGGGTCCCGGTTCGAGGGCACGGTCATCCTGCGGGCGACGGACGCCGGGCGGGAGTGGAACGTGCGGTTGGCGCCGGGTGTCCCGCCGGCGCCGGGTGCGGGTGCGCCTGACCTGACGATCGAGGGCTCGGCGGATGCGGTCTACCGGCGGGTCTGGGGACGGCCGAGCGTGGCGGTGGTAGCCGGGGAGGTGGCGCTGCTGGAGCCCCTCGCGTCGCCGTGAGCTGCGGCAAGGGAAGATGAACCGGTGCCCGAACCCCGTTATGTGATCACCTTCGGCTGCCCCGACCGCACCGGCATCGTGGCCAAGGTCGCTTCGTTCCTCGCAGACGCCGGGGGCTGGATCGTCGAAGCGGCGTACCACACGGACCCGGACACGGGCTGGTTCTTCACCCGCCAGGAGGTGCGGGCCGATTCGCTGCCGTTCGGGGTGGACGAGCTGCGTAAACGGTTCGCCGAGGTGGCTTCGTCATTGTCGGCGGAGTCGAACTGGCGGGTCGAGGACACCGAAGTCCGGCGCCGGGTGGTGATCCTCGTGTCACGGGAGGGGCACTGCCTGTACGACCTGCTCGGTCGCGTCGCGGCGGGTGAACTGGACGTGGATGTGCGGGCAGTGATCGGTAACCACGATGGGCTGGCCGGGATCACCCGCGCGCATGGCATCCCGTTCCATCATGTGTCTTTCCCGGACGGTGACAAGGCCGCGGCGTTCGCCCGGGTGCGCGAGCTTGTCGCCGAGCACGACCCGCATGCGATCGTCCTGGCCCGGTTCATGCAGATCCTGCCGCCTGAGCTGTGCGCGGAATGGGCCGGGCGCGCGATCAACATTCACCACAGTTTCCTGCCGTCTTTCGTCGGTGCACGGCCCTACCACCAGGCGCACCGGCGCGGCGTGAAGCTGATCGGCGCGACCTGCCACTACGTGACGGCCGATCTGGACGCGGGCCCGATCATCGAGCAGGACGTCATCCGCGTGGACCACGGTGACACGGTGCCGGATCTGGTGCGCAAGGGCCGGGACATCGAGAAGGTGACGCTGGCGCGTGGGCTGCGATGGCACCTGGAAAGCCGTGTCCTCGTGCACGGGAACCGGACAGTGGTTTTCTAGCTGAACACCAGCCAGGTCCCCGCGATGACGACCGCGTAGAGGGCGGCGGTCGCGGCGATGACGCGGGTGCGTTTGCGCTCCGTCCAGGTGGTGAAGCGCAGGAGCCAGGCGAGCGCGGGGATCACCAGAATGGCATGCATGGCAACGAAATGCACCGGTTTCAGCGCACCCGCCGTGGTGTAGGCCAACTCCAGGTGGCCACCTCGGGAAAGTGAGACACCGTCGGCGATCATCACCGCGCCGACGGCCAGGGCCGCGATCAGCGTGACGAGGCCGAATCGCAGAGCCAGCAGCATGCTCGGCGAAAGCCCGCTCGTCGACCGCAGTGCGGCGATCGTGAAACCGAGTACTGTCACGATGATCACCGCCCCGCCGAGTGCGAGCGTCATCGACACGAACGAGTCGAACGGGGTCTCGAAGTTGAAGTGTGACGGCACCCCGCGCCAGACCTGCATCGTCACGAGCGCGACCTCGACGACGCTGACCACGGTGAACGCCCCGAGCAGCGCCGTGCGGGTTTTTTCGTTGATGCGCAAGAAAGACGTGGCCCACGCGAGAGTCGCGAGGGTGAGCCCGAACGACAGGCCGAACGTCATCGCCTTGCGATAGGACAGCGGCCCTTCCCACGAAGTGCCGGACGCGACCAACACGACCAGGTGGACCAGACCACTCGCGAACAGGACCGCACCCACCCGGTAGGCGGCCCGCTCGACCGGGCGCACGGCGCTGCGCCGCAGCTGTTGGATCGACATGCCGCCCAGTTTCAGCTGTGCACGCCCGGTTTTCGTCCGCCTTGAAGCGTGAGTGCGGAGTACGTCGTACGCCGTACCGGAACAGTCGGTGCCGTCAGAGGCGGATGATCATCTTGCCGGTGTTCGCGCCGCCGAGGAGGTCCAGGAACGCTTGCGGGGCGTTGCGGATGCCGTCGACCACCGTTTCTTCGTAGCGCAGCCTGCCGTCCGCGATCATCGGGGCTACATCGGCGACGAACTTGTCCCGCAGGTGGTACTGGTCGTAGACAAGGAAGCCCCGGATGGTGATCCGCCAGCCGATGATCCGGGTGAGGTTGCGCGGCGCGACAGGTGGCTCGGTCGCGTTGTACGCCGAGATCATGCCGCAGACCGCGAAGCGGGCGTGCTGGTTCGCGTTCCCGATGGCCGCTTCGAGGTGGTCACCGCCGACGTTGTCGAAGTACACGTCGATGCCGTCCGGCGCGGCCGCCGCGAGCTGGTCGGCCACCGGACCGTTCTTGTAGTTGAACGCGGCGTCGAAACCGAGCTCCCCCGTCAGGTGGGCGACCTTCGCGTCGGAACCGGCGCTGCCGATGACCCGCTTGGCGCCCTTGAGCTTCGCGAGCTGCCCCACGACCGAGCCCACGGCGCCGGCCGCGCCCGAAACGAACACCGTGTCGCCCGCCTTGAACTGCGCGACCTCCAGCAGCCCGGCATACGCGGTCAACCCCGGCATGCCCAGCACGCCGAGATAAGCACCGAGCGGCGCGACATCCGGGTCGATCTTCCTCGCGTGCTGCGGTTCCAGCACCGCGTGCGTACGCCAGCCCAGGCCGTGCTGCACGACGTCACCAGGGCGGAAATCGTCCACAGTGGACTCGATCACCTCGCCGACCGCGCCGCCTTGCATGGCCTCGCCGAGCTCGTACGGCGCGATATACGACTCCGCGTCACTCATCCGGCCCCGCATGTACGGGTCGACACTGATCAGCAAGTTGCGCACCAGCAGCCGGCCAGGGCCGGGGCTGGGCACCTCAGTGTCCACAATGGAGAAGTCGTCCAGTGTGGGCCAGCCCTTGGGGCGTGCCGCGAGACGAACCTCGGTCGCGCTACTCACCTGTGAACTCCCTACGCCAGTTCCGCGAGCTTTCCGAGCACGCCATCGTAGATGCGCTTGAGCCCGGCCGGGGCGAACGTCTTTTCGAAGAATCCGCCGATTCCGCCCGCGCCCTGCCACGTCGTTTCGATGCGCACGACACTGCCGGCACCGGCCTCCCGCACGGTCCACGTGGTGACCATGCTGGAGTTCGCGTCCGTCTCGACGAGGGTGCCGGGCTGCGGCTCGGTCACGGTCGCCGCGACGTCACGCACCCGCTTCGACGTGGCCTGCAGCTTCCACTGCGCCTGGGTGCCCGCACCCTTGCCGCCGGCGGTGACCTCGTAATCCCGGTACTGCTCGGTCAGGATCCTTGGCCGCGTGCCGGCATAGTCGGCGACGAGTTCACGCACCTTGTCCACCGGTGCGCCGATGGTGCGCTCCGCGGTGGCCGTGACCTGAGCCATCTTCACTCCCTGATTAGTCGTGGTCCTCCGACCAACTCTAGTAATCAGGAGAGCCCCTGCTTGGACAGCCAGTCCTTCGCGACGTCCGCGACCGCGTCGCCGTCCGCGTCGACCTGCTTGTTCAGGTCACGCAGCTCCGACGTGGTCAGCTTGGCACTCACCGCGTTCACCGCGGCCGCGAAGTCCGGACCACGCTCGTCGAGCACCTTCTGGTTCACCGCGGGCACGATGTTCTCCGTCGCCACGATGTTCAGGTCGTCCTGCAGCACCGTGTACGACGGATCCGCGGTCGGCGGGCTCACCGAGTCGACCGGAATCACCGTCACCGCACCGGATTTGAGCTGTTCGAGGCGCGGGCCCGCCTCCTGGATGCTCTGGAACGTGACGTTCAGCTTGTAGGTGTCCCGGAAACCGACGAAGCAGTTCGCGCGCGTGCCACATTCCGGCGGGCCGCCGACGACGATCTTGTCCAGCTTCTTCAGGTCGCTGATCTTGGTCAGCCCCTGCTGCTTCGCCAGATCCGTCTTGACGATGTAAGTGTTCTTGTTCTCCGCGGGCGCGTAGTTGAGCAGGCCGATCCCCGACGGCTTGAACAACTCGGCGAGCTTGGCGTGCTCGGAATCCGCGTCCTTCGGCGCCTGCTCGTTGAACCCGGTGCTGATCGCGGCACCCTGATACTCCGGGATGAACTGCAGCTCACCCGACTTCAACGAAGGGTAGATCAGCTCACGTGAGCCGATGTTGAACTTGCGCGTCACGGGATAGCCCTTGGCTTCGAGCGCCTGCGAATACAGCTCGGACAGGATCTGGCTGTCGGTGAAGTTGAACGACGCCACGACGATCGGGCTCCCGCCCTTGCCCGCTGCGTCCTGCTGGTTACTGCCCCCGCCCCCGCACGCGGCCAGCCCGAGCACCGCGGCGGCCAGCAGCACTCCCGCCTTGAGACCCCTAGTCCAGCGCATCTTGCCCCCTCCAGTTCGAGTGATCGAGAAGACCCTAACCGGGCCCACCGACAGAAACCAGATGATGAGAAATCTCCTGGCTCGACGATCTATGCTCACTCAGTGCGTGCGATCGTGCTGGCCGAGTCCACCCGGCCGCTGTTCGAATGGCGGTGGGTCGAGCGCAACGCCGACCATATCCTGGAGCGCCTCGGCGAACATCTCGCGTTGACCGCGACGGCGCTGGCCATCGGGCTGGTCGTGTCGGTCGGGCTGGCCGTGTTGTCGTTGCGCTGGCGGTGGTTCTACCCGGTCGCGCTGTCCACCACGGGTGCGTTGTACGTGATCCCCAGCCTCGGCGCCTTCGCGCTGCTCGTCCCGTTTTTCGGGCTGTCGTTCACCACGGCGGTCATCCCACTCGCGACGTACACATTGCTGATCCTGTTGCGCAATATCGTGACCGGCATCCAGCAGGTGCCTGCCGAGGTCCGCGAAGCCGCGGTCGGGATGGGCTTCACCAGGGCGAGGTTGCTGGTCAGTGTCGAGTTGCCGCTGGCGCTGCCGGTCGTGATCGCCGGGTTGCGGGTGGCCGCGGTGACGACGATCGGGCTGGTCACCGTCACCTCGATGCTGGGCATGGGCGGGCTCGGGTTCTTTATCCGGCAAGGCATCCAGACCACGACACCCAACCCGACGGCGATCATCGTCGGCATCGTGCTGTCGATCGCGCTGGCCGTCGTGGTCGATTTTCTGCTGTGGCTATCCGAACGGGCACTCGCGCCGTGGGCACGGAAGAAGGCGCGCGCATGAACAACATTTTCGCGGAGGCCTGGGACTGGCTGGGACAGCCGAATCGGTGGAGCTGGAGCGACCCGGCGGGCATTCCTTATCGGACTGTCGAGCACCTGGGTTTTTCCGCACTGTCGCTGGTGGTCGCGGCGCTGCTGGCGATCCCGCCCGCGCTGTGGCTCGCGCATTACCGGCGCGGCGCGTTCCTCGCGAGCAGTGTGATCAACATCGGCCGCGCCATCCCGAGTTTCGGGCTGATCATCCTTTTCTGGTTCCTCGCCAGCCGCTGGGAACTCAACACCGACTTCTGGCCGTTGCTGATCGCGCTCGTCGCGCTGGCACTTCCGCCGCTGTTCACCAACACCTACGCGGGCGTGATCTCCGTGGACACCGATGCGGTGGACGCCGCGCGCGGCACCGGTTACACCGAAGCACAGATCATGTTCCGGATGGAACTTCCGCTGGCGCTGCCGGTGATCCTCGCCGGCGCGCGGGTCGCGTTCCTGCAACTGGTCGCGACGGTCGCGATCGGCGCGATCGTCAACGACGGCGGCGGCCTCGGACGGTACATTGTGGACGGTTTCGCGCAGGGACGCGCCGGCTACGGGGAGATATTGGCGGGCGGGGTCGCGGTGATCGTGCTGGCCCTGTTGTGCGAGGGCGTCTTCTCGCTGATCACTCGTTTCGCGGTGCCGAAGGGGTTGACCGTGGAGCACGCAACGCAGCCACAAGTGCTGTGATCTCGGGGCCGAGTGACCGATCGGCGCCGACCGGCGGCACGATCGCGCCGAGCCACGCGTAGCTGTCCCGCAATGCGGGCGCGCCTTGTTCACCGCGCAGGATATGCGCCTGGTGCGCGGTGATCAGCTCGCAAGCGGTGATCACGAGGAGCCGGTCGAGCGCCTGTCGCAGCTGTCCGCCGGCTTCCAGGGTGAAAACTTGCACATCCTCTTGCCCGGACGAGGTGTCGAGCGCGCCGAGTGAAGCCGCGGTCGCCGACCGGCGCAGCGCGTGCAGTTCGCCGACAGCGCGTTTGTGCAGCGGGGCCAGACCGGCGTGTGGCCCCGGGTCGGGGGTGAGTTGCGCGGGCAGGCCGGTGAACCGTTCGTCGAGCAGCCGGTGCATGCGTTGCACGCTGATTTCGCCGAGATGTACCAGCGCCGCGGCCGCGGCGTCCATCCGCAGGCCCAGCTCGACGGCGTGGAATCCCGCTGTGGAAACGAATTCGCCATCGAGGAACGACGGCGAGTCGGTCGGGGCCGCGAGTGCGCGTTCGGCGGCTTCGGCGAGTTCGGTGAACACCCGCTGTGCGTGCGCGATCGCTTGCGGCCCAACGCGAACCGACACCGGCGCCTGCACGACTCCGCGTGACGCACCTCCCTCGGTCAGCGCCTGGATCCGCCCGAGCACCTCGGCGAGCACCGGATCCGGACCGGCGAGTTCCGGCCGGTAGATGCCGCGCGGCGCGCCGAGCGCGTCGACAGTCAGTGCGGTGGCGAGGATTTGCAGCCCGGCGATGTCCGTTCCGGTGGCGGCACGGAGGATCGCCTGCGCTGTCGCGATCGGCGCACCTTGCAAGAACGTCATGCCTTCCTTCGGGCCTGGCCGGTAGGGCGCGACGCCACGGCGGGCCAGTGCCCCGGCCGCGGACTGCCCGTCGAGCATGGTGCCGAGGCCCAGAAATGCTTGGAACGCATGGGAAAGCGGGATGATCTCGCCTGCCGAACCACTTCCGGTCGCGGGCACAGCCGGGACGAAATCGTCGTTGAGCCGGTCGGCCAGGAAACGTGCCGCATCGGCGCTTGCCCCGCTCTCCGCGGTGAGCAAACCGCGCAGCCGCACCGCGAACAGCGCCCGCACCTCCATTGCCGGCAGCCACGGTGGCCCACCGACCGCGCGGCCGACGAGCAGCCGCGACTGGTGCTCGGCCTGCTGTTCGGCGGTGAGCGGCACGTCGGCAAGCCTGCCCATCCCGGTGTTCACGCCATACACCGGTGCACCGGTCAGTGCGGCGAGCACGGCCTCGCGTTGCGCCGCAACGGTCTTCAGCAGCGGGGCATCGAGCTCGACCCGTTCACCGGCGGCGAGCCGGCGGATCGCGATGGTGTCAAGATCCGCCGGCGTCCGGACGATCACGCGACCGGCTTGGCGAGGTCCTCGATGACTTCGGCGCCGGGCAACGAGGTGAGCAGCTCGCCGGTCACCAAGAGCTTGCTCCCGCGGATACCGCTGCCGATGATGAGCTCGGCCGAGTCGGCCACCGCCTTGTCGATCAGGATCGGCCAGTCGGCGCGCAATCCGACCGGAGTGATGCCGCCGTAAGCCATGCCGGTCAGCTCGACGGCTTCGTCCATCGGCGCGAACGACGCCTTGCGCACATCAAGGCGGCGCTTGATCACGCCGTTGACGTCGGCGCGGGTGGTGGCGAGCACCAACGCGGCGGCGTAACGAACTTCGCCCGCTCGCTTGCCCGCAACCACGACGCAGTTCGCCGACGCCGACAGCGGCGAGCCGTATGCGTCGCAGAAAGCAGCGGTGTCCGCGAGCTCCGGGTCGATCGCCACGACACCGGCTTCGGCGTTTTCGAGTGCGGCCAACGCTTTCACGACCGGCTCGGCGAGAAGATCAGTGCGCTCCCCTGCCGGTTGCGCGGTCAGGGTTCCCGAAATGGTCCAGTTCCTCATGTTCTGAGGCTAACCAGCTACCAGTTCTTGCCGCGCTGGACCTCGATCAGCTTCGGGCGGACGTCGACGAGATACACCAGCACCGCGACGATCCCGGCCAGCCAGAACAGGCTGCCCGCGCCGCCGAAACCGAACAGGCCCATCGCGACCGTGCCACCACCGGTGATGGCCAGCCAGATGGGCTTTGTCTTGCGGTCCGCAGCGGTGTACGCGTCCGCGCGTTGCAGGAGCGCGTGGAAGAAGGCGCCCAGCCCGGCAAGAGTTCCGGCCCAGTGGATGACCGTCGTGATCCATTGCGCGATAAGCGGCACTTGTCCAGCCTACGTCTCTTCGCCTCGCCTGCCCTGTCCCCCTATGCCCAGAATGCCACGAAAGGCCCGGCCTGCACACGGGGTGCCGGCCGGGCGCGAACGGTCAGTTCTCAGTGGCGGGTTTCGGCGTAGTGCGGCGGGCGTTGGCCGGCTTGGTGGCGGGAGCCGGCTTGGTGGGTGCCGCGTCCTCGACCTTCTCCGCGACGACCTCCGCCTCTTCGGCGGCCTTCACGCCACCTTCGCGGGTCTTCTTCGCAGCCAGCCCGAGCACCTCTTCGACCCGTCCCCGGGCTTCGGCGCTGACCCCTTCGACCTGGTCAAGGACGGCCTTCACACGCGGCTCGGCGAGGAACTTGTCCCAGGCCTGCTCGCCGGTTTCGGCCAGTTTGTTGTAGAGCTTGAGCGCGGCCTCGGTGTAGTCGTCGATCAGCTTGCGCAGCTCGGCCGGGTCCAGCTTGTCGCGCAGCGAGGTCACCTCGGAGGGCAGCTCCTCGATGTTCTTGCGCGCGGCCTCGCTGCTTTCGGTGACCCGCTCGCGGGCCTTGCCGACCGCCTCGACAACGGCCTGGCCGGCCAGGTTGCCGGCGCCCAGCGCGGCGAGCAGC
The DNA here is from genome assembly GCF_009707865.1 of Amycolatopsis pithecellobii. GTDB lineage: Bacteria > Actinomycetota > Actinomycetes > Mycobacteriales > Pseudonocardiaceae > Amycolatopsis_E > Amycolatopsis_E pithecellobii. Next base: position 10,700 of record NZ_WMBA01000075.1, read on the forward strand.
GGGGTGCGAAGCTGCTCCACAGCGGTGTTCACGGCCTTGCGCACGTCATCGGTCCTGGTGCTCGTCATGATGCTCACTCTCCTTCGGAGAAACGTCTGTCGTCTGGTTGTTCTCGCGGCGGAAGGACTCGTACACGTCGAGCAGCACCTGCTTCTGCCGCTCGGTGAGCACGGTGTCGGCGCGGATCGCGTCCGCCACCGGGCCGCCGGCGGGCTGGTCGAGAATGCCGGCCTGCACGTACAGCGCCTCCGCGGAGATCCGCAGCCCCTTGGCGATCTGTTGCAGGATCTCGGCACTGGGCCTGCGGACCCCCCGTTCGATCTGGCTCAGATACGGGTTCGACACCCCGGCGAGCTTCGACAGCTGCCGCAACGAAATCTTCGCGTTGTTGCGTTGCTGGCGGATGTACTCACCGATGTCGGAGGCGAGGTGACCGACCTTCTCGATCGGCCCCGAGCCGGTGAGGTTGTCTCCCTCGTCTGCCATCTGGCTCACCTCCTCGCGACAAATCCCACGGTACGCCCGAGTGCTAGCTATTGCAAGCACCCTGCTTGCAACCATCGGGTGACCCACGAGGCAGCATGCCGGACGGCGTCATCGATCGCGGTCGAGGTGGTGTCGAAGAGCTGTACCGGCGGCTCGAACGTGCCGGCGTGCCTGCGCAACCAGTCGTTGAACTCCAGCGTTTCGGTGATCCGTTGCTCGTCCCACTCTCGCCAGGCGGGACGCGCGCGCAGGCGTCGAGCAAGCACTTCAGGCTCCGCGACGAGCGCGAGGTAGTGGATACCGGAGAACAGGACGCGCTCGGGGAGCGCCTCGAACTCCGGCGGCACGACGGTGCCGCACAGCACGACCGGCCTGCCGTTCTGCGCGATCATCGCCGCCATGCGCAGCCAGGTGGCGCGGAACCGCGGATGCCCGTCGACGTCGTCGCGCAGCCCGGCGGTCCACAGCACGTCCTGCTCCAGCACGACTGCCCGGTCACCGACGCGCGTCGCCAGCGCAGGCCCGACCGTGGATTTTCCGCCGCCGCTGGGCCCGGTCAGCGCGAACAGCGGCAGGCGCCGGAACGGCCAGCGGTGACCGCACCGGTCGCACACCCTCGTCGCGACATCGACGATCGGCGCGTCGGCACGGTCCCCGCAGGCCGGACAGATCCGTGGGTCGAGCATTTAGTCGAAAAGGTTCTCGAGGAAGCTGCGCCGGCGGTGCCCGCCGTGATACGGCCGTGGCGAATCGGCGTAACCTCCGCGATACGGGCGGGGTGAGTCGCGGTGTCCGGGGCCGGCATACGGGGGCGGTGAGCCGTAGTAGGCGTTTTCCGCACCTATGATCTGCTCGAGCTCACCGTGGTCGAGAAAGATCCCCCGGCAGCCGTTGCACTGTTCGATGTGCACCCCGTTCTTGTCGACCGTACGCAGGACATTCTGGCATTTAGGACAAATCACCTTGTCAGGGTACGCAAAGACAGAAGGGGTGACCGTCCGGATCCGCGTAGACATGGAACTGCTGGTTCGACGCGTCCAGCAGCTTCGCGCCCAGTGACAACGTGCGCTCGCGGCTGGCGCTGAGGTCTTCGGCGGTCAGGTCGAGGTGCAACTGCTGAGGCACGTTCTGTCCCGGCCATTCCGGCGGCCGGTAGCCCTCGACGCGCTGGAACGAGATCTTCACCCCGTCCGGGCCGCGCAGATCGACCCAGCTCCCATCGCCGTCCGCTTCGGGCTCACCCCAGTCCAGCAGTTCGGAGTAGAAGCGAGCCAGCCGCTCGGGCTCGGGGCAGTCCAGGACGATCGAGCGCAGAGTCGGCACCTTGCTCATGGTCCACTCCTTCCGGGGACGGGACTTCGGCAATACCCCGGGTGTCGAGGAGCAAACCGACCGCACCGAGGACCCCCGAGTGAGTTACCCACAGAAGACCCTGTGGATAACCCCCTTTGCTGTGGATAACTACCCGAAACCGCAGCTCACAGCATCGGGATGTGTTCACCCAGGCGGCCTATTGGCTTACCCCTGTGGATGACGCATCTCCTCTGATAATATGAAACGAGCATTTCACCAAGAGAACCGACCGTGGTGGTGACAGTGGCCGGAAAGCATGCCCGCGGCGTCGCGGCGGAGGCTCGCCCCGTGCTCGCGGCGACGTCCGAACTCGGCGAATCGCCCCTGTGGAGCGAGACGATCGGGCTGCGCTGGCTCGACGTTCCCGGCCAGCGGTTACATACGCTCGGACCCGACGGCAAGTACAGCTGTGTCGCCTTGTCGGCCCTGACCACGGCCGTCGAACTGGGCCCCGGCGCGGAGCTGCTCGCGGTGACCACATCCGGGTTCGGCTGGCTGGATCCGGCGACCGGTCACGTCGAGCAGTTCGCCGACGTCGTGGCGGAACCCGTGACGATGAACGACGGCGGTATCGACCCGAAAGGCCGGTGCTGGGCCGGATCAGCCGTGCGCGACGGGAGCCGGCGCGGTGCGCTGTACCGCCTCGACGGCACGGAAGTCACCACACACCTGGACAAACTTTCGATGTCCAACGGGATCGACTGGTCGCCCGACGGCCGCGTGCTCTACCACGTGGACAGCACGGCGGGCACCGTCATCGCGTGGGCGTTCGACCTCGGCTCGGGCGAGGTCGGCCAGCCGCGCCTGCTGTGCCAGGTCCCCTCGGAGACCGGCCTTCCGGACGGGCTGACCGTCGACGCGAACGGCGACATCTGGCTGGCCGTGTGGGGCTCGGGCGAAGTGTGGCGGCTCGACCCGAAAACCGGCCAGACCACCGCGATCGTCGACGTACCAACGGAATGTCCGACGAGCTGCGCGTTCGGCGGTCCTGATCTGTCCACTTTGTACATCACGACGGCACGCAACGAAGGCGAGCCGGGCGGCGGGCTGCTGTATGCCGCCGACGTGCCTGCCGTCGGCCGCCATCCCCATCGATTTTCCGGAGGTGCCTGATGCGCGTCGCACTGGTGACGGGCGCGTCCCGCGGGATCGGCGCCGCTTCGGCACGCCGCCTGGCCAGGGACGGGCTGGCAGTCGCGATCAACAGCCATCCCGACGGGGGCATGGTCGCACAGGCCAAGGAAGTCGCGGAGGACATCCGGTCCGGCGGCGGGGTGGCCGCCGTGTTCGCCGCGGATATCACCGATGCCGGCGCGGTGGAGGACATGTTCACCGACTGCGAGCAGCAACTCGGCCCGGTCGGCGCGCTTGTACTCAACGCCGCCGCGACCGGACGGCTGCCGTGGGACGAGATCACCGAAGACGCCTGGGACAGGGTGTCCGCGGTGAACCTCAAGGGCGCGTTCCTGTGCTCCCGCCGGGCATTCGGCGGCGTGCGTGGGCGCGACGGCGGTGCGGTCGTGACAGTCAGCAGCGTGCTGGCCAAGCTCGGCGCGCCGCAGTCATTGCACTACACGACAACGAAAGCCGGGATCCTGGGCTTCACCCGCGCGCTCGCCCGTGAGCTCGGACCACGCGGGATCCGCGTCAACTCCGTGATGCCGGGCGCGATCCAGACCGAGGAGGAGCTGGAATCCTTCCCAGATCAGGAAGAAGCGCGCCGTAAGACGCTGCGCAACCAGATGCTGCAGCGCCGTGGTCTCGCCGAGGACATCGCCGGCGCGGTCAGCTTTCTTCTGGGCCCCGACAGCGGTTTCATCACCGGCCAGACCATTTGTGTCGACGGTGGTTGGGTCCTGCTCTAGAAAACCGCCTGGGCGATGGAGTAAATGATCAACCCGGCGAGGGCACCGACGACCGTGCCGTTGATGCGGATGAACTGTAGATCCCGGCCCACCTGAAGCTCGATCTTGCGCGAGGTTTCCTCGGCATCCCAGCGCTCCACGGTGTCGGTGATGATCGTGGTGATCTCGCGGGAGTAATTGGTGACCAGGTACGCTGCCGCGCCTTCGATCCAGCCGTCCACCTTGGCGCGCAACGGATCTTCGGAGGTGAGGCGCTCGCCGAGGGTGACCAGGCCGTCACGCACCCGACGGCGCAGCTCGCTCGACGGGTCCTCGGCCGCGGTCAACAGCATGCTCTTCGCCGTGGTCCATGCCGAACCGATCAACCGCTGCACATCGGGGTGCTCGAGGATCTGCTGCTTGACCAGCTCGGCCCTCGCCATCGTGTCCGGGTCCTTCTGCAGGTCCTGGGCGAACTCGCCGAGGAACTTGTCCAGCGCGAGGCGCATCGGGTGGTTCACGTCGGTCTTCACGGCCCACGCGAACGACAGCACCTCGCCGTACACGCGGTCGGCCAGCATTGCATCGACGAACTTCGGCGACCAGCTCGGCGCCCGCTCGGACACGACCCGCAGCACCGTGTTGTGGTTGTCCCGCACCCACTCGTATGCCCGGTCGCACACCAGGTCCACCAGTTTGTAATGCGCACCGTCGGCGAACACTTGCTCCAGCAGCTTGCCCAGCGGCGGCCCCCACGGCTGGTCGACGATCCGGCGCACGATCGCCTGCTCCAGCACCGCCTGCACGTCCTCGTCCCGCAACACCGTGACCAGGCCGCGCACGACCGTAGCCAGCTCGGAGGTCACGCGTTCGGCGTTGTCGCGCTGGGAAACCCACTCCCCCAGCCGGCGCGCGATGTCCGCGCGGCCCAGCTTGTCCCTGACCACCTGTTCCGACAGGAAGTTCGTGCCGACGAAGTCGCCGAGGCTCGAGCCCAGCGCGTCCTTCTTGTTCGGGATGATCGCGGTGTGCGGGATCGGGATCCGCAGCGGATGCCGGAACAGCGCGGTCACGGCGAACCAGTCGGCCAGCGCGCCGACCATCCCGGCTTCGGCGGCCGCCCGCACGTACCCGACCCAGCCGGTCCAGCCCGCGGCCTCCGCCCAGCTGGTGAGTGCGAACACGATCGTCGCCCCGGCCAAGAACGAGAGGGCGACCAGTTTCATCTTCCGCAACCCACGCCGTTTCGCCTGCTCATCGGCAAGGCCGCCGGGCGGGGCGGCAAGGGTTGTTTGCTCCACACCCCCATTGTCCGTGAGGATCGTCGATTATGCGCGTACCTGCTCTCGTCCCCCGCCTGCGACCGTTCACTTCGACCATCTTCGCCGAGATGACGGCGCTCGCGGTCCGCACCGAAGCGATCAACCTCGGCCAGGGCTTCCCGGACACCGACGGCCCCGAGGGCATGCTCGACGCGGCGAAGGACGCACTGTACGGCGGGGCCAACCAGTACCCGCCCGGTCCCGGCCGTCCCGAGCTGCGTGCCGCCGTTGCCCGGCATCGAGCGCGCTACGGGCTCGACTACGACCCGGACACCGAGGTCCTCGTGACGGCCGGTGCGACCGAGGCGATCACCGCGGCGGTACTGGCGCTGACCGAGCCCGGCGACGAGGTGATCGTGATCGAGCCGTACTACGACTCGTATCCCGCGGCGGTCGCGATGGCCGGCGCCACCCGGCGCGTCGTGCCACTCGTGGCCGGCCAGGACGGCCGATTCGTGCTCGACATCGCCGCCCTGCGCTCCGCGATTACGCCCGCGACCAGGGCGATCCTGGTCAACTCGCCGCACAACCCCACCGGCACCGTGCTCAGCGACGTCGAACTCGCCGCGATCGCGGATCTGTGCGTGAAGAACGACATCATCGCGATCGCCGACGAGGTGTACGAACACCTGGTCTACGACGAGGCGGCGCACCACCCGCTGGCCACGTTCCCGGGGATGCGCGAGCGCACGGTGTCGATCTCCAGCGCGGGCAAGACGTTCAACTGCACGGGCTGGAAGATCGGCTGGGTCTGCTCGACCCCGGAACTCGTCAGTGCGGTGAAGGCGGCGAAGCAGTTCATCACGTTCGTCTCGGGTGGCCCGCTGCAACCGGCCGTCGCGCACGCGCTGGACCACGAGCTGCCGTGGGTCAACGGGCTGCGGGATTCCTTGTCCGCCAAGCGTGACCGGTTGTCCGCGGGGTTGGCGGAGGCGGGGTTCACGGTGCATCCGAGCTTGGGCACGTACTTCGTCTGCGCGGACGTACGCCCGCTCGGTTATGCGGACGCGACCGAACTCGCCTGGCAACTGCCCGAGCGGGCCGGGGTGGTCGCGGTACCGGTCAGCGTGTTCACCGACCATCCGGACGAGTGGAAGCACTTGCTGCGGTTCGCGTTCTGTAAGCGCGACGAGGTGCTCGACGAAGCCGTCGCGCGGCTGCACAAGCTGCGCTAAGGATGGTGGTAGCCCTGCTTTTCCAGTGCGCGGCGGAGGCCGTCGAGCGCGCGACGGCGCAACGGGCCGACGGATCCGGCCTGGATGCCCAGCTTGGCGGCGATTTCCGCGTGAGTGAACCGGTCATCGCCGCACAGCAGGTGAATCAGGTCGCGATGCCGGTCGGGCAGGCGTTCGACCGTTCGCCACAGCACGCGATCCCGCTCGGCGGCCAGCAGCTCCTGTTCAGGTGAGTGCGCCGGATCGGCGGGTTCCTGGTGCGGGCCGGGGAACTCCCGCCGCCGCGCCTTCAGCAGGTGCAGCGCGTGCCGGCGCGCCGTCGTCGCGAGCCAGGACGGCAGACGCGCCGGGTCACGCAGGCCGGCCGGCCACTGCAGGAGCTTGAGCCAGGTGTGCTGATAGATGTCGGACGCGTCGGTGTCCCCGAGCCGGTAGGACCGGACAATCCCCAGCACCAGCGCGGAAAACGCGGGCGCCAGGATTCGCCACGCCCGCTCGTCACCGCCGATCGCGCGCTCGAGCAGGTCGCGGAAATCGACCTCCGCCATGTCGTTCACCTTTCCGCCCCGACAACTACTCCACGTGACTGCGACGCGACATTTCGCAATCCGGCTCCAGCAAAAGTGCAGCTCACAGAGAAATTGAGTAGTCATACTCAGCGACGAACCCGATTTGTACCCGCGCACGGTGCTACCCACAGTGATCATTGTCTGGTTAGATGGACGCAAGCCGGTGGCTCCGTTCGGCCGTCTGGGGTGGATCGGACGCCGTAGAGGTGAAAGACTCGCCACCGGTGCTAGAAATGGGGCCTGCTCCATACAGTGGATGACCAGGTCGAACAGTTCATCGACAAGATCAATTGAGCACTTGCCCCGGATGGTGGTGATGGCGTGAGGGATGCGGAGGTCCCGCAGCGCCTCGTTCCGTCGTGGGGCAGGGTTCTGCTGGTCGCGGGTTTCGCGTTCGCCGGCTGGCTGCTCGCCGGACTGCTCGGCAGTGCCGTGGCCTCGGCCGAGGAGCCACCGCAGGCTGACCGGCCCGCCGCGGGACAGGCCGGCGGCCTCCTCGGCGGCCTGCTGACCACGGTCACGACCACCGTGCAGGAGCTCACCGCCACGGTGCACACGACCGTCAGCACGGTGACCAGCACCGTCACGACCACGGTGACCGAGACGACCAAGACCGTTGTCGCACCGGTCACGTCGGCGCCCGCCCGAACCACGGCGCCGGCCCCGGAAAAGCACAAGACCACCACACAGTCCCGCGTCGACCCAGTCGTCACGGAAAAACCCGTCCTGCGGCAGGTTCCGCGGCCCGCGCCGGTGCGCGCGGTGACCGTCGCGTCGCAGCCACCCGTCGGGCACAAGCAGCAACCGGCGCGGCCGGCCGCCGTTCCGCCGGTTCGGCAGGCACCCGTTTCCGAAAACCCGGTACAAGCGATGACGGACCCGCCCGCGCCCACGCCGAGCACGCCGGGCGGGCAGTTCGGCAGCGCCGTCGCGGCGCACGACACAGGCAACAATTCCAAGCACCCGCTGGCGATTCTGGGTGCCCGCGGCGGCGTCGCGCAGTCGGCGCCGATAGGTGTTCCCCGCAGGCACGCGCAGGCAGGCAACAGCCGTGAAGCGGCGTTGCCGACTACGTCTCCCGACTGACGCCGCCTCGGCTTCACGGGCGGCCCGCGCCCAAAACAAGATCAACTTCAGCACTGAGGGTTTTCCAAGCCGACCAAAGTAGGCAGCCCCATCAGCCGGCTTGCCTTCGCCGATCGCCGTGACTCCCGGCCGGCTTGGTCACGAAGGGCACCATATGCACTCCAACAAGCTTCCCGGACGGCCGACCGTGTCAGGCCGGTCCGGGCTCTGGTCCCGGTGCCGCGTTGCCCTCGCGGCGCCGGGACCGACAGGCACGCCTCAGGTCGTGCTCACCGCGCCGAGCACGCCCACGATGCGCGCCTAGCCGCAGGATCCGCCGGCACGTCGAGGGGCGGTGCCGGCGGATCCTGGCGGTACAACCGACAGCCGGTGCGCCGGAGATTCCATCCGGCGCACCGGCTGTTGTCATGTCTGGCCACTGTGGACAGTGCGCCGGATGGTCAAGTTTTGCTCAGCGGGTCTGGCTCACCAGGCACGCACCCCGCACGATCACACCGTGGCTTCTATCGAACTCGGTCCGGTACGGGCGAACGTCAACCCCCAGCGCCGATTCCCGCAACTGCTGCTCGGCCTCATTCTTTTCGGCACCAGCACGGCCATGATGTCCAGGGCAAGCCTGGGTTTCGCCTCATGGGACGTGCTGCATGACGGGCTCACGAAACGCACCGGGCTCACGTTCGGCACGGTCACCGCGCTGACCGCCGTCGCGGTGCTACTGCTGTGGTTCCCGCTGCGGCAGCGGCCTGGAATCGGCACGGTACTCAACGTCATCCTCACCTCGGCCGTCGTGGACCTCGTGCGTGCCGTGCTCCCGCAACAACACAGCCTCAGGACACAGATTCCGTTGCTGGTCGGCGGCATCGTGCTCAATGCGCTCGCCACCGCGTTGTACATCGGCACCCGGCTCGGCCCCGGTCCGCGAGACGGCCTGATGACCGGCCTGGTCGCGCGGACCGGGTTTTCCGTCCGGCTGGTGCGCAGCGTGATCGAAATCCTCGTGCTGGCAACGGGTTGGCTGCTCGGCGGCAGCATCGGGCTGACGACCGTGCTGTACGTCGTCGCGATCGGCCCGCTCGTGCAGGTGTTCCTACCGCGGGTGGCGTGGCGTCACCGTGCGGTGAGGAACTGATCGGGCCGCAGCGCCCGCGACACGATCCGGGTATCGCCGATCCAGCCGTAGAAGCCCTGGTCGTACCGGCCGCCGCCCTGGGTGCCGCCGATCGCGAAGGGTTTGCCGACCGTGCTGATCCCGTTCGAGTCCAGGCTCGCGTTGCGGGCGATCTTCGAGCCGTCGACGTAGATCGCGGTGTGGTGGCCGTCGTTGACGACCGCGACGTGCGTCCAACGTCCGGGCGGCAGGGCGTGGCTCCAGCAGGTCGGGTCGTCGTTCTGGTTGACCGGGTAGACGACGAACTGCAGGAACCGCTCGCTGGTCACGTTGAGGCTGCACGGCGCGTCATCCGGGGACCAGCCGCCGTCCTTGCCCGCGTCACCGGCACGGCCCTCCCAGCTGAAAATGCCCATCCAGGCATGGTCACCCTCGAACGGCTCGGGCAGCTTGATGAACGTCTCGAGCGTGTAGCCGTTCTGGAACTTCATGGTGGCCAGCGGCGCGCTCGCGCTGGTGTGCAGCACCGCGCCGCGGTTCTTCGCGCCGTCGAATCGGACGCTGCCGTGCGCGGGCTGGGCTTCGTGGAACTCGGCGGAGTACTTGAGCACGTCCGGTCCGCTGGTGCCGATCCGCTGGACGGTGAGGTCGTTGCCCTGACCGCTCAGGTCCCGTGCGGCGGTGGCGGCGTCGCCGTCCTTGCCGTCGAAACGCCAGTAGGCGACGGTGCCGGGCAGCAGCACCGCATTCGGTGGGAGCGGTGGGATCGGCGTGCCGGGGAAGCGGTGGTGGAAGTCGAGCTCGACGGTGAAGCGGTCGACATCGCCGCTCAGCTCACGGGTTTCGGCTTCGAGCGTGGACGGGTTGCGCTTTTCCAGCAACCACGGTGAGAACGTCTCGACGTCGATGGCGCCCGTGGCCAGGTCGAACGTGTAGTAGCGGATCATGCCGGCGCCGCCGTAGTAGCGGTCCTGGTAGTTGGTGATGTGCAGGTGCACCGGGTTGCCGTGTTCATTGGTCTGGACCGTTCGGCCGGCGGGCCAGTAGTGGCCGCCCATGGCGAGGAAAATCTGGTCGTAGCTCCGGATCAGGCCGTCCCACAGGTGCCGGCCGTTGTCCGAGATCGTCGCGCTGCCGTCGTCGTTCGGCGAGACGATGTCGTGGGTGGTGAGGATCGTGGGCACGCCGGGGTTCTGGTCGAGCACTTGCCGCGCCCAGGCGAGGCCCTCGTCGGAGGTGCGCCAGTCCAGCGCGAGCACGAGCCAGGTCCGGTCGGCGGCGCGGAAGACGTGGTAGGTGTTGTAGCCGTCCGGGGAGGCGCCGCGGAACGTGCTGGAGCGGGCGAAGCGGCGGGGACCGAAGGTACGCAGGAACGGGGTGTCGCCGCGCTGGTCGTCACCGGACACGTCGTGGTTGCCGGCGAGCACGCTCCATGGCAGTTTTCCTTCTATGGTGCGGAAAACGGGGTCGGCCGAGGCCATTTCGGCTTCAGTGCCGTGCTCGGTGACGTCGCCGAGATGGGTCATGAAGACGATGTTGTCGTCCTGGCGCCGCCGCAGCAGGTATCGCAGCGACTCGCGCACCGGTTCGGGGTCGGTGCCGCCCTCGTCGAAGAGGTATTGAGTGTCCGGCATGACGGCGAGCGTGAAGCGGGCGGCGCTCGGGTCGGCCGGGTGGGCGGACTCGGTGGCTTCGGCTGCGGTGTTGCCGAGGGCCAGCGAGGACGCGGCGACCGCGGCGGGGGTGCCGACCGCGGCCTGCAGCAGTGCGCGGCGGCCGAGGCCGCGGGATCTCGGGGTGTGATCCATGGGTTTCCTCCTGGGGTCCGGATTCGGCCTCAGTCTCGTGATCATGGCTGGCCCCATGGTGAAGCGAGGCGGAACGTTGCGGAAAGCGGTGGCGACGGCCCGCGGTCTGCCGGACGGTGGTGACGGAAGTACGCTCGGCCAGGTGCCCACGATCAAGATCGCCGAGCAGGCGGGCGTCGGCATCGACGGGAAGCCGAGGCCGACCGAGGATCATGTTGTCGTGCTCGAGAACGCGGTGCTGTTGCTGGACGGTGCCACCGCGCCGAGGCCGGATCTGCCCACCGGTGGCTGGTACGCGGGGCTGCTCGCGGCGGAGTTGGCGCGGGTGCTGCGGGCTAGGCCGGATGAGGATCTGCGTGCCGTGCTGGCCGGTGCGATTGCCGCGGTGGCGGCGGCGAATGGGTTACGTGCGGGCGCTTCCCCGTCGAGCACGGTGGCGATGCTGCGGTGGAGCAGCGATCTCGTTGAGGGTCTGGTGCTCGCGGACAGCCCGATCGTCGCGTTCGGCCCGGACGGTGCCGAGCCGCTGACGGACGACAGGCTGGCGCAGCTGCGGCGCAAGGGAAGCCTCAACACGACTGCGGATGCCGAGGCGCTGCGTAACCAGCCCGGCGGGTTCTGGGTCGCGGAGGCGGACCCGGCCGCTGCGGCGCACGCAGTGTATCGGAGGTGGCCGCGCGGTTGGTTGGACGCTGTTGTCCTTGCCTCAGACGGCGTTTCCACCGGAGTGGACGACTATGGGCTGTTCGATTGGGACGAGTTGCTGAGCACCGCTCGCAACCGAGGGCTGTGCTCTGTGCTTGAAGCAGTGCGCACAGCCGAGAGCACCGATCCGCATCGCGAGCGGTGGCCGCGGCCCAAACTGCACGACGACCAGGCCCTGGTTTTGGCGGATTTCAGCTGACGGGCGGCTCGGGATCGCGGGGCCGGGTCTCCGCGAAGGCTGGTCTGCGCTCGAAGCAGTGCCCGCGATGGAGAGCACCGGCGGCGACGGAGAGCATCGCTCTCGATTATGGGCAGTGATCCACCTAAACATCCGCCCAACCCAAGCACTCGCCTGTGACCTGAGGAAGCACCACGACTACCCGTGCTCACCCTCGCCAATTCCCGAAGCAGCGTGCACATCCGAGAGCACCGATCTGAATCGAGAACCGTGGCCGCAGCCCTAACGCCACCACCGGGCACTAGTTGTAGAGAATTGCGGCTGAGCCCGCTCGGGATCGAGCCTGCGCTTGTCGCGGGCTACTCGCGAAGCAGTGCTCAAGACCGAGAGCAGCGCCGACTGCGGAGAGCGCTGCTGGCGATGGAGAGCAGTGCTCTCGATCATGGACAGTGACCCTTCTCGAATTTCCCCGAAACCCAAATACTCGCCCGGGGATCAGACAGCACCACGACACCTCATGCTCACCGTCACCGACTGCCAGAAGCAGCGCCCACATCCGAGAGCACCGATCTCGATCAGGAACGGTGGCCGCGCCCCAACTGCACGACAACCAGGCCCTGGTGGCGGACCAAAGCGGCGGAACGCCGCTCCGAAGCAAGAGCCGGTGTCTGCTCTCGAAGCAGCGCACGCGGTGGAGAGCAGCGCACGCGACGGGGAGCAGCGCTGCCGATAGAGAGCGCTGGTGGCGGCCGAGAGCACTGCTCTCGACTGTGCGCGGTGCCCCGATCTCGAACCTTCCCTGGAACCAAAACACTCGTCCGGGGATCAGGAAGCATCACGACGCGTGCTCACCGTCACCGACTGCCAGAAGCAGCGCCCACATCCGAGAGCACTGATCTCGATCAGGAACGGTGGCCGCGCCCCAACTGCACGACAACCAGGCACTCGGATGTTGCAGGTTTCGGAGGAACACCGCTCCGAAGCAAGAGCCGGTGTCTGCTCTCGTAGCAGCGCACGCGGTGGAGAGCAGCGCTAACGGCAGAGAGCACCGTTGACGGCAGAGAGCGCCGCTCTCGATTGTGGGCGGTGACCCGGCCTTGAAATCCTCCGGGGAGCCCAAAAAGGCGACCTCCACACGCAACCTGCGTCCATCGGACGCAACCTCCGGTCGTCCCCGAGCTTCTCGCGATGCCGCCACGAGAACGGATGGGAGTCCTTTGTGGACAATAAGTCCACCAGCAAACCCGGTTTGCCCCACCGAACCAGCTCCTCACCACCCGGTGACGGGCTTCCGCCGACACACACCCCTAGCCGCGAATCCTTTGCACCGCAAGGAATCGCCGGCCGGGGTCACTTCACCGTGGTGACCCGGAAAATCGGATAGCCAGGCGCGATTTCCCGCAGCTTCTCGTCCGAGGCGGTGGCATCGACGCCGTCGAAGAACATGCCTACTTCCCACTTCCAGCGCCTCAGGTATTCGCGCAGCACGGCAGGCTTCTGGTCGTCGACTAACTCACTCGGGGTGAAGCGCTCGACTCGACGCCCGACGCGCAGCTCTCCCTCCCCGGCGACACGCAGGTTACGCACCCACTGCGTCTCACCCCGAGGCGCGACGAGGTATTGCTTGCCTTCGTACGTCAGCAGGTTGACCGGAGTAGAGCGCAGGTCACCGCTCTTACGGCCGCGAACGTACAGCACCCGGCTGCCCAGCAAGCTCACCCCGCGCTTCGTCAGCCACTGCACGGTCTTGTGCATGACGGCCTGCCCCTTGCCTGGCTTGATGTAGCGAACGTCGTTCATCAGATCACCTCTCACTTTAGAGAGCAGTGCTCTCGCTTGAGATCAGTGCACACCACCTGCCGCGATATGTCAAGAGCAGTGCTCTCGAATTTGTCCAGTGCTCTCGAAAGTGGCAGACTGTCCCGCATGACCGCCATCAGGACCGCACGGGATCGCGCCCGTGCCGAGCTGACCCAGGAAATCAAGAAGGCTGCCCGGCGCCAGCTCGCCGAGGTCGGGGCCCAGGGGCTCTCACTACGCGCCGTCGCACGCGAGCTCGGCATGGTGTCGTCCGCGCTCTACCGCTACTTCCCCAGCCGTGATCATCTTCTCACCGCATTGATCATCGACGCCTACAACGCTATCGGCGAGGCCGTGGAAAAAGCCGACAAGCCCGCGGAAAACCCGCGCCTGCGCTGGCACATCTGCTGGGCCGCGGCGCGCGCCTGGGCCAGGAAACATCCCCACGAGTACGCGCTGATCTACGGCTCACCGATCCCCGGCTACCAAGCCCCGCAGGAGACCGTCGGCCCGGCCGCGCGCGTCGCGCTGGCGCTGATCGCCATCGCCTCCGCGTGGTCACTGCGCCCCGCCTTCCCCGGCCGCCCGATGTCACCCAAGCTCGAGGAGCAAGCGCGAGAGGTCAACGACATAATCGGATCGGACCTGCTGCCCGACGAGCTCAGCCGCCTGATCATCGCGTGGACCCAGCTCTTCGGCACGATCAGCTTCGAGCTGTTCGGCCAGTACGCCAACACCCTCGAGCCCGCTGACTACCTCTTCACCTACACCGCCGACCAGCTGGCGGACTTCGTCGGCATCACCGGACGTGACGGCTGAACCAGGCTGCCGCCAGCTCCGCGACCGCCTCCAGCGCACCGGGCTCCTCGAACAGGTGCGATGCGCCGGGCACGATCCGCACCTCCGACGACCCGCCCAGCCGTGCGGCGGCTTCCTCGTTGACCCGCTGCACCTCGGCGTCCTTGCCGCCGACGATCAGCAACGTCGGCGCGCTCACCCGGGGCAGGTACTCGCCCGCGAGGTCGGGCCGCCCACCGCGGGAGACCACCGCCTGCACCAGCTCCGGCCAGGTCGCGGCCGCCGCGAGGGCCGCCGCCGCGCCGGTGCTCGCGCCGAACAGCCCGATCGGCACACCCCAGTCCCGGTCCCCCAGGACCCGCAACAGCCGGCACGTCAGCAAGTCGATGTCGAACCGCCGGTCGTCCTCCCGCTCGGTGAGCAGGTCGAATAACAGCGTGCCGAGCCGGTGATCCTGCAGCGTCTTGGCGACCGCGATATTGCGCGGGCTGCGCCGGGAACTACCTGAGCCATGGGCGAAAACCACGATCCCGGTCGCGTCGGCCGGCATGGTGAGATCGCCGTGCAGTGGCTCGGCGCCGACCTCGAAGACAACGGGAACCGTCACGCCGGCCCCAGCAGTTCGATCACTTCGTCGTCGGTGGTCTGGGTGAAATCCGCGTACCACTCGCCGATCGCCCGCAACTCGTCCGGCGTAAGGAGACACACCACCTCGTCCACGTCGCCCTTCAACCCGGCCACCGCGTCCAGCGCACCGACCGGCGTCGCGAACACGAGGTAACGCGGCCCCTCCGCGCGGATCGCGCTCGCGGCCGCTCGCGCGGTCACCCCCGTCGCGAGCCCGTCGTCGACCAGGATGACGTCGCGCCCGGCTCGTGGCTCCGGCGCACGCCCCCGCAGGTAGACCTCCTCGCGCCGGCGCGCCTCAGCCTGCTCCGCGTCACGGGTCGCCACCAATTCGCCCGGGCTGATGCCGAGCGCGCTAAGGGTACGCATCGCATACGTCGCGTCACCGGTCGCGGTCACCGCGCCCACACCGAACTCCGGATGCCCTGGTGCGCCGATCTTTCGCGCCACGGCCACATCCAGCGGGGCGCCGAGCGCTTCGGCGACGCCATGTGCGACAACAACTCCGCCGCGGGCGAGGCCGAGCACCAGCGGGTCATGCCAAACGCGCCGCCGGAGCTCCGCACCCAGGTGCAGACCGGCCGTCCGCCGGTCGGGAAACACCCGTCTACGCCTCATCGTTGTTGGATACCCCCGGTCGACCGGGTGCACACGCGTCCTAAATGGACAAAAATCCGGCCCGCATGGACTGGCCCCTTCGACGCTGAAGCGACCGGTCCACGCGGGCCGGAGCCACTGGGAAGCGGCTACGCTGCCTTCGCAACTGGCCCGAGGCTACCCAACGCCTGCCGTCATGCGAATACCCGTTTTGAAATCGCAATCTCAAACCGCCGGCCGGGTGATTACGCCACGCCACGCATGATCTCGTGCCGGCGCGGCCAGTGGGACCAGAACGCACCGGTGTAGCCCAGCTGATTGAGCTTGAGCAGGAACGGATTGTCGGCGTAGTTGTTGTCGTCCTCGGTGAGCCCCGGCAGGGTCGGCAGCATCACGCGGTAACGGTCCGACTCCGGAACGAGGTCCCACAACAGCTGAACTGTGTTCACCCAGCGGCCGTTGGGCGCGGCGACGGTTCCGGAATCTTCCGGCAGCAGTGGGGAAAGGTAGTAGACCGGCCGGAATCGGCCGGCGTGGTCGAACACGAACTGCCGCTCGTACTCGACCACGCTCGCGCATTTCGACCGCGGTTTCAGGATGATCGGCTCGGTCGCGGTGTCGGACTGCAGGCCCGGCACAGTCCGCTCCCCGTCACATTGCGCGGCCAGCTGAATACCCAGTGGCGAATAGGGAAACGCCCGTATGCCGAGGCTGTATCCGGCGACGGTGACGTTCAGGGCGAGGGTTTCCCGCACCGCTTCGGTGATCGTTTCGAGTGTCTCGCCCGGCATGCCGAGGAGCACCTCGACCATGACCGGCACATCATATCGCTTTGTCATCGCGACGACCCTGCGCACGTCCTCGAAGGAGTAATAGCGGCGGCCCTTGGCGGTGACCTTCCAGTCGTCGAGCAGGTCGTCGGTGACGTGGTCAGGCGCAAGGTTGATCCCGGCACAACCGGCGCGCACAAGAAGTTCCAGCAACTCCTCGTCGAAAGGTGTTGGCTGGGCGTAGATCCACAGGCGCAGCTCGCGCAGCGGCGACGCCGGATCGGCCTCCCGGCGCCGGATCACCTCTCGCAGCACGGCTTTGGTGTGCGCGATCGCCAGGTTGAACTCACTGTCCGTGGTGTGCAGATCGAGAACACCCTGTGCGCACAGCATTTCCATCTCGTCCACCACGGCGTCGACGGCGCGGCGAGTGAAATGCGTACCCTTCGCGTCCGGCTCGACGCAGTGCGCACACGCGTAGGTGCAGCCGTTCTTGGTGAGGATGTTGCCGAGGCCACCGCCGCGGTAATACCGCAGGTTGTCCACTTTCCACGGCACACCGGATCTGCGGGTGTACTTGGTGACGGCGTTCAGCGGACTGAATGTCACACCTTTCCGCGAAATGGTATAGGCCACTCTGTCCACCCGGCCGCTACCGCGGTTCACCAGCAACCCGGGCACCGTTTCCGGGGACTGCCCGGAAAGCAGCGCGTCCGCCAGCCGCACGATGATGTTCTCGCCCGGCCCCTTCACGCCGAACGGGATACCAAAGAAATCCATCAGCGCGAACGGCATCGAGGAGAAACCCACGCCACCGGCTACGATCGGCGCCACCGTGGCGGCGTTGATCTCGGCGACGATCGCGCGGTGATCATCGAGGAAAACTCGTTGCTGTTGCGCGTAAATCGTGTCGGTGTTCCGCACCGTCACGCCGACCAGCAGCGGGTCGTGCTCAGCGAAGTACTCCCGCAACGCCGCCCGCCAGTCCTCACGACGGAAGGTCAGGTCGACGACATCAACGTCGTAACCCGCGGATTCCAACGAGGTGGTCAGAATATCGAGTGCATAAGGTGTGATCGGTGGATGGACCAGATTCGGATTGACCAGGGTCACCAGTGCGCTACCCATTTACTCCCACTCCCAGCCAGGCAACCGGCTCTCCCGTCGGAGAACGTGCGCCTGGGCAGGATCAGGACGCCAAGCCGATTCGTTGCTTCCGGGTTACCCGTGCGGACAAGCGCAACCGGTCGGGTTCGATTTCCAGGACGTCACTGAGCCATTGTTGCCAGTACGGGCCGGGCACCCTTTTCCCGCGCTCCCAACGGGAAACCTCGTCCCGGCCGAGACTGTCGTTTCCGGACACCGAAACCAACGCCTCCGCGAGGCCATACTGAGTCAGCCCGAGCTCGCGGCGAGCCGACCGGATCAGCCGCCCGATCGGTTCATTGTCGCTGGATCCGAGATGAGACCCCACGTTGTTCTCGCGGGTCAACATGGGTTCGACCTTAGGTGCAGGCCGCATGACCGACGATCCGTTTCGCGACCAGTCTTATCCTTTTCGTGCATGCCGGCGACTGAGAGTCTGTTTCGGCGACTCCCCGAATCGCTCCCGGTACACGGCGGCGAACCGTCCATGATGTGCCATCCCCCATTTGCTCGCGATCTCGCCAACAGTCGTCGTGTCGTGCTGGGCCGCGCTCAGCTCGTCGTGCACGCGCTGGAGCCGGACGCCGCGAAGGTATTCGCTGGGCGAGCTGTCCAGCTGTTCACGAAAGGCTTTCTGCAGCGCGCGCACGCTGACTCCCGCGTGCTTGGCGAGACTCGCCGGCGTGTGCGCCCACTCGGGATGACCTTCCATGATGTCGATGGCGATGCCGAGCAGTCGTGACGGAACCGGGCGATCGTCGCGGTGGAGCATCGCGGTGTAGTTGTGTGGCTGCGAAAGCAGCAAGCCGGTGATGACACTTTGCTCGAATTGCTCCATCAGCAACGGATGCGTCAGCAGCGTCTCGGGATGGTCCAGCTCGGCGATCCCGTGCCGCAGCGTCGCATACCAGCTGCGGGCGTAACCCTTGGTGACGTCCATACCGAGCTCGAACCGGATCGGCTCGCGAAGCGCGCCGTCGAGCATCTCCGACAGTTTCGCTTCCACAGCGGCACGTTCGATCCGGACGACGAGGTTCTCGCAGTCGCCCGAAAGCCTCATCTGCAACGACGATGTCGGCGACGCCACCGCCACCCGCTGAGCATCTGTTTGTGCCTGTTCGAAACCACTCCGATAGTGACCTTTTCCGACATGGGGTATCAAAATCGCGAAGAACGAGCCGAGTTCACCGGGATTCACCCGGGTGTCCCAGCCATAGGAGACGTAAGTTATCGCTATATTGCGTAAACGTCGGCAGTGCATCCGTGCGTGCAGTCGAGCCTGCCGTCCCACCACATACATTTTGTGTGGGCACAAGATCTTGCCGACCTTCTCCCGCGTATCGTCGAGGTCTCTGGACTCGAACAGTTTGTATCTTTCCAGTGGTAACGATGTCATTGTCCCGGGCGTCGCTTTTCGATCGGGGTCCTGGCGATGTCGACTCCCACACCTCCAAGATAACTCTGGAGCTTTTCGCACAAGAACAGTACCGACAAACGGGTGTATTTTGCTGACTGCAACTTGCAGCATGGCAAGAAATGGCGAAGAAGTTTAGGCAGGTTCAAGCACGGCGGTGAACTGCCGCATCGCGCCCCCTTGCCGCAGGATGCGATATCCCCGCAGCTGAGCGGCCTTCGATGCCACCACCTCGGCCACATCGACGACGTACTCCAGGTGACTGGCCGTGTACACGCGGCGAGGCAGGGCAAAGCGAACCAGCTCACGCGGCGCCGGGAGGTCCGGACCACCGTCGTGCCCCGGCTTCCCGAACACCAGCGTACCGAGCTCGGACACCCGTATCCCGCCCGTCAGGTAAAGCTCATTGGCGAACGCGGTGGCCGGCAATGCTTGTGGTGCAACGTGTTCGAGCAGTAGCCCAGCATCGACGTAGACAGCGTGACACCCGGTCGGTTGCAGCACGGGCAATCCCGCCAGTTCGAGCTGCTCGCCGAACCACCTCGCGGATTCCGCGCGGTAGCGAAGGTATTCCGGCTCCAGTACTTCCAGCAGCCCCTGCGCAAGCGCTTCCAGATCGCGGCCGGCGAGCCCACCATAAGTGGGAAACCCCTCGAACGCGATGACCTGCTCCGCGCAACGGCTCGCCAGCGCGGCGTCGCGAAGAGCGATCAAACCACCGATGTTGGCGAGGCCGTCCTTTTTGAGACTCGCCCAGCAGCCGTCCGCGAGATCGAACATCGTGCGTGCGATCTCGTGCGGTGTCGAATCGGCGTAGCCCGCTTCGCGCTGGGTGATCAGGTATGCGTTCTCGGCGAACCGCGACGCGTCGAGGAAGAGCGGAATCCCATGCCTATCACAGAGTCTCCGGGCACCGGCGATGTTGAGCAGCGACACCGGCTGGCCACCGTTGGCATTGTTTGTGATCGTCAGCACAACGCACTTGACCCGCGAGCCGGAGTTGCCGTCGAGCAACTCGGCGAGCGCGTCGAGATCGAGGTCACCGCCGAACGGGTTCAGTATCCCTGCATACGACGGCACGGGCAGGTCCAGCGCTTCGGCGTCGGCCGCTTCCACGCTCGCCCTAGTGCTGTCGAAATGCGTGTTGCTCACCGAAATGTCGCCGAGCCCGAGCAGCTGCCCGAGCACTATCCGCTCCGCCGCTCTCCCCTGGTGCACCGGCAGGATCTCCGAAAACCCGGTCAACTCGCGCAGCACGGATTCGAAACGCTCGAAAGAATTCGCGCCGGCGTAGGACTCGTCACCGGCCATCAGCGCGGCCCACTGGGCTGCCGACATGGCGGCCGTCCCGGAGTCGGTCAGCAGATCGATGGTGATCTTCCGCGCAGGCACGCGGAACAAGTTGTACCCGGCGATGGCCAGCGCTTCGTGCCGCTCGTCCGGCGACGGAAACGGGATCGGCTCGACGGCCTTGATACGGAACGGTTCCATGAAAGATGGCATGCGGATCTCCTCGCCCCGAGGGAAGCCCAACCCCTCCAGGTTGGCCGTCCCTGCGCGCCGGCACCAGAGGCCAGTCCAGCGCAGCGAAACCGCGCGACTACACCGAGACAAGTGACTCATGCCACATGAATGAGCGGCGCGAAAGCGTGCCACAAAAGGCGAAGATCGAGGCGTGGAAGTCGCGATCGAGCAGGTCAGCTTCGCGTTCCAACCGCTGTACAGCCTGCACACGGGCGGCATCGTCGGGGTCGAGGCACTCGCGCGCCCGGCGTCCGGCCGGGTGCAGGAGCTGCTGGCGCACGCCATGCGGAAAGGCCGGCTCGTGAAGGTGGACGCCTCGCTCGCGGCCCGCGCCGTCGTCGAGGAGGCCTCCTACGAAACCCTTCTCCCCCTTCACCTCAACCTGACCGCGCAGTCGGCCGCCGCGCCACGACAGGTGCTCGATCCCCTGCTGGAAACGCTGGGCACGACCGGCAGGCGCCCTCGCGAGGTCGTGCTCGAAATCGGTTCCCCATTTCATCGTGTGCCCGCCAACGCACTGCTCGATGGCATCGCGCACTTCGCCGAACTCGGTTTCCGCATCGCTTTCGACAATGTCGGTCACGGCGACATCCCGCTCAACCTTCTCGCCGACGCACGTCCCGATCTGATCAAACTGGACCGGACCACGTTGCATCGACTTCCGGAGGACCGGGCGGCGGTCGCGCTCGTCGAGGCGCTCTGTCATTTCGCGGCGCGTACCGGTATCCGGCTCGTCGCGACCGGAATCGAGACCGAGGATCAGCTGGCGACCGTGCGACAGCTGGGCATCCGCATCGTGCAGGGCAATCTGTTCGCACCGGCACGAGAAGGTGGGGTGCCCACAGCGGGACTCGACGACGTCGACGGTGTGCCGGTTCGCGTGTCTACCGCGAGTCCGCGTGTCGACGACTTCCTGCACGCTCCCACCACATTGCCCGCTGAGTCCACTTGCGACGATGTCCGCAAGGTCCTGCTCGACCAGGACGCGCCGACCGGGATCGTCGGCGTGGACCCGGAAAACCGGCCGATCTGGTCGATCGACCGTGCTCGCTTCCTGCTCGATCTGACCGGCCCGTTCGGGCATGCGTTGCACGCCAACCGGCCCGCCGCCCGGCTCGCCGACCCGCCGCGCACGATCCGGTCCGGTGCCGGCGCACTCGAACTGCTCGACCTCGTCACCGAAGCCGAACTGGACCGCACCGGTGACGACATCATCGTGGTCGACGCGCAAGGGCATTGTCTCGGCGTGGTGCTCGTGCACGAGCTGATCCGCGAGGTCGCCGAAATGAAGATCGAAGAGGCGGCGGCGCTCAATCCGCTCACCCGGCTGCCGGGCAGTGACGCGGTGGCCCGCGAAGTGGACCGACGACTCGCGTCCGGGCATCCGATGGTCGTGGCGTGGCTCGACGTCGACTCGTTCAAGCGCGTCAACGACACCGCGGGTTTCGCCGCCGGAGACGATCTGATCCGTGCGCTCGGGCGCACACTGTCCGATTTGAACACGAAACTGCCCAGCGTCACGGTGAGCCACGTCGGCGGGGACGACTTCCTGATCGCCTGCGACATCGACGAAATCACCACGGTGGCCGACACCCTGCTCGACGCGCCCTGGGCCGCTGACGGCATGCCGGTCACGGTTTCGCTCGCGACCGTCGTGTGCACGGGTGCGATGGCGAAGTCCTATCGGGAGGTTTCCCGGTTGCTCGCCCCGCTCAAGAAGTCCGCCAAGGGCGTCCGCGGATCGAGCTGGGTGAACGGCTGGACAGGTTCTGATCGCGTGGCGATTCTCCGTGGCCGGCCTGTTCCGGCTCGACGAGCAATTACCCCCACCCACTAGGGTGAGGACCCAACGCATTCAGCCAAGATATCCACAGCCTTGCTGGGGCGCGCATTATCGCGCCCTGCCGCAGAAAGGCGCACCCGCGAGGATAGTGCTGCTCAAGGCAGATCTAGCTTGATCATGTGGGAATTCCGAAATTCGATCCCACCGGAACACCGGGATACGTCTACGAAATGATGGCCGAGCATCTCGCTGCCCGGATCGAGGCGGGCGAACTCGCGCTGAATACACCCTTGCCCTCGGAACGGAGGCTTGCACATGAATACGGGGTCTCACTGGGAACGGCCCGACGCGCGACCCGTCTTCTCCGTTATCGGGGACTGGTTGTCACGATCAGGTCGAAAGGAACTTACATAGCCGACCCGCGCGGTCTGCAGTAGTGAATAAGCCACACTCACCCATGCGGGTATTTTTAGCGCGCGCCGCAAGCAGCGCGGCAAGCCTCCTTCGCCTGAGAGGTGATCTTAAAATCCCAGCTCCGGGCTTTATCCAACCTCTGGCGGTAGAATGTTTCATGTTTGGCCGATATGGTGACGACGATGCATCTCGCACGCCACCCGTTGACTGTCGACGCGGACGTGGCTAAGACGTTGCGGATGACCGCAATCCGCGCTCGCGCGAATGCACGTGCAACTCCTGCCCGGGAGCGGTGAGCGAGCGATGGTTCCAGACCTTCCCGCCAACCCGCTGGCGATCGAGCTGACACTGTCCCATCGGCGGTTGTGGTGGCAGATCGACGACGAAGACGAGTTGCCCGAGCAGTGGCACGCGTCCGCGGACATCTCGGCCCTGGACGTATGTCCGGAGGGGTTGCGGCACGTCGGTGACGTCTCCCTGGTCATCGCCGATTTGACCAAGGAACGCAATCTGCTCGATTCGGTCGTCCTGGGCGAATGGGCATTGGAGTTCATCGCGGAGACCGTGATCGACCCTGACGCTGGCAAGCTGCATCCCGAACTGGACAAGGAAATCTCACCTGGTCCGCCGCGGATCGTCATTTTGCGCCGAGTCGAAGTGGTCGAAGGCTGGCGCGGGCACGGCCTCGGCGCGGCACTGGTGGCCAGCGCCATGCGTATTCTCGCGCCCGACGCGCGGATGGGCGCCTGCCGGGTCTCGCCGCTGGACTTCCCGTACCCCGGCGATCGGGTGGCCTCGGAGCTGGCCAGCGTGCGTGCGGGGGCCATGCTCGAACGCATCGGTTTCCGGCGGTGGAATGGCGTCCACGTGGTCGATTTGCGTGATCCGGCACTGTTGGACGCGCGGATGGAGATCCTCGACCAGTGGTGGCCCGAGTCCGACAGCAGTGAGCGTTAGAACAAGGTCTGAACGGTTCCACAAAGGACATACGAGTCGTCCATGACGGGGAACAGCCGCCATTTGTCGAACGTCGTGCACGGGTGCGAGATACCAAACCCGACCCGGTCACCGACATCGAGGTCACCACGGAAATAGGCATGCTGGTCGTTCAGGGCCGTCAGTTCACCCGGCGGCGCCGGTTCGATCACCGCAGACGCGCGGCGGATCCGGTGCAGCGGCACGGGAAGGCCTGCATCGACACCGGTATCGCGCTTGCCGAAGTCGAGGATGGCCAGACGGGGTTCCGGTGTGGACAGTACCCGGCCCCACAGCTCCAGGCTCGGCTGGAACGGGAGCGTGTCGTACTCGGTCGCCACCAGCTCGCGGAAGCGTTGGTAGCCCAGCGAATCGTGCACCACGTAACAACCGCTGCGCAGCACGACCCGCACCGAGCCGTCCCGCTGCCAGGAGTTCCCCAGTTCCGCCGCAACCAGTTCAGGGAACGAGCTGCCGCCTACTGTCACCACGAATTCGGTATCGACCATTCCGCGCAGCTCGTCAGCCGTGTCGCGCAACCGGCGCAGGAACGCGCGAACATCCGCCAACAGCGGAGCGTCCAGAGCACCGCTGATGACGCCCTCGAAGCCGCCTACTCCGGCCAGCCGCAGCTTGCCGGAGACCGCCACGCGCTCGGCGAGCAGACGCGGCGATTCGCGCACACCCGCGCGGCCGCCGCGAACGCCGAGTTCGAGGATCACCGGCAGCGCGCGGCGACTTTCTCGTTGTGCCAGTTCCTTTTCGAGGATGTCGACACCGTCGAGCGACTCGACGTAGCAATAGCAGGTGAACTCGGGGTCGGCGTCCATTTCGGTGCTCAGCCACGCGATCGCCTGAGGGTCGACGAGTTCGTTGGCGAGAATGACGCGCTGGGCGCCGAGTTCGCGGAAGGTCCTGACCTGGCTCGGCGTCGCCAGCGTGATCGCCCACGCGCCGTGCGCCAGCTGGGCATCCGCGATCTCCGGTGACATCGTGGTTTTCACGTGCGGCGACAGCGAAATCCCGTGTTCTTCGCAGAACTGAGTCATCAGCTCAAGATTGTGCTCGAACTCGGTGCGCTTGAGCACCAGCACAGGCGTGAGAAAATCGTCGAGCGTACCGGAAAGTGCTCGCGTCGGCCGGCCGGTCGCGGAGATGGGGAACCCCTTGTGTTCCACGCCGATGGTTACTTCGGGAATCCTCAGCACACATTGTCCTTTCCCCTGCGGCGCCAGGTATCCCACGGCCATTCGGAGAATCGCTCTTGATACCACCGGTACAACATCGCCTTGTCCCGGAATCCACATTGTTCGGCCGCCTCGCGCACCGAGGAACTCTGGCCACTCGAAAGAATCTGGCGGAGACAGTCGAGCCGGACGCCTCGCAAGTACACGTGGGGTAGTTCGCCGGCTTCCTCGAAGGCTGCGACCAGTTCGGCGAGCGACACCCCGGTGCGCCGCGCATAGTAGCCCATCTCCTTACCGGCAAAGGGTTCCGTGGCCATGAGCAGTTTGGCGAACTCGGCCAGATCGTTCGCGTGCTTCGTTTCGACTCGGCCCGAGTAGCTGTGCTGCTGGTGTTCGAGGACCCAGTCCACAAAGATCTCCTCGAAACACCGGTTCAACCGGGTGCCCGGTGAGCCGGCGATGAAACGCGTGAGCCCCCTCGTCACGGTGTCATCGATGCCACGCAACAGTGTCACCGCTGGAGCGAACGAGACGAGGCCTTCGGGCGGGTGTTCGCGCAGACGTGAATGCAGTAGTGGGCGGGCAATCCGCATGATCCGTACCGTGCTGTGGGCCACCCACTCGATTTCGAACCGCTGGTGCGGGCCCGCGGCCAGCAGTGAGGTGGGGCCGGCTTCGAGATAGCGGCCGCTGTGGCAGCACACTGTCCGTCCACTGAGGACAATGGCGACGAGGTAATCGGTCTGGGGTTGCACAAGTTCGAGCGACGCCCGGCAACCGGCGGCGAGCTTGCCGGCACGCAGCCGTGTGCTCGCCCCCGGGCTCAGGTGTCTGGCGAACTTGTGCCCGGGTCTGATGTGCAGGAGGTGCGGCCCCAGTAGGGCGTCCTCTTCAACCATCTCACCACCGTACCGTTTGTCGGAATTGACGTTTCAGATTAGAGGTGACCGGCAAGCGTGGTCAATGGCGAAGCAGGGTCTCGTTCGGTGCCTCACCGAACTCGCGCTGGTAACACCCTTGAAAGCCGGCCAGGGTGAACCCCCAGCGCCGCGCGACCTGCTCGACCGTCACGTCGGCCTCGCCCGTGCACAGGTCTGCGTGTGCCCGGCGCATCCGGACATGGAAGAGGTAACCGTGCACCGTCGTGCCGCAGTATGTCTGGAAAGCGGCGCCGAGCGCGAGAGCGCTGACGCCGAGGGCGCGGGCGAGCGAGCAGTCGGTGTGAGGCCGGTCAGGGGTCTCGTCGAGGACGGTCATCGCCTGCCGCACAGTACGCTGCGGGGCCGGTTCCGGTGCCGCGTCGAAGATTTCGCTGTAGGTGTTGGGCTGGCTGCGCAGCAGGCCGATCGCCAGTAGCTCGAGCAGATGCGGACCCGAGAGCCGGCGCCGCGGAATCCAA
This sequence comes from Amycolatopsis pithecellobii, assembly GCF_009707865.1. Lineage (GTDB taxonomy): Bacteria > Actinomycetota > Actinomycetes > Mycobacteriales > Pseudonocardiaceae > Amycolatopsis_E > Amycolatopsis_E pithecellobii. Next base: position 36,768 of record NZ_WMBA01000075.1, read on the forward strand.
TCAGGACGGCTAGCCCGCCGGTAGCACAATGCCAGCAACTGAAACCACAACTTCTGCGGTTCCAGCTGGATGTTCATGCCAAGGTCGAAGCGCAATGGCCGGATGACTTCGGCACCGATCAGCGCGTTGAGCGTGTCCAGCAGAAAGGGCCAGGACATTTTCGTCAGCATTACCTGTGCGTCTGCCGACAGCTCCATCCGCATCGGCTCGTCCGCGCGGCTCACCAGCATCAGGCCGGGCGTCGTATCGATCTCCTCGACGCCACAACGAACGCGGGCCCGGCCGCGCACGGGTAACTGCAGCGCGATGAAGTCCTTGGTGCAGCCGGGATCGACCCACATCGCGGTGCGATAGTGGACGTAGTTGAGCGTGACGTCGCCGAGCGCCAGCGAATTCATCTGCGCGTCGAGCACCCCACCGCGCTCGCGGATACCGAGCTGGTGCGGACAAAGGACCTGGCTCACCCGGGTACGAACATCGTCAAGATCCGTTGACCGGAACAGTTCATGTCCGTGCAGCGGTAGCGCCATTTTTTTCGCACCTCCGGGCGCGAGCCAAAGGAAGAGTCGACTGCGACGAGGCTTCCAATGCTACGCTGTTCCGCTGAGAAAACAAGGTGTTTCGCTCAGCGGGAAGCCGAAGCTTATCGGCGGCGCGGTTTGTTTTCGTAGTAGGCGACGCAATCAGCGGGGTATTGACCTGGCCTGCGCGGAGTCCGCCACAGCGTTGATCAATTCCTGCGGCTGCCGGAACACGAACATTCCATTGCGCAGATGACAGGCGTCCACTCACTGAACTCCTGGTGTCGCGGACACCGGCCCCGCCGAGATGGGTGCGCATGTCAGGCAGCGCGCTGCACAACCGCGTCGCGCGCGTACGCGGCGAGCCCGGCGCCCGCCGGATGTCTCCCAGGCCCACGATGCTTTTCAGCGCTTCGCCGACCCCGGCAGGCTAGACGGTTGATTCCGTGAAGTTGGTGTTAGTGGTCGTAGGCGGTGAGTGATCGTTTGCTGGTCAGGCCGGTGTTCCAGTTGTGCCAGATGCTTGCGGCCATGGCGAGGAGGCGTTGGGCGACGCG
>NZ_WMBA01000076.1 GCF_009707865.1 Amycolatopsis pithecellobii
GGGCCGGCGGATGAGGTCGCGGGCGGATCTGTCGCGGGTTGTGACCTACTCGGCGGCGACGAGCAGTGCGGTGGCCACGGCCGCGATGCCCTCACCGCGGCCGGTGAGCCCGAGGCCGTCGGTGGTCGTGCCGCTGACGCTGACCGGGCCACCCGCCGCGTCACTCAGCACCCGCTGCGCCTCGTCACGCCGCTTCCCGATCCGCGGCGCGTTGCCGATGACCTGCACCGATGCGTTGCCGAGCCGCCAGCCCGCCGCCTCGACGCGCCGCCGCACCTCGGCGATGAACTCCGCCCCGTGGACGCCTTCCCAGCGCGGGTCGCTGGTGCCGAACACCGAGCCGAGGTCCCCCAGCCCGGCGGCCGACAGCATCGCGTCACACAACGCGTGGGTGGCGACGTCACCGTCGGAATGCCCGGCGCAGCCCGGGACGCCTTCCCACAGCAGCCCGGCGACCCAGCATGCACGCCCTTGCTCGACCGGATGGACGTCAACGCCCGTGCCGACCCTCACGCGTTCTCCTCTCGGCTTACCGGCTCGTTCAGCAGTGCTGTCGCGACGGCCAGGTCGAACGGCGTGCTGATCCGGATTCCGTTCTGGTGGCCGGCAATCAGGTGGACGGAATCGGGTGGCTGTGCGAGCGGGTCGATCCCGCGAATGCACATTGTGTGAAGGAATTCGGGCGTGCAGCCGAACGGGGCCTGAACGGTACGCAGCCGCGCGCGGTCTTCGGTGGCGATGATCACTTCATCGGAATTCACGATTTTCACGGTGTCGGTCACCGGCAGAACCGGGACGACGGCGGGCACTTCGGGCGCCACGGTTTCCGCGACGGCTCGAATGACCGGCGACGGAACGAATGGGCGTGCCGCGTCGCAAAGCAAGATCACCTCGAGGCCGGCAGGCAGGCTTTCGAAGGCAACCCGGATCGATTCAACGCGAGAGCCATCACATGGCAGTACCCGGCACCGATTTCCGGCACCGGGTACTGCCCGCACGATCGATTCGTAACTGTTGAGTTGTCGGGCCGGGGCAACGATCCGCACATGATCCACGCAGCCCGCACCGAGCACGCCGCGAACGGCGTGTCCAAGCACTGCCTCACCCGCAACAAGAACGTCGAGGCTATCGGTATCGGCGATGACAAGCGCAGCCGTATTCATGAGCCGCTTTTCACAGACCCTTTTGGTGCGCTTCGTGCCGGCTAGACCGTCGCGGTTTCCAGCACTTCGTCGAGGAGGGTTTCCGCCTTGCCCTCGTCAGTGCCCTCCGCCAGGGCCAGTTCGCTCACCAGAATCTGCCGCGCCTTGGCCAGCATCCGCTTTTCGCCAGCGGAAAGGCCACGGTCCTTCTCACGCCGCCAGAGGTCGCGCACCACTTCGGCCACCTTGTTCACATCGCCCGAGGCGAGTTTCTCCAGGTTGGCCTTGTACCGACGAGACCAGTTCGTGGGCTCTTCGGTGTGGGGAGCACGCAGCACGTCGAAAACGCGGTTCAGACCATCCTGGCCGACGACATCCCGCACGCCGACGATTTCGGCATTGTCTGCGGGAACGCGAACCGTCAGATCGCCCTGCGCGACCTTGAGGACGAGGTACTGCTTTTCCTCGCCCTTGATCACCCGGGTCTCGATCGCTTCGATGAGTGCGGCACCGTGGTGCGGGTAGACGACGGTCTCTCCGACCTTGAAAACCATGTGTCCTCTGCCCCTTTCGCTGGGTCCATGTTAGCACGCTGAGATGGGGACCAGCCAGCGGGCCGAGATCGTCCTTGCAGGTCAGGGGCCATGTGGCAGGTGTCAAGGGGTTGACAAATCCACTTTTGGCGTGCTCATGCAGGTGGTTCCCCCGTTGATCAGGAATCCACTGTGGACGGTTGACGGGGACCAGCGGCCACCAGGTGCGCTCCCGCGGATGGCGCCGGGCTAGTCTGCGCAGTGGTAACGGGCTCTAGGAGGGACTGAAGACCGTGAGGCTGCAGAAACGTCGTGTGCTCACTCCGGGCGTGCTGGGCCTCGGCGCCGCGCTGGCACTGGCCGGATGTGGCGCCGGGCAGATCACCCAGACCGACACCATGTTGCCCGCGGTCAACGGCGCACTCGCGACGGTCGGCAAGATCTCCGTGCGCAACGCCGGCATTGCCAACACCAACAGCTGCCAGCAGGCGTACCCGCCCGGCTCGAATGCCCCGCTTTCGGTCATCATCACCAACGATGGCAGCGCCGACGACGAGCTGGCTTCGGTCACCTCCCCCAACGCCGCCGGCGCGGCCATCAGTGGCCAGAAGACCCTCACCGCCAGGACCAGCCTCGTGGTCGGCCCCGCGAACAAGGCCGAGTCCGGCAGCGCCTCGGCCACCCCGAGTGGCGCGAAGGCCGAGATCGGCCACGCGAGCATCGAGCTGCAGGGCCTCAAGCAGGTCATCTGGCCTGGGCAGCTGACCTCGGTCACGTTCGTCTTCCGCGACGCCGGCCCGCTGACCGTGCAGGTCCCGGTCAACGCGCCCACCCAGAAACTGCCCGACTGCCAGACCTTGCCGCAACAGGCCGAAACGGGTCACTGAGATTGTCGGTGCCGCCCGCTAACGTCGGCGACCGTGGTCAAGAAGGGCAACAGCTACCGCTGTGCGGAATGCGGGCATGAAGCCGCGAAATGGGTCGGCCGCTGCCCTGAGTGCCAGGCCTGGGGCACGCTCGAGGAGCGCGGGGACGCCCGGCCCGCGATAGCCAGGGTCGCGGCGGGGGCGCCCAGCGCGCCGGCGCGGCCGATCGGTCAGGTCGACCTGGAATCGGCTCGTGCGCGGGCGACCGGGGTCCCGGAGCTGGACCGGGTGCTCGGCGGCGGGCTCGTGCCGGGCGCGGTGGTGTTGCTCGCCGGTGAGCCCGGCGTCGGCAAGTCGACGTTGCTACTGGAGGTCGCGTACCAGTGGGCGGCCGGGGCGGCGAAACCAGCGCTGTACGTGACGGGGGAGGAGTCCGCCGGTCAGGTCCGGCTGCGGGCCGAGCGCACGGGCAACCTGCACGAGCGCATGTTCCTGGCTGCCGAGAGCGACCTGTCGGCGATCCTCGGGCATGTCGACGCGGTCGAACCCGGGGTGCTGATCGTGGACTCCGTGCAGACGATGGCGTCTTCGCAGGCCGAGGGTGCGCCCGGCGGGGTCACGCAGGTGCGGGCGGTCACGGCGGGGCTGGTGGCGCTGGCGAAGGAGCGCGGCCTGCCGATCGTGCTGGTGGGGCATGTCACGAAGGACGGTTCGGTCGCCGGGCCGCGCGTGCTCGAGCACCTGGTTGATGTGGTGCTGCAGTTCGAGGGTGACCGGCATTCGACACTGCGGATGGTGCGCGGGATCAAGAACCGGTTCGGGCCCGCGGACGAGATCGGCTGTTTCGAACTGCGTGACGACGGGATCGTCGGCGTGCCGGACCCGTCCGGGCTGTTCATCAATCCCCGTGCCGACGCGGTGCCGGGCACCGCGATCACGGTGACGGTCGAGGGGAAGCGGCCGCTGTTGTGCGAGGTGCAGGCCCTGGTGTCGAAGTCGAGCCTGCCGCAGCCTCGCCGGGCGGTCAGCGGTTTGGACTCCGCCCGGGTCGGCATGGTGCTCGCGGTACTGGAGAAACGCGGCGGCGTGCGGTTCGGCGACCAGGACGTCTACGCGGCGACAGTCGGCGGGATGAAGGTGACCGAGCCGGCGGTGGATCTGGCCGTGGTGCTGGCGATCGCGTCCTCGGTACGGGAGGACGCGCTGTCCCCGCGGCTGGTGTCGCTCGGGGAGGTCGGGCTGGCCGGGGAGATCCGGCGGGTGACCGGCGTCGGCCGGCGGCTGGCGGAGGCCGCGCGGCTGGGTTTCACGCACGCGATCGTCCCGCCGGACCCAGGGAAGCTGCCGGACGGCATCCGCGTGCTGGAGGTGGGCAGCGTCGCGGACGCGGTGAACGCGGCGTTCCGGGCTTAGCCGAGTTCGGAGGTGTCGATCTTGACGGGAACCGGGCCGGGCGCGGTGACGGTCTCGCCCGCCTCGGCCTGCACCTTTAGCACGTACTCGACGCCTTCCAGCCGGTAGCCGCGGAACTTCACCGGCTCGCCGAGCGGGGTTTCCACGAGCCACAAGAAGGGCACGCCCGCCTGCGCATACGCGCCGATCTTCGTCTCGCGCTCGGCTCGCCTGTTGCCCGGCGACCACACCTCGACGGCCAGGAGCAGGTTATCGGCCTCGAAAGTTGCGCGACGTACGCCCACGTTGACCACGACGAGATCGGGAATGAGCGCGATGCGCAGGGGCGTGCTGATCCGCACCCCGACGCCGGGCAGACCACGAAGGTCACTTCGCCCCGCTGCCCTGAGCGCCGCCCGCAGCAAGCCGGTCAGCTCGGCCGTGACATCTTGATGGAAGCCCGTCGGAGGCGGTGACATCGCGAAGTACCCCAGGATCAGCTCGAGGCGCGAGCCGTCGGCAGGCGCGTCGGCGGCCAGCCAGTCGTCGACTGTGACCGGGCCGAGCAGGGTCCTGCGCTCCTCGTGCGCGAGCTGTGCCGTCATTCCGCGCATCCTTCCGGTCGTGAGCCGTGGTTGAAGTTTACCGGGATACACAACCACAAGGCCGAAAACGCCTGGTCACGCGGACGCGGCAGACCGCGACCTACTGTGCCGCCAGCAGCTTCGCGCAGCGGATGAGGCCGATGTGCGAATACGCCTGGGGGTGGTTGCCCAGTGAGCGTTCCGCGATCGGGTCGTACTGCTCGGACAGCAAGCCCGTCGGGCCGGCCGCGTCGACCATCTGCTCGAACAGTTCCTCGGCCTCGGTGCGCCGCCCCGTCAGCAGGTACGCCTCGATCAGCCACGCCGCACACAGGTGGAACCCGCCCTCGCCGCCGGGCAGACCGTCGTCGCGGTGGTAGCGGTACACGGTCGACCCGCTGCGCAGCTCGGCCTCGATCGCCGTCACCGTCGACTGGAACCGCTCGTCGGACGGGTCCAGCAGCCCCGACAGGCCCACGAACAGCGAAGCAGCGTCGAGGTCGGTTCCGTCGTAGGCGGTGGTGAACGCCTGCACCTGCTCGTTCCAGCCGTTGTCCAGTACGTCGTTCGCGATCGTCGCGCGCAGCTCGTGCCAGTCCAGTGGGACTTCCCGCTCGTAGATCTCACCGAGTGAGATCGCGCGGTCGATCGTCACCCAGCACATGACCCGCGAGTACACCCGGTGCCGCGGCACGTGCCGCTCCTCCCAGATGCCGTGGTCGGCCTCGGACCAGCGCCGCGTGACCGCTTCCGCCATCGCGCGCACCATCTGCCAGTCCTGGTCACGCAGCTCGCCACGCGCTTCGGCGAGCGAGCACACCAGCTCCACGACCGGCCCGAACACGTCGAGCTGCACCTGGTGGTTCGCCAGGTTGCCGACGCGCACCGGACGCGAACCGGCGTACCCGGGCAGGGTGTCGATCACGGCTTCCGCGCCCAGCGTCGTGCCGGCGAGCGTGTACAGCGGGTGCAGCCGCTCCGGGCCGGCAAGTGTCGTCAGCACGCCGTGCAGCCACGTCAGATACCCGTCGGCCTCCGTCAGCGAGCCGAGGCCGACGAGCTCCCTCACGGTCATCGCCGCGTCGCGGATCCAGCAGTACCGGTAGTCCCAGTTCCGCACACCGCCGATCTCCTCGGGGAGCGACGAGGTCGCCGCCGCGAGGACGCCGCCGGTGTCACTGTTGCACAGCCCGCGCAGGGTCAGGGCCGAGCGCGCGACCAGTTCCGGCTCGACGTTCGGCAGTTTCAGCGCCGACGCCCACTCGCTCCAGTACGTGCCGGCTTTCGCTCGACGGTCCACTTCGGACAGCTCCATCGGGCCGAGATCCGTTGTGCCGCAACGGAGTTCGAGCACGACCGGCTGTTCCAGGGTCGGGGTCACGACCGCGGTCGCGGTGTCGTGCAGCCCGTCGTTGCTGATCTCCCATGCCACCCCGGGTGAGCGCAGCACGATCGGCTCGGACGTGCCGATCACCCGGAGACCATCCGCGTCCGGCTGGAGGCGCACCGGTACCGCGGCGAACTCCGGTCGTGGCGCGAAAACCACCGACGCCGCCGTGGATCCCGAGATCACCCGCACCAGATCCGTGCGGTGCGACGGGGTTGCCGGCTCGAGATAGTCGGTGACCAGCAACCGGGACCAGCGGGTTTCCACGGTCATCGTGCCCGGCAGGTAACGCTGGCCCAGCGGCAGACTTCCGTTGCGCTGCGCCGAATCGCCGCGTGCGGGCTTGATCGAGAAGTGGCCGGCACCCGTACCGCCGAGCAGATCCGCGAACACCGCGGGCGCATCGGGCCCCGGGTGGCACAGCCAGGTCAGCCTGGCATCCGGCGTGACCAGTGCGACCGAGCGTTCGTTGGCCAGCATGGAAAGCCGCTCGATCGGCGGCGCCTGCTCACCGTATAGCCAGTTCCGGCGCTCCTCGAGGATGAACGCGAGCACCATCGCGACTTCCTCGGTACCGCGAACCCGGTGCGTGGCAAGGGTTTCGCCGTCGCCGACCTTGACCCCGAGGTCCGGGCCCGCCAGCCGCGCGAAGGCCTTCTCGTCGGTCACGTCGTCACCGAGGAACACCGCCGCGGTGGCGCCGACCTGATGGCGCAACGTGTCCAGGGCGCGGCCCTTGTCCGTCTGGACGACGGCGAGTTCGACGACTTCCTTGCCGTCCGTGGTCGTCACACCGTCCCAAGTGCACGGTCCACTGTGGACAGCTTCGAGAACCCGCTGTGCGGCATCACGCTCGGCCCGGCGTACATGCACGGCGATGCTCGCAGGCTTGACCTCCAGCTGCACCCCCGGCACCTGGTCGACCAGTCGCTCCAGCTCACGCTCGAGCGTGCGGTGCAGCTCGCGGGCCGCACCGTCCAGCGCGTGCACGAACCCGATGTCGAACTCCGAACCGTGGCTGCCGACCAGATGCACCTCGGACGGCAGCCGCGACAGGATCGCCAGATCACGCAGGGCACGCCCGGAGATCACCGCGGTGGTCGTCTCGTGTAGCCCGGCCAGCGAGCGCAGCGCGCCCACGGACTCGGGCAGCGGTCGCGCCTCGTCCGGGTTGGTCACGATCGGAGCCAAGGTCCCGTCGTAATCGCACGCGACCAGAAGTCGCGGCGTGCGGGCGATCTGCACGATCGCACGGCGCAGCTCGGCGGGCAGGGACTCGGCGGTCACCACTCCTCCTTAAGGAGCTCAGAACTCTAGTTGTCGACAAGTCGGCTGATTCAGGAAGCCGACTCGGATCCAAGTGCTTCCAGGAACGATCGTGCCCACCGGTCTACGTCATGGGTGAGGACCTGACGCCGTAATGCTCGCATCCGGCGCCTGCCCTCGGCAGGGTCGAGGGTAATGGCCGCCTCCAGGGCGTTTTTCACCCCGTCCAGATCGTGCGGATTGACCAGAAAAGCGCTGGTCAGCTCCGATGCGGCGCCCGCGAACTCGGACAGCACGAGCGCTCCACCCAGGTCATGACGGCACGCGACGTACTCCTTGCACACGAGATTCATCCCATCGCGCAACGGCGTCACCACCATCACGTCGGCGGCCGAGTAGAACGCGGCCAGCTCGGTCCGGCTCACCGACTGGTGCAGGTAATGCACCACCGGGTGGCCGACCCGGGAGAACTCGCCGTTGATGCGTCCGACCATCTGTTCAATATCGCTGCGCATCCGCTGGTAGTGCTCAACTCGTTCCCTGCTGGGGGTGGCAAGCTGCACGAACGTCACGTCTTCCGGCTTCACCCTGCCCTCGTGCAGCAGCTCGTGCAGTGCCTGCAGGCGCAGGTCGATGCCCTTCGTGTAGTCGAGCCGGTCCACGCCCAGCAGCACGGTTCTGGGGTTGCCGAGATCCTTGCGGATTTCGGTGGCGCGCTCGCTGACCTGTCTCGAGCGGGCGAGATTGTCGAGCCCGGCGGCGTCGATGGAGATGGGGAACGCGCCCACCCGCACGGTCCGGTTGCCCACCTGCATCATGCCGGGCCGGGACCGGACGCCGACGGCGCCGCGGCTGGGTTCGAGGCCGACGAGGGTGCGGGCCAGCCACAGGAAGTTCTGCGCGCCGCCGGGCCGGTGGAAGCCGACCAGGTCGGCGCCGATCAGTCCACGCACGATCTCCGCCCGCCACGGCAGCTGCATGAACAGCTCGACGGGTGGGAACGGGATGTGCAGGAAGAAGCCGATGCGCAGGTCCGGCCGCAGCTCGCGGAGCATGCTGGGGACCAGCTGCAGCTGGTAGTCCTGGACCCACACGGTCGCGCCGCCTGCCGCGATGTCCGCGCTGGCCTCGGCGAACCGGCGGTTGACGCGGACGTAGGACTCCCACCAGCTGCGGTCGAACACGGGGCGCTCGACAACATCGTGGTAGAGCGGCCAGAGCGTCGCGTTGGAGAAGCCTTCGTAGTAGTCGCGCACGTCGTCCGCGGTGAGCGTGACGGGATAGAGCACCATGCCCTCGTCACTGAACGGATCGACCTCGACCCCGGGCACGCCGGGCCAGCCGACCCACGCCCCCTTGCGGGAACGCAGGAACGGCTCCAGTGCGCTCACCAGACCGCCGGGGCTGGCCGTCCAGCGCTGGGTGCCGTCGGTGCCCCGGTCGAGGTCGACGGGCAGCCTGTTGGCGACGACGACGAAATCCGCCGACCCGGTCTTCGTCTCTGCTTCATCCACGCTTGCTGCTCCCTCGCTGTCACGGGCGCGGCGTCACGAAAGACTATCTCGTGGCCACCGGACAAGATCGACCGCGAGGTGGCTGAAATGTCCTACTCCAGCCTGCTGTCCGACGGGCGGAGCGGCCCGGCCATCCGTGGCCCGGCAAGCCTGCGTTCGAGCCTGCCGAGCCCGGTGCGCACCGGCTGCGCCAGGTATTCGCCGAGAACCACACCCGCGGCCAGCGCCAATCCGATGGCGACCGCCTTCATCAGGGTAGAGACGTTGCCGCTGCTCTGCGTGGCAAGCTCATACAGCCCACGGTAAGTCGACAACCCCGGGAGCAGCGGTGTGATGCCTGATACGGCGACCACCAGCGGGGTCACCTTGAGCCGGCGGGACAGCACGCCGCCGCAGAACCCGACGATGACCGCCGCGATCGCGGAGGACGTGATGGGATCGAAGGCGGCCAGTACAAGGCCGCCGTAGACGCCGGCGCCGATCGCGCCTGCCGCTGAGGCGGTCAGCAGTGCCCGCAGGGTCGAGTAACTGCCGAGCGCGAAGCACGCGGCCGTGCCCGCGCCGGCGACGACGACCACGGGCAGTCCGAGCGCGGTCTGTGCCGGCAGCTCGGGCTCGACCTGCATGAAACCCAGCCATTTGCTGATGTTCAGCGCGAGTGCGACACCGGTGATCAGCCCGGCACTCATCAGCCCGGTCTCCATGGTGCGCCCGGCGGCGGTGACGTTGTAGCCGGTGATGGCGTCTTGGACGGCAGAGACCGTGGACAGCCCGGACAGCAGCACGGTGATCGCCGCCGCGGCGACGAGTGTCGAGAACTTTGTCGGCACGATGCCGGTCTCGACCGTCAACGTGGCGAGCCCCGTGGCGACGAGCCCCCCGACGACCTGCTGGAAGAAGAACGGCAGGGCGTACTTGTTGAGCTGGCGGCCGAGCCGGTCGACGAGTGCGGAGATGACGAGCGCGCCGAAGGCGATTTCGGCGCTGCCGCCGATCAGCAGCGTGACGAAGAATGCCATGCCACCCCAGGCCAGCGTGGCGACCCAGCGCGGGTATGGGTGCGGTGCGTTGGTGATGCGTTGCAGCGCCGCGTATGCCTCTTCCGCGCTGACCTTGCCGCGGGTGATCTCGCGGACGAGGAGTTCGGTGGCGGACAGGCGGGTGTAGTCGAGGCTGCGGGAACGCACCACGCGCAGCGCGCTCACCGGGGCCATGGCGGTGCCGCGATGGCAGGTGACGGTGATGGACGTGAAGATGACGTCGACCTCGCAGTGGGGCAGGCCCAGCGCCGACGTCAGCGCGAGGATCGTCGCGGTGACATCGGATGCGCCGGCGCCGCTTGCCATCTGGACTTCGCCGATGCGCAGGACGAGGTCCAGGACGAAGTTGACCGTGGTGTCGTCAGGCAGCGGCGGCCCGTACTCGGCTTCGGGCGGTGCCGGCTGCTCACCGGTAGGTGCTTCCAAGATGTGCCACGCGCGCCGCCGTGGCTCGGTCGCGCGCTTGCGCCGGTTTTCTCTTGCGACGTTCGGATCCTGGGGCGCTTCCAGGATGTGCCAGCCGCGCCGCCGGGTCACCGGGCCCCGGGCGCGCTGGTTGCTTTTCATAAGGCGCCACCTCCTCCATTGCTTTCCCGGGGAGCATCGGCGCCGCCCCGGCTTCTGTTGCAAGGAAGAAACCGTGGCGTGCGCCACTTTGCCGATCATCCACGAATCGACGGTCCTCGCTAGTCGGCGAGGAAGCGGCCCGAAGTATGATGGCCGCGCTTGACATGCCGACTTAGCTCAGCTGGTAGAGCAGCTGTCTTGTAAACAGCAGGTCAGGGGTTCGAGTCCCCTAGTCGGCTCCGCTCTGACCAGGGAGTTGCCCGCAGTCAGTCCCTTGCCGGTCGTCGCCAGTCTCAGTTTCCGTCTCAGTTGAGGCGGTCAGGCAAGTAGTGGGGCAGCCGTTCCCCGGCCATCAGCCACCCCACCCGGGTGTCCCGACGACCGAGTTTCCTGCAGTGCGGCGGCGTCGGGTTTGGTGGCTGGCAACTTCGAAGCGGGCAGTTGCGACGGTACCGGTCACAGAGCCGCCACGGGGCCGGGCGACACAGGCTCGACCCCAGGCATGCGGGGCGAGCCTGGTGATCATGAGAGTGGAGGCGAACAGCGTCTCCGAATGCGGCGGTTCCGTCACTGCCTACTTTCTTGCCGTCCCAAGTCGGATACCTGACAGGGCGCTCCGGAACATGTCGCCACAATTCCGGGTATTGCGCTATTCTGGTAAGCGAACCCCCGAGAAGCGATTCCCCCAGGAGTAGTGCGCACCCTCTGACGGGTGCCCCATGTCCAAGGAGTGGAGAATTTCCGCAGGTCAGAGCTTTAATGGGGTTTGAACCAGCAACAAGTATAAGAAACATAGATAGAAAGGGTTGGCGTTAATTAAATGGGAAATCTGATGATAGATTCATCATGGTGGGATCGTCGTCGTAGGCTTAAGCTAAGTCAATCTCAAATCGGCGCGCTACTTAGAACAAGCGGCGGAACAGTCTGCCGCGCAGAGGCTGGAGAAGATACCGGGATTAATGACGCGTATGAACCGTTGCTCGAAAAGTTGGAGATGTTGTACGACGATATAAGTACGTACCCGCATATCGCAGCACTTTTCCTTGCCCGAGTCATGCAGAGACCAGGCGAGCGCGCAGCATAACCGCAGGTAGCGGTGGATGAGCTCGATGTAGCTCGGGCAATCGTGCTGTTCGTGATCGGGTCGAGGTTGCCAATGCCGTCCCATGTTTCAGGCCGGGAACGCCCGACCGTGACGACTACGCTTCCGAAGCGGCATCACCCTCGTCCGAGCCCCGCCAGAGCAGCCCTCCGAGCTGGGTGGCGATGTTCTGCCGAAGCTCGTCGGGTACATGCTGGTACCGCTGAGCCATGTCGATCTTCGACCAGCCCATGACGTCCATCACCGCGCGTTGAGCGACGCCGAGCACGAGCAGGAACGTCGCGGCCGTGTGTCGGGCGTCGTGCAGTCGAGCCTCCCGGACGCCGGCAGCCTTGAGGACGTCCTTCCACTCCCCGTAGTCCGCCCGCGGGTCAATCGGCTTACCGGTCAGCTGGGCGAACATCCACCCGTCGTCCTGCCAGACGTCGGCCGCTCGTAACCGCTCGGCGTCTTGGGCCTCATGGTGTTCGAGTAGCGCGAGCACGAGCGGTGGAGGCACGCTCAGCACGCGCCGACCTGCACGCGACTTCGGCTCGACCACTACCAGGCCGCCGCTGTGCCGCTTCGGGCAGTCGGCTCCCCGCATACGGCCGCACCGGTGCTCGGTATCGCAGCCGTGCTGCCACGTCTGGCGCTGCAAAGCTCGTCGAACCGTGAGCATCCCGGTGACTTGCTTAGCGGGGCAATCCTCAGGACGCTGCTTGCCACACGGCTGGTCAACGGTGCAACCGTGGTGCCATTGGATCTTGAGATCCGACCACTTGAGCCCGATCGCCTCGCCCTGGCGCAGCCCGAGCGCGAGTGCGATGGCCCACCGCACTCCGTTCCGCCGACTGTGCGCGACCGCGAGGATCGCTCGCGCGTCGTCCACGGTCAGCGGCTCGATCTCGGTTTCCTCGATCTTTGGTGCACGCACGGCCCGGATCGGATTCCGCGTGATCCTGTTGCGCCGCTCAGCCTCGTTCAGCGAGGCACGTAGCGCGATGTGCACCTGTTGCAGGGTGGCCGATTTCGCGCCTTCCTTCCGTAGGCGAGCGTAGAACCGCTCGATGTGTTCGGGTTCGAGCCGTGACAGCTTGTGGGCGCCGATTCCCGGGACGACGTACTTGTCCACGGCCGTCCAGTAGTAGTTGCGCGTCTTGTAGCGGACGTTTGGCACGGCAATCGTTTCGTACCAATGCATTACCCACTTTTCGACTGTCCACTCTTGCCCGGTCTTGCGAACCTTGCCCGAGTCACGTTCACGTTCGAGCTTCCGAACCTTTTTGATGACTTCGGCTTCGGTCTTTGCCTGCACGTGACGGCGGTCAGGCCTCCCGTTGTCTTTGACACCGACCGTGACGCGCCCGTGCCAGTAGCCGTCATTGCCGCGGTAGATGCTGCTCGCGCCGTTCGGTGCGCGAGTTCCTTCGGTGCGCTTGCGAGGCAAGGGGTTTCCTTTCTCAGGCGGCGGTTACGGTGGGGCCGTTGACGAGTCGGGCCGCGTAGCCACGGATCGCGGAGATGGGAACGCGGCGGAGTCGTCCAATGCGGACGGACTCGATCTGGCCGGTGCGAAGCAGCTTGAACATCAGCGTTCGGCCGATACCGAGCTGTTCCGCGGCTTCTTCGGCCGTGAGCATCACGCGCTCGGGCAGAGGCCGGACGTTCGGCGTTACCGGCTCGGACTCACGTTCGGCGATGGTTCGGGCGAGCTTCGCCAGGGTGGTGGCGAGTTCGGTGATTTCGTCGGCGGTAGCCATTTGCTGGTCTCCAAGGAGTCCTGTGGATGGGCGGCGACGGTATGCGGCATGGCTCCTCCTGTGGCGCGCGGGTTGGTCGCGTAACTGGCGTAACCGGCGTAACTGGCCTGGTCAGCGGGTTACGGGTCGTTCGGTGGTTACGGCTGCATGCGTAACCGGGTTCGGTGCTGTAACCGTCTGATCTGCGTGGTTACGCGGGTTACGGCAGTTACGGGGCAGGGCTGGTGTCGGCGGGCAGGTAGCGTTTCCAGGCGTCGGCGAGGCCGTGTTCGCCGGTGGCGAGGTAGCCGCGGGTGGGCTTGCCGTCGGCCTTGTAGACGGTGGGTTCGACGCCGTACCTGCCGAGTTCCTTCGCGAGCCGTCGCGCGTCGAGTGGCTTTCCGTAAAGGTCATTCCAGGGCGCTTCTTCCATGCCACGCAACGCTTCGAGGATGGCGCTGGTCGGCAGTCGGGTGGCGCCGCGGTGGGTGTAGAGGTCGCGTAGGTCGGCAAGCAGCCGGATGCCGAGACTCCCCCTGTGCGGGTCGTTGCTGGCGACGAAGTGCGCGCACGCTGCGCGGGCGGTGTCCGGCCAGTGCCCGCCGGCCGCGTCGGCGAGGGCGATAAGCGGTTCCCAGATTTCGGCTGAGCGGTCGGTGACACCCTCTGGCATGTGCGGTTCGGCCTCGTCAAGGCCGTCAGCCACGGTTTCGACCCACGCGGACAGCTTGTCCCGCAACGGCTCTGCTTCGGCCTCGATCCGGCGGGTCTTGAACGGCTCGACACGCTCGTCGGGAGCACGGCGTCGCATGTGGACGGTGATCGCGCGAGTTGTGATGGTGTCGGGCATGTGTGCGGCGATTCCCGCGAGCGCAACGGGTGCGTAGACGTGGAAGCGTTGCACCTTCATGGCTTTGGCGTCCCCGACACAGCGGGCGATGGTGGCCGAACGCTTGTAGCCAGCGTTGAGCATGGCGCGCAGATCTTCGTAGTTGCCGCCGTTCTTGGGGTTGAAGATCGCGTCCACCTCGTCGAAGAGGATGGTGATCGGTGCGGCGTTGACCATCCGGAACAACGCCGCGGTCGAGGCGGAGATCGTCATCTCCGGGGCGTGTACGAGGTACTGGGCGACTTCCAGCACGCGGGTCTTGCCGGAGCCTGGTTCCGCCGAGGAGAGGATTAGGCGCGGGGTGACGTAGAAGTGCTCGGCTGCGTGGGTGTGGGCGTACCACAGCGTCAGCGTCGGGACACAGTGCTGGTCAGGAAAGGCGTTGAAGCGGGACACGAATGCTCCGATCTCGTCGAGGACAGCGGCACCGTCGAGGGCGGCGGGCCCTGGTGCGCGTGCGGCGGGCACCACCCGCAGCGGGCGGGCCGGATGGGTCATCAGGCGACCTCCTCACGCCGCAGCCGGGCACGGGCCCGGACGACCGTGCGCGGCGTGACCGCGAGCGCGCATGCGATCTCCCGCGCGGATTTGCCCGCGCGAGTCAGGCGCCCGATCTCGGCGTCCTGGCGGCGCGGACCGGTCTTGGCCTTGTGGCGTCGACGTTCTTGCGGTGTCAGACCTCCCCAGATGCCGTGTCGCTCGTCGTGGGCAATGGCGTATGCCAGGCAGTTCGGGCGGACCGGGCAGCGGAGGCAGACGCGTTTCGCGGCGGCTACGTCGAGCGTGATGCCGGGGCCCTGTTCGGGGTAGAAGCTGTCCGGATCGGTGCCGACGCACGCGGCGTCGTCGTGCCAGGCAAGGTCAGCTTCGGTCAGCCCGAAGTCGCCCCACGACGGGGTCATGGTGCGGCCGTGCGCGAATACGGACGCCGCAGTCACGGTGTGGCGGCGAACCATCAGGCAGGCACCTCCCGCGCCGGCCGGGGCTGCGGGTGGAGCGCGCTCTGGTAGCGACTCCACAGCTCAGCAGCGGCCGCCATGCCGTCGTCGGCCAATTCCCGCAGCACCGCCGGATCGGTGGTGTCGAGTGATTGCTCGATGCGGCGGGCGTGCGCGAACAGGGCGCGGCGCCACGCGGCCTCCAGCACCACCGCTTTGAGGTGATTGGTTAAGGCTGGAGGTGGCGCGTCGCGGTAGGCGTCGATGATCCACCCCGACAACCACTCCCGCCGTGCCTGGCCTGCCGCGCGCCCGGTGGCGACGGCGTGGGCGTAAACCGCGACCGGCGCGGGATCGGTCCCGGCGGCAACTAGTTCGATCACCAGTTGCAGCACCGGTGCGGCGGCCGCGCTGGCCAGGTCGTCGGCGCGCATCCCGGCCAACACGCGGCGAGCGGCCGTAGCTGGGAGCTGGAGGAGACAACCGAGAAAGGCACGTTCGGGATCGGTCAGATCATTGGTGGGCATGGGGGTCCTTTCCGCGGTTCGTGGCGCGGTGGCGGGCTGCGGAGTGTTCGTGCGTTGCATCGTTCGATCACTCTCCGTACCTGAATTTGAGCGTGGACGGCCCTGGTGACGACCGCGTTGAGGTGTCGCCGGACCGGGTTTGTGGGGCTGCGACAGAGTTTTCGCAGGTGGACCCTAGGAGCTAGAGTCCTGATCAGACGGGCTGTGAGCCGCTAGCGCGGACGCTAGATCTAGCGTCACCGGACGCTAGCGAGGCCATTGTTATTGGCCTCCCCCGTGATTACACTCCGTTGATCAATCTCGGTTCACAAAGCGGGCGGCATTCAAGATGTCGCTGCGTTCGACGCCGCGGCGGTTGGCGGTCTTGCCCTCGTCGGTGCGGCCGTAGACCTGAATCGTCGCGATGCCCCAGGGCTTGATCGCGGACGCGAGCTGGTTGGCCTTCGCGCGGCCGTCCAGCTCGGCCCATGAGCCGTAGACATCCGGCCGAAGTGCGGCGAGTCTGTCCACAATGGTCTCGGACCAGATTTTCGGCTCATCTGCACGGATCACGGCAGCGACATCGGCGACAATCGAGTACGCCGGTCGTGCGGCACTGTCCGCAATGGACTCTCCGGCCGCGTGCCCAGTAATCGTGTCGTGGCCCTCGCGCAGGACGTGGGCGCGCTCGACGATCTTCTCGGCCGCGGGACCGTCGATGTAGTACGAGCGCACGATTTGCGGATCGTCGGTTGCGCCCACGAGGTAGCCAATGCCTTTGTCCTTCGCGCCGAACGTGGTGGCCCGGATGCCGTTCTTGTACGAACTGGTACCGAGCACCATGTCGTTTTCGACCTGGCCCATCACGCGCAGACAGAACCGAAGGCCAGCGTTCGCGGACACTCCGGGCGGTAGGGACTGGGCGTCCGGCCGCTGGGTGGCAAGTATGAGGATGATTCCCATGGCCGGGCCGCGCTTGATGATACCTTCGGCGAGCTTCTTGGCCTCGTCCTTGTAGTCCTCGTGCGAGAACAGTTCTTGGCATTCGTCGATGGCCGCGAAGATCGGATGCAGCCCGAGTTTGCGGTTGCGCGAGAGCTGCGGTGTGACCTTGTTTTCTGGGCACAGCGCCCGGTTTTCCTTGGCAATGCGGGTAATCGTCTTCGAGCGGCGCTCCAGTTCCTTGTACAGCCGCCGAAGGCTGTTCATAGCGCCTTCGAGT
Source organism: Amycolatopsis pithecellobii (assembly GCF_009707865.1). Classification (GTDB taxonomy): domain Bacteria; phylum Actinomycetota; class Actinomycetes; order Mycobacteriales; family Pseudonocardiaceae; genus Amycolatopsis_E; species Amycolatopsis_E pithecellobii. Next base: position 16,670 of record NZ_WMBA01000076.1, read on the forward strand.
GTCTCGTCGTCCGCGCCGGAACCGTACTCGTGCGCGACCTTCTCGAACATCCCAAGATCACCGGTGCCCTTGAGCTCCCACAACACCAGCTCGACCCACGGATCCAGCGCTGCGGCGAGCACGAGCACACGCAGGGAGAAGGTCTTGCCCATACGCGGCATCGCGCCGATGACCATGTTCGCGAACATCAGGTCGACCCCGACCGGACGTCCGCGCTGGTCGGTGCCGAACGGTACGGCCGTGAAAAGGTCGGCCTCCCCTCGCTTGGCCAAGGGCCACGGAGCGGGCTTGGCCTTGGACATGTCCTGGTCGGCCACCCACAACACGAGACGGCCGGCGTGCTCATCGGAGACCGGCTCCGGCCAGACGCAACCCAGCGGGCGGCGTAGGCCGGACGCGAGCTTGTCGCGACGCTCCATCACGTCGGTGACAGTGACCCCGTGCGGTAGGTCCACCTCTGCCCGCCACCCGGGCCCATCTCGGGTGATCGGCGCCGGGAAGGTGATGCCGGGTCCCTTCGCGACGGCCTGGTTGATACCCGAGATCCCGAGTGCGGCGAGGGCACGCACCACCACCTCACTGGTCAGCTTCGGCGCCTTCGACGTGACCACGGCCCGGCCCAGCAGCGGCTTGTCCGCGGGCGTGCCGATCTTGCCAAGCGCGCCAACGCCGAGCGCGGCGAGCAGCCATGCCAACGCCTCGCTGTAGGAAGCGAGCAGGTACACCCCGGCCGCTGCCACGAGCAAGGTCAGAAAGGCGAGTAGCCCGCGCTTGCGGATGCGTTCCGAACGGACCTCGGCGAGCTTCAAGTACTTGTCGTACTCGGTCGCCGACACGGCCGCGACGCGCAACGGTTTGCCTTCGGCGTCGTAGATCCATCGGTGGGTGGCTACGACTACGCGCCACAGCCCGCGCGGGGAGCGCACGAGCAGGATTCCGGCGTACGTCGGACTCCTCAGGGCGTGGTACGCCGTGGTGTGCCCGGCATAGAGCGCGACCCACTTGACGCGGTCGGCCAGCTCCTGCCCGGAGCGCGCCCACTCCGGGAGCAGCGGTCGAATCTTCGCCTCCCGGGTGGTCTCCCACCATGAAGGCTTGCGCGGTGCCGGCGGGTCCACGGAGACCGGGCGCCGCAACTGATCGGCGTACTCGCCGCGACGCTCCTGTGCCGGGATCTCGTCCGGTTTGGACGCGCTGTCGGGGCGCGGCGTGAACGGCAGGACCCGCCCGTTCACGTTATCGGTGTTGGTGCCGTTCACCGGCTCGTTTTCCGGGGTGTTCATGGATTCCTCAAGGTTCGGGTCATCGTCTCGGGACATCAGGCGGCGGCCTCCTCACGCCGCTCCGCAGCGGCCTTGACGGTCAGCAACCCCTCCGTGGTCGTCTCGGAGCGCAAGTCGTCGGCGACGTTCTTGCTGGTCCCCCGCGAGATGTCCGGGCAGACGGAGCGCACCCACGCCGGGGTGATCTCGATTCCCGGCGTCCACGCGGCGCGTGCCTCGGCGAGGTAGTCACCGCGCAACTTCCGGGCGGCCTTCGGCTTGCGCGGGCTCCTTCGCGCCGGTCGCGCGGGTTGTGCGATGTCGCCATGAACGGTGTCGGGCGCTGGTTGCTGAACGGGCTCTGCGTGGCCGCTGAACGCGTGATCCGCGGCGCGAGTAACGGCCTCGGTAAGCCGGTCGCGTAGCACGGGGGCCGTTTCGGCGGCGAGGAACACCAACACCGGCGGCACAGAGTGCAGGACCACCCCCGCCACGTCGAAGTGCATCCACGAGCGCCATGTGTTCATGGCATACGTAGCCAGAAACGCGAACCACTTCGTCCGGTGTGCCCACACTCCTATGTGGACTTGATAGCGGGCGGTGATCTGTTCCGCTCGCAGTACGGCCACGAGCACGAGCGACACCATCGGGTCCAGCAACCAGGCGGCCAACCAGGGCAGCGACCACGCGACAGCTCCGGCAGCCGCGAAGGTCTGGACGTTGACCATCGTGAAGGCCATCCCCAGGAAGATTCCCAACCAAACCAGGGTGTCCACGAAGGTACGGACCTTTTCTGCTCGCAGCGCGACTACGTCCGGGTGGTTCGACAGAGTCCGCACACGCGCGGCTTGCTCGGCGTCCCTTCGGAGATCGTCGGCGGTCGACGAGTTGAAATTTGGCTGCTTCATCGATGCCCCCTCGACGTCGTGACGATCTCGGTCACCGCGAGCAGCCGCGCCACGGCCGCGCCGGCGAACAAGGCCGGGACGGTGAGCACGATCGCGAGCGCGGTTGTGTTGTGCCAGAAGCGAATGACCAGCCATTGCACGCCGACGATCAACGCGGCGGTGAGTAGGGTGCGGACAGCGTTTCCCGTCATGCGGGTGACCTCGCGAACCCCGTTGCGGGCCCTGAGTGCCGACTTTCGGCCCGAACGCCACGTCGCGAACAGTCCGACCCCAGCAAGCCCGGCCAGTAAGTACAGAACGGTGTGGGACATCAGGCCGCGTCACCACCCAACAGCTCGAATTCGTGGTTCCAGTCGATCCGCGTTGACTCGGTACCGGACGGCACCAGCGCTTCGGTCTTCGCCAGGGCGGATTCCAGGTCTGGGCGGTGGAAGGCGAACATCGCCACGCCAGTCGGTGACGAGACGGTCAGCCAGATGCGCCACGGCAGATCCGAGTCCGGGGCAATGAACACATCTCCGTCACCGGAGTCCTCCCGCAACCCGGCTGCAAGCAGCTCGCGGGCGATTGCCCAGCGCACCCATTCGTCAACACCAACCGCGAAATCCAGCACGACCGCGTACGGATCGTCCGTGCTGTAGCGGAATTTCACCTTGATCGGGCGCAGCTCGATCACCTCGCCGGCGGTGTCCTCCAGTTCAGCCCACATGGGCAGGTTCAAGCTCTGCGGCGGCATCAGTGCCTACCTGCCTGAATCGCCAGCGCCATCGCGCGACTTCCCATGCGCTGCTCGGCGTCCTCGCGGATGAGATCCACCCAAGCCCCGAGCGCGTCGCGGGCGGCACGCACCGCCTCGGCAGCGCGTTCGCGCGCTTCGACCACGTGGGCGCGGTCGTCGTTGCCTACCATGGGAGTCCTCTCCGAACGGTTTGTTGGCTGCTTGGGGAGTCCCGGTGCGGCGGCGTTCTTGGCGGGATGCGCCGCACCGGGGTCAGTGATCGGTAATCGGTCCATCAGGCGGCGTCCCCCTCGATCAGGTCGGCGATGTCCAAGCGGGCCGGCAGCGACCGGAGCGCGGTCCGGTCGGCCCGGCGACGAGAGCGACCTGCTCGGCGCGTGTCGAGGAACCGCGGAACCCGCACCAGTGCTGCGAGCCCCGCGGCCTCCAATTCCGCGTCCAGTTCGTCGAGCAGTGCGTGTGCGTCGGCTAGTTCGGCTGCGTCTGCGGTCTGCGCGGCACGCGCCTGAACAGCGGAAACCTCGTCATAGTCGGTGTCCAAGCCGCCGAACTGCGCTTCGGCCTGTCGGCGGCTCATATGTGCGGACCTCATTGGAAATCCCTTCGTTCTAGTTCTCCTGACCAATGCTGACATTAGTCAGCATTGGTCAGGGTGTCGCTAGTCTGTCCGTGTGAAGATTGGTCGGAATTGGTCAGATCGCTATGCTCGGCTACGTGGGAAGTGAAGCCGCGGGCTTGGCGGCATACGAACGAGTCGCCGCGTCAATCCGTACGGCCGTGGCCAGCGGCGAGCTTGCGCCGGGGGAGCGCCTGCCTGGTAACCGGGACCTGGCCCAGCAGCACAAGGTCTCCTTGCCAACACTCCAGAGAGCAGTAGCCCTGCTCCAGGAGGAAGGGTGGCTCGTGCCGCGGGCGTCGGTCGGGGTGTACGTCTCGGACGACCCGCCGAAAGAACAGCCAGTGGTCACCCTCACCGACATACGCCGTGCCGTGGTCGAGTTGCGGACGGCAGTCTCCGCGATCGAGGAGCGCCTTGATCGGTTGGAGGATGCCTCGGACCGGTGAGCGGTTTGCCGCGGGGCGGTGGTGTCGTGTGTCATGGCTCTATGAAAGCGCCCGCTGACCAGCTCAAACAGGGCACACTCGGGGGCACAGTCGAACAGTCGGGCACAGTCGGAGGTGGCGATGGAGGGCAACGAGCAGCTCGCTGCCCTGATGCGCCAAGCAGGATTCCTGAAAGACGACGGCTCGGTCGGCCTCAAGGTCTTTGCGCGCGCAGTCGGCCGGCATGCGGGCCGCACCTTCACACACACGTACGTGCGCCGCTGGCTCGGCGGCATGGTGCCTCGCGACCCGCAGACGCGGCATGCGATCACGAAGGCCCTCGGCGAACGGCTGGGCAGGTCGGTCGATCAGCATGAGGTCGGTTTCGGTGGCCCTCGGAAGATCTCGCCTGATCTCGGTCTGTCCTATTCGGACGATGTTTACGACGGAATCGCTGCCCTGACTGGGCTTTGGCAAGCCGACCTGGACAATGTCTCCTCGTTGCTGACTGTGCCCGCGAATATCGCTGCGTGGAGCGAGGCGTCGTTGTCTTGGCTGGTCACCACTCGGCAGGACGCGATTGATGGCACCGGACAACGGCGGGTTGGCCACGCGGACATCGCGGGCATCCGCGACACCACAGGGATGTTTGATCGGCTCGACGGCCAGCACGGCGGCGGCCACGCCCGGCGCGCATTGGTTGAGTTCTTACGAACCGATGTCGCCGCACTGCTGAATGGCTCCTACTCCAGCGAGGTCGGCCGTGAGCTGTACAGAGAGGCCGCACAGGCGACTTTGCTGGGTGCGTGGATGTCGTACGACGCCGGCCTGCACGGACTCGCTCAGCGGTATTTCATTCAGGCGCTACGGCTCGCGGAGTCGACGGGCGACCGTCTGTTAGGAGCGTCCATTTTGGACGCGATGAGTCACCAAGCTACCTTCCTCGGCCGGTACCGGGAAGCGGCGAACCTGGCGCGCGCGGCCCGGATGGGGACGGAAACCGCGGGATCGTCCAGCGCGCTCGCACACTTCTACGCGATGGAAGCACGCGCGCTCGCGCGGCTCGGCGATACCGCCGAGTGCGACCGGGCCATGGCGGCTGCGGTACGCGAGTTCGAGCGGCGGAATCCCGAAAACGATCCTGCGGATTGGTTCGGATACTTCAACGAGTCGGAGCTCGCCGCCGAATTGGGGCACTGCAACCGGGACCTCGGACGGTCCGTCGACGCGTCGACCTATGCATCCCAGTCTCTTGGGCCCACAGCCAGCGGTTATGTGCGAAGCGACTTCTTCGCCACCATGGTTCTCGCTGACGCCTATCTCGACCAAGGCGAGGCAGAGCAGGCATGCAAGATCGCACTGGACGCGCTCCAGATAGGGGAGCGGCTCAAATCAGCGAGGTGTGGGGCCTACGTCGGTGAGTTCCGCGAGCGGCTGTCCCGTCTGGGCAAGAGTGCAGCCGTCGCGGATTTCGTTGAGCAGGCGTCAGAAACCCGCCTCTGGACGCCAGACGCTTAGAAGGGCGCCCAGTCTCGACGGCTTCCTCCTGTTCTGATCGCCTCAATCCGTTTGTGGACCTCATTGGCGGCGCCCTCGTCGGACACAGCTTTTTGGCTCAACCACAGGGTCATAGAGATTTCGCGGTACTCGGCAAGCACGGGGTAGCCGGGCCACGACATGATGTCGAAGCCATAGATATCCACGAATTGCCGGTATTCGTCTTCGGTGTGCCAGCCGAAACGCTCATAGAACAGAGCGGTCTGTACCAAATCCCATTCGCGAGGGCCGACACAGAAGCTGTCGAGATCGATCAGGAGCGGGTTACCATCGCGGTCGAGGATCACGTTGCCCACGTTGGCATCGCCATGGATAACGCCCGGCTTCAGCGCGAAGTCGAGTTCTTCGTACCTGCCTTGTAGGTGCTCAATCCGCTGGCGTATGAACGCGGCGTCGGAGCGGTCGACGCGCTCAAGGTCCGGCATGTACCCGTCAAGTTTGGCGAACGGCTCAATCTGCGGGAGTGCGAGTGACGGCGGCGCATCAAGCTCGTGAAGGCGGCGAATCAGTTCGGCCACTTGAGCAAGCGGCGCGTATTCCTCCTCTTCGGACGCGGACTCCCACAGCGTCGTCACGTGTCCGCCCAACTCGATCGGCTGGTCGACGTCGAGCGCTCGCGTCGCCGGGTAGTTCTCAGCCGCTAGCCAACGCGCAACCGCGACTTGCTTGCGCGCGTTCCCCGCGGTTTCGCCGTCGCGGGCGATACGAACGATGACCGGTTTCGCCAGTCGGTAGACCGCGTTCGATCCGATGCGGATGAGTTCGGCGCCGGCGGGATCGAAGCCCACACGCCTGCAGACGGCTACCAACGTTCGGTGCGCGGTTTCCTCGGTCAAGGCGGTTGCCTTCGTCAAGTAGCTGCCCTTTCGGCCTCGTGAGGTGGCGTCTTGATCCGCTCGTTCAGTGTCCCACGACGAGAGGGCGTGCAGCAGCGTTCATGTGCTGCCGTTCTACCCGTACTTCCGCCTCCGCGGTTCCCCGCGATCCCGTCCCCAGCGCTTGCGGCCTCGCAGAAACTGTTCTGGTACCAGGAGTGTGAAGCTGAACGACGGTGGCGGGGCCGTGGGGGCCGACTTGATGTCATCGTCTGAGATCTCGATTGGCATCGTGACAAGCCCGATCCATCCTCCGTCGACTCTGGGGAACCAGTCGTGCAGGACTCCGGGCACCTCAGAGGCGAGCAGGAGACCGGTGGAACGGTGGGTGTACGGCCCGGTGCCCAAGGGAAGCAGCTTGCGAAGCTGTACCCATACCGGTCTGGGCGGCTTGACTTCCCGTACCCAGTCGACCTGTCGTTCCTCATCCACCAACACCACACCCCTGCTCAACAGTGCGGGTCGGGTGCTTCCCCCACCCGACCCGCACGTGTCCGACGTTAGAACACGTGTTCGAGGCGGGCAAGGGTGGGGCCGAAGCGGCCGTCAGTCGGTGGGAACCAGGGCAGGGGTGAGGTCCAACAGGGCGTGCAGGCCGGCCATGGCTGCGATGACGGCGTCGAGTGAGGCGAGGACGGCTGTGTATCGCTGTGTGCCCTGGTCCAGTTTCGTCGCGTTGTCGACGATGACGCCCCGAACTGCGTGCAGCTGTTCCAACTGGATTTCGACGATCGGGTCGAGTGCCGGCGTCATGTCCGGGGTCCGTCCCACCGTGATCGTTTCCGCGGTGACGACGGCGGCTTTCAGGTCGGCTCGGCGTAGACCGTTGGCGGCAAGGGTTTTCTCGCCCAGCGACAGTAGATGGCAACCTAGCCACAGCAGGTCTGTGGTGGCCTCCTGTGCGGTTTCCTGGCGGTTGACCAGGGGGATGATGATGCTATCGATCACTGTGTCGAGGTGTTCCAGCTCCAGCGTCATGGTGCTTCTCCAGCTTGATGGTCATTGCACGTGGCGCGATCCACTGGGTGATTCGGGCGGGAGCGCCCGAACGAAGTCGAGGATGACGCGTTCTACTGCGCGGGCTGAGCGAGTGGCCGCTTCGAAATTGTCCGGCAGGTTCCGCACCTCGGAGTCGCCCAGTTCGGCGAGGTCGGCGTCAGCGTCGATCACCTGACGCAAGGGTGTCGCGGTCTCGTCCAAGGCGTAGATCACGAACCGAAGTTGGTCCGTCAGGGCGCGTAACCGCGCGATCTGCGCGCGGAAGGCCAGTACTTCACGCCAGGCCTGCATCCGCTCCTGGTCGAACGGAGTGCTGCTCAGGTGTGCGGCCTCATCATGTTCGGGTGGTCGGTGGTCATCGAGTCTGCCGGTGAGCAGGTCGAGCACGATTCGTGTGTGATGGTCCAGGCAGGCAAACCACATGTCTTCTCGCACGTCGAGGACGTACAGTCGCGCCGGTCCCTGACATTTCGCGCACTGGACGGGACCGTCCACCGGAGGGACAAGGCCGCTCGGGAATTCCCGCCACGCGGGCGGCTCTGTCTCGACGCTCATCACTGGTCCTCTCGTTCGGCGGGCGGCCGCTCGCGCCGGTCCGCGATGTAGGTCCCCTTCGAGCGGACAGTGACGACAAGCCCGCGGAACCGCAGCAACTTCGTTGCGTGACGGGCGGTGCCGAGGGACACGCCGTATTCCTCAGCTAGCCGGCGCTCGCTCGGCAGCGGCGTGTTCAGCTCCAGCTCGCCGCTCGCGATGCGTCCGGCGATGTGTTCGGCCATCCGCTCGTAGGCGTAACCGGGCAGATCCAATCGCAGCTCTTCATGGAACGACATCGCCAGACCCGCCTCACCGCGGCTTACCACGCCGGGGAGCGATCGCCCGCGGCATCGGTTCTCCCGGCAGGGCAAACCCGGGTGTCCCGTGATCGTCGCCATGAGCGGGGCGCTCGATGTTGTACGTGACGTAGGTGCCCTTGCCCTTCACGGTCTCGACCAAGCCTCGTTGCCGGAGAACCTGAGTGGCGTGTCGAGCGGTGCCTAGGGAGACCCCGTAGTTCTTGGCGAGCTGGATCTCCGCGGGGAATCGCTCGTGCCGTTCGAGCTGGCCACGCGTGATCAACTCGGCAAGATGGTCGGCCAACCTCACATAGAGGTAGCCCGGTATGTCGGGGCTTGCGTCGAACTCAGGAAGATCCTCAGCGGTCGTGTCGTCACCCATTTGGTTCGTGCACCTTCCGTCGCCGTTAGACCCATGGCGTCTACTAACCCCTGTTGACCTGGGGAGTTGCATAGGGCCATCACCTGGAGATGCTACATAGAGCATGCTATATACAGCAAGTTCTCATAACTATGGTCATCAGTTCCAGGACTGAGCATGGTTACGGGCGTGGCATTGAAGACGCCAGAGTCCGAGGAGTTCGGAGCCCGCGTGCGCGCGGCGCGTGAGCAGATCGAGGGCCTGACACAAGAGCGCATGGCACACGCGAGTGGCGTGACGAGCAGCTACTACTCGAACCTTGAGCGCGGCCTCGCCAACCCGACGTTCGACGTGATCGTCACGATTGCCGACCAGGTAAACGTTGACCCGGCGGAGTTGATGCGCGGCTTGAAGCCGTCCGGCCTGCGCAGGCGGGGGACGAGCTGAGCCTGACCGGGAGCAGTTTCCCGCATCTTGGTGGAACTTCTGGTAGGTGCGCCGGCCAGGTGTCTAGCGATCGAGAGCCCGCACGAGCAGGTCTTTGACCTCGGCAAGGCTCTCCTCGATCGAACGCGTACGGTCATCGATCGTGCGGACACGTGTGTTCGTATCGGCCTGCTGCTGTGACAGCGTTCGGAGCCGCTCCACGTGTTCCCGCTGGTTCTCGCCCAGGGCGTTGACGGCCGTGAGAACGGCACGGTAGTCAGCGCGCAGTTCTGCCAGACCAGGCACGAGCTTGCTCTTCTCGACCTTCGAGACCCACGACTGGGTGGTGTTCAGCAGGTCAGCGGTCTCTTGCTGAGTCAGGCAGTTGTGCTGCTGGTACCAGCGGATGACCTCGCCGGCGTCGGAACCATCTGGCGGAGAGGGGACCGCCTGCGCAACGTGTCGCCACTCTCCGGTCTCTGCGCCGTCCGCCATATTTGGCGATTCTCCACTTGGTATCGGGTTGCCGGAGGCACTCAGATCTCAGCGAAGACCCGGAGCGGGTAGCAGGCCATCGATGCACCTCGACTGCTCGTGCCTGTGTTGTGTCCCTGTCACGAGCGTCGCTTGACCGGCCTGACCCGATATCCGTGGGTTTTGATCCTGAACCGGTACACTTTACTTAGTGCTCACTTGCGTCGAGGAGAAGGATTCAGAATGACTGCCGGTGTCCCGCTTGACGGCTCAGGCTCGGGAAGCTTCAGTATTCCCGAAATCGTCGCCTTAGCCGCCGAGGGTAGTATTCGGGTCCCGACGTTTCAGCGCCAATTTGCGTGGACGGCGAAAGACGTCCGACAACTGTTCGACAGTTTATACCGTGGATTTCCTGTAGGAACGCTGCTCTTATGGCGTCAAAACGCCGAGGCGGGTACGGTTTCCTTGGGGCCGATCACTTTCGATGTACCGGCACGCTCAGGGGCCTATTGGGTTGTTGACGGACAGCAAAGGATTACCTCATTATTCGCGACGCTCAGCCCGCGCTATCAATCTACGGATGAACGTTTTGAAGTGTTCTTCGATTTAGAAACTCAGAAATTTGTCACCCCACGCAAAGGTTTGGCTCCCCCGCGGGCGATACCCGTTCGCGATGCATTAGAATCGCGCACACTGATTCAGTGGCTTCGGAATCACTCCGACGAGCTAGAGGCCGAGGATTTCGACTTGGCGGACCATCTTGCTGGCGCTCTTCGCGACTATCGTATACCCGCCTACATCGTCTCGGGTGACAACCAAGAACTGCTCCGGGAAGTTTTCGACCGCGTCAATTCCGCTGGCAAGCCTATTAGTCGGGCGCAGGTGTTTCATGCCCTGTTCGCGGGAAACGACGAACCTGGGAGCCCTGGGTCCGTTGTGGCGGCGCTCGACAAGTTGGGGTTCGGAAGCATCGATGAGGGCCGCGTAGTACAGAGCCTGTTGGCGCTTCGGGGCGGTGATGTTCAGCGGGACATTCGGGATGAGTTTGAGGATGGGACGGAACGACCAGCCGATTGGTTTGATCTGACTGAAGTTGCATTGACTCGTGCGGTCGAGTTTCTTCGCAGCGAGGGTGTCGCCCACCAGTTGCTTATGCCAAATACGTTGCCATTGCCGGTGCTGGCTGTATTCTTCCATCTCCATCCTAACCCGGCTGCGTGGGACAAAAGGCTCCTCGCAAGATGGCTCTGGAGGGGCTGGGTTCATGGCTTTGGCCGCGAAGGAGGCCAAACTCCGGTTCTGAGGCGCGCGATCAGATCGGTCAATCCAGAACTCCGCGACCCCGAGCGGGCGCCGGCTGAATACGATGCGATTAAGGCGCTATTGGATTTCACGCCCGATCGGCCGGTACCCACACTGCCGATGGATGGTTTCAACACGAAGAATGCCAACACGCGCCTTATCTCTCTAGCTCTGGCCTCGCTCGAGCCGTTAGACGAAAATGGAAACCGAATCGATATTGCCAGCGAGTTTCAGAAGTACGGGTCGGACGCTGTGACACGGTTTACTCCCGAGGGAAGGTCATTGGCGGCTAACCGTGGTTTCTGGCGCGCAGATTCGCCCAAGATTCGCGAAATCGCTGACGAAAAGATTCTTTCAAGTCATCTCATTGATCCGCCAGCAAGGCGGGCGCTCCTTAACTCGCAGTTCGATATCTTCATTCGTATTAGGAAAAAGGCGCTAGCGGCCCTCGTGGAGCGATTTCTAGACAGCAGGCTGGAGCCTGGGAAGCGCATTCGTCCGCCATTGCGGCAAATGGCCATCGGCGATGAAATGGATGAGAGTGAATGACGGACTCCGATGGGCGTGCGCTACTCGTGCAGTTGCAGCGGCCGGACGCTGAATGGGTGGATGTCGGTCTGCTCAAGAATAATTATTCGGACAATTGGTTTGAGTTCCTTCCGTCGTATTGGGAACAAGGCGGGCGCCCCGTTCTTGGGCAGATATTCGAGGAGCATGGTAAGGATTGGAAACCAAATGCACACGTCGCCTTGCCTCGGTGGTTTTCGCATTTGCTTCCCGAAGGTCGACTTCGTAGCGCGGTTGCTGAAGCGGCTCACGTAAACAGCGTTCGCGAATTTGAACTCCTTCGTCGCTTGGGACCTACTGATCTCCAAGGTGCCGTCAGGGCACTTCCAATTCAGGCGTCGGGTTTAACCTACAACGTTCCGGAGTACTGGCCAGACGAGAGCGACGATAATGATAACCCGCTACTTAAGTTCAGCCTGGCGGGCGCGCAGCTCAAATATTCGATCTTCTCTGATGGGCGAGGCTTGACTATTCCCGCTCGCGGTGTCGCTGGTAATGTAATTGCAAAGCTGCCCGACGGGCGGCCGGGATTTGACGGCGTCCCAGAGGCGGAGTATGGCGCACTAGAGCTGGCGCGTGCTTCCGGAATTCTTACCTCTGATGCTCGGCTAGTGCGGATCAGCGACATTAAGAATCTGGAGAAGTGGGTCGACTGGGTGGGCGAGCGCCTAGTGTTAGTGGTTGATCGATTCGATCGCGCCGAGAACGGCCGTCGCATCCATATGGAAGAGCTGGCGCAGATCCACAACATCCCTGCTACGCGAGAGACAGCAAAGTATACGTCTGCCAACTTTGAGATAGTTGCTTCCTATGTTGCAGAATTGACAGGCGAAGATTCGGTGGCGGAGGTTATTGACCGCTTGGTGTTGAACGTGCTTGTTGGGAACGGCGATGCTCATTTAAAGAACTGGGCCTTTCGTTACCTGGACGGCCAGAATCCGACTCTGAGTCCGCTTTACGACGTACTGCCGACTGTGTTATTTGTTACGGAAGATGATATGGGGTTGAACCTCGGTGGCACAAAGATGTTCGCTGAGGTCGACCTGAGGAGCTTCGACAAGATCGGCAAGCGTACCGGTTTTGGTGTTGCGCAGGCGCGCGAACAGGCAAGGTCGGCGGTCGAGCGTATACGTTCCAACTGGAATGATCTCGCAGCGTATTTGACCCTGCGGAATTTTGTCCGGCTCACCGATCGTCTCGATGGACTTCCGTTGGCGATGTTGCGCGAATAGGTTCCTGGCAGCGCTATGCACGAGCGGTGGGGTGCGGGCGGTTGCGTCCTGGCCCCCGGATACTCATCGTGCCGCTGTCCGATGAGTATCCGCCGGCGTCCGTTCTCGGGCACGTGCAGGTCAGAGCCGGCGCTGCCGCCATCCTGTAAATCAAGCGTGTCGGACAAGTAGCCGTCTATCGTAACGCGCCGTCCCCTTCCGCGATTCTCCGTGCACACAGATCAAGGAGAAGCTGGCCCCGCAGCAGGCAGACACCAGCGCCTTGCGCGCCGAGCACCGCATCCGGCGTAGTCAAAACCCGCTGGCTCAAGCAGCGATCGAACAGGGTCTTGATCCAGATCCGGAACCTGTTGATCACGTTCCTGGTGCTGGCCCTAATCGACGCTGTGTTCGGGCGCTGTTCGGTGTGGTGGTCCCTTCTGTGTCGCGCTGACCGAATGACCCCGTGCGAGGCGATGGTCTGGCCCGCAAGATTACCGCTGGACTGGTCTCCATTGCCTACGCGGTCGGCTCGTTTTTTCTTCGGCTCCGTCTCAGTTGCCGTCTCATTCACCGGAGGACTCCAGGGGACGGAGCAGGACGCATTGAGGCTCTGACCAGCGTGTTCGGCCGAGGAGAACCGTCTCGCACCCCGCACCCAACAGCTTGTAAACAGCAGGTCAGGGGTTCGAGTCCCCTAGTCGGCTCCAGGGTTTACCAGGGGAAACAGGTTTTCGTGCAGCGGTGAGGCGCGCGCCATGGGAATCACCCTGGGTGCGAGTAAGACGCGATCGTGGCTGGTCACGTCGACAAGATCATGCGGCGCCTTCTGACCAAGGTTGACGACCGCAAGCATGCCCGCACGAAGGGGACCCTACGCGCGGCGATCGAGGCGTTTATGGAAACGCACGAGATGGAGCTCGCGACACGGCGCCACTACAGGCTGTTCGACAAGCAGTTCATCGGACCCGCCCTCAGCGACCAGCCCGTATCCAAGATCGACGCGCGCGCTCGAAACGTTCTACGCAGAGCTGCGCCGGTGTCGGCGGCGATGCGACGGGCGGCCGTTCATCGAGCACAGGACGACCGAGGAGCACGAATGCCGCGTTGTTCTGCACAGCGCCCACCATGCCGGCGTCCGGCTGGCGGCTACCCGGAGCACGACTGCGCCAAGGCCGGGTGCAAGGTGATCGAGTGCCGGCCGCACGAGTGTGACCCGTTGCCGCCCGGCACTATCCTGAAGATCCACTATGCGCTGAGCGCGATTTTCGCCGCGACCGTGCGGTGGGCTGGTTGCAGTCGAACCCGTGCGACGTAGCCAAGAAGCCGTCGCAGACGCCCCCGCAGCCGAAGCCGCCGTTTGCCCGGCCGTCAAGCGTCCTGATCGAGAAGGACACCAAGACTCACCAGATGCGGCTGATCTCATTGGACCCGACCACAACGGAGCTGCTCGCGGAACACCGCCAGCGCTACGAGGCCACAATGCGCGACCTCGACGCCGAACCAGCACCGAATGCCCTGTTGTTCTCGTACGCGCCGACCGCCAACCGTCTCGCCGACCCTGACGCCGTCACCCACCGGTACAGCAAGATGTGCAAGTCGCTCGGCATCGACAGCCACCTGCATGCGCTGCGGCACTATTGCCGCTACTGAGCTACTTACCGCGGGCGTCGACCTCCGTACCGTCGCTGGCAGGCTAGGTCACGGCGGCGGAGGCGCAACAACTCTGCGCGTGTATGCCGCCTGGCAGAACGAATCCGATCGCCGTGCGGCAGACATCCTCGGTGGCCGACTTACCCGTCCGACTGCAAGACCGGCGGCATCGTGATCTGCCTCGTGCGCGACCGTCGTAGAGGCCGACCCGGGCAGGGTGTCATCCGCGGCAGGTGATGTGGCCCGCGGGCGGAGGGGGCACCCTACGGCGGCGGTGCGGGCATTTCCGGCCGCGGCCGGGATGTACCACTGGAGGAAAGACATGACGGAACGACGCACAGACCCAATACTGGAAGACCTTCACCGGGGGTTGTTCATCGCCGCGGCCGCGATGCTACTGGCCGGGTGCGTTGTCGGGCTGACCGGTCTGGGGTTGGGTGGCGCGGCGGTGATTGCGAGCGGTCGGCGCTGGCGTCGCCGGGTAGACCTGCCAGCCGGCCAGATCGCGAAGCTGAAGTGGGAGCAAGCGAGGACGGCGGCCAGTGCTGGGGCGGGAGCTTGGCGCGATGCTGACGCGCCCCGTGAAACCAAGACGAGTCCATGAGCGCGTCGCGCAGCGGCGGATGCCGCGGGCGGCCTCGTTGACGTTGTCCCCGTCTGCAGGATCAGAAGGTCGCAGGTAGGCCGTGCCTTGAAGATAAACCGGTCGCCTTCCCGGGCCCGTCCTTGGTGCGCCAGTCTGTCTACAATGGAACGAATGGGAGGGGTTCGAGTCCCCCAATCGGCTCTCCTTCGACCAGGGCGTCTCCCAGCGGCGGGACACTTACTGGTCGCGGGTCGTCTCAGTTTTGGTCTCAGTGGCACCCTCTGGCGGGTGCCGGCGACCACGGCCGGGCGGATGAGGTCAGGTTCTGTCTCCCCGCACCGCCTCGTGCCCCCTCGGCCAGCCGACCTTGTCGATGACTTCTCGGGCCGCTTGGTCCACTGATCTTCGAAAGGTCGCCCCGCCGATGGCAGAGGTCGACGAAGTCTCTTAGTCGGCTGTGGCAGAACTCATTGGGTTCCCCGCCGTTACCCGCTCCTTCAAACGGCTTCGGGGGTCAGCTGCGGAATCGCCGCGTAGTTCGGCCATATGGCCTTGAGGTTCTTGCGTGCGAAGGAACGGTCGGGGCTGGGATGTACGTTGCTCAGGTCGCCCAAGTCGATCACCGCTCTCGACAGGGTCGTTTTTCCCGAGCCAGGCGAACCATGGGAATAGAGCATCACGCGCTAGCCGGCTCCCTAGTTCGCCGCCGCGCGCAGGACATGGCGGGGTCACGAACTGCGCGGTGGGCTCGACCGTGGCCCCAGGATCATTCAGCCCAGCGGCAGGCGATCGGGTCGGTCGTCGTCGCGGTCCAGAACAGGCCCGCCGCCAGGCGTATCGGCGTTTTTCACCGGTTCTTGGTGATCTGCCCCAGCGCCCTGACCACCGCCGTGCATCGATCCTCGACATAGTCGAGGCCGGCTTCGGTCGCGATCCGCCGGGCTTCGGCGGACACGATTCCCTGTTGCAGCCACAGGGTCTTCGCACCGATCGCCACGGCTTCCCGCGCGATTCCCGGCGCCTCCGGGGCGGGCCGGAAGACGTCGACGAGGTCGATCGGCTCGGGGATCTCACTGAGCGAGCGGTACACCTTCTCGCCCAGCAACTCGTCCGCGACGGGATGTACGGGGATGATGCGGAATCCGTGTGCCTGCAGGACCGCCGGCACCGAGTGCGCAGCTTTTCCGGGGTCCCGGCTCAATCCGACCACCGCGATGGTGTTCGCAGCGGCGAGGGCACGTTCGGCAATATCGGCCATGCAGGGTTCAACTCCGCAGCCCTGACCCACATTCCGTTTGCCTTGCCCGATCGTGGGTAACCGTGGTGTGACGGAGAGGAGCTAGTCGTGGACACGAACGCCTATGTCATCTTCCTCGTGGTGGGGGCGCTGATGGTCGTGGTCGACGGCCAGATCATTTACCACAGCGGAAAGCGCTATCTGGAACACTCGGCAGGTGACGCACGCGCTGAGTCGTCAATGACCCGGTTGATCGCCGTCCTGTTCCACCTGGTTGTCCTTGGCGCGCTTGCGCTACTTTCGACGGTCCCCTTCCCCGGCGGCAGCTCATTACCGTCGGTAATCGGACGGTTGGGGGTAATGTTGCTGGTCATCGGCATCGCACACGCGATCGCCATCGCCGCACTCGCCCGCATGCGAGAAGAACAGGCCGTGGACGATTACCGTGGCCGCGTATCGATGGACCCACGCCTGAACGAACCCACCGTGCAACCGGTCCCGGGGCAGGAAGGCCGCCGCCCCCACGTAAGCCCAGGCCTGGAAAGCCCGGAATAAAAAGAAAAACGGGCTGAAAGGCCCGCAACTCGACCACCCACTCAAGGTGACGCCCCGCGCGATGCCCTGGTCCTTTTCGGTGCGGAATTGACCGGGCGCGGGGCGCCCTCTGAGTTTCCTTTCCCTTGCCGCACTTTACGTCACGAACATACGGCGCCGTTGGCTGCTGAGCCTACCAATGCCGCGTATTTTGCCAGGACACCGCGCCGCACGGGGGCTGGTGGCGCCGTCCATTCCGCTCGACGTTTTGCCAGTTCCTGTTCGTCGATACCAACGTCCAGCGTGCGCGATTCCATGTCCAGCACGATTGGGTCGCCGTCTCGCACCAATGCGATGGGGCCACCATGTGCGGCTTCCGGCGCGACGTGACCGATGCACAATCCCGTTGTACCACCGGAAAAACGGCCATCCGTCAGCAAGAGTACGTCTTTCCCCAGCCCGGCGCCTTTGATCGCGCCGGTGACGGCCAGCATTTCCCGCATGCCGGGGCCACCGCGTGGGCCTTCGTATCTGATGACCACTACATCGCCCGGTTCGAGGGTGCCCAGTGCGTCCATCGCGGCCTGCTCGCCGTCGAAAACCCTTGCCTTGCCTTCAAAACGCGACGAGTCGAACCCGGCGCTCTTGACTACCGCGCCTTCCGGGGCCAGCGAGCCATGCAAGATGGTCAGGCCGCCGGTGGGGTGGATCGGGTTCGACAGTGTGCGGATGACCTCGCCGTCGAGCTCGGGCGGGGCAAGTTCGGCGAGGTTCTCCGCGAGAGTTTTCCCCGTGACGGTAAGACAATCTCCGTTCAACAGTCCGGCGTCCAGCAACGCCTTCATCACCACGGGGACGCCGCCGACCCGGTCCACCGCCGTCATTACGTGCCGGCCAAAGGGTTTCACGTCCGCGAGATGCGGCACGCGATCGCCGATGCGCGTGAAATCGTTCAGTGTCAACGGTACTTCGGCCTCGTGGGCGATGGCGAGCAGGTGCAGCACCGCGTTGGTCGAGCCACCCAGTGCCATCACGACGGCGATCGCGTTCTCGAACGCCTCCCGTGTCAGCACATCCCGGGCGGTGATACCCGCCGTGAGCATGCCGATCACCGCTTCACCACTTTCCCTCGCGAACCGGTCACGCCGCCGGTCCACCGAGGGAGGGCTCGCCGAGCCGGGCAGCGACATGCCCAGTGCCTCAGCCGCACAAGCCATCGTGTTTGCCGTGTACATCCCGCCACACGCACCTTCGCCGGGGCAGATCGCACGTTCGATCTTGTCGACCTCCTCGCGCGAGATGAGCCCGCGCTGACAGGCACCGACCGCCTCGAACGCGTCGATGATCGTGACCTCGCGGCCATCGACCGTGCCCGGCAGGATTGAACCGGCATAGAGGAAAACCGCAGCGACATCGAGCCGCGCGGCAGCCATCAGCATGCCGGGCAGGCTTTTGTCACAGCCGGCCAGCAACATGACCCCGTCGAGCCGTTCGGCCTCCAGGACGGTTTCCACCGAGTCGGCGATGATCTCCCGCGAAACCAGGGAGAAGTGCATTCCCTTGTGTCCCATGGAGATGCCGTCGCTGACCGAGATCGTCCCGAATTCCAAGGGGAAACCACCGCCCGCGTGCACACCCTGCTTGCCCGCCTGGGCGAGGCGTTGCAGCGAAAGGTTGCACGGCGTGATTTCGTTCCACGAGGACGCGATGCCGACCTGAGGCTTCGCGAAATCCTCGTCACCCATCCCCACCGCGCGCAGCATCCCGCGTGCGGCGGCACGTTCGAGCCCATCGGTCACGTCACGAGATCGCGGTTTCAGATCGGCCATGTCCATCAGGATAAGTCCGCAACCAATTATCCACACAACGTTGACGTTCTACACGAAAGTGTAGAGAATTTGGGTATGACGACGGTGTCATTCGATCGGGAGCCGGCCTCGTACCGGCATTGGCACCTGCGTATCGAACCGCCGATCGCTTGGCTCGAGCTTGATGTCGACGAGCAGGGCGGGCTCGTCGAGGGCTACGAGCTGAAGCTCAATTCCTATGACCTTGGTGTGGACATCGAGCTCTACGACGCGGTGCAGCGGCTGCGGTTCGAGCATCCGGAGGTCGCTGCTGTGGTCATCACCAGTGCCAAGGAGAAGGTGTTCTGCGCGGGTGCGAACATCCGGATGCTGGCCGGCTCGCCGCACGAGTGGAAGGTGAACTTTTGCAAGTTCACCAACGAGACTCGCAACGGTATCGAGGATGCGACGGAGAACTCGGGGCAGACGTACATCGCCGCGGTCAACGGCAGTTGTGCTGGTGGCGGCTATGAGATGGCGCTGGCGTGCGAAGAAATCATTTTGGTTGATGACAACTCCTCGACTGTCGCGTTGCCGGAGGTGTCGCTGCTCGGGGTGCTGCCGGGCACGGGCGGGCTGACCCGGCTGGTCGACAAGCGGGGTGTCCGCAAGGACCGTGCGGATGTGTTCGCGACCCGTCCCGACGGGATCCGGGGCAAGACGGCCGTGGACTGGCGCCTGGTCGACGAACTGGTGCCGCGCCGGCAGTTCCGCGAAGTCGTGCACAGGCGGGCCGGCGAAATCGCAGCTCGCAGCACCCGCCCCGCCGACGCCAAGGGCATCAAGCTGGGGCCGCTGGAGCGCATCGAGACCGGCGACGAGATCCGTTATCGCCATGTCACGGCGAAGCTGGGCAACGGTCTCGTCGAGATCACCGTGCACGGGCCGGGCGCGGACGACTGGTTCCTCGCGATGACGCGCGAGCTCGACGATCTGATCTTGCGGTTGCGGGTGAACGAACCGGAGCTTGGCACCTGGGTCATTCGTACTGAGGGGGACCCGGTGGCGGTGTTGGACCACGAGCGGCGGGTGCTGGGCGGCGGTGACTGGCTGTGTAAGGAGATGGTGCTGTACTTCAAGCGCACGCTCAAGCGGCTTGATGTGACCAGTCGTAGTCTGATCGCGTTGGTCGAGCCGGGTAGTTGTTTTGCGGGGATGTTGCTGGAGCTCGCGTTGGCTTGTGATCGTCAGTACATGTTGGACGGTGAGGAATGTGCCTCGGTTGTGTTGTCCGAGGCTAATTTCGGGGTGTTCCCGATGGGGAATGGACTGTCGCGTGTGGAGTCGCGTTTCTATGGTGAGAGTGCGCAGCTGGACCGGCTGAAGGGAGAACGTGACCGCTCGCTCGGGCCGGTCGAGGCGGTCGAGTGGGGTTTGGTCACTGACGCGCCGGATGAGCTGGACTGGGATGATGAGATCCGTATCGTGCTGGAGGGGCGCGCGGCGTTGAGCCCGGATGCGTTGACCGGGATGGAAGCCAACCACCGGTTCGTCGGCCCGGAAACCATGGAGACCAAGATTTTCGGGCG
>NZ_WMBA01000077.1 GCF_009707865.1 Amycolatopsis pithecellobii
GTGGTGGGGGAGTGGTTGGCGGTAAGGGGAGCCCCCGGCTTCCGGCCCGAGGGCTCTACGATCATCGCGGCAGATACTCTTCCGCACCGTGCAAAACAGACTTCACGCAACAAAGGCCCGGTGACCGATGGGCTGGTTCGAAGCACTCATCCTCGGCCTCGTGCAGGGCCTGACGGAGTTCCTGCCCATCTCATCGAGCGCGCATCTGCGCATCACGGCCGCGCTCGCCGGCTGGCAGGATCCCGGCGCCGCGTTCACCGCGGTCATCCAGATCGGCACCGAACTGGCGGTGATCATCTACTTCGCGGGCAAGATCGGGCGGATCCTCCGTGCCTGGTTCCTGTCGATCTTCACCAGCCGGTGGCGGTCCGATCCCGACGCCCGGATGGGCTGGCTGGTGATCATCGGCTCGATCCCGATCGTCGTGCTGGGCCTGCTGTTCCAGGACGACATTCACACGACCTTCCGTGACCTCCGGCTCACCGCCACCGTGCTGATCGTGTTCGGCATCGTCCTCGCGGTCGCCGACCGCGTGGGTGCCCAGACGCGGACACTCGACGACCTGACCGTCCCGCACGGCCTCGGTTTCGGGTTCGCGCAGGCGCTGGCGCTGGTGCCGGGCGTGTCGCGCTCCGGCGGGACGATCACCGGTGGCCTGCTGCTCGGCTACACCCGCGCCGAGGCCACCGAGTACTCGTTCCTGCTCGCGGTGCCCGCCGTGCTGGGCTCCGGCTTGTACGAGGTCACCAAGATCGGCGAGGGGACCAGCCCGCCGTGGGGGCCGACGATCCTGGCGACCCTGGTGTCCTTCGGCGTCGGCTACGCGGTGATCGCCTGGCTCATGCGCTACATCAAGACGCGCAGCTACCTGCCGTTCGTGATCTACCGGGTGGCGCTCGGCATCGCGCTGTTCGTGCTCATGGGCACCGGTGTACTCGACCCCAAGGCGGGCCCGACGTTCTGACCACCACGTAGTCTGGCGCTCGTGGCAACAGTGATCCTCTTGCGGCACGGCCGGTCGACCGCGAACGGCTCCGGCGTGCTGGCCGGCCGGGCCCCCAAGGTGGGCATCGACGAGACCGGCCGCGCCCAGGCCAAGGCACTGCCGGAGCGGCTGGCCGGCGTGCCGCTGGCGGAGGCGGTCGTGTCGCCGATGTTGCGCTGCAAGCAAACCGTGGCGCCGCTGCTGGAGGCACGCGGGCTGCCCCGCACGGTCGAACCCCGGCTGTCCGAAGTGGACTACGGGGAGTGGACCGGCCGCGAGATCAAGACGCTGCTCAAGGAACCGCTGTGGCGGGTGGTGCAAGCACACCCGTCCGCGGCGGTGTTCCCCGGCGGCGAAGGGCTCGCGGCCATGCAGTCCCGCGCGGTGGCCGCGGTCCGCGAGCACGACGCCAGGATCACGGCAGCGCACGGCGAGCACGCGGTGTGGTTGCTGTGCAGCCACGGTGACGTGCTCAAGTCGATCCTCGCCGACGCGCTCGGCCAGCATCTGGACGCGTTCCAGCGGATCGTCGTGGACCCCGCGTCGATCTCCGTCGTGCGCTACACCGAGACGCGGCCGTTCGTGGTGCGCGTCAACGACCACAGCTCGGATTTCGCCGGGGTGGTGCCCGAACCGCCGAAGCGCGGTAGGAAGAAGACATCCTCCGACGCCGAGATCGGGGGCTCGACGGGACGAAAGGGCCGCCAGTGAGCGAGCTTGCACCGGACAATCCGTTCGCGGAGCCGAGCCGACTGCCCTATGGGCTGCCGCCGTTCGACCGTATCGGCGAGGAGCACTACGCGCCGGCGTTCGAAGCAGGCCTGGCGGCGCATGCGGCCGAGATCGAAGCCATCGCCGCCGATCCCGAGCCGCCGACGTTCGACAACACGGTGGTCGCGCTGGAGCGCTCCGGCCGGCTGCTTTCCCGCGTGGCGTCGGTGTTTTTCAACCTCACCTCGTCGGACACCAACCCGGTGCTGCAGGACCTGCAGGCGCAGATCGCGCCGAAGCTCGCCGCGCACCACGACGCGGTCCACCTCGATCCGCGCCTGTACGCGCGGATCCGGGACCTGTTCGAGCGCCGCGAATCCCTTGGCCTGGACGCCGAATCCGCCTGGCTGCTCGAGCGCGTGCACACCGATTTCCAGCGGGCGGGCGCCGGACTGGGCGAGACCGAGCAGGCGCGGCTGCGTGAGCTCAACCAGGAGCTGTCCACTTTGAGCACCCGGTTCCAGGAGAACCTGTTGCGCGACACCAATGATCTGGCTGTCGTGGTGGACGACGCGGGCGAGCTGGCCGGTCTGTCCGCGGACGCGGTGGCGGCGGCGAAGGAGGCCGCGACGGCACGGGGCGAACCGGACAAGTACCTGCTGAGCCTGAACCTGCCGACGTCGCAGCCGTTGCTGGCTTCACTGGAGAACCGTGCGCTGCGGGAACGGCTGTTCCGCGCTTCGACCGCACGCGGGAACCGGGGCGACGACAACGACAACGGCGCGGTGCTCACCCGGATCGCGGTGCTCCGGGCGGAACGCGCCGCGTTGCTCGGCTACCCGCATCACGCTGCGTACGTGATTTCCGACGAGACGGCCCGGACATCGGAGGCGGCGGCCGCGTTGCTGGAGCGGCTGGCCCCCGCCGCGGTGGCCAACGCCAAGCGAGACGCCGGGGAGCTGCAACGGTATCTGGAACAGGACGTCCCTGGGGCGATGCTGGAGCCGTGGGACTGGGCGTTCTACGCGGAGCGGGTCCGCAAGGCGCGCTACGACATCGACGACGCGACGCTGCGGCCGTACTTCGAACTGGATCGCGTGGTGCGCGATGGGGTGTTCTACGCGGCGAACCGGTTGTACGGCTTGAGTTTCACCGAGCGGGACGACCTTCCCGCATACCACCCCGGGGTACGGGTGTTCGAGGTGTCCGATGTGGACGGTTCGCCGCTGGGTCTGTTCCTCGGCGACTACTACACGCGGGATTCCAAGCGCGGCGGCGCGTGGATGAACACGTTCGTGGATCAGTCGGATCTCCTGGGCGAGCGCCCGGTCGTGGTGAACAACCTGAACATCTCGCGCCCGCCGGACGGTGAGCCCACGCTGCTGACCTACGACGAGGTCATCACGTTGTTCCACGAGTTCGGGCATGCGCTGCACGCGTTGCTGTCGGCGGTGCGGTACCCGGCGTTCTCGGGCGCCAACGTGCCGCGCGACTTCGTGGAGTACCCGTCGCAGGTCAACGAGATGTGGATGTTGTGGCCCGAGGTGCTGGCCAACTACGCCAAGCATCACCGCACGGGGGAGCCGTTGCCGGCGCAGCTGGTGGCGCGGCTGGCGGAGTCGGCGCAGTACGGCCAGGGATACTCGACCACGGAGTATCTGTCGGCGGCGTTGCTGGATCAGGCGTGGCACAGCATCACGCCGGATGACGAGATCGGTGACGTGGACCGGTTCGAGGCGGCCGCGCTGGAGAAGGCAGGGGTGGCGTTGCCGGTGGTCCCGCCGCGCTACCACAGCACCTACTTCGCGCATGTGTTCAGCGGTGGCTATTCGGCGGGCTATTACTCCTACATCTGGAGTGAGGTCCTCGATGCGGACACGGTGGAGTGGTTCCGTGAGAACGGCGGCTTGACCAGGGCGAACGGTGACCATTTCCGCCGCGAACTGCTCAGCAAGGGCGGCAGTGGCGACGCGATGACAGCATTCCGCACCTTCCGCGGCCGCGACCCGGAGATCACCCCGCTCCTCCAGCGCCGGGGGCTCACCGCGGCCTGATCGTGGTAATTCGCCGATGTCGAGGGGCGAGCGCCAACGTCGGGGACCGTTCTCGCCGGACAGAACGGACGAGAACGGTCCCCGACGGGCAAGACGTCAGACCAGGCCGAGCTTGCGCACCGCTTCGCGTTCTTCGGCCAGTTCCGCCACCGAGGCGTCGATCTTGCCGCGGGAGAACTCGTCGATCTCCAGGCCCTGCACGATCTTCCACTTGCCGTTCGCGGTGGTCACCGGGAACGACGAGATCAGGCCTTCCGGCACGCCGTACGACCCGTCCGACGGCACCGCCATCGAGGTCCAGTCACCGTCGGCGGTGCCGTTGACCCACGTGTACACGTGGTCGATCGCGGCGGACGCGGCCGACGCGGCGGACGACGCGCCCCGGGCTTCAATGATCGCGGCGCCGCGCTTGGCGACGGTCGGGATGAACTCGTCCTCCAGCCACTTCTGGTCGTTCACGGCCTCGGCGGCGTTCTTGCCCGACACCTCGGCGTGGAACAGGTCGGGGTACTGGGTCGCGGAGTGGTTGCCCCAGATCGTCAGCTTCTTGATCTCCGACACCGGCGCGCCCAGCTTCTTCGCCAGCTGCGCGGTCGCCCGGTTGTGGTCGAGACGCGTCATCGCGGTGAACCGCTCGGCGGGCACGTCGGGCGCGTGGGACTGCGCGATCAGCGCGTTGGTGTTGGCCGGGTTGCCGACGACCAGCACCTTGATGTCCTCGGCGGCACCGGCGTTGATCGCCTCGCCCTGCGGCTTGAAGATGCCGCCGTTGGCCTCCAGCAGGTCACCGCGCTCCATGCCCTTCGTGCGCGGCCGCGCACCCACCAGCAACGCGACGTTCGCGCCGGAGAAGGCCTGCTTCGGGTCGTCGAAGATGTCGGTGCCGGCCAGCAGCGGGAAGGCCCCGTCCTCGAGTTCCATCGCGGTGCCCTCGGCCGCCTTGACCGCCTGCGGGATCTCCAGCAGCCGCAGCTTCACCGGGGTGTCCGGGCCGAGCAGCTGACCGGACGCGATGCGGAACAGCAACGCGTATCCGATCTGACCGGCGGCGCCGGTGACGGTGACGTTGACGGGGGCTTGGGTCATGGCGTACTCCTGCGGACGTTCTCTTGGCTTCTGTCCGTGACTCTATCGGCCGCTGCCTGCGCTGACGCGGTGCGTCGCCCCACACCCGGCTTGACCGATTCCGCCGCCGGAACCTCGAAAACCCGGCCCAGCACCAGAACCGCCTCGTCAAGGCGGCTCAAGCTGGTCAGCACCGACCGGGCGTGGCGGCTGTCGGACTCGACCGTGATCGGCGTCTCAGTATCGCGGTCGAGTTTGCGTGGCGTGGCGCCGTCGAGCGTCTCGGCGAGTACCTCGACATTCTGCGTGACCCGGTCGACCAGTTCGGTGAGCCGGTCGTCCCCGGCGAGCAGACCCGGTTCGGCGCGGGCGGCGACATGCCGCACGCGGAAGGCGATCCGGTCGAGCGTGGTGACCACATAGGACCCGTAGCTGCGGCGGCTGGCGAGGCTGATCGGGTGGATGAGCGGCTCGATCGTGGTCCGGACCTGTTCGACCGTGCGGTCCAGCTCGCGCGACAGCTCGATGATGTTGACGTTGTCCTGTCCCGACAGCAGCACCTCGGCCTGATCGAGGAATTCGTGCAGCGCCGCCAGCACCGCCTTGAAGTCCGAGCGCAGCACCGTGCGGGTGCGCACCGGCAGGACCGCGACCGCGGCCAGGATCCCGGCGGCGGCGCCGACCGCGGTCTCCGCGACCCGCAGCCACAGCACGTCGACGGTGAACGTGCCGAGCAGGCTGTAGAGCAGACCGAGCATGCACGTGATGAAGAACGACATCACCAGCTGCGACACGCGCGCGGTGTAGACGACGCAGAACACGCACACCAGGATCAGCGCGACGGTCAGCGCGAAGTTGCCGGTGACCAGCAGGGCGAGCAGCATCCCGCCGAAGATCCCGGCCACCGTGCCCGACACCCGCCGGAAACCCTTCACGAACGCCGCGCCGGTGGTGGAGGTGTTGAGGAACACGACGAACACCGTCAGCACCGCCCAGTACCAGCGCTGGTGCGAGACGAGTTCCCCGCCGATGACGGCGAGGGTGCCGCCGATCATCGCCTGTAGCGCGGCGCGGGCCTGATTGTCGAACGCCAGCAAGGGTTTCTTCCTGGGTGCGGGCTCCTCGGGCAGCTCGGCCTCGGCGGAGTAGTCGTGCTCGGCGATCCGCTGCGCGTTGACGTCCGCCAGCGCCAGCTCGGCGATCGCGCGGCGCAGCTCGTCGCCGGGCTCGGCCTTGTCACCGAGCCGGCTGCCGCTGACGAGCATCCGGCTGAACTGCCCGGTCTCGCTGATGACCGGCAGCTCGCGTGGGTCGTGCTCGATGAGGGACTCGAACCGCAGGATGCTGCCGACGAGCTCGTCGCGGACCTCGTCCGGCAGCTTCTCGGTGTTGGTGCGGCGGGCGGCGTGGGAGAGCCACTGGGCGGCGAGCTCGACCTCGATCGCGCGGCGCCGCAACAGTTCCGACGCCGGCGGGTCGAGCACCTCGTCGATCGCGTCCTCGATCATCAGCACCGCTTCGTGCAGCCGGGTGTCGGCGTGGCGCAACTGGGTGCGGCGCCGCTCGCTGCCGCCGCTCGCGAGATAGGCCGCCGCGGCGGCCGCATGCCTGCCGAGGCGGGCCCGGAACGCGCCGCGGATGCGCACCAGTTCGCGTTCCGGGTCGCGGCGCAGGATCACGAACCGCATCACCGCGTTGCTGCCGATGCCCAGCGCCAGCGCCGGCAGGTACAGCGGCAGCTGGTCGAAGCGGATCTGCAGGAACATCGCGAAGAAGAACATGAAGAACGCGAGCGCGCCGATCGCGGGGCCGCGTGGGGCGAACCGCTGTGCGTAGACGGCCAGGAAGATCAGCAGGATGAACAGCACGCTGTCCAGCGGTGGCCGGGTGCTGCCGAGCGCGGCGACGGTGAGCGACAGCGCGCCGCCGCACATCGCCAGGATCAAGGTCACCGCCTGGGCGGACTCGGTGCGGTCGTTGACCGTGAACGCCGACTGCATGGCCGCGATCGCGGCGACCAGGATCTCCGGGACGGGGCGGCCGAGGATGCCGAGCACCGCGATCGCGAGCACGATGCCGCCGACCCCCAGTGTCGCGCGCCGTGCCCGCAGCAGGCCGGGATCGGCCGCGATGAGCCGGTCACGCAACCGTTCGACGGTCGTGGTGAGAGTGTCGATCATCGGCGACCGGCCACGGGTTTCTCTCCAGTGCGGGGCTGGGCGGCTGCTGGCTTCGTGTGGTCGAGAGTACGCATGGGCGGTGTGTGGCGGGGGTTTCGCCCGGCTCCGATGAGGGGTTCATCACCGGCCGGGCTCACGCGGCGAGGAGTTCCCATTGGGCGAGGGTCAGTTTCCGTCCGTGGCAGGCGGTGAAGCGCAGCCGGTAACGCGCGTGCGCGGCAGGTCGGGACAGCGCGAACGGCCGCGTTTGCCGCGGCCACGGGAAAGTCTCGTCCGTCCGGCGGTCGAGCAGCACCCAACGCCGGCCGTCGTCGGACCCTTCCAGTACCCAGGCCTCCGGCGCGCCGCGGGTGCCGGACGTCAGCGTGTAGATCTCCACCGGCCGGGGCGGACCGTCCACTGTGTACTCGATCACCGGAGTCGCGGTGGCGAACGTGATCTGGGTGCGGCTCGTGTCGTCGAACAACGCGGCCAGATCCGGGCGCGAGTGCCCGGCGAGATCGGTCAGCGGCCGCGGCGCCGCGTCTCCACCGGTCAGCGACGGCGGCGGGCTGCCCCAGCCGGACGGCTCCTCGCCGAGCGTGAACTCCAGCCTCGCCCCGGCGGTGAGCACGTCATGTGAGATCCAGGACCGCTCGTGCGGCTCGTCGTCGACCAGCAGGCTCTGCACGTACGCTCCGCTGCCGGACGTGGTGATCGTCAGGTGTTTCCCGTTCTCCAGCACGACATCCGCACGCGGGAACAGCGGCGCGCCCAGCACGTACACCGGGCTGCCGACCGCGAGCGGATACAACCCGAGCGCCGCGAAGACGTACCACGCGGACATCTCGCCGTTGTCTTCGTCACCGGGGTAGCCCTGCCCGATATCGCTGCCCAGATAGCACCGGGTGAGCACCTCACGCACCACGGCCTGTGCCTTCGCCGGCACACCCGCGTAGTGGTACATGAACGGAACGTGGTGTGAGGGCTGGTTGGAATGCCCGTACTGGCCCAGCCGGACATCCCGCGCCTCGGTCATCTCGTGGATGATCCCGCGGTAGGAACCCGGATTCCGGCCGGTTTCCGGAGTGGCGAAGAAAGTGTCCAATTTGGACTCCAGTGCGGCGCGTCCGCCGAGCAGGTTCGCCAGCCCGTTCCCGTCATGGGGCACGGAAAACGCCATGTTCCAGCCGTCGGTTTCGGTGTAGTCGTAACCCCACACGGTGGGGTCGTACTTGTCCGGCGCCCAGCGCCACCGGCCGTCGCGGTGGCGGCCCTGGAAGAAGCCGGTGCGCTCGTCGAAGTGGTGCACATAGCCCGCGGCGCGCTGGCGGAAGTACTTCGCCTCGTCCGGTTTTCCCAGTGCCTGCGCGAGATTCGCGAGGGCGAAGTCGTTGACATACCCTTCCAGCGCCCAGGAAAGCCCTTCCGGTGTGGTCAACGGGGTGTAGCCGAGGAAGATCGACTCGGCCAGTCCCTTGCGGCCCACAGCGCGCTCCGGCGGGGCCACGGTCGCGTTCTTCATCGCGGCTTCGTAGGCGGCGTGCACGTCGAACCCGCGCACTCCCTTGAGATACGCGTCGGCGAACGCGACGTCGGAACTGGTGCCGGTCATCAGATCCGCGTAGCCGGGGGAGGACCAGCGCGCGATCCAGCCGCCTTCGCGATACTGCTGCACGAACCCGTCGATCAGCTCTCCGCACCGGCCCGGCGCGAGCAGGGCATACGCGGGCCAGGTGGTGCGATAGGTGTCCCAGAACCCGTTGTTGACCGACATCGGCCCGTCCATGACCTTCGCGCCGGTCCGTTTGCGGGTGCTGGGCCACCGCCGCCGCACGACGGGGCTGGCGTGCCTGCGTCCCGACGGTGTCTCCTCGTGGCCGGAGTTCGGGTAGAGGAACAACCGGTACAGGCACGAATAGAACGTGATCAGCTGGTCCTCGTTCGCGCCGTCGAGCTCGACCCGGCCGAGCAGGTCCTGCCACGCCTGCCGCGCGCTGTCGCACACGTGCTCGAACGTCGTCCCGGCGGGCATCTCCGCGTCCAGGTTGTGCCGGGCCTGTTTCAAGCTGATCAGCGAGGTCGCGATCCGCAGTTCGACGGTGGACGTGCCGAACGACAGCGTCTTGCCCTGCTTGGTGCCGGGCCGGTCGAAGGTGCCGTAGACGAACATCCGCCGCGCCCCGGCGGAAAGCCGGCTGCGCACCGAGGTGTATCCGGTGACCACGCCCTGTGCCGGGTCGAGCCGGATACCGCCGCGGTTGCAGGCGAACCGGACGGATGCCTTGCCGGGGAAGGAAAACCGGAACAACGCGGCGTGGTCGGCGGGTGCCAGATCGGCGGTGATTCCGCTGTCGAACCGCACGCCGTAGTGGTAAGGGCGATCGATCTCGTGGTCGTGCCCGAATGTCAGGTCGCCCTCGGGCACGATGTGGAACGTGTGCCGGTCGCCCATCCACGGGCTCGGCTGGTGGCTGAGTGCGAACCCCTCCAGGCGTGGCCGGTTCGCGGCGTTGTTGCGGCGGTGGTACTCGTACAGCCAAGTTGTCGAAGACGCGTCGGTTACCGGGGTCCAGAAGTTGAACCCGTGCGGCACAGCGGTCGCGGGAAAGGTGTTGCCCCGCGAGAACTCCGCGCTGGACTGGGTGCCGCGGGTGGTGTGCACCCAGTCGACGGGGGCGTGGTAACGCGGCGGCCGGTCGGCGATGCGGACGTCGTCCAGCCAGCCGGTGGCGTCCGGTCCGTCCAGGACGATCGCGCGCACGGTCCGGCCGGCCGGGATCAGGCGGCGCACGAGGTTCCACTGGTCCGGGTACAGCGTCTTCGGATCCAGTGCCCCGGCGAGGGTGCTGCCATCATCCAGTTCCACGTCGAGCGCGATTCCCAGGCCGTCCTCGGGAAAGACCACATAGGACAGTTCGGTGTGCTTGCCGGCCACGATGTCCACCTCGAACAGCCGCACCCGGCGCG
Organism: Amycolatopsis pithecellobii; assembly: GCF_009707865.1. GTDB lineage: Bacteria > Actinomycetota > Actinomycetes > Mycobacteriales > Pseudonocardiaceae > Amycolatopsis_E > Amycolatopsis_E pithecellobii. The sequence continues at coordinate 9,945 of NZ_WMBA01000077.1, forward strand.
GCCGCTCGTACCTCAACGCTCGGACCCCGGTGAAGCCGACGCCCGGCTTGGCGGTGGGGGAGCGCGAAGGACCGGAGCCGACCGTGCCGGCGAGCGGGACAGGGTCCCCTTCTTCGAACGACGAACAGAACCGGTCAGGGATCACATTCCCACGGTAACCGCCGGTGCTCACCGTGGCTTGCCGAGAAGCTCCACCTCCGCCAGCGTGGCCGGGCCGGACAGCTCCAGCCGGTAGTACGTGTACGCCCCGGGCTGCGCGACCTGGAACGGCCGGGTCTGCTGCCGCCAGGTGAACGTCTGGTGCTGCCTGCTGTCCATCGTCGTCCAGTGCGCGCCGTCGTTCGAGCCGCTCAGCGTCCAGCCGTCCGCGTCACCGCCGGTGCCCGAGGTGAGCGTGTAGTACGAAACCGGGTCGCCGGGCGCGGACAGCTGGTACTGCACGGTCGTCACCTGGGCCTGGGTCTTCGACGTGTTGTCGAACAGTGCGGGCTCGGACGCGGTGCCCTTGCCGGGGCCGGTGACGTCGGCGAGTGGCGCCGGTGCCTGGTCGCCCGTGGTGATGGAGGCGGGCGCGTCGCCGGGACCGGTGCCCCAGCGCGACGGGTCCGGGCCCAGGTCGAAGTCGAGCGTGCCGCCGTGGGCGAGCAGGTCGTGCGGCAGTGACGTCGAAGTCCACGGCCTGCCGTTGACCCGCAGCCCCTGCACGTAGACGTTCGCCGCGTTGTTCTTCGGCGCGTTGATCACCAGGTCCCGCCCGGGAAGGTGCACGGTCGCCCTGGTGAACAGCGGCGAGCCGACCGCATAGTCCGGGCTGCCCATCCGCAGCGGGTAGAAGCCCAGCGCGCTGAACACGTACCACGCGGACATCTCGCCGTTGTCCTCGTCGCCGGGGTAGCCCTGGCCGAGTTCACTGCCCACGTAGAACCGGGAAAGCGCTTCCCGGACCTTGGCCTGGGTCTTGGCCGGCTGACCCGCGTAGTCGTACAGGTAGAGGATGTGATGCGCGGGCTGGTTCGAATGCCCGTACTGGCCCATCCGCACGTCCCGCGCCTCCCGCATCTCGTGGATCGTGCCGCCGTAGGCACCGGGGAACGTTGCGGTTTCGGGCGTGGCGAAGAACTGGTCGAGCTTGTTCGCGAGCCCGGGCTTTCCGCCGTAGAGATCGGCGAGGCCCTGCCCGTCCTGCGGCACAGTGAACGCCATGCCCCAGCCATCGGTCTCGGTGTAGTCGCCGCCCCAGTTGCGCGGGTCGTACTGGCCCGGCGGCAGCCGGAAGCTCCCGTCGGGGTTGCGGCCCTGGAAGAAGCCGGTGCCCGGGTCGAACAGGTGCACGTAGTTCTGCGCCCGGTTCAGGAAGTACGTGTAGTTGTCGAGGTACTCCTGCTTACGCGGGTCGCCCGGCCGGGCCTCGTCGGCGAGTTTCTTCGACAGGTTCGCGATCCCGAAGTCATTGATGTACCCCTCGATCGCCCACGACATGCCCTCGCCGGTCGTCGTCGGCGTGTACCCGAGGAAGATCGAACTGTCCAGCCCCTTGCGGCCGACGCTGTCGTTCGGGGGCGTCACGGTCGCGTTCTTGATCGCCGCGTCGTAGGCGCTGTGGATGTCGAAGTTCCGGACGCCCTTGAGGTAGGCGTCGGCGAAGGCCACATCGGAACTGGTGCCGGTCATCAGGTTCGCGTAGCCGGGGGAGGACCAGCGGGCGATCCAGCCCCCGTCGCGGTACTGCTGCACGAACCCGTCGATCATCTTGCCGGCCATATCCGGGGACAGCAGATCGTAGGCGGGCCAGGTGGTGCGATAGGTGTCCCAGAACCCGTTGTTCACGTACAGCTGCCCGTTTTCGACCTGCTGCGTGAACGGACTCGCGTAGGCGTATTCCGGCTGCCGGGCGCTGCCGGTGTTCTCGAAACCGGAGTTGGGGTAGAGGAACAAGCGGTACAGGTTCGAGTACAGCGTGGTGAGCTGGTCCTGGCTCGCCCCCTGCACCTCGATGACGCCGAGTTGCCGGTCCCAGGCCGCCTGTGCCGCGTCCCGCACAGACTCGAAGCTCGCGCCCGGCGCGATTTCCAGGCCGAGGTTCTTCTTCGCCTGCTCGACGCTGATCAGCGACGTCGCGATCCGCATCGTCACCGTCTTGCCGCTGAACTTGAGGTAACCGCGCACGTTGTCACGGCCTTCGCCGGGCAGCATCCCGCCCGAGGTCACCGGCTGATCGAATGTCGCGTACACGTACAGGCGCCCGGCGCCGGCCGACAGACCGCTCTTCACGTCGGAGTAGCCGGTGAGCGACCCGGTCGCCGGATCCAGGGTGAGGCCGCCGGCGTTGCTGACGTTGTCGAAGATCAGGTTCGCGTTGTCGCCGGGAAACGTGAAGCGGAACATCGCGGCGTGGTCGGTGGGCGCGATCTCCCCGCCGACGCCGTTCTCGAACTTCACGCCGTAGTAGTACGGCCGCGCGGTTTCGTTCGCGTGCTGGAACGCCAGCGCGCGGGCAGTGCGACTGCCGTCGGGCACACCCCCGGTGTCCGACGGCATGACCTGGAATGTCTGCCGGTCACCCATCCACGGGCTCGGCTCGTGACTGAGCCCGAAAGCCTGCAGCTGCGGCAGGTTCCGCGCGTTGTTGCTCTCCTGGTAGCGGTAGAGCCAGCTGTCCGAACCGGCGTCGGTCACCGGCGTCCAGAAGTTGAAGCCGTGCGGTAAAGCCGTCGCCGGGAAGTTGTTTCCGCGCGAGAAGTTTCCATTCGCATTACTTCCGCGCGTGGTAAGGACGTGGTCGGACAGATGCGCGACGGCGGGCTGCTGAGCCGGCGCGATCTGGACGTCGTCGACCCAGCCGTTGAAGCTCGCCGGCCCGGCCGTGCTGTCGTAGCCGAGGAGGATCCTGGCGATCGTCTTACCGCGCGCCACCTGCCCGAGCTTCGCGCGGATCAGGTTCCACTGGTTGGTGTACAAGGCTTTTCCGGCACCCTGGCCCTGCGGGGAGAGGCCGAAACCGTACTGATCGGTCGCGCCGAGATCGGACAGGAAGGTGCCGTCGGTGAACGCCAAGTCCACTGCCACGTTCGTACTCGGGTACCGCGGATCGGCGGTGGTGAACTCCGGGAAGATCTTGTACGCCAGTTCGGTGTCGCCCCGCACCGGGATGCGGACGTCGAACATCTTGTTGTACGAATACCCGCGGCCGTCACTGGTCTGTGTGCCCGTGTAGTGGAAGGCGTGCAGGCCGGTGTACCCGGCGCGAGGTTTGCTGGCATACCCGCCGACCGGGCCGCTGTCGGGGTGGCTGCGCATCGACGGCAACGGCGGCGGTGCGGGTTCGTCGTTGGCCAGCAACAGTTCCGACAGCTGCAGGATCGGCCCGCCGTTGTTCGCCGTGACGTCGAGCCGGTAGTAGCGGTACGGCGCGGCCGGGGCGAGCTGGTAGGTGTTGGTCTGAAAGCGCTTTCCGAAGGATTCGCCGCTGCGGTGATCGAGGTCGGTCCAGACCTGTCCGTCCGCCGAGCCCTGTAAGGTCCAGTCCTTCGGGTCGCGCTCGGGCGCGTCGTTGGCGGAGGTCAGCGCGTAGTGCGTGAGCGTGACCGGTTCGGACAGCGTGAAGCCCGCCCAGCCGGTGGGTGCCCACGCGAGCCATTTCGTGTCCGGGTTCGCGTCGAGGAGGTTGACCGCCACCTCACCGCCGTCGGTGTTCTCGGAGCTGGCGGTGACGTCGGTGACCTTGCCGCGGACGTCGCCGGGGATGGCGGATCCGTTGGCGCCGTTGACACCCGAGGCCCGCTCGGCCACGTCCACCGCGGGCTGTGGCTCGCCCGGCTCGAACGACGACGAGAACCCCGTCACGCCCGGCGCGGCGGTTGCGGACGCCAGCCCGGCCACGAGAGCGATGGCGGACACCAGTACCGGCACGACGCTGGTTCGGACCATATGCCGAACCTCAGCCGGTCACCCCGCCGCGCGTCAAGGATTCCCGCGAAACCTGGCTGAAACAGGACAAGTTCCACTCTTTTTCACGTGGCGGAGCCGCTTGCACTCTTCAGACCGAAGAGAGCAGCCGCCCGAGTACACGCTTGCCGAACTGCAGTCCCTCGACCGGCACCCGCTCGTCGACGCCGTGCGCCATCTCCCGGTACGGGAACCCCGGCGGCAGCCACAGCGGCGCGAACCCGTAGCAGTCCATGCCCAGCGGGCTGAACGCTTTCGCATCGGTGCCGCCGCCCATGCAGTACGGCACCACCACGGCCTCGGGGTCCTCGGCGCGCAGGGCGTCGGCCATCGCGGTGAACCACGGCGAGTCGACCGGCGCCTGGACCGGCGGGGTGTGTGAGACGAACTCGCGCTCGATCCCCGGCCCGAGCAGCGCGTCGATCTGGGCGAGCAGCTGCGCCTCGGTGCCCGGCAGGGTGCGGGTGTCCAGCTGTGCGTGCGCGACACCCGGGATCACGTTGACCTTGTAGCCGGCGTCGAGCATGGTCGGGGTGCAGCTGTTGCGGACGGTGTTCTCCGCCAGCGACGCCGCCGGGCCGAACCGCGCCAGCGTACCGTCCACATCGGACAGATCGACGTCGATGCCGAGCGCTTCCCCGGTGCGCGTGAGGAAAGCCTCGACGGCCGGGGTGAGGTGCACCGGCCACTGGTGCGCGGCGACCCGGTGCAGCGCGTCGACGAGCCGCACCACCGCGTTCTCGTCGTTGCGCCGGGAGCCGTGGCCGGCCTGCCCGTGCGCGGTCAGCCGCATGTGCGCGGTCCCGCGCTCGGCGGTACCGACCGGGTACAGGCGCACGGTCCGCCCGTCCGCGGCGGGCACGTGATAGGTGTAGCCGCCGGATTCGCTGATCGCGGCCACGCAGCCGTCGAAGAACTCGCGGTGCTCGGCGGCGAGCCAGTGCGCGCCCCACGCCCCGCGGTCCTCCTCGTCGGCGAGGAACGCCAGCACGAGTTCGCGGCGCGGCCGCAGCCCATCGGTGACGAGCGAGAGGACCATCGCGAGGAAGTCCTTCATGTCCACCGTGCCGCGGCCCCACAGGTAGCCGTCGTGGATCTCACCGGCGAACGGCGGCACCGACCACTCGGCCGGGTCCGCGGGCACGACGTCGAGGTGCCCGTGCACGAGCAGCGGCGCCAGCGTCGGGTCGGTGCCGGGGATCCTGGCGAGCACGCTGGCCCGCCGCGGCGCCGACTCCAGCACCTTCGGCTCGACCCCGGCGCCCGACAGCACGCTCGCCACGAACTCCGCCGCTTCCCGCTCGCCTTCGGCGTCCCCCTGCCCGCGGTTCGTGGTGTCGAATCGCACCAGCTGGGCACACAAATCCACGACGTCAGCCATAACTCCCCTGTACCGCCCCCGCGGCGATCGCGGTGACCACCTTGAACGCCTTCATCGCCCCGGTCATGTCCGGGGCCTCGAACCCGATCTTACGGATCCCGGTCTGCTCGACGGTCGGCACCACGGCCGCCGCCTGCGCCAGGTGGGTGGCGTCGAACTCCACCTCGATGCGATGCGGCGCCACCTGAGGCTCGGTGCGGCCGGCACGCGCCATCGCCCGCTCGGCGGCGAGCCGCAACATGGCCGACGTGCGCTCGGGCGGGATGCAGATGGCGGCGTAGCGGCTCACGCATTCCTTGACCGCCACGCCGATCGCGTCCGGCGCGTAGTCGCGGGCGTCCTCGCATGTCTTGTCGTCACCGCTGACCATGAGGACGGGTACCCCGTATTCGGCGGCCAGTACCGAGTTCAGCCTGCCCTCGCTCGCCGGCACCCCGTCCAGCCACACGCCGGTGATCTGGTTCTCCAGGTAGGTGTGGGCGAGCACCCCGTCCTCCCCGGCGCCGGCGTGGTAACCGATGAACGCCACACCGTCCACACCGGACTCGACACCCTGCATCATCGACAGCGGTTTGTGCCGCCCGGTCAGCATCCGCACCCGCGCGTCGAGATCTTCCAGCAGCAGGTTGCGTTGCGAGGAATGGGCTTCGTTGACCAGCACGTCGGTCGCACCGCCATGGTGCAGGCCGGCGATCGTGGCGTTGACGTCCTCGGTGAACAGGCGGCGGAAACGTTGCCACTGCGCGGTTCCGGGCACCACGTCGTCGGTCCACGTGACGCCCGTGGCGCCTTCCATGTCCGCAGAGATCAGGATGCGCATGGCCCCCGACCCTACGGTGTGTTGTGAATATGGCTTGCGTAGCGGTGCGGGTGGCGGAACCTGAGTCCCGCCCGCCAGCCCGACCACCAGCCCCCGGGCGGAGGCGCTGCCGCCCCGCAGTGCGTTCGGTCTCCGGGATCGCCTCCTGAATATCCGCGCGAGTTGACCTTTCCGGCTGCGCGAGTTGCGCGTTCCCGCCGCACGCAACGCTCAACTCGCGCGCTCCCAACGCTCAACTCGCGCGCTCCCAACGCTCAACTCGCGCGTGACGGCCCTACAGCAAGGGGCCGCGCGCCGCGGCGATGAGTTCCGGCGGGCCGCGTGGTCCACTTCATCGACAGGCGAACGGACCGGCGGAGGAACCATGAAGATCAAGACGTACCTGGCAGTCAGTATCGACGGCTACATCACCACCCAGGAGGGCTGGCCGGTGCAGTTGTCGATGCCGGCCTTCACCGGGCGCACCTCCTACGGGTTGCCGGAGTTCCTCGCGGACTGCCGGGGTGCGGTGATGGGCCGGACGACGTTCCTGCCCGCGCTGGAGGCGCCCGAATGGCCGTGGCCGGGGTTACGCGTGTTCGTGCTCACCTCCAGCCCGTTGCCCGAAGGGACACCCGCGGAGGTGGTGAGCGCGCCCGATCCAGCCGAGTTGCGCAAGCTGATGGAGGAGGCCGATCTCGGCGGCGACGTCCATCTGGTCGGCGGGCAGCGGACGCTGGACGCGTTCCTGTCCATCGGCGCGCTGGACCAGCTGGGGGTGCTGACGGTGCCACGGTTCGTCGGCAGCGGGGTGCGACTGACCGCGGACGGCAGCCCGTTCCGCCGCTTCGAGCTCAGGTCCTCGCGGACGTTTCCGGACGGCTGCCTCGAGCAGGTCTACCTTCCCGCGGCCTGACCGCGGTGCCGGTGGGGGCCAGTCCGATCGCTCGGGGGGCGTGGCGATCGGACCGGCGGCCCCTGAGGGCGACGGCGGGTGGCGTGGCGGCGCCGGGTGCCGGCCCGGTGGAAGAGAAGAGACAACCACCGCGTCGGGACGGGCCCAGCGGCGGTACCACTCGATCGAGTGAAGGCAGCCGTTGCCCGTCCCGGGAGCCTGTGGCCCCTTGCTCCCGGGTTCTCCGGCTGTTTTCCGCCTGGTCACAGGGATTCCGCTGCTGAATGGTTGCCTGTGCCCTTAGGGTCAGAGCATGCGAGTCGGCCTGCTCACCCGCGAATACCCGCCCGACGTCTACGGGGGCGCCGGGGTGCACGTCGAGTTCCTCGCCAGGGAACTGCGCTCGCTCGTCGAGCTCGACGTGCATTGCTGGGGCGCCGATCGCGACGGCGCGCACGGGCACACCGGCGCCCGCGGGTACCACCAGCCCGCCTTCACCACCATGGACATCGCGGTGTCCATGGCCGACGCGCTCACCGGGTACGACCTCGCGCACAGCCACACCTGGTACGCCAACCTCGCCGGGCATCTGGCCAAGCTGACCTACGGCATCCCGCACGTGCTGACCGCGCATTCGCTGGAACCGTTGCGGCCGTGGAAAGCCGAGCAGCTCGGCGGCGGCTACCAGGTCTCGTCGTGGATCGAGCGGACCGCGTACGAGGCCGCCGACGCGATCATCGCGGTCAGCGCCGGGATGCGCCGTGACGTCCTCGACGTCTACCCCGCGGTGGCGCCCGAGCGGGTGCAGGTGGTGCACAACGGCATCGACACCGCGCTGTACCAACCGGTTTCCGCGACCGACGGGGTGCGTGCACGTGGTATAGACCTCGACCGGCCGTACGTGTTGTTCGTCGGCCGCATCACGCGCCAGAAGGGCGTGCCGCATCTCGTGCGCGCCGCGTCCGCGTTCGAGCCCGGCACGCAGGTCGTGCTGTGCGCCGGGGGTGCCGACACACCCGAACTGGACGCGGAATTCCGCGAGCTCGTGGGGCGGTTGCGGGCCGAGCGGGACGGGGTGTTCTGGATCCCGGAGATGCTGCCCCGCGACCAGGTCGTCCAGCTGCTGACGCACGCGACCGTGTTCGCCTGCCCGTCGGTGTACGAGCCGCTCGGCATCGTGAACCTCGAAGCGATGGCATGCGGAACCGCCGTGGTGGCCAGTGACGTCGGTGGCATCCCGGAGGTCGTCGAGGACGGAAAGACCGGGCTGCTGGTGCATTACGACGAGAACGACCCCGCCGCGTTCGAAGCGGGGCTCGCGGCGCGCGTCAACGAACTCACCGGTGACCGCGATCGGGCGCGGGCCATGGGATCGGCGGGCAGGGCGCGGGCCGTCGGGGAGTTCGGCTGGGCCGCGATCGCCGCCAGGACCGCCGGGATCTATGAGGAGCTACGGAGGTCGTCGTGAATGAGGGCGTATTGGGCATCGTGCTCGCGGGTGGCGAAGGCAAGCGCCTGATGCCGTTGACCACCGACCGCGCCAAGCCGGCGGTGCCCTTCGGCGGTGTGCACCGGCTCATCGATTTCGTGCTGTCCAATCTGGTGCACGGCGGGATCCGGCGGATCTGCGTGCTGACGCAGTACAAATCGCACTCACTGGACCGGCATGTCAGCACCACGTGGCGGCTGTCGTCGCTGACCGGAGAGTACGTCACCCCGGTGCCGGCGCAGCAACGCCTTGGGCCACGCTGGTTCCAGGGCAGTGCCGACGCGATCCACCAGAGCCTGAACCTGGTGTACGACGAAAATCCGGCCTATATCGCGGTTTTCGGCGCGGACAACATCTACCGGATGGACCCGGCGCAGATGCTCCGGTCGCATGTGGAATCCGGTGCGGGTGCCACCGTCGCGGGGATCCGGGTGCGGCGGGAGGAGGCGAGCGCGTTCGGCGTGATCTCCACGTCCGACGGCACCCACATCGACGCGTTCCTGGAGAAACCGGCCGATCCGCCCGGCCTGCCGGACTCGCCGGACGAGTCCTATGTGTCCATGGGGAACTACATCTTCACCACGCAGGCGCTGATCGACGCGCTGCGCACGGACTCGGAGAACCTGCAGTCCAAACACGACATGGGCCGCGACATCATTCCCGCGTTCGTCGGACGCGGTGACGCGGCGGTCTACGACTTCTCCACGAACGTGGTGCCGGGCGAAACCGAACGCGATCACGGGTACTGGCGTGACGTCGGCACGATCGACAGTTACTTCGACGCGCACACCGACCTGATCTCCACCCATCCGGTCTTCAACCTGTACAACCGGCGCTGGCCGATCCTGGCCTATCCCGGCCAGCGCGCGGCGGCGAAGTTTGTGGAGGGCGGCACCGCACAGCAGTCGATTGTCAGCAACGGCTGCATCATCTCGGGCGCACAGGTGGTCGACTCGGTCCTCTCGCCGGACGTCTACATCGAAAACGGTGCCGTGGTGCAGGGGTCGGTGCTGCTCGACGGTGTCCGGGTCGGGGCGGGCGCGGTGGTGCGGCGGGCGATCCTGGACAAGAACGTGGTCGTCCCGCCGGGTGCGCACATCGGCGTCGATCTGAACCGCGACCGCGGGCACTACCACGTCAGTCCGGGCGGGATCGTGGTGCTGGGCAAGGGAGAGACGGCCATCTGAGCGGTTTCGCTCACCCCATCCAGTGGTTCGGCCGACGAACGCGCGCGCACCGGGGTACGCATGAGACGACGCCCCGGGGAACGGCTCCGGGGGCACGCGGTGAGGGCCGGGATGTCGATCATGGGCAACGGGGTCTGGGGGTTGCTGGGCCTGCTGGGACTGTTCGGGTTGCTGGGTTTGCGCGCCCGTCCGCGAGCCCGGCAGGTCGCCGATGACCCGTTCGCCCGCTACTCGGTGATGAACCAGCGGCCGGTCCCGCATCCGAAGCCGGGGCAAGGTGGCGGAGTGCCTGGCGCCCGGCAGTGGCCGGACGAGGAAACGCTCGCGGCCACCGAGGCGACCGAACGCACCGGAGCCACCGCCGCGCCGCGAGCACACCGCCGGCAGCAGCCGGCGGCCCGCGAATTCGCTGCTCCCGGCGGTGGCCCGGCCGGGCCGGTCGACCGCGTCCGGTCCTGGTTCGACCGCCGACGGTAAGGCGATCTTCGTCCGGGAGGCCGGAGACCAGGCCGCGCGCTTGTGCGCGCGGACGAACTTTTCGCCCTGGCTGCCGGTTACTTTCACCCGATGGTGAACCTCGACGACGTCAGCGGGTGGCTCGAGGACCGGCTGCCCACCCTGCTGAGTGAACACGGAGTGCCCGGGGCGGCGATCGCCGTGTCCGCGGGCGGCGAGATGGTCGATCATGCCGCGGGCGTGCTCAACACCGGCACCGGGGTCGAGGCCACCCCGGACTCGGTGTTCCAGATCGGCTCCATCACGAAGGTGTGGACAGCGACTCTCGTGATGAAGCTGGTGGATGAAGGAAAAATCGACCTCGACGCGCCGGTGCGCCGGTATGTCCCGGAACTGCGTCTCGGTGACGAGTCCGCCGCCGCGGCCATCACCGTCCGGCAGCTGCTGTGCCACACCGCCGGCTTCGAAGGTGACCTGTTCACCGACACCGGCCGGGGTGACGACTGCGTCGAAAAGTACGTGGCGACCCTCGACGGGGTGGATCAGCTGTTCGCGCCGGGGGAGATGTTCTCCTACAACAACGCCGGCTTCTGCGTGCTCGGCCGCATCGTGGAAGTGTTGCGGGACAAGCCTTTCGACACGTGCCTTCGCGACGACCTGGTCACCCCGCTCGGCCTGACGCACGTGGCCACCTGTGCCGACGAGGCGATCCTGCACCGCGCCGCGGTCGGTCACCTGCCGTCGGGGCCGGCGCCGGTGTGGTCGCTGGCCCGCTCGAACGCTCCCGCGGGCTCGGCGCTGGCGATGCGACCGCGTGATCTGCTCACCTTCGCGCAGGCACATCTCGATGGCACCGTGCTCAGCCCCGGCAGCGGGAAAGCCATGCGGGAACGGCAGGTTTCGTTACCACCGCTGGGACTCATGGGCACTTCCTGGGGCCTGGGCTGGGAAATGTACGACGTCCCCGGCGGTCCCGTGATCGGCCACGACGGCGGCACCATCGGCCAGGCCGCGTTCCTTCGCGTCGTGCCGGCCGCGAACGTCGCCGTCGCGCTGCTGACCAACGGCGGCGACCCGATCTCGCTCTACCGCGAAATCTACGGGTACCTGTTGCCCGCGCTCGCCGGTGTCGAGCTGCCGCCCTTTCCGGAACCACCACCGGATCCCGGCCCGTTCGACGCGTCGCGGTATGTCGGCACCTACTCGTGCGAGGTCGTCGACCTGACCGTCACCCAGGACGACGACGGCAGGGTGTGGCTGGAGACGGCGCCGAAAGGCGTCCTCGGTGAGCTGAGCCAGGCCGACCGCACCGAACTCGTCCGGCTCGACGACGACACCCTCATCCAGCGTGAACCACAGCACGGCCTGCACCAGCCGCATGTGTTCCTCGGCGACGACAACGGCCGTGCCCGGTACATCCACACCGGCCGCGTCATCCGGCGCGCCGCCTGAAACCCGCACCACGACCTGGAGACACCGATGAAGACCGTGCTGGCATTAGCGGGGACCGGCCTGCTCGCGCTGACCGTCGCCGCGTGCGGGGGAAGCGCCGGGGGACAGTCCGTTGTGGACGGTAAGTCGTTCACCTTCGTTCTCGGTGCCGACCCCGGCACCCTCGACCCGCATTTCACCACGCTCTCGACCGCCTTGCAGGCCGACCTGTTCCTGTACGACTCGCTGGTCGCCTTCGATCCCAGTGGCCGGCCGGTCGCCGGGCTCGCCCAGACCTGGGAAGGCGACACGACGAAGGTCACCTACACCCTGCGCAAGGGCGTGACCTGCTCGGACGGCACGCCGCTGACCGCGACCCAGGTCGCCGGCAACATCAACTTCGTCGGGGATCCCGCGAACGCCTCGGCGCTCATGGGTATCTACGTGCCGCCGGGCACGAAGGCCGTCGCCGACGAGGCGGCCGGCACGGTCAGCGTCACCGCCGCGAGCCCCGATTCGTTCCTCGCGCGCAACGTCGGTGGCCTGCCGATCGTGTGCGCCAAGGGAATGAAGGACCGCGGGCTGCTCAAGCAGGGCGCCGACGGCACGGGCATGTTCACCCTGACCGAGGCCGTCACCGGTGATCACTACACCCTGACCCGCCGCAAGGACTACGCGTGGGGCCCCGGTGACTGGAAGACCGACACGCGCGGCCTGCCCGACACCGTGGTGCTGCGCGTCGTGCCGAACGAGACCACGGCGGCGAACCTGTTGGTGTCCAAGGAAGTCAACGTCGCGCAGATCATCGGCCCCGACCAGCAGCGGCTCAAGGGAATGGGGCTGCTCGAGCGGGACCAGGAGACACCGCTGGGGGAGATGTTCTACAACCAGAAGGCCGGGCTGCCCGCCGCCGACGAAGCGGTCCGGCGCGCGCTGACCCAGGCGCTGGATCTGACGCAGCTGGGCCAAGTTCTGACCAGCGGCACCGGCAAGCCCGCGAAAAGCCTTGTGCCGCCGGGGGCGGGGCCATGTGACGGGGACACGATCGGTTCGGCGTTGCCCGCACACGACGTGGCCGCCGCGAAGTCCACATTGGACGCCGCGGGCTGGGTCACCGGCGCGGACGGGGTGCGCACCAAGAACGGCAAGAAGCTCGCGCTGACGTTCTACTACCCGACCAGCTTCGGGCCGCCCATGCAGGCCGGAGCCGAGCTGGTGCAGCAACGGTGGCGTGAGGTCGGGGTGCAGACCGAGGTCAAGGGCATGACCGACGCGGAAAGCGCGCAGATCATCGGCGGCCAGGGCACGTGGGACGCGATCATGCTGCCGATCACGGTGAACCTGCCCTCCCAGCTGGTGCCGTTCTTCACCGGCCCGGCCGCGCCCGACGGCAACAACTTCGCGTCGATCGACAACCCGCAGTACAACGCGGCGGTGCAGGCCGCGTCGGCGATCGCCGGCACGGACGGCTGCGCGAAATGGGGCGAAGGCGAGAAAGCCTTGGTGCAGCACGTCGATGTCGTACCGTTCGTGAACACCGTGCGGCCGCTGTTCGCCCAGGGCGCCACGTTCGACACCGCGCTGGGTTCCGTCGCCCCCTCCTCCATCCGCATGCTCGGCTGAAGGAGAGCACGGTGGACTCGGCTTGCGAACCGGCGCGGGTAGCGGTGCCGGTGGACGGCGTGGCAAAAAAAGTGGCTGCGCCACTTCCCGAAGCCAGGTGAAAGGAGCGCATGTCATGACGAGCATCGCCATTTCCAAACCGGCGCTGGGCGAGAATGCGTGGCTGCGCTTCGCGGTGCGGCGGGGCGGGCGGCTGCTGGTCTCGGTGTGGGTGCTGCTGACCGCCGCGTTCGGGATGATCCATCTCATCCCCGGTGACCCGGTGCGTGCGGCGCTCGGGCCGACCGCGTCGGCGCAGGTGGTCGGGGCGCGCCGCGCGGCGCTCGGGCTCGACGATCCGTTGTGGCAGCAGTACTTCCACTATCTCGGGAACCTGTTCTCCGGCAAGCTCGGCGTCTCGATGAGCTCCGGGCTGCCGGTGTCACAGATCATCTCCGAGCGCCTCCCGGCCACGCTGGAGATCGCGGTGTACTCGTTCCTGCTGGCGCTGGCCGTCGCGATCCCCGTCGGCGCCGGGATGGCGGTGCTGACCCGCGGCGGCCGCCACCGGCACGCGGAGCTGGCGTTCACGTCGGCGAGCGTCGTACTGGCCGCGATCCCGGAATTCCTCATCGCGGTCGGGCTGGTGTTCGTGTTCGGGGTGACCCTCGGCTGGGCGCCGGTCGCCGGGCGCACCGGGCCGGAGTCCTACCTGCTGCCCGTGCTGGCGCTGGCGCTGGGGCCGGCCGCGGTGCTCGCCCGCATCGTGCGGGTCGAGATGCTCACGGTGCTGCGCGCGGACTACATCCGCACCGCCCGCGCGAAACGGCTGCCCGCCCGGCTGGTGTACCTGCGGCACGCGCTGCCGAACGCGCTGACCGCGACACTCACCCTCGGCGGCCTCCTGCTCAGCGCGCTGGTCGCGGGCACGGTGCTGGTGGAGAACGTGTTCGCCTGGCCGGGGCTGGGCAGCACCATCGTCCAGTCCATTCTCGCCAAGGACTACCCGGTGGTGCAGGGAATCGTGCTCGTCTACGGGCTGGGTGTGCTGCTGGTGAATCTCGCGGTCGACGTCGCGCTCGCGCTGCTCGATCCGCGCTCGACGATCAGGGAGAGCTGAGGCGTGAAATGGTTACGCGGCCCGGTCGGCGCGAGCGCGGCCACGGTGCTGCTGGGTGTGCTCGTGCTGGCCGTGCTCGCGCCCATCCTGTGGGCGGACAAGGCGAATGCCGTCAACACCACGGAAATCCTGCGTGGTTCCTCGGCGGCGCACCCGATGGGCACGGACAACCTCGGCCGCGACATCTTCTTCCGCGTCCTCGTCGCCACCCGGCTGTCGGTCGAGCTGGCGCTGGCCGCGACCGCGATCGGGGTGCTGGCGGGACTGCTGCTCGGCACTGCGACGGTGCTGGCCGGCGCGCGGGTGGGCCGGTTCGTGAACGCGGTGGTCAACATCGCGGTCGCGTTTCCCGGGCTGCTGCTCGCCTTGTTCTTCGCGGTGATCTTCGGGGTCGGCGCCACCGGCGGGGTGCTGGCGATCGGGCTCGCCATCGCGCCGGGTTTCGCGCGGCTGACCCAGACGCTGGTCGCGACCGTGACGGGCCTCGATTTCGTTGCCGCCGCCCGGATCGCCGGGGTCAACCGGTTCCGCCTGCTGGTGCGGCATGTGCTGCCTAACATCGGGGAGCCGCTCGTGGTCAACGCGACGATCTCGGCCGGTGGCGCGCTGCTGGCCTTCGCCGGGCTTTCCTTCCTGGGACTCGGCGTGCAGGCACCGGCGTATGACTGGGGGCGGCTGCTCGGGGAGGGGCTGGGCGCCCTCTACATCCACCCGGCCGCCGCGCTCGCGCCGACGCTGGCGGTCGTCGTGGCGGGACTGGCGTTCAACCTCGCCGGTGAGGCGATCGCGAAAAGCCTCGGGCAGCGCACCCCCACTGTCCACAGGGGACGGTCCGTGCCGCCGCCACCACCGGAAGCCCCCAGCACAGACCCCGGGCGGCTGCTCGTGGTGGACGATCTGCGGGTGAGTTTCCCCGGCGCGGGCGGGCCGGTCACGCCGGTGCGCGGGGTGAGTTTCTCGCTACGGCACGGGGAATCCGTCGGTGTCGTCGGCGAATCGGGCTCGGGCAAGAGCCTCACCGCGCTCGCCATCGCGCAGCTCATCGAAGAACCGGGGCGCGTGCAGGCGGGCAGGCTCGAGTTCCTCGGCGTGCCGCTGCTGGGAAACCGGGCGAACCGGCGGCTGCTGGGCACGTCGTTCGCGATGGTGTTCCAGGACCCGATGACGTCGTTCAACCCCACCCAGCGCATCGGCCGCCAGCTCGCCGAAGTCGCGCGGCAACACCACGGAATGGGGCCACGGCGGGCTTTCACGCGCGCCGTGGACCGGTTGCGCGCGGTGCGGGTACCGGGTGCGGCGCGGCGGGCACGCCAGTTCCCGCACGAGTTCTCCGGCGGCATGCGCCAGCGCGCCATGATCGGCATGGGCCTGATGGGCAACCCTGCGCTGATCGTCGCCGACGAGCCGACCACCGCGCTCGACGTGACCGTGCAGCGGCAGGTGCTGCGGCTGCTGCGGGACGTGCGGGCCGCCGACGACGTCGCGATCTTGTTGATCAGCCACGACATCAGCGTGGTCCGGCAGGTCTGCGACCGGGTGCTGGTGATGTACGCGGGCCGGATCGTGGAGGACCTGCCCGCGGCCGGCCTCCGCACCGGGGCCCGGCATCCGTACACGCGGGCGCTGCTGGCGGCGGTGCCGGACATGACGACGGACCGCGCCGAGCCGCTCGCCATCATCCCCGGCCGGCCTGCCGACCCGGCGCACCCGCCCACTGGCTGCGCGTTCGCGCCCCGCTGTACCTATGCCACGGAACAGTGCACGGCAACGGAACCGCCGCTGGAGCCGGCCGAGGACGGGCGCCGTGTCGCGTGCTGGCACGCCGCCCTGGTGGGAGAGCCACGATGAGCGAGTTGCGCTTCGACAACGTGACCGTCCGCTACGGCGGCAGGCGGCGCGGCCTGACCGCGGTGGATGGTGTGGACCTCACCGTCGGAGACGGCACGATCGTCGGGCTGGTCGGGGAATCCGGCTCCGGCAAGTCGACGCTGGCGCGCGCCGCGGTCGGACTGACCCCGGTCAGCGGCGGGGCGGTGCTGCTCGACGGGCGGCCGGTGCGGCGGCACGGCCCGCTGCAAATGGTGTTCCAGGACCCGCATTCGTCGTTGGATCCCCGGATGACCGCCGGTGCGTCGATCGCCGAAGCGCTGCCGCGCGGCACGCGTGACCGGCGCGCCGAGGTGACCCGGCTGCTCGGCCTCGTCGAGCTCGACGCCGAGAAGGCCGCGATGCTGCCGGGGGAGCTCTCCGGCGGGCAGCGGCAACGCGTCGCGCTCGCGCGGGCATTGGCCGCGCGGCCGGAGGTGATCATCGCCGACGAGATCACCTCCGCGCTCGACGTGTCGATCCAGGGCACCGTGCTCAACCTCGTGCGCGACCTGCAACGCCGGATGCGGCTGTCGATGCTGTTCATCTCGCATGACCTGGCCGTCGTGCGGTACGTCAGCGATTTCATCGCGGTGATGTACTCCGGCCGGATCGTCGAGTCCGGGCCGGCGGACGAGGTGCTCGCCGGCCCGCAACACCCGTACACCAAGGAATTGCTGGCCGCGGCCGGTGCGCTGGCACTGTCCGAACCGGACTCCGTCGCCGACACCGAGCCGGCCGACCCGCACCACCCCCCGCCGGGCTGCCGGTTCCATCCCCGATGTCCCGCCGGTCCGCTGGTACTCGCCGACCGCGAGATCTGCCGCGAAACCGAGCCCGTCCCCGACGGGCACCGGCATCGTGCCGCCTGCCATTTCGCGGCGGCCGAAGCCGAACTCGTCCCTGCCCACAACGCTCACCCGAGGAGAGACCGGTGACCCGACGCCCCCGTATCGACCACCTGACCGCGGTCGCGATGCCCGAACAGCCCGCCCTGTCCCCGGACGGCAGCGAAGTGGTCTACGTCCTGCGTACCAGCGACGTCGAAGCCGACGAGAACGTGCGCACCCTTTGGCGCGCCGGAAAAGGCGACGCCCGCCCGCTCACCCACGGCCGCAGCGACACCTCGCCCGCCTGGTCGCCGGACGGCACACACCTCGCGTTCCTGCGCGAACAGCAGGTGTGGCTGCTGGCCTTCGACGGCGGTGAAGCCCGGCAGCTGACGTCGCTGCCGCTCGGTGCGGGCGCGCCGGTGTGGGGCCCGGACGGGACCAGGATCGCCTTCTCCGCACCGGTCGATCTCGAACCGGGCACCGATGGCCGGGCGCCGATCGTGGCCGACCGGTTCGACTACCGTGCCGACGGCGCCGGCGTGCTGCGCGGGGTGCGCAAGCACCTGCACATACTCGACGTGGCGACCGGTGAATGCCGTCAGGTCACCACCGGCGACTGGCACGCGGGTGAACCGGCGTGGTCGCCCGATGGCGAGAAGCTCGCCTTCTCCTCGGCAGCCGGGACCGACCCGGACCTGAAACCGCGGGTGCCGGTGTTCGTCCTCGAGCTGGCCGACCCGTTGGCGAAACCGCGTGAGAAAGCGCTTTCCGACGGGGTCGGTGTCACGCTGGACTGGACCGAGGATTCGGCGCTGCTGGTCGCCGGCCGGACCGAGGGAATCTCCGGGCACACGTACCTGCTGCGGGTCCCGCTCGACGGCGGCGAGCCGGTGAACCTCGCGGAAGCGTTGGGCCGCAACGTGATGCCGGGCGGACCCGGCTACCCGGGTGCCGTGCCTCAGCGCTCCGGCGCGGACGTGCTGTTCTGCGTGCGAGACCATGGCTGCACCCACCTGTATTCGGTGCCCGCCGCCGGTGGCCGCCCGCGCCCGCTGCTGGCGGGCGACGGGTACACCGTGTCGGGCCTGTCGGTCGCGGGCAGCACGGCGGTGGTCGTGCTCACCACGCCGGCCTCCTACGGCGAGATCGTCCGGGTCGACCTCGCGACGGGCACCGAGACCGTCCTTACCGGGCACAACACCGAACTGCCGGAGCCGTTTCCTTACCAGGAAAGGGAATTCGCCATCTCGGACGGGACGGTCGTGCACGGCTGGCTCATCCATGACCCGGCCGTGACCGGCCCGCGCCCGCTGTTGCTGGACGTGCACGGCGGTCCGCACAACGCCTGGCGCAGCAGTGCCGACGAAGTCCACCTGTACCACCAGGAACTCGTCGCACGCGGCTGGGCCGTGCTGCTGGTGAACCCGCGCGGAAGCGACGGCTACGGCGAGGAGTTCTTCACCGCCGTCGACGGCGCGTGGGGCGTCGCCGACGCGAACGACTTCCTCGAACCCCTCGACGATCTCGTCGCGGAAGGGATCGCCGACCCGCACCGGCTCGCTCTCACCGGCTACAGCTACGGCGGCTACATGACGTGTTTCCTCACCGGCCACGACAACCGCTTCGCTGCCGCCGTCGCCGGTGGGGTGGTGACCGACCTGACCAGCATGGCCGGCACCTCGGACGAGGGATTTTTCCTTACCAGGTACGAAATCGGCGCGCTGCCGTGGGAAGACCGGGAGCGCTGCGCGGAAATGTCACCGTACGAGCGGGTCGACCAGGTCCGCACGCCGACGCTGATCCTGCACGGCGCCGAAGACCTGCTGTGCCCGCTCGGCCAGGCACAGCAATGGCATTTCGCGTTGCGGGTCCGGGATGTGCCGACGCGGCTGGTGCTCTACCCCGGCGCTTCGCACATCTTCATCCTCGAAGGCCCGCCGTCGCACCGGCTCGACTACAACCGGCGCGTGCTGGACTGGGTCGAGCGGTACACCCTCGCGCGGCGGCCCCGGATCGACACCGCGCACTGGCAGCGGCGGCTGGACGAGCTGGCCGCGCGGTATCGCGTTCCCGGTGCGGCGCTGGGCATCCTGCGGGTGCACCCGGGTCAGGACGACGAGCTGGCCGAGTTCGCGACCGGAGTGCTCAATGTGGACACTGGTGTCGAGACGACCACGGATTCGGTCTTCCAGATCGGCTCCGTCTCAAAGGTCTGGACCACTACGGTCGTGCTGCAGCTCGTCGATGAAGGCTTGCTCGATCTCGACGCGCCGATCGTGGATGTGCTGCCGGAGCTGAAACTGACCGACCCCGATGTGGCCAAGCAGGTGACGATGCGCCATCTGCTCACGCACACCAGCGGCATCGACGGCGACGTGTTCACCGACACCGGCCGCGGTGACGACTGCCTCGAGAAGTACGTGGCCGGGCTGGACGAAGTGGCGCAGAATCATCCTCTCGGCGTCACCTGGTCCTATTGCAACTCCGGGTTTTCCCTTGCCGGGCGGGTGATCGAGAAGCTCACCGGCAAGACGTGGGACGCCGCGATGCGGGAGCGTCTTTTCGACAAGCTGGGCCTGACGCACACCGTGACGCTGCCCGAGGAAGCGCTGATGTTCCGCGCCGCTGTCGGGCACACCGGTACGGACCCGGCCAAGGCGCCGGTCTGGACCTTGACACGTTCGGCGGGGCCGGCCGGGCTCATCGACTCGACGGTGGCCGATGTGCTGGCGTTCGCGCGGATGCATCTGTCCGGCGGGCTTGCCGCGGACGGCACCCGCGTGCTGTCGCAGGCCGGTATCGAGGCGATGGCCGCGCATCAGGTGGACCTGCCGGACAAGTACACGCTCGGCGACTCGTGGGGCCTCGGCTGGTTCCGGCTCGGCTGGGACGGTCACCGGCTCATCGGCCACGACGGCAACACCATCGGCCAGGCCGCGTTCCTGCGGCTGCTGCCGGATGCGGGGCTGGCGGTCACGCTGCTCACCAACGGCGGCAGCGGGCACGACCTGTACGAAGATCTCTATCGCGAGATCTTCGCCGAGCTGGCCGATGTCGCGATGCCGCACCCGCTTGCCCCGCCGGCGGAACCGGTGTCCGCGGACATCACCCCGCATCTGGGCACCTACGAACGGGCGAGCATGCGGCTGGAGGTGTTCACCGGTGACGACGGCGACAAGCTGCGCACCACGGTGACCGGCCCGCTCGCCGCGCTCGTGCCTGACCCGGTCGAGGAGTACCCGCTGGTTCCGGTCGAGGAAAACCTTTATGTGATCAGGGAAACGGATATGCAGACCTGGATACCGGTGACCTTCTACGCGCTGCCGACGGGAGAGCGGTACCTGCACTTCGGCGTCCGCGCCACGCCGAAGGTGGCCTGAGGTGGCGCTGACCGGAGAGCAGGCGGCACCGCGGGCGGACGTCAGCGTCCGTGAGATCGCCGACCTCGACGGGCTCGAACGGGTCGACCGGCTCTTCATCCGGATCTGGGGCGCGAACCCGCCGGTCAGCACCGGGCTGATGCGGGCGCTGACCAAGGCGGGCAACTACGTCGCCGGGGCCTACACCGGGACCGAGCTCATCGGCGCCTGTGTCGCCTTCTTCGGCACCCCCGCCGACGAGGTGCTGCACAGCCATATCGCCGGGGTGGCACCGGAAATGGCCGGCCACGGTGTCGGGCTCGCGCTGAAACTGCACCAGCGGGCCTGGGCGCTGCGGCGCGGGATCTCGGCGATCGAGTGGACGTTCGATCCGCTGGTGAGCCGCAACGCGTGGTTCAACCTCGGCAAGCTCGGCGCCACCGCGGCCGAGTACCTGCCGAACTTCTACGGCGGGATGCGCGACGGAATCAACGCCGACGACGAGAGCGACCGGCTGCTGGTGCGCTGGAAGCTGAGCGCGCCGGAATCGGCCGTCGTGCGTGATCACCACGCCGAGCCGGGCGCGGTGATCGCACTCGGGTCGTCCCGTGGCGTGCCCGTGTCCGGTTCTCTCGACGGCGATTCGCTGCTGGTGGCCGTGCCGCGCGACATCGAGCAGCTGCGCAGGAGCGATCCGGGGCTGGCCAAGGAATGGCGGGCGGCCGTGCGGGAAACGCTCGGTGCGCTGCTGGCGCACGGCGCGCATGTCGCCGGGTTCGACAAGTCGGGGTGGTACATCGTCAGGAAGGACGACCGGTGAAGCTGACGGGAGTGGAACTGCGCCGGATCGCGATGCCGCTGGTGGCACCGTTCCGGACCTCCTTCGGGACCGAAACCGTGCGCGACATCCTGGTGCTGCGCGCGGTCACCGGCGAAGCGGAGGGCTGGGGGGAGTGTGTCGCGCTCACGGATCCGCGCTACTCCTCCGAATACGTCGACGCCGCCGCGGACGTGCTGCGCCGGTTCCTGGTCCCGGCGCTGGGCGCGGCGGGAGACGTCGACGCCGCCGCGGTCGGGCCGGTGCTCGCGCCGTTCAAGGGGCACCGGATGGCCAAGGCGGCCTTGGAGATGGCGGTGCTCGACGCCGAACTGCGCGCGGAAGGACGGACGTTCGCCCGCGAGCTCGGCGCGGTGCACGACCGGGTCCCGTGCGGGGTGTCGGTCGGGATCATGGGCACGGTGGCGGAACTGCTCGACGCCGTCGGCGGGTTCCTCGACGCGGGCTACGTCCGGATCAAGCTCAAGATCCAGCCCGGCTGGGATGTGGAACCGGTGCGCGCAGTGCGGGAGCGCTTCGGTGACGACGTGCTCCTGCAGGTGGACGCGAACACCGCGTACACACTGGCGGACGCGCGGCACCTGGCGAAGCTGGACTCGTTCGAGCTGCTGCTGATCGAGCAGCCGCTGCCGGAGGAGGACGTGCTCGCGCACGCCGAACTGGCGAAACTCGTGCGCACCCCGATCTGCCTCGACGAGTCGATCACCTCGGCCCGCTCGGCGGCGGACGCGATCGCGCTCGGTGCCTGCCGGATCGTGAACATCAAACCCGGGCGCGTCGGCGGCTATCTCGAAGCGCGGCGGATCCACGATGTGTGCGCCGCGCACAACGTGCCCGTGTGGTGTGGCGGGATGCTGGAGACCGGGCTCGGGCGGGCGGCGAACGTCGCGCTCGCCGCGCTGCCCGGCTTCACGCTGCCCGGCGACACCTCGGCGTCGGGCCGCTACTACCGCACCGACATCACGGAACCGTTCGTGCTCGATGACGGGCATCTCGCGGTCCCGGCCACGCCCGGTATCGGGGTCGAACCGATCCCGCACCTGCTGGCGGAGGTCACCACAACCACGGAATGGCTGCCGTTGTGAGGCGGGCCGGATTCCGTAGCTGACTTCGGGTGCGCCGACGATCTAGGCTGTGCCCCTGGCCGCTAGGGAGGTGCTCGATCCGGTGAAACCGCGCCCGCACGCGAGCCTCGGCCGTGTCCTGGACGACCTGGGCGACACCCTCCTGGAACTGGTCCGCGGAGAGCGAGACCTACCCGCCGGCATCGGCGGGGTGGCGATCCACGACCCGCACGATGATCCGGTGCTGCCGCAGCACGCACTCGTGCTGGGCGTGGGCGTGCGCGAACCGGACGAGATCACGCGGCTCGTGCGCGCGCTGGCCCGGCATGACGCGGCGGGGCTCGTGCTGCGCTCGCCGGTCACGGTGACCGATCAGGTGGCGGCCGCGATCGACGAGACCGGTCTCGCGCTGCTCGGGCTCACCCGGGGTGCGTCGTGGACGCAGCTCGCCGCGATGTTGCGGTCGCTGCTCGCGGAGGGCGATATCGGTGACATCGAGCCGGAAACGCTGGCAGGCGTGCCTTCGGGGGATCTGTTCGCGGTGGCCAACGCGATCGCCGCGCTGATCAACGCGCCGGTGACGATCGAGGACCGGCGCTCGCGCGTGCTGGCTTTTTCCGGCCGCCAGGACGAAGCCGATCCCTCGCGGGTGGAGACGATCCTCGGCCGCCAGGTACCGGAACGGTTCTCGCGGACGCTGGCCGCGCGCGGCGTCTTCCGGGAGCTGTATCGCAGCGGCGAGCCGGTTTACGTCGACCTGGTCGAGAAGAGAGACGACGGGGTGCTGGTGCCGCGGGTGGCGGTCTCGGTGCGGGCCGGTGACGAAATCCTGGGCTCGATCTGGGCCGCGGTGCCGGGACCGCTGAGCGAGGAGCGCACCCAGGCCCTGTGTGACGCGGCGCGGCTGGTCGCGTTGCACATGCTCAGGATCCGTGCCGGTGCGGACGTCGAGCGGCGGTTGCGTGCCGAGCTGCTGAGCACCGCACTCGAAGGCGGGGCGGGGGCGCGTGCGGCGCTGCACCGGCTGGGTCTCGCCGAACAGCCGGTCGTCGTGCTCGCGCAAGCGGTGCTGGAGTCCACAGTGGACGATGCGGGGGTGGAGACCGAACGGCAGCGGCTCGCCGACGGGCTGGCGATGCACCTGAGCGCGGTCCACCCGCGGGCCGCGGCCGCACTGGTCGGCGATGTCGTGTACGGCCTGATTCCGGTGGCACGCGACGGCGACGGCGAGGACCGTGCGGTCCGGGTCGCCACGGATTTCCTGGACCGGGTGGGGGAGCGGGTGCGCGCGGTCATCGGGATCGGACCCGTCGCCCACGACGTGTCCGGGCTGGCCGAGGCCAGGGCGAGCGCGGACCGGGCGCTGCGGGTGTTGCGTTCGGACAACGGCGCGGGCCGCCGCGTGGCGCGCCTCGCCGATGTGCATGTCGAGGCGCTGGTGCTGGAATTGCGGGATCTGGTGGCGGCGCGTGGTGACCGGCCGACGGGCGTGGTGGCGCGGCTGTTCGCCTACGACGAGAAGCACAACACGAACCTCGTGGAGACGTTGCGCGCGTGGCTCGACGCCTTCGGTGATGTGGTCGCCGCGTCGGCCGCGATGTACGTACATCCCAACACGTTCCGGTACCGGCTGCGCCGCCTCGCCGAGGTCGGTGGTCTCGACCTGGCCGACCCGGAGGCCCGGTTCGCCGCGATGCTGCAATTGCGGGTGGTCGCCCCCGCGAAGCACGTCCGTCCACTGAGGACGTCCACTATGGACGCCGGCTAGCTCGCGGCGCTGACGGTCCCGCGGTCGTTGAGCAGCAGGGTGCGGCCGCTGATCATCTCGATCGGCAGGCGCAGGAAGCGCGCGCGTTCACCGCCGGCCCACGGCCGGTGGGCGGGGCCGGCGAGCCGCACCAGTTCGTCGATGTCGGTGATCGTGGCGATCCGCCCGATCACGACGACACTCCAGCCGGTGTGCGTCGCGGCGTCGACACTGTCCACTTCGAACGCGACGACTTCCCCGGAGAGCCTGCTCATGGAGCCCGACTGGCTGGTGCGCACGATGATGTCGTCGTTGTCGAGGAAGAAGTTCACCGGTCGGACGGTGGGCAGCGCGTGCTCGGAGAACGCGAGTCTGCCGATGGGCTGGGTGGGCAGCAGCCGGACGCATTCTTGCGGCGTCAGCGGCCGGATTTCGGTCATGACGCCAGCATGCGCCCTCGTGCCGGGTGGCGTTGAGGGCCGTAAGTCCTCAGCTTGCGGGACGCCCGGCCACAGCCACGCCGGGTTGCCGGGCCATAGCGTGGGACGCACGATGAGTCTGGGAGGGAGTTTCATGATGGACAGTACGGGAGCGATCGTCGTCGGCGTGGACGGTTCGGAACAGGCACTGCGGGCGGTCCGGTGGGCGGCGGTCGAGGCGGCGCAGCGGAATCTGCGGCTGCACTTGATCTCCGGCGTCGACCCGGCCCTGGTGGGCTACTACGGGGTCGGCCTGCCCATCCCGCAGGAGGCTTTCGACCAGGTGGAGCGGCAGGCCGAACAGGAGCTGACCGATGCGGCCGCGGCGGCGCACGAGGCCGCGTCCGGCGTGGTCGTGACGACGGCGCGGTCGCAGGCGTCGCCGGTGCCGATGTTCCTGGACCTGTCGAAGCGGGCCCGGCTGATCGTGCTCGGCGCGTCCGGGCGCGGTGGGTTCGAAGGCATGCTCACCGGTTCGACGGCGGTTTCCGTGGTCGCGCACAGTGAGTGCCCGGTCGTGGTGGTGCGCGGTGACGAACGGCGGCCCGGCCCGGTTGTCGTCGGTGTCGATGGCAGCCCGACGAGCATCAGCGCCCTCGGTGTGGCGTTCGAAGAGGCGGCGTGGCGCGGTGTCCCTCTGGTCGCCGTGCACGCGTGGAGCGATCGTGATTACGCCACCACCATCCCGGTGGAGTACGGCTTGTTGCAAACAGAGCCGAGTGACGCTGAGCAGGCGCGGGTACTGTCGGAAAGCCTCGCGGGATGGCAGGAAAAGCACCCGGATGTGACAGTGGAACGGGTAGTGGTACGAGACCGGCCGCGACGCCAATTGCTGGACTGGAGCGCAAGGGCACAACTGGTAGTGGCCGGCAGCCGAGGCCGCGGCGGTTTCCGTGGGCTGTTACTAGGCTCGACAAGCCAAGCACTACTGCACTACGCCGAATGCCCGGTATTGATCGTGCGGCCACAAGACTAGCGGCAAACGCCACCCCCCTCGACCACCCACTCAAGGTGAGGTCCCGTTGGGCCAGTTATCCCGGAGCCAGCCCGCCGGCGAGGCATTCGTTGTCGAGTGGGGCCCACCCCCGCCCCGATCGTTGAGTGTCGCGGACGGGCGGGGGTGGGTATGGGCGTTGGGCCCTTCGAAAGCCCCGAAAGGCCCCGAAAGCCCGGAAAGCCCGCTACCGCACCAAGTTCGCCCTTCGAACCCCAGAACACCAGCCCTCGCGGGTGGTGCTGTGCCGGTGGCGTCCCGGTGGGGGAGTGACGTGCCCGTGCAGACACCACTCACCACCGTCGTGGGACCAGTGCAGCCAGTCTTCCTCCCACGGCCGGTTCAGCAGGTCCTGCCGCTGAGCCAGCTCGGCTTGGGTGGCCAGGAAACCGCGTAACCGGGCGAAAAACCTCATACACCGTAGGGTTCGCCTCCCGGCACGCACCCGCGAGCGGCAGGCCTGCACATTGGCCGCGAAATCCTGCCAATATCAGTAGTCGTCGCGGCCGGTGAATTCCTCTTCGAGTGTTTCCGCCGCGCCGGTGACCAGTTCGAGCGGGTCGGTGAACTCGTTGATGTCCAGGTTGATCAGCGGCAGCGAATGCCGCAGCACCAGATAATCGCCCATCACGACACAGCCGCCGACCACCGTCGTGTGGCCGATCTCCTCCAGCACCGCCCGCACATCCACCTCGTCGATGCGCGCGAACGGCGTCGCGATCTGCACCCACTCCTCGCGCTTGTCCAGCACCTCCCGCGCGATGACCACCAGTTGCGTGCGCTCCGGCTCCTCATCATCCTTGCGGAAACGCAGCCGGATCCGGATCTCCTCAGGCTCTTCCCGGGTCACCTTGTACGACTGCTTGATGAACGTCACGAGCTCCCGCCAGGTCGCCACCCGCACCCCTTTCTCTGCCTACAGAACGCAAGCAGTC
>NZ_WMBA01000078.1 GCF_009707865.1 Amycolatopsis pithecellobii
GTATAAGAGACAGGTTGGGAGGGGTGCCGTCCACGTTTGTGGCTGTCACGGAACCTCAGCGGCCGGTGACACAGCGGGTGCGGCGGAACCTCGTGTTCGCCGGTGCGGCAGCCCTCTTCCTCGTCGTCGGGTGGATCGGCGGCGGGGTGTGGGGGCACCTCGATCAAGAACCCGTGCCCGTGCTGGCCGCGGGCGCCGCTCCCGGGCAGACCGGCAACCGGGAAGTGCCGCCCGCGCCGGTCGTCGAACCCGCGCCGGTTGTGCCTGCGCCCGCCGCTGCGCCGCCGGTCACCAGTACGAAACCGGCCGCCAGCACGAAACGGGCCCCCAAGACCACCAGCAAAACACCCTCCGCGAGCCCCGACGCCCGCGCCGACACCCCGACCGCTACCCCGCAGAACCCCGTGGCCATCTTGCTTTCCCAGCAATGGACACAGTTCGGCACATCATGGCCGCAAAGTGGGGCGAAGAACCGCGGCGGCTACCAGTATTGGGGCTTCGGCCGCTGACCGCGGATCACGATTTCAAGGTGCTGACCGCCCAAGCGACCACGAGCAGTGCGATCAGCAGCGAGATGGCCGCCTGCAGCATCAGGGTCAGCTTCGCCCACGGACGCAACGGCATCACGTCGGTGGGGCTGAATGCCGTGGAGTCGCTCATCTGCGGAAACAGAAAATCCGGATACTCAGCTGAACCCGCGGCACGCTCACCTGGGCCACCGCCGTCGAACTCCCAGTAGCAGAGGGAAAAAGCGATGATATTGCTCCAGTAGACGATCCCCGCGCTGAGCAGGAGCGAGCCGGGACAGTTGGTGATCGATCCGGTGATGATGCCGTCGACGAGCACCGCGGACGCCGCGTTCGCGACATCGGATCACCAGCGCGTTCGGCAGCAGCAGTTGCAGGCAGACCGTCGCCACGACGACCGCGACCGCCGACGAGCGGTGCTCGCTGCGAGTCGGGATGCGCCAAGACGGCATCGGCACCTCGTCCGGGTCCACCAGACGACGGTAACCGCAAGGCCTGCCGGCACATGTGACGACTCCCGCGCTCAGACGTTCGTGATCTCGGCGATGAAGGCATCGACGTCGAAGTGCTCGCTTTCCGTGCCGAGCGGAACGACTTCGGCGGCCGCGTCGAGGAAACGCTCGACGTCCTCGCGTTCGATCTCCACCAGTGCGTAACCGTCCGGTGACTCGATCTCCAGGATCAACAGGTCCTCGGCGCTCGAGAGGTCCGGGCGCACCCGCACGTCACCGAGACCCGTCGGCTCCGCCAGGCCCTGCGTCAGCAGCTCACGGGCGAACGTCCACTCGACCCAGCGGCCGCGCTCGGTGCGGAAGGCGATGTTCACGGCGAACGGCTCGGCGGTCACATAGGACAGTCGAGACAGGACGGGCGTGCTCGACCCGTTCAGCGTGACGAACTGGCTCTGGTTGACAGCTTCGCTGTTCATGTCCACTCCTTGCGGTCAGTGGCTTCGTGCACCCGGCACGAACTGGTCGGACAGCAGGGAGATGGCATTCCGGGCCGATAATGATGCCCGTCGAAACACTTTCACGCGATCCGGTGCAATCGCCCGAAACCTGTAACACGGGCCCGGCAGGAAATCAGCCACCGTTCAGGGGAACGGTGAGCCCGACCTTCATCCGGTCCATCACCACGCTGGTGGTGAAGTGCCGTACTTCGCCGTTGTCGAAGAAGGCCCGGCGGGTGAACGCTTCGAACTCGGCCATGTCCCGGCACACGACCATCAGGACGAAGTCGGCCGACCCCGTTACGTAGTAACACTGTTGGACCGCGGGATCGTCGAGTACCTGCTTGCGGAAGGCCTCGATCACCTCGATCCGTTCGCGCTCCATCTCGACCGAGACCACGAAACTCATGTTCACGCCGACGGCCTTCGGGTCGACGACCGCGACCTCCTTCGTGATGACACCCGTCTCCCGCAGCCGTTTGATCCGCCGTTGCACGGCCGCGGCCGAAAGACCGATCTGAGCCCCGATCGACTCCGCGATCGCACGGCAGTCCACCTGCAGCCTGCGGAGAATGGCTTGGTCAAGGGAATCCAAGGTGGCGTCGGGCACCTTCGCATGGTAACCAACGACCGCAGCTCAGGCGGCTGATTTACCGAGCTCGTGCAACCGGACGTCCGGTGCGCGCTCCGGTGCGGCGAACCGCAGCAGCCGGGCGCCGGCGCTCACCAGTGCTGCGCTGTCCTTTTTGGAGATACGTTGGTACGGCTCGATGTCCAGCGTCGCGGCATCCCGCGTCTTGGCGATTTTCCAGGTACCACGAACGAATCCGTCGATGAGGACCGTGCCGGGAAACACTCCGTTGGGTACGCCGAACACCCGCTTTCTGGCGTCGGCGGACATGACCCGGCTGCGATCGGCATGGGACAACAGCAAGTTGTCGAACTCGGCGATGAATCGAGGCGGTGCGGGGGTTTCCGGCTCGGGACGCGGTGCGTCCGGCAGGTCGAACAGCTCGCGGCCCTGCTCGTCGGCGAAGGTTTTCAGCCGCGGGCGTAACCGATCGACTACTTCGCCGAGGCGAGTGAGCCCGCTCCATGCCTGGACGTCGTTGACCGTCGCCGGACCGAAGGCGGCGAGATAGCGCCGCACCAGTTCATCGAGACCCGCCTGGCTGTCGAGCGGACGGCCGAGCCAGCGCTCGGCCGTGGCGTAGGTGGGACGGCCGCTGCGGCCCCACACGGCTCGTGGCGGAATCTGTACGAGCGGTAGCAGGCCGCGGGCGGCATGGGCCAGCGCGGCCGGCGGCGTGCCGGGATGCTGCTCGGCCAGCAGCTTGCCGAGTTCGGCTCCCGTGCGTGGTTCCTCGTCGAGGGCGGCGCGCGCGTGTCGCGCCAGCGAAGGAAGGTCGACCTGCCTGAGCGCGTGGGCGTACGCCTGGTTGGTCTCGAGGTCCCGGTCGAGGAGTGGTTGCACGAGCGGGCGCAGGAACAGGCAGTCCTCCGCCGTCACCAGGTGGACCGTGCCGCGCATCAACGCGATCCGGACCACCGACCGGTCCAGCAGCAGGCCCGAAAGGTCTTCGGGTGCGAAGCCGTGCACGCGGGCCCAAAGCCCGAAATAGGGCGGGAACGGCGCCTGGGCTTGCATCCCGCACAGCCGCCGGATGACATCCAGTGGCGGATCCTTCACCCGGCGCAAGAGAAACTGCCGCGCGAGAAGTGCGCGGTTGAGTGCCCTGGTGCCCAGAACCGACATGCCCACACGGTACGAGGGGGCACCGACGGTTTCCGGATTCCTCCCCAGGTCAGTAGCCCTTTCGGGGGCAGTGAATGTGACCTGGAACACAACTCGCCGGTCTACCCAGTGGTAAGGCCTAGAAGTGATGACATGCATAAGGGGCACTCTGCGGCGGTTTTGACCGGGCTCGGCGCCTGGCTGCCGCCGCGAGTGGTGGGCAACGACGAAATCGCGCAGCGGCTGGACACGTCCGACGAATGGATCCGCACCCGCACGGGCATCAGGGAGCGACGGATAGCCGATCCTGACACGTCCACAGTGGACATGGCGGTGCACGCGGGTGGAAATGCCTTGCGCAGCGCCGGTTCCGATGTCGTGGACGCGCTCGTGCTCGCCACCTCCACCGCCGACCAGCTGTGCCCGGCCAGCGCACCGCAGGTGGCGTCCGGGCTGGGACTGAGCGGGATCGCCGCTTTCGACGTGAACGCGGTGTGCACCGGCTTCGTGTACGCGCTCGCGACGGGTGCCGGGCTGATCGCAGGGGGTATCGCAGATCGCGTGCTGGTCATCGGCTCCGATGTGTTCAGCCGGCTCTGTGATCCGGCGGACCGCGGCACGATGCCGATCTTCGGTGACGGCGCGGGCGCCGTGGTGTTGCGGCGTGGGCTGCCCGATGAGCCGGGCGCGCTCGGGCCTTTCGATCTGCACAGCGAGGGTGACCGGGCGGAGCTGCTGACGGTGCCGGCCGGCGGCGCGAAACAGCGTGAGGCGGCGGATCCGCACGACTATTTCGTGACCATGCAGGGGCAGGCGATCTTCCGGCACGCGTGCGCGCGGATGGCCGAATCGGCGCGCGCGGTGTTGGAGCGGACCGGGCTGGAAATCGGCGACGTGGACCGTTTTGTCGCGCACCAGGCCAACATTCGCATCCTGCAGGCCACCGCGAAACAACTCGGGCTGCCCGGTGACCGGGTGGTGGCGAACATCGGGCGCGTCGGCAACACCAGCGCCGCGTCGATCCCGCTCGCACTGGCCGACGCGTGCGAGGACCGGAGCCTGCAGCCGGGGCACCGGGTGCTGCTGACCGCCTTCGGTGCCGGGCTCACCTGGGGCTCGACGCTGCTCACCTGGCCGGACGTCAAGCCGGGCTGATCACGCGGTCTCGCTGGTCTACTGTGGACAGTGATGACCGTATTCAGGAAGCGCGCCGGCGGGCGCCCCGCACCGCCCTTTCCAGCTCTGCCTTCGACATCTTCGACCGGCCCTTGATGCCGAGCTCGCGGGCCTCCTTGTCCAGCTCCGCCTTGCTCGACGGCGCAGCCTTGCTGGATTTCCCTTTCCTGCCACGGCTTTCCACGCTGCGCGACAAGGCCTCGAACAGGTCGACCACCTTCGTCGGCTCCGCCGGCGGCGCTTCCACGGACACCTTCCGCCCGGCCTTCTTGTCATCGATCAGCTTGTGCACCCGTTCGGTGTAGGTGTCGTGGTAGTCCTCGGGCTGCCAATCCTCGGTCATCGAATCGATCAGGCTGATCGCCATGTCGATTTCCTTGCCACGCTTACCTGTCCGGGACGGCGGGTTCTTCAGCTCCCGCTCCGGATCTCGTAGGTCGTCGGCGAACAGCAGGGTGTCGAGCACCAGCAGGCATTCCTCCCCGGCGCGGATCGCCGCGATCTGTTCCCTGCCCTGCAACACAAACCGCGCGACACCCGCTTTGCCCGTACGCGCCATGGCCTCGACCAGTAGGCCGTAAGCTCGGCCGAATTCCTCTTTGGACGGTGCGAGCCAGTAACTTTTCTGGAAGTAGACGGGATCGATGTCGTCGAGCTCGACGAAGGCCTCGATATCGATGCTCCGCGACCGGCCGGGCGCAATGTCGTCCAGCTCCTGCTGCTCGACCAGCACGTACTCACCCTCGCCGAGGTCGTAGCCCTTGACGATGTCGTCCAGCCCGACCTCTTTGCCCGTGCGCTCGTTCACCCGGCGGTAGCGGATACGGTCGGAGGTGCCCCGCTCGAACTGGTGGAAGTGCACGGTGTGGTCCTCGGTCGCGCTGTACAGCTCGACCGGCACTGTCACCAGGCCGAAATTGACCGCCCCACGCCAGATTGCCCGTGCCATCCGGTCACCTCCTCAGCGTTGTTCCCGCACCACCTCGCCGGCGGCTTTGTCGTCACGCACCCCGGTGAAGCGTGGATGCCGCAGCCTGCCGTCGGTCGTCCACTCGGAGAATCGCACCTGCACCACCAACTCCGGTTCCACCCAAGACGGCCCGCGCTCGGGCACGACGTCGTCGAACGGCGAATCGCCGCGCCGCAACCCGGCGAGCGTGCCGGACAGTTCGTTCAGCACAGCCTCCGTGTAGCCGGTCCCGACCTTGCCGGCGTACCGCAACCTGCCCCCCTCGTAATAGCCCACGAGAAGCGCGCCGAAACCACTGCGTGAACCGCCCGGCTTGGTGTAGCCGCCGACCACGAACTCCTGGTCCTTGACACATTTGAACTTCAGCCAGTCGGCCGTCCGGCCGCCGCGGTACGGCGCGTCAGCACGCTTCGCGATCAAGCCCTCCCAACCCTGTTGGCAGGCATAGCTGAAGTACCGCTCACCGTCGGCATTGCGGTGGTTCGAGTACCGCAGCGGGTCGGCCCAGTCGAAAGCGTTGCGCAGCAACTGTTTCCGCTGTCGCAGCGGCAGCGGGCCGGCGTCGGCATGATCGAAGACGAGCAGGTCGAACAGGTAGTAGTAGACCTGCACGCCGGTGGCCTCGATCCGGGTGCGGTCGGTGAGGTGGATGCGGTGCTGGAGCTTGGCGAAACTCGTCTGCGCGCCGTCGAACGCGACGATCTCCCCGTCCGCCACGAAATGCGTGCCCCCATGGGCGGCCAGTGCCTCGACGATCTCCGGGTAGGAGTCGCTGATGACGTGGTGGTTGCGTGACCACAGGGTCGGGGTGTCGCCCGCCCGCGAACAGATGACGCGCACACCGTCGAGCTTGCGTTCGAACAGCCAGTTCTCGCTGGAAAACCGGCGTTGCGTGAGCGTCGCGAGTTCTGGCTCGCGCCAGCCGGGCTCGACATCCATACGCATCGGATACCCCCTGCCGCTCAGCGGGACACCACGTCCTCGTCCTGCTCGGTCAGCCCTTCGCGGAGCCGTTCGAGTGTCCTGGCGAGCAGCCGCGACACGTGCATCTGCGAGACGCCGATGCGCTCGGCGATCTGGGTCTGGGTCATGTTGTGCACGAACCGCAACCCGAGGATCTTGCGCTCGCGCTCGGGCAGTTCCCGGATCAGTGGCAGCAGCGCCTCGTGGTTCTCCACGCCTTCCAGTGCTGCGTCCTCTTCGCCGAGCGTGTCGCCCAGCGCCAGATTCTCCGTGTCGCCGGAAAGCACCTCATCGAGCGACATCGAGTGGTACGCGTTGCCCGCTTCCAGGCCCGACAGCACTTCGTCCTGGCTGATGTTCAGGTGGGCGGCGATCTCGCTCGGGGTCGGGGCACGGCCGAGCCGCTGTGCCAGTTCGGTGTTCGCGTTCGAGATCGACAGGTGCAGTTCCTTGAGCCGCCGCGGGACTCTGACCAGCCACCCCGTGTCGCGGAAATGCCGTCTGACCTCGCCCATCACCGTCGGCACCGCGAAAGACAGGAAGTCCGAGCCACGCGTGGGATCGAACCGGTCGACGGCGTTGATCAGCCCGACCGTGGCCACCTGGACCAGGTCCTCCTTCGCGACACCACGGCCGGAGAAGCGCTGCGCGATGTGCTCGGCCAGCGGGAGATGGCCGGTCACCAGTTCGTCCCGGAGCTCGGACCGCCGCGGATCGTTGTCGTCGAGGGCCGCGAGCTCGTCGAAAAGCGGAGCGAGGTGCCCGTATTCGTGAGACGAAGTGGCTTCGGCTGGCGAGCCGGTCACGCGTCCACCACGACACGCCGCTTGGCGAGCTCGATGTCGATCTGGTGGCCGAGCACGCCGTCCGAGGTGACCCGGCTGTTCACCGAGTCGGTCAGCGTGGTCAGTACCCGCCAGCCGAACGACCGGGTGCTCGGTGAACTGTCGCTTTCGGACTGAACGGTCCCGGTGAATCTGAGCTCGTCGTCAGTGATGGTGAACGAGCATCGCATGGTGGTTCCCGGAATGGCTCTGGTGATCAGCGTCGAGCACGCCTCGTCCACGGCGAGCCGCAGGTCGGCGATGGCGTCGAGATCGAAGTCCGCGCGGGTGGCGATGGTCGCCACGACGGAGCGCACGATCGGCAGGTTGACCAGGTCAGCGCCGAGGCGCAACTCGATGTCTGAGTGCGCGTTGAGGGGCGGGGATTTGCTGTCGGCCACTTTCACCTCGCCGTAGTTTCGGATGTTGCTGCGCACCATGATGCCCTGAACGGGGGGCTCCTGCTGCACTCAACGGTGGCGCAGGATGGCGCCGAACCCTTCCTGGAGCTCGCTGTCGACGTGCACGAGATCGGCACCGACCACGATGGCGGCAGCGGGAAGTGCTTCGTCGGCCCGATTTTCGTGCGCCTCGGTTTCGCCGAGCGCCCGCAGTTCCGGCTCGCTGACGGCGACGCGCGCCGGTGACTCGCCGGTCCAGACGGTCTCCTCGCCGGGGTCGCTGACCAGCAGGGTTTCCACGTTGCCTTCGAGAAGCGCGTTCGTCACGGCTTCAAGTCCCTGCCCGGCCAAGCCGTCCTCCCGCCCGAGCGCACCGCGGAAGCGTTCCAGGACTTCGTCCAGTCGGCGCTGCTTCTCCGCGGCGGCCAGCTCACCGGCGACGTCCTCATGGGTCACCTCGTGGGTGATCTGGCCGACATGCTTCGGCAGCGCGTCGAGCACCGCCCGCCGGCCCTGGATCTCGCCGGCCAGCACGACCAGCTCGGCGCCCGTCCGGTCGGCAAGCTTCGTCACGTCCTCCGCGATTTCGGCCACGTTCCGGCGAATCGTCTCCTCGGTGTGCTCGCGCATCTCGTACTGGCCGACGCCTCCGCCGCGGACCTGATGCACCGGGTGATCACGCCCGGAGACCTCGTCGTCCGCGCGTTTGCGGCCGTATTCGTCATACGCCGCAACGGAAGCGTTGATCTGGTCCACGGACGCGACGACGTATTTCAGGCGTGGCTCGGCATAGCGCGTCAGCGGCAGCACGTACGGCAGCCCGGAAACCCGGGTCAACGGCTCCGCGGGCGGCTCGTGCAGCCGCTCGTCGAGCAGGACGGAGTCACCGGCCGCGATCAGTCCGCGACCGCTGCGGCCGACCGGCGGCGCGCCGTTCAGCACGGCTTTTTCCAGTGCCGCCAGCGATTCCGCGGGGGCGTGTTGCGCGGACAGCCGATCGCGCAGGTCGCGCCACCGTAGCTCCAGCTGCTTCCCCGCGTCCTCGGTGTCGTGGGTGTCTTCGAAGTAGACCGAGGTGAACGGGCCCGTGGTGCGGACGAGGGGTCGTAACGTCGTCGTCTGCATGGGCGCGTGGTACCCACAACACCCCGGCCCGAAACGCGGGGTGTTCCATGGGAAGGAGGGAGGTGCCATGACTTGGTGGCATGCGGTGATCGTGCTGTTGGCAGGAGTCTGGGCCGGCGCCATCAACGCCGTTGTCGGGTCCGGCACCCTCGTCACGTTCCCGGTGCTGGTGGCGCTCGGCTATCCGCCGGTGACCGCGACGACGTCGAACGCGCTCGGGCTCGCGCCAGGCACGATCAGCGGCGCCATCGGATACCGCCACGAGCTGACCGGCCAGGCACGACGGCTCGTGCGGTACTCCGTGCCGTCTCTGCTCGGCGCCATCGGCGGCACAGCGCTGCTGTTGTCCTTGCCGCCCAACGCTTTCGAGACGATCGTGCCGGTGCTCGTCGGGATCGCCGTGGTGCTGGTGATCGTCCAGCCGTGGATATCGGCGCGGGTGGCCATCCGGCGTGCGCGTTCCGACACCGTCGCCGGGCACGGCGGTCCGCTGCTGCTTTTCCTGATCTTCCTCGTCGGCGTCTACGGCGGCTATTTCACGGCGGCACAAGGCGTCATGCTGATGGGGATCATGGGCATGATGCTGACCGACTCGATGCAGCGGCTCAACGGCATCAAGAACGTCCTCGCCGCCGTGGTCAACGTCGTCGCCGGAGTGATCTACGCGTTCGTCGCGCCGATCAGCTGGCCGGTGGTCGGGTTGCTCGCGGTCGGTTCCACGCTCGGCGGGCAGCTGGGCGCCAAAATCGGACGGCGTCTTTCGCCCACCGTGCTGCGCGGCGTGATCGTGGTCGTCGGGCTCGCCGCGATCGTTCAGCTGGTCCTGCGGTAGCTGCGCTACTTACGGTCGGATTGGTAACTGCGAGCGGCGTGCAGGAACAGGTCGTTCTCCTCGGGGTGGCTGATCGTCACCCGCACGCCGTCCGGCTGGAACGCCCGCACCACGACCTTGTTCGCCAGTGTGTGTTCGGAGAACTCGAATGCCTTGTCGCCCAACGGAAGCCAGATGAAGTTCGCCTGTGAGTCCGGCACCTCGTAGCCGGCCTCGATCAGCTCGGCACGCACCCGATCCCGTTCCGCCACAATGGTTTCGCACCGGGCGAGCAGCTCGTCCTCGGCGTCGAGCGAGGCCATCGCGGCGATCTGCGCAAGCGAGTTCACGCTGAACGGCACGTACACCTTCCGCAGCGCGGCGGCGATCTGCTTCGGGCCGGCGAAGTAGCCGACGCGAAGTCCGGCCAGCCCGTAGGCCTTGGAGAAGGTACGCAGGACCGCGACGTTGTCCCGGGTGCGCACGTAGTCGAGGCCATCGGGAACCTCGGGGTCGCTGACGAACTCGCGATAAGCCTCGTCCAGCACGACCAGCACATCCGAAGGCACCTTGTCCAGGAACGCGTCGAGCTCCGCGCGCCGGTTCGCGGTGCTGGTCGGGTTGTTCGGGTTGCACACCACGACCACCCGGGTGCGCGGGGTGATCGCGGCGGCCATCGCGTCGAGATCATGCGTGTGGGCGGCGTCCAGTGGGACCTGGATCGGGTTCGCGCAGGCGATTCCCGTCGCGATCGGGTACGTCTCGAACGAACGCCACGCGAACACCACGTCGTCCCCCGGCGCGCACATCGCGTGCATGAGCTGGTGGCACAGCGCCACGGAACCGCAGCCGACGGAGATCTGCTCGGCGGGCAGGCCGGCTTTTTCCGCCAGCCGCGACGCGAGCTTGCTCACGCTCGGGTCCGGGTAACGGTTGAGAGTGCCGGCCGCGTCGGCGATCGCGCGCGCGACGCTGGGCAGCGGACCGTCCGGCGTCTCGTTGCTCGACAGCTTGATCGCGCCTGGCACGGTCCTTCCCGCGACGTAATCGGGCAGTAAATCGAGGCCTACGCGGGGCTGGACCGGCATGCTGTGCTCCTTCTGGGCGAAACCTGCTGCTCTCACGGTAACGCGTGGCCTTGGATCAAAGTCATGTTGACTTCTGTTCACTCCGAGGTGGTTGAGTGGTGAGATGACGCAGACGTACACCGAACATTACGAGCGCGAAGACGGCCGCGCGATCGAATTGACCTACGCCGAACCCGAGAACGTCGTCCGCGGCGGGCTCGTCGTGCTCCATGAAGCCGACGGAGTCACCGATGGTGTGCGTCTGCTCGTCGCGAGTCTTGCCGGCGAGGGCTGGCTCGCCGTGGCGCCGCATCTGAAAGGCGAGGCCACCCGCGAGGCCATTCTGGGCGCCACGGACATCACGTTGGCGTGGCTTGTCGAGCACGGGGTGCAGGCGGATCTGCTCGGGGTCGTCGGGTTCGACCTCGGCGGCACGGCGGCGCTCGTCGTCGCCTCGAACCGCAAGCTCGGCGCGGCGGTCAGCGTCGGCGGGCAGGGCGGCAAGGAGCTGCCCGCGCTCGTCGAGATCGCGGGCAAGCTGACCAGTCCGTGGCTGGGTGTCTACGGCGACGCCGGGGACGAGCTGGGCGCGGCCGAAGTCGAGCAGCTGCGGGAGGCGGCGGCCACCTCCGGAGTGGCGAGCAACGTGGTCCGCTATCCCGGTGCGAACCACCGGTTCGACGCCGATCCGAAGGCCGCCGTCGAGGCCTGGCAACGCACCCTGAGCTGGTTCGACGCGCACCTGCGCTGACCGTACAGTCGCCATGTGAACCAAGCTGCTGACATCCCCGAAGTGCTCTGGCGGCCTGCTCCGGAACAGGTCGCCGCGAGCCGGATTCAGGCGTTCCGGGATTGGCTGCGGGAGCAACGCGGCATGTCGGTCGGCGACTACGACGAGCTATGGCGGTTCTCCGTCGGCGATCCCGCCGGATTCTGGGGCGGGCTCGCCGATTTCCTCGGGGTGCGTTGGCACGAACGGCCGACAGCGGTGCTCGCCGAGCGGAGCATGCCGGGCGCGAAATGGTTTCCCGGTGGGACGCTGAACTACGCCGAGCACGCACTGTCACCCGGTGCGGGAGCGGCGAAGGGCGATGACGAGCCGGCGGTGTTCTTCCGGCGCGAGGACGGTGTCGAAAGCGAGCTCACGTTCGGTGAGCTGCGCGGTCAAGTCGGTGCGGCGCGGGCTGCGCTGGCTGAACTCGGGGTTGGCAAAGGAGATCGGGTCGTCGCGCTGGCGCCGAACTGCCCGCAGACGCTCGTCGCCTTCCTCGCCACGGCCAGCCTCGGCGCGATCTGGTCGTCGTGTTCGCCGGACTTCGGGGTGCGCGCGGTGGCCGACCGGTTCACCCAGATCGAACCGAAGGTGTTCATCGCGGTCAACGGGTATGTCTACAACGGACGGTCCTTCGACATCCGGTCCACAGTGGACCGATTGCGGGCGGATTTCCCTTCGCTGGCCGCGACCGTGGTCGTCGACTACGCCGGCGGCCGGCTCGAAGGCGCACTCGACTGGGACACGCTGTTGGCCCGGCATGCCGGCGCGGAGCCTGCCTACGAGCCGGTTCCGTTCGACCATCCACTGTGGGTGCTGTACTCGTCCGGCACCACCGGCCTGCCGAAGGGCATTGTGCACGGGCACGGCGGGATCGTCGTCGAGCACCTGAAAGCCCTTGGCCTGCAATTGGATCTGCATCCCGGTGACCGGTTCTTCTGGTTCACCACCACGGGCTGGATGATGTGGAACTTCCTGGTCGGCGGGCTGCTGGTGGGCACGCCGATCGTGCTGTTCGACGGCAGCCCGGGGTACCCGGATCTCGGCGCGTTGTGGCGGCTGGTGCAAGACAGGAAGATCACGTACTTCGGCACGTCCGCGCCGTTCGTCCAGAGCTGTCTCAAGGCGCATCTCGAGCCTGCCGACACGTACGACCTTTCGTCGTTGCGCGCGGTCGGATCCACTGGTGCACCGCTGAGCGTCGAGGGTTTCCGCTGGCTCGGTGACCACGTCGGCAGGCAGGTGCAGATCTGCTCGGTCTCCGGTGGCACCGATCTGTGTGCCGCGTTCGTCGGCGCCGCGCCGGATGTGCCGGTGTGGCTGGGAGAGCTGTCCTGCCGCGCGCTCGGCGCGGCGGTCGCGGCGTATGACGACGACGGCAACGAGGTCGTCGAGGAGGTCGGTGAGCTGGTGGTCACCGTGCCGATGCCATCGATGCCGGTGTCCTTCTGGAACGACCCCGACGGCACCCGGTTGCGGGAGGCGTACTTCGACTACTACCCGGGGGTATGGCGGCACGGCGACTGGATCCGGATCACCGAGCGCGGTTCCGCGGTGATCTACGGACGCAGCGACTCGACGCTCAACCGCGGCGGCGTCCGGATGGGCACGGCCGAGTTCTACCGCGTCGTGGAGAGCTACGACGAGATCGCCGACTCGCTCGTCATTGACACGACCGCGGTGGGGAATACCAACGGTGAACTGTTGTGTTTCGTCGTGATGGCGTCAGGCGCGAGCCTCGCCGACGTCGAACCGGAACTGCGCACGGCGTTGCGGGCGGAGCTGTCACCACGGCATGTGCCGGACCGGTTCATCGAGGTCGCCGCAGTGCCCCGGACGCTGAACGGTAAGAAGTGTGAGGTGCCAGTGAAGAAGATCCTGTCCGGGATGGCACTGGATCGGGCGGTGAGCAGGGACGCGCTGGCCAACCCGGACGCGTTGCAGCCGTTCATCGAACTGGCCGGGGGGAGATAGACCGAAGGGGGACCAGGGTTTGGTGGGCAGGCCGTTGACGGGACAAGCGCGTCCCGCGCTGTGGCGCCTGACGGGGGCGGCGTCGGTGGCGGCGATCACCTGGACCACCCGGCTGGTGGGGCTGGTCGCGGTGTTGTCCGTCGTGCTGCCCGCGGGGCGGCGGGGAATGCGCGGGAAGGTCGCCGAGTGGCTGGAGTTGCCGCAGGACGCGACCACGGGCGCGGCCGCGGTGGTGCTGGTGACCGGCGTGCTGCTGATCCTGTTGGCGTCGGGACTGCGGCGACGCAAACGCCGGGCGTGGCAGCTGGCGCTCGCGGCGAGTGTGCTCCTGGCGCTGTCGCATCTGGGGCTGCGGCATGTGTTCGCGGCGGGCCTGGTGTCAGTGGCGCTGGCGGTGGCGCTGCTGTTGAACCGGCGGTACTTCGTCGCGCTGCCGGACCCGGTGACCGGGAAATGGCGTGCGGTGCGGGTCTTCCTGCAGCTGGTGGTGGCGGGGTTGGTGATCAACTTCGCGCTGCTGTCGTTCGCGCCGCGCAGTGTCCTCGAACCGCTGGACTCCCGAGGCCGGCTCGCGGAGGCGGCGTTGTCGCTCATCGGGATCGGCGGGCCCGCGGTGTTCCGGGTGGTGTGGCTGGACGATCTGACCGCGGCGGTAGGGCTGTTGTTCGGGCTCGGCGGGATGCTTCTCGCGGCGTACTTCCTGTTGCGCTCGGCGGAGCCCGCGCCGCAGCCGTCGGAGGAGGATCAAGCACGGCTGCGCGGGCTGCTGGATCAGCACGGTGCGCGCGACTCGCTGGGCTACTTCGCGTTGCGGGACGACAAGTTCGTCGTCTTCTCGAAGACCGGCAAGGCGGCGGTGACCTACCGCGTGATCGCGGGCGCGGCGGTCGCGTCGGCGGATCCACTGGGGGACAGCGAAGCCTGGCCGGGTGCGATCGAGGAGTTCTTGGAGGTGTGCCGCCGGCAGGGCTGGGTGCCCGCGGCGATGGGGTGTTCCGAGCTCGGGGCGACGGTGTGGGCGCGGTACCACCTGGACGTCCTGGAGATCGGTGACGAGGCCGTGGTCGACGCGTCGACGTTCACCCTGGACGGCCGGGTCATGCGCGGCGTGCGGCAGGCGGTGTCGCGGACGAAGCGGGCCGGGTACGAGGTGACGGTGCGGCGCGCGGACGATCTAGCCGCCGGTGAGCTGGCGGAGCTGCAGACGTTGGCGGCGAACTGGCGGGACAGCCCGACCGAGCGGGGTTTCTCGATGGCACTGGGGCGGATGGGGGACCCGGGCTCGGTGCTCGTGACGGCGGAGCAGGAGGGGCGGACGCGGGGTTTGCTGCAGTTCGTGCCGTGGGGGACGGAAGGTTTGTCGCTGGACGTGATGCGGCGGGACCGGGCGGCCGACAACGGGGTGAACGAGTTGATGATCTCGGAGCTGTTGCTTCGGGCGCCGGAACATGGGGTGAGGTATGTCTCGTTGAACTTCGCGGCGTTCCGGAAACTGCTCGAGCAGGGCCGGCGCATCGGGGCGGGCCCGGTCGCCCGAGTTTCGGCGAAAGTACTGGGCCTGGCGTCACGCTGGATCCAGATCGAGTCGCTGTACCGGTTCAACGCGAAGTTCCAGCCGAACTGGGTGCCGCGGTTCCTGGTCTTTCCGGGCGTCCGCGAACTGCCGCGCGTCGGGGTGGCGGTGTTCGAAGCCGAGGGCCTGGGCGGGCGTTCGCGCTGGCTGATGCGCATGCTGCAGCGGTGAGGGGGGCCTTTGCTGCGGGGTTTCGGGGGTGTGTACGCTATCTGAGCAGTGGTCGTTGATCCCGGGAGGCTTCGCCTAGTCTGGTCTATGGCGCCGCACTGCTAATGCGGTTGGGGGTAACCCCCCCTCCCGGGTTCAAATCCCGGAGCCTCCGCTCAGCGCCGGTTCGCCGGATGCTAAGTTAATAACTGAACAAGCGCCCGTAGCTCAACGGATAGAGCATCTGACTACGGATCAGAAGGTTAGGGGTTCGAATCCCTTCGGGCGCACGTCTGGTTGAGACAGCAAGACCGAGAAACCCCCTGGTGACAGGGGGTTTCTCGCTGTCCGGGGGCAAATCTTGCCCGGTGTGCGTTCATGATCAACACCACACTTTTCCCATGCTTTATTCGTCGATGATGCTCAGGAGCTCCGCGACCTTGGGGCTGGCCTGCTTGCGGCCGAAGTAGGTGTCGAGCGTCATGCTCACCCGCTTGTGGCCGAGCTGGTCGGCTATTTCCCGTACGGTCAGGCCCTGATCGTTGAGCAGCGTGGCCGCCGTCTTGCGGAAGTTGTGACTGGTCACCCAGTCGAAGCCGAGCGCGCCCAGCGCCTCGCGAAGGTCGGCGTTCGTGTTCGACCGGTCCCGGAGCTTGCCGAGCTGCGAGGGGAACACGACGTTCCACTCGTTCTCGACCCGCGGCCGGGCGTCGACCAGCAGGACAAGCCACGGCGGCAAGTGGAGCGTCCGCCACCCTGCCTCGGTTTTGGGCTCCGGTTGCAGGATCAGCCCGACGCCCTTTTTCCGGACCACGGTCGCCCGGATCTCGACTGTGCCTGCTTCCAGGTCGAGTGCTTCCCAGGTGACGGCGAGAGCCTCACCGATGCGCATCCCGGTGCCAAGCATGAAGTCCACAAGCGCCGGGATGTCCCGCTCGACGGCCTTCTTGTCCTTTCGCAGTCCGGCCCGCAGCCTGCGTACTTCGTCGAGTTCGAGGGACCGCGCGTCCTTGCGTTTGATCGCGATGGGAGCGACATCCCGCATCGGGTTGTGGTCGATCGCTTCCCGCCGGGTCGCCAGCCCCATGACGCCGCTCAGGACCGTCTTCGCGTGTTTGGCCGCAGACGGACCTTTCTTGTCCCGCACCGAGATCAGGAACCGGTCAGCCACCCCCACAGTCAGCTCCCGCACCCGAAGATTCCCGACCGAGGGCAGCACATGAAGCCTGAGCGCGTCGTCGTAGGCGTCGACGGTCGAGGATGCCTTGTCCTGCTGCTTGAACTCGTCGAACCAGACCCGGCACACTTCGCTGATGCGCGTGTCGGCCGTGATCTCACCCTGCCCGCCGGCCCGCGCACGGTCCCGTAGTGCTTCCAGCAGCGCTCGCTCTGCCTTCGCACCGGTTTCGCCATGCCGCTCGACCGGCCGCGTCACCCCGTCGTAATCGCGGTAATTCGCCATGGCGCGCCAGGATTTCAAGCCGAGTTGGTAGCGCCGGATCCTGCCCCACGTCCCGAGCGAGAGTGGTGGTCGCCCCATCAGGCGCTCTGCTCGTCGAGTGAGTCCACCCAGGCCCGCACATCCTCCGCGCGGTACCGGATGTAGCGCCCCACACGCCGCCCGGACGGCCCATACCCGTGATGGCGCCACTGATACAGCGTCTTCACCGGCACTTGCAGGAAGTCCGCGACCTGTTCGACTGTCCACAAAGGCTCGATCGGTCGTACGTTGCCCATCTTCGTTTCCCCCTCAGGCTGCTTGCTGAATTGCCGAAGTTTCTGGGTCTGGTGGTCTGGCGGCGAGTAGTGCTCTGTCGTACTCGGCTTTCCAGGTGATCCGTTCTGCGATGGCCCGCATGAGTAGGTGCGCGCGTGGTGGTGCGTTCCGGTCGCCGGGTTGGACTTTGCGCCAGATCAGCCGTGAGGTATCGCGTTCTGGCTTCTCGATGCCGACTCCGGCGAGCATGTCCCGTACGAACGCCTTGCGATCGGCCTTGTGGTCCGCGAGTGTCTTGCCGGACCACTTGCGTGACACCAGGACCCGCCGTCCCGGGAGCCCGAGCGTCGTCCGCCGATGCGCCCGGCCCTTGCAGTGCCCCGGTGTAGTCCGGCTGTTCGCTCCGAGCGGCTGTATCCCGTAGAGCAGCCAGACCGGGCAGCGAGGCGAGCACGGGGTGATCGACAGCTCGGCGTGGAGCCGGTCATGGTGCTCGCGCTGTCTCGCGGTTGTGGCCTCCACGACTTCACCGGTGGATTTGGTGAGGTACTTGGTCAGGTACCCGATGTGCCGCCCGGCCTCGTTTGTCCCGCCGAGAATTCCCTTGGAGTGCACTTGGCGTCCGAAAGTCACCACGTGCGCCGGTTCGTCGACGTCT
Source organism: Amycolatopsis pithecellobii (assembly GCF_009707865.1). Taxonomy (GTDB): domain Bacteria; phylum Actinomycetota; class Actinomycetes; order Mycobacteriales; family Pseudonocardiaceae; genus Amycolatopsis_E; species Amycolatopsis_E pithecellobii. The sequence continues at coordinate 17,393 of NZ_WMBA01000078.1, forward strand.
TGGATCGCGTCCTCCCATGGCCGCAACGGTTTCTGTGTTTTCGGGTCTACAAAGGACTTCGTTCGCATGTCCCACACGGGCAGGTACTCCCCGCTGTAGCGGAGTTCGTCATGCTCCGGCCACCACACCTGGTGATAAGTGGCCTCCGTGACCTGCCGGATCACGTCATGCGGGATCGATCCCCGCAGGGCGGCATGCAGGTGCGGGGCGGCCCGTTTCTGGGGTTCGACGGTGGCGAAGTACTGGACGTCCCATCCGACGACGCGGCGAAGGTTCTGCCACCACCGGTCCACCAGCGACGAGAAATGCACCGCATCCCGCGCCGCCCGCCGATAGTCATACGTCGCCATATCGACCGGGGTGGCGTCGTCGCGCACGCGCCCGTATGTGTCGCAGGTCAGCGTCACGAACATGGACGGCCGGAACTTCCCGGCGTACTCCCTTCCCACGGTGGTCTTGGCGACCTTCTTCCGAGGCAGGTTCGGTGCATCCTGCCTCCGCCTCGTCGACCGCTTGGCAGGTTTCTTCCCCGGCAGATCCGGCGAGGGAAGACGGCCGCGCATCCCGAGTTGCCGAAGTTCTTCATCGACACTGCGGATTTCCTCGCGCAGCTCGTCCGCCTGGCCCTCCTCGCCGGTCTCCACCGCATGCCGGTACGCCTGCACGAGATCTGCCCGGAACGCCATCAACTCCTTCTGATCCTCACTCGGCGGGGCCGGGGTGAAGTCGGGTTCTTCGGTCAGGTGCCACCCTTCCCGGCACTGGGCTTGCCGAAGTGCCTTGGCTTTCTTGGCACACGGGGCACAGACACTCTCCACAGTGGACCCACACGGCACGGCCACATACCGCAACTCGCCCGTGTCGGGGTCGCCGACCTCCATCGTGAACGGCCGGACACAGACGCCGTGTTTCTCGGCGGTGGCCTTAATGACCTCGGTGGAGAGCGGTTGCCGGAGGCGTTCGGCGCGGGGTGCGGTGGTCATGCCGCGACCCCCTCACCAGGCAGCACGACCACGTCTTTGTTGACCACATAGGTTTCCAGGGCTTTGACCATCTCGTCGGGCACCCACCCGGCACGCACCCGCAACGGTTCGCGCAGGCCCTCGCCCCACACGTAGCCAACCCCGGCCGCAGATTCCTCAATCCGGTTCGCCCACGCGCCCCGCTCGTAGGCTTGGTCACCGAGAACCATCCCGACGTGGGACTTCGCGGTCACCCGCAGACAGATCCGGCGGGGGAACAGCTCCCGTACCGGTACGGTCTCCTTGGTCGGTTCCTGGACGTAGCCGCGGACCGTGAACCCCAACGCCCGCCCCTGTGTGGTGAGCAGGGCGACCTTTTCCACGATGGCGTCTCGGGTCTTGCGATCCACGTACCGGGTGAGAGCGCCGATCTCGTCGAATTCCAGCAATTCCAGTGGATGTTCTGTGGAGACTGGGACGGTGCGGACCCGGCCGGCGAACTCCGTCTTGCGGGCGTCCATTGCGCCGACGAGGTCATCCAGCAGCGCCAGGGCTTCCTTGGGGGTGACGGCGTAGCGGTGGAAGATCCCGCGCCCGTAGGCGAGTTCCATACCTTTCGGGTCGATCCCCGACACCCGCACCAGGCCGTCGCGGATCGCCGGGGCAATGGAGACCAGCGGGCACCACATGACCGAGTTCTTCCCCGCACCCGAGGCACCGGCCGTGAGGGTGTGACTCCCGGACCCATGGAGGGGTAGGTACCAGTCTTGGCCGTACTCGGTGCGCCCGGCCCACGCGTGGCGCACATCGACCGATTCACCCAGCGCCGGGACCGGTACCGGGGCGGCGAGCAGGTCGCGGCGTTGGAAGTCGATCGACACCACGTTCGGCGCGATTTCCCTGACCTGGCAACGACTGACCTTGCGTGCCGTAGCCAGTGCACGGGCGGCGTCGTCGAAGTCTTCGGGTTTCTGCCCCGGCACGAGCTCGACGCGGACTTCATCCCAGGACGGCCCGGACTTCACCGCACGCACCCGGGGAACCTGCACGCTCTGGTGGTCTCGTTTGCGGACGATCTTCTTACGTCCCACCAGGCTCACGGTCACGTCGACCGGGATTACGTCGTCTTTGACGCTCAGCCCGCAGGCGTGCAGCCAGCCGGGCAGCTTGGGGGTGTAGACCATCCAGCGTTGCCACCACGACCGCACCACCCGCCCGGCCCAGTGATCGAACGACACCAGGTGACACCGCCGCCACATCAGCAAAACCGCTGTCACGGTCGCGGCCCCGAGGGCCAGGGACTGCCAGCCGATCCAGTAGCACCACGCGGCCACCGCCAGCACCGTAAGGCTCGTGCGGGGGTGGCTGATGATTTCCTTCACCATCCAGCCCAGGCCCCTCAGAACCCACCACAGGGCCAGAAACACCACCGCCGCAGCGGCGAGGGCTTCTGCGATGGAGGCCAGGGCACGCCCGAGCTTGTGCAGCACCCACACCACAACCGCCAGACCAACCCCGCCGAGCAACAACGCTCCGATGGTGTGCCCGCTCATCGGGCCTCCCCCGCCCGAGCCGGGATCGGGAGCGGGAGCCGACCCGCGCACGCGGCGCATTCGGTGTCACCGGGCGCCAACCGGGTGAATTTCTTACATGCGGCGCACCGCGCCGGGACGCGGCCACTTGACCGGGACCGGTTGTCGTCGTTTATCGTTTCCATTTGTCTGCTCCAACGGGTGGACAGCGCAGAAGCGGAAATGGTTGGTAGCCAGGGGTTCCGCTTCTGCGCCTTTACATTTTTGGTCCCGCACGAGTACGCGTGTCACCGACACACGATCCACGTGCGGTTAATTCCTTCTCAAATGCTCGTCCTACTGGGGCGAGATCACGAAAGCTCCTCGGCCGGGAACAACAACGATCAGCCCGCGGCGCTCCAACAATTCCAATCCGCGCCGATATGTTGTGATCGCAACCCCGTACTCGTAAGCCGAGGGCTCAATGAGCGGCAACCGTAAACAATGCTGCAAATCGCCCGACACAAGGCGAGCCTCGATATCATCGGCAATCCACTCATATGGATATCCCGGGTAATCGTCAGGCTTGCGCCGGGAACCGCCTATGGGAGGAGGCATCACCACGCCTCCTCGGCAACGAATCTAGCGACTGTCCTTTGTGGTCTGAGGTGGGGCGATGTAGGTTCCTTTGGACCTGATCGTCACCACCAGACCGCGCTCACGCAGCACCCGGGTGGCATGCCGTGCGGGGCCTAGCGACACGCCGTACTCCCGCGCCAGCCTCTGCTCATTGGGCAACACGGCATTCGGCGGCAGATCACCGGCCTCGATCCGCTCCGCGATGTGTTCGGCGACGAAGGTGTACAGATACCCCGGCCTCGCCTCGTCCGGCCTCACCCACGCCGCCTGAGGCTGCTCCTGCTGCATGACCGATGCCACCCCGCTCACGCGGCCTTCGCCGGAGGCTCGCCGGCCGACTTGCCCGACCGGCCACCAACAGGCTTGAACCCGGTCGTGCGGAACACGTAGGACTGATACTTGAACTCGCCACTGCCCGCCACACGCGGCTTGGCCGTCAGCCCGTCCAACTCGATCGGCCGCATCCCCGGCAACACCTCGGTGGTGGTCGGCACCGGCTGCACGTCGGCCAGGAAGGTCACCTCGAACGAGGCCCGCTTCGCGTTCGGCTCAGACGGGTCGGTCACCGTTGCCTTCCACTGCCGCCGCCCGGTCACCTCATCCACCCGCTGCCGCGTCGGACGACCCGCCGCGCGGTCCTCCCGTGACTGATACTCGGTGTCCGGCGACACCTCACCGACCAACACCAAACCCTGAGGAAACGCCTCATCAAAATCGACCGGAAACCGGTGCCCCCGTGGAATCGCCATGACCCACAACTCCTCACTACCAACTGTCCTTTGTGGTCACTTTCAGTGCGCCCGCATCCGGTAGGACGCGGTGTAACTCAAGGAGACACCCGAACAGCAAGAAGACCCCGGAAAAACCTTCCGGGGTCTTCGGAGCAGTCGTGCTGGCGGTCAGGTCAGGAAGTGCTCACCGGCTCGCCGTGCTCAAGATAGGTCACATCGCTGTTCAGCGCCGACCAGAGACGGCGGGCGAGCCGTTCTATGGTGTACTGCGCCAAGTCGTCGACCTCGACGTACCGCGCTTCATCGATCTCCCCGTCGGAGAACTTGAACGCGACGTCTTGCGGCAGGCGAGGCCCGGCGAACAGGAACAGGAGCTTGTCGCCTTCGGCTTCGGAAGGTGCCCAATCGACAGCAAGCAGCTTGCCGACTTCGATCGACAACCCGAGTTCTTCACGGACCTCGCGTTGCGCCGCTTCGCGCGGTGATTCTCCCGGCTCGACGTAACCGCCGGGGACATCCCAGTAGTCCTTATACGTCGTATGCACCATCAAGATGCGCGCCTGCTCGTCGGTGAAAATGACACCGGCTGCCGTCCGAGGCGTTGCCATGGCCACCTGCTCATTACCCACGACCGGAGCGTACGGCATACACCGCTACGCGACATTGAGCCGTTCGGCGAGGTAGGCGAGCTGCTCGTCACGAGGCCCACGGTTACGGCGTATCCAGGTCAGCACGAGATCTCGACTCAATGAGTGATGCCGGACCTGTTCTGGAGCAACTTGCTCGGCATCGAGAATCAAGCGCAGAGCGTCGTCACGGTGGTTGCGAGCGCTGTAGGCACGTGCGACCTCCAAACGGTGCCTCACCTGCCGTTCCACGGGGAGCGGGGACGGGTCCACGCGAGGCCCGAGGTCAAGTGCGAGTGGCACGTTGCCAAGCTCCATCGCGGTTGCCACGCGGTGAATCGCCACGTTGGTCGGTCCGAACGCATTCCACAGCAGGTTGTCGTCCCGTCGTAACTGCTGAGCCGCCAATTCGGCTTGGCGCAGGAACTCGGTAGTCATGGCCTGGTCGTCAGCACGAGCAGCCGCCATGGCTCCAGTCAAGTACATGGTGCCGTAGACCGACACGAACGCTCGGCTTGAGGTCGACTCCAGCGTGCCGATCGTCGCTGGTGTGTTGTCGATCAAGCTGACCGCGTCGGAGTGCCTTCCGGCCGACAGCAGCGCATGGCAGACCGAGCGGATCAAGGAGGTGAGTACCACGGGCTCGTCGGCTTGCTCAGCCAGATCGTAACCGCGTTGCGCGGCGATACACGCCAAATCGGTTTCCCCGATTTTCGTCAGCACACCGGTACTTGCCTGGTAAGTCAACGCAAGGAGCCGCTGGCACCTTCTCTTGTCTGCACCGTCGTATTGATCGACCGCGTACACAAGATCTTCTATCAGTCCAGGAAGAATGCCCGTCATGTAACCAAACAGGGAGGACTGATAAGCATCCCAGACCGCCGTCACACGCTCCAACAGGGCATCGGGTGAGTGCAGATCCCGTGCCGCTCGTCCGGTCGGAATTAGCTGCCGATAAGTCAACAATGCGGCCCGCAGCGACGGAACAGTTCTTTCGCCGGTATCAGGTCCCCAATCTACAAATGACCGCTCAGCCAGCAGATCAGCAAGATCTATGTCGAGTTGCTCGGCCACCGAGCTGATAACAGAAAGTCGATCGAGCTGAATACGGTTGTTCTCGACCTTGTTCAACCAGTCCTCAGTACGACCGACCAGCTCCGCCAACACACGCTGAGACAAGCCCCGGCGACGTCGATACCAAGAGATGCGCTCCCCGATGGTCAACCGAACAGTCTCACCCCGCATATCTCCACGGTAGCAGTGGTCTACCCGCACTGAGCTCTGGTTTGGTCCAGTCGAGGGACGACGAGCGCGACGCTGAACGGCGATGTTGATCAGGTTGGGCACCGCTGACCAGAGCATATCCTTGACTGGGTGCGCTCCGGATTCCGTACAGCGGCCACACGCCGCAGATTAGGTGCACGCTGGCGCGTTGTTGTGGTTGTTCCAAGCGGCCGGCGGCGGGGAGCCAGCGTTGACCCATGGTACTGGCCTGATGACGAAGCTGCTGCCACGTGGTTCAGAGACCCGGGCCGTTGCTAGCTTGTGACAGGAATTTCTATCACTGGTGCAAGCGTCTGCAACTGGCCAGCGTAGGTTTGGACCACTCGATCGTAAATATCTTCGTTACGTGGGGCCTTCACGGTGATCACCAGCGCGTATCGGACTTTCTCGGCGGAGGTGTTCGGGCCCCCAGACATGCGCGCGTTGTAATGGACGTCAAAGACAGGCTCTTTCAGGCTGCTTGCACGCATTTGCATGCTCTTAGAAAGCACTGTTTCCCATTTATGGGCATCAGTTCGGAGATCTTTCTCTTTATCGAAATCGCTCGCGCGGAAGAAAGGCTTCGTTTTCGGATGAATCGCATCGTCGCTTGCGAATTTTTCGGCATGTGGACGGAACCAGATGTCCAACCCGGACCGTGTGTAGTTTCCAGGATCTTGGGGGTCGACGGGGCTGGCAAAGCAGAAAGTCGCCGTAATCGTCACCATTCCACTGAGTTCGGTTGAAGGTAGCGGTAACCGGGCGCGCAAGTATTTCGCCGGTGTTAGCTCACCCTGGTATAGCACGCGGACTTCGCCGGAGTCGCAGACGATTAGGTCATCCAGGCTATCCGGGAGCAATCCCCAACCCACTTCAGTCCGATCATGCCCACATGGGTCCGCGCTGTGTATGAGCAGCGCCTTGATTGCGAGGGGGTCTAGCCTTCCTCCAAGATGAGCCCTGATTCCAAGCGCCATTCGCATGGTAGCTGGGGAAGCAAAACTTGTTCCACAAACTGGTCGGCTGACCCCGCTGTTGTCCATGACGTGAAAAGGTTGCATGGCAGAGCCGCCAAACGAGACGATGTCCGGCTTGATGACACCAGGGCTCCTCCCTGGGCCTAATGCGCTATAAGATGCCCTGTTCCAATCGTCACTCCGCCTGTCTATTGCACCGACAGCAAGGCCATTTACGCAATCTGATGGAACTTGCACGCGTGCGTTATTAGATTCTCGGTCTTGTTCGCCATTGTTGCCGACCGCAAAAGTCGCAAGCGTATGTCCGTCGCTCAAGTAGTCATCCAGGACCGAAGTCCACGAGTGAACTTCATCATCTTCAATTGGAAGATTTGGTCCTATGCTCAGGCTAAAAAACTGATATCGACGGGTTGAAAGGACCTGCTGGATTCTTGTAAGGACGTCGTAGAGTTCGATAGGGTCGTCCGCAGCCTTCTCGTCAATAACTCGATAGTGGTCGACATAAGCATAAGGGCGCGCTGCCTCTCCAGGTTCCAGGCTTCCGAAGAGAAGCGCGGAAGTCACCGCTGTTCCGTGCTCGATGAATCCGGGCGGTGCCGAACCGAGGCTCGCGCTGTCAATCGCGGACGCCCATCGGTCTAGGCGTGTACCACCGAGGCCGCCGTCGAAGACTGCAACACGCAACTCCGGGTCAACTGGATCAGACTCGGGAAGCCTTACCGGAAACCCAGGAACAGACCCTCGCATAAACGGCTCAGGATCAATTGGGCGTATTGTCGGAACTTCACGAGCTATCCGTAAGAAAGAAAAGCGCGCCATTTCTTCGACGCGGGTACGTGGCACATAGACAGGAAGAAAGCAAAGGCCACCAGCATATATTCGCTTTTCGAAACTACCATCTGCACCTAATTCCTCGAGATATTGTTCGAATCCGGATATGATATAGGAAGCCGAACGATCTTCACTGGCGTGAAGGGCGACTTCCAGAAGCACTTGCGGATCGTCTGGAATAGAGCGAAGTCGTTCTGTAGGTGTGGGGACATGTAGTAGCTCGAGACGAACTATTTCGGCCGATATCTCAGCATTATCAATTAGTTCTTCCGCCCATGCTGAAAAAAGTTCTCGCTTACCTGCCACAAAAATTTCCGTCGTTGCCGAGGGGGTGGGTTCTTCTTGCTTGGCCCACTGTTCGGGTCGAATCTGAGCGGGGCGGCTACCGACCGCTCGCAAGCCGTGCTCTGCAAGGAGGGCTGCGGGATAGTAGGATTTCGCAAGAAATTCTGGGTGCAGCGTTATCGACGCTACCGCCTCGTCACGCGGGCAAGCTAACGCTGGTAACTGGGTAACGTCCTCGGCTACTCGCTCGATCTGCGGTATTAGTCGCTGGCGAGCCTCTGCAAGAGTGTACGGGTTTGCCTTTTCCCCGGGATTGCGTGGGATGTTGGAGATCGGCTCAGTTAACCGTTCGCCAAACCCGAGGAGGAAATTTGTCCCATCAGGCATTTAAATCACTCTCGCAATGCTTGACCTGACTGCCATGTCTTCCGAAGTCTTCATTTCCTTAATGGATTCTCGAATTACATCCCTGCTGACATGCAGTAATTCGCTAGCCTTCCTTTGTGATAGCTTTCCTTCAAAAACTAAGCTCCGTGCAATAATTTTTCGAGTTTCAAAATCGCGATATTGAGCATTGCGGGATATGAGCTCGACGAGTGCGGTACCGATGTCGGTGTTCTTCACCAGACTTGTACGTCGAATCGACACAATGTCACGCTCGACATCGCTAAATGAATGTCCTTGCAGAACTGTCGCGAGCGAGGTTATAAGGTCTTCATCAACATTTTCATCTTGCAGCAGTTTGGATATGGACTTTTCCAAAAGGTCAAGTCCGGGAATTGAGAATTCGATCAGCGCTTCGAAACGTCGCCACACGGCAGGGTCTAAGAGTTCAGAGTGATTTGTTGCGGCCAAAAGCACACTGGTAGCTGGCCAATCATCGATTTCTTGAAGAAGTACAGTGACGAGCCGTTTAAGTTCGCCGACCTCAATCTGATCATCACGGCGTTTGGCAATCGCGTCGAGTTCGTCCAACAATAACACACAAGGACTGCCCTTCGCGTAATCGAGAACGCGACGCAAATTGTTCCCCGTTTTGCCCAGGAAGCTACTTATAACCGTGCTTAAGTCTAGTACGAGGAAAGGTAAATCTAGTTCGCGGGCAATCCAACGTGCCGCAAGAGTCTTTCCAACCCCGGGAGGTCCAGTAAATAGCGCTGTGCGTGTGGGGTTGAGCCCAGCATCAAGCAAACGGTCAGCCTGCTTGCGTTCTTCTACTACCTGCGCAAGCGCTGCACTAACTGATGTGTTGAAAACGGGCTCCACGGGAACGACGACTGGCCACTCTTGGCGTACAAGGGGGGATCTTGAATCCAAGTCTACGGGAGTAGCGGTGTTTACCCCCCTTTCTCGCAGAGGGGAGGAACGGGTCGGCGCTCGCCGAAGCATCTCGACTAGGTCTGACGAGAGTCCAGGATTCCGGTCGCGGTAGGTGCGTGCTAGCCGACGGACGTAGACCTCGACGTCCTGGCTGCGCCCAGTTAATGCTAGGCGCGCTAGGTGGACGACATGCTCCGGACTAACAAGAATTTCGTCCGCCATCATAGATTCGACCTGCTTGACCACGTAGATCATCCTACACAGGGTGGACGACGGGAAGTCAACATGCATGGCAAGTCGTCCACTGGGGCAAGAGTCGAGCTCTTCGGCCTGCGAGCGCTGGGTAGTCCCCAGGTAGGCCCTGCGATCCCCGTCTGCCGAACTTGGCTCTAATGGATCAAGAGCGGCGCGCAAGCGCGCCGCTGGCCGCTCGGCCTGCCGCTCCGCTCCGGCCGGCGGCCGGGTGAACACTGTGTACTCCGGCTGGAACACCTACGACCTCGCCGACGATCTAGTCGGCATGTGGCGAATCTTGCTCACAGCGATCGGAACCGCTCTGTCCCTTGGGGGCGCCGGATGCGCGCTCGCTGCCTTCCTCTCGACGCAACGTGAACACGGCACCGAGCCCGTCTGGCCGGCCGTGACGAAGGCTTTGAACGCCATCCGTGTCCGGGTTCGGAGGATGTTTGGACGAGCCCGTGACGTGACAATAACTGACACCGCACCAGGCATAGCCCGCGCTGGAATGACTGTCGATGCCGTAGCCATCGTAGGGCCACCTCCTGGGGAAATGTCGATCGAAAACCGTCTCCATTGGCTAGAACGAAGGCTCGACTCCGCCGAGCGCCAAGCGGATGAGGACCGCAAGAAGCACGCTGAACGCACAACCGCCCTCCAACAGTCCCTGGGCGGCACGCGCCGCGACCTCTCTGAGATGGACCAGAGGCACCGCGAACTGACCAAATCGATCGCGGTAGGGACCGTACGGCTCCAGATCAACGGACTCTTGCTCGTCGCCCTAGGCACAGTGCTTCTCGCGGTGCCAGGGCTTTTCCCAGCCTGACCCCGCAAGAGCCTAGAAAAGGCCTCCGGCGGCCGGGGCTCTGCCCCGAACCCCGACACCGCTTCAGAGATCAGGGGAAGTGCGGTTCCGGAGATCTCCTCGCGGCGCGCCCCAAGGACAGCCAGACCGGGTGGCACCGGACAAGGGCGCTTCGCGGCCTCCGGCAGACCCTTGTCCGGCACCACCCGGCCTGGCAGGGATGAACCCGCGCCGCGAGGAGATCACCTCAGCCCGGCGCGTGGCTGCTGGGCTCAACCCGACCCCGCGATGTTCGTCAGCTTCGAAACTACGAAGCAGCCGGATAGCGCGGACGCCAACCAGGCATGTCGAGTTTGCATCCTAAGCTTCACATTGATCACCTTGCCCTTCGTTGACCGCGTCGCAGCTGCGAGACCAGCGGAAATCAGAATGCCGACAGTGATCATGCTCAAGCTGGCGTGGCAGAACAGGGACCCGTCGGGAATCGAGTTCAACCCAGCAACCCGCTGCCAAGTCCGAGCGATCAGACTGACAACGACATCGACACCTTAGCTCAAGGCCGCAGCCTCAACGCGGCGCCGCCCTTGCGCCAGCAATATCCCAACGACATGCCCCGGTCAACTACGGTCAATAACGGTACCTCAGGAACACCTAAAACAGCAGGTCAGAGGCACTTTCCAGGCGCTTGGGTACGGTTCCCAAGCTGAGAATCGCCCGTTACTCGGGTAGCAGGGTGAACGCCTTGACGTGGCGCGGCCGAACGACCGTGAAGTGCCGCAGGTCCAGCGTCGCGACTTCGTCCACGTCCAGCCGCTCAGCGAGGGCGATCACGGCGGCATCGCTCGTACCGAGAGGAAGATCCGCGTACTGCTCGACCAGTTCGGCCATGCGGTCGTAGTCGTCGCTCGTCAGCTCCGTGGGGACGAACGAGCCGTCAGCGAGCGAGCGCAGGAACCCCGCCTCGGTCTTGGCGTTGCCGTAGCGGCCGAGGAGGTAACCGACCTCAGCGATGATGGGGGACGGGACGATCAAGGGGCGGTTGGCGAGGTGAAGGCCCGTGAAGAGCTCGACGCAGCGGTGATAGTCAGGATCGCGGCGGATCGTGGCAGCTACCAGCGGGCCGGTGTCACAGATGACCACGAGTTACCGGCCGAACCCCTCGCTCAACAGTTCCTCGGCACGCGCGCCGATCGATGTGCTGTCGCCTTCTACGCTCCCGAAGAAGGCCGGCGGCCACGTCCGCTCGCGCACCGGGTGAAGGTGCCTGCGCACGTCGGCGAGCGCCTGCGGGACCTGCTCCTCGGGCAGCTCGTCCACCAGGCGTTTCAGCTCGTCACGCTCGGGGCTACTCATGTAGAGCAGTCTACAGTTACGGTGCTGCGGCACCCCGCAATTGCGGCTACTACGCGAACCTCGTAGCCAAGATCATCACCACATGTTACCCATACAAAACGTCGGAAAACGGCCTGAAATCGTGATCGACAACCAGGTATGTTCGCGCAGGTCATGGGCACTTTCCGGTAGTGCTGGAAAACGTCGCGAACCACGGATTCCGAACAGAAGGTTAGGGGTTCGAATCCCTTCGGGCGCACGTCTGGTTGAGACAGCAAGACCGAGAAACCCCCTGGTGACAGGGGGTTTCTCGCTGTCCGAGAGGGCAAGCCACATGTGCAAGACCAAGGTCCGCTTCCAGGGCATCCAACATATGTCCAACCCGCCCGGACTGTCCGTCGGCCTGGTCACGCTGCAGGTGCTTCTCCGTCGTCTCGCTTCTTCAACGCCTTGAGTCGCCGGGCGTCCAGGATGCTGGGGACCTCGTGCAGCCGGTCCGGGAACAGGTGCCTGGCACCGAACACAAACAGCCGCTCGCGCCGGTATCTGCACCCAGCACACCGGCCACTGAGGCACTGTCCCTAGCGCGCCGTACCGCATTCGTGCAACACGAGACCGGCAACGCAGGGCAAAGGACCATGATCGACAGGAAGTCCAACTAACGTCAGGACCTACCTCGTGGCCCGGTGCTGGTCAATGCGTGTCTGAATAAGGTCAAGGGGTCGCTATCGCTGTCCAAATCACGGACCAGCTATCAGTTCACTTCCGCCGCGGCCGCCGATGCCGCCAACGGGTCCCCCGCGGTGAAGCGGTGGCCGGATCGCTGACCCCGACGGTGAGGGCGGTGGCGAACAGGCTCCATGCAAGGTACGGGGTGAGCAGGCCGGCGGTGATCGGGTCACGACGGGCGGCGACGATCTCCGCGGCGATCGCGCCGTCGAGCGCCGCGATGACCGCAAGCGAGAGCGTGCGGTTTCGCGCGGCGAAGAACGCCGTGGGCCAGGCGGCGTTCAGCGCGAGTTGCCCGGTGTGCAGGCCCAGTGCCGCCCGCCCCGCCTGCCCGGTCCACAGCCGCCACCCGGCGACGCCGATGACGGTGTACAGCGCGGTCCAGACTGGCCCGAACACCCCCGCCGGCGGCGCCCAGCGCGGCTTGTCCAGCCGCTTGTATACGTCCGGTGCCTGGGTCGAGGCGAGCGAGCCGAGCGTGGCCGCAACCAGTGCTGAGCCCGCGGCGAAGACCAGTCCGCTCGCGGATCGCTGCATAGTTCGAAGGCTACCGCGACCTCGGTGCTCGGGCAGTGCGGCGAGAGCCGCGTCAAGGTCCACGCCGCAAAGCGGGCCCTGCCCGACCGCGTCCCGCGCTCCCACGCTTTACCCTCGCCAATCGATGGCAAGTTCGATGGCGGGCATCGACAGCCAATGGCTGCTGTCCCGCCCTAAAGCGGGTGTCGCAGGTTCGAATTCTGCCGGGCGCCAAGCGTGACCAAACGGCCCGACGGTTGGCCGCGTAGAGAGACAGGTCGACATCGCCGAGAATGGCGCGGTCGCGCTGGGCGGCACACTGCACAACTGAACCGGCTGCCAACGCCATCGGAACGAGCAGCTCTGGACGCTCTGCTCACGGCTGACTTTCCCGGTGTGGTGGAGCTCCGGGCACAAGCGCAGAGCGTGCGGGTTACAGGCCGCTGCGAGTGTGGGTGTCCGAGCATCAACCTGAGCGTGGATCCGGCGGTTGCCGTGGCCGAGGTGAAGAGTCGGGTGCCCATCGAGGCTGACGTGTTGGAGGCACCTGCCGGCGGTCTGGTGGTGTTCGTCGACGACGGCCGCCTGCCATGTCTCGAGTACTGGGCGGCGGAGGGGATCCCTACCCAGTTCCCTTCCCCGCATCAGATCCGGCTTGCCGAGAAATAGCCAAGAATCGATGGCAAATAACGAGCGCTGGCAGTCGTCGGCAGTGGGAAGGCCGAGAACATCGACGCAGGTGAGCAGGAATTGACGACCAACGACAAGCGTCGACGATCACGGAAACGACATCAGAAGGTGAGGGTTCAATCCCTTCGGCGCACGTCTGGTTGGGGCAGCGGTACAGAAATCCACTGGTGACAGCGGGTTTTCTGCTGTCTAGGGTGGATCTTGTCCGGTGTGCGTTCGTGATCGACGCCAGACGACGTTCCACTCGTTCTCCGTGCGGCCGCGGGCCAGGGCGAATGCCGCTACTACGACGGAGTGACTCGGCCGGTCTTGTGGCACAGCCAGATCGGGTGGCCGGGCTGCGATTCGGTGCGCTTATCGTCGCAGTGTGGCCCGCAGGTTTTCGATGGCGGTTTGCGCCTCCGCGAGCTGGTCCGCTTCCTCCCAGAGGTCGCGCCATGCGGAGTCGCCGGCAATAACTCGGTCCAGGGCCCGCAAGGCGAGTTCGTCGATGCCTGGAGGCAGCTCGACGGCGCCTTCAACCGACAGGAACGTCGGCGCGTACACCGAATCGAATGCCCGGCCGCCCGAGCGCACCTGCGCCACCACCGCGGCCGCCGCTATACCGGCGGATCCGGCCGGTGCTTCCAGGTAATCCACGCAGCCGGCGACTTCCTCGAGCGCGCTCGTGACCAGTTCCGCTCGCTTGGCGGCATCAGCGTCGTCCAGCTCGCTCGCCCAGTCAGCGGCGTCGTCATTCTCGAAAGGTCTGATACCCCAAGCGCCCATCATTGACTCCCGTCCCGGGTAGGTCCACAACTCTTCGCCACGACCTGTCGCCGCTCACGTCCTCCTGGACATCTCGGGCAAGGCGTCAGGCGGATTCTGGCAGTTTGTCGAAGATGTGGTTCATCGAGTTCGGGTCGAAGATCTTGTGGGACTCGGCGATTTCCAGCCACTCGTCTTCGGCGATTTGTAGCATCCACAAGGCGTCCAGCTCGAAGTCGCCGGGCGCTTCGGGTAGGTGGGGCCACTCCTGCTTGATGTCTTCGATGTCCAGACCATTGTTCCCGACGAACGAGTCCAGGTAGGAGCGGGCTGCCTCGTCGAGCATGAGGAGGTCAGCCAGGGTGTCCGGGATCGGAGGGCGTCCGCTGGTGAGCCGGTTGCACAGGTCGATACAGGTCTGTGCCAGCCGCACGAAAAACTCTGGTGGTTGTGCCGCAAGGGATCCCGGGAAGCCCACCGCGGGACCCTCGACGCCCCACATCAGGTCCTCGGCGCGTTCGACCAGAATCGACGCTGCTTCCGCGAGCGACTGGTGAATCGCCGCGGCCCAGCGTGGGCCGATCGACAGGAACGTGCAGGCGCACGGCTCCTCGTCGTCGGATTCGGCCGTTACGCAGCTGCACGAACCACCGGGGCCGCATTGGTTGACGCTCGTATCTTCGCCGCGTGCCTTGGCGTGGGCAGGGCAGCCGGTACACGTGTCACACCCACCGGCAGGGCAGCCCGTGGTCGGGAACAGCTCTGCCCACGGGATATCGGGATCAGGCTCCGGCACCGACGGCACGGTGAGCGGCGTGATGAACAGCGTCGCGAGCTCAAAACGTGCGTCGTCGACATTGACCCGCTGGTCTCGCGCCTGCGCGAGGCTGGCACGAGCGCTCGCCGGCAACGCCGCCCACAGGCCGGAAACCTGCTCGTGTCCTCGTTCGGCGGCGTTCAGGATATTGCACAGGGCGACCGCCTCGTGTGGCCAGTCCACTGTGGTCACGGCATCGATCTCATGACCTCGGCCCTTGTCCACGATCGCCATGATGCGTGACTTCGTCGTCGTGTGCTGAGGCACGAAGGCCAATACTTCGCGAGACATAGAGGTGTCCTTTGGGCGCGCACCAGCCACTGACTGGGCGAAAAGTTCAACAGGGGGTGCGCTGGTTGTCCCGGGGCTACCAAAGACTCCGCTTCGCTGGTTGGACGATAGCACGGAATGTGAGGTGGTGCTACTGGGTCACGAACTGTCGCGTGTGGACGGACGTCAGCGCGCGACGGCGTGCCCGGCGTTGGCCCGCCAGCGGCAGGCGATCCGTCGCGCGCCGGTGACATTCATGCGCCAGCGGGCGAGAGGGACGCTGACGCGGAAGTGGTTTGCCACCGACTGGTCCGACCAGCCCTTGAACGCCGCGATCCTGGCGGCGTCGGCGGGAATCATCAGTTCCCCTGAGAGTTCGGTGGCCTCCGCTTCGATCTCGCTGACCGCCGAACGGCAGCCGTGCTCGTCGGCGAGCGTCATTTCGAATGGGTGCTCGAGCAGGACGTGCGCCATCTCGTGCGCCACCGTCGCGCGGCGGCGTTTCGGGTGGTGCACATGGTTTTCGAGGATGACCGTGCCGCTGGGATCCAGCGGTATCAGCGCCCCGGAGAACACGTGCGGCCGCAGCTCGGTCAGGTACCGCACCGACTCCGCGGGCAGTCCCGGCTGCGTGAGATCGACGACCTTGATGCCGTAGAGCTTGGCGAGCGCATACGGGTCCAGCGGGGCGAACACCGCCGTGCCCAGCTCTTGCCGTACCTCCAGAGCGAGCTCTTTGGCTTCCTTTTTGAAACCGCGCCTGAGCTTGAGTTTTAACGTTCGGGGCCATGACGGGGCACCCGGATGATCATGGATGAGGCCCTTGGTTGATCATGCTTCTTGCTTAGGGAAGACGATCACACCAAGGGTCTCAATTGATCAGTGTGCAC
>NZ_WMBA01000079.1 GCF_009707865.1 Amycolatopsis pithecellobii
GGCTTGCGTCCGTCCGAAGTGGATGTGGTGGAGGCGCATGGGACGGGGACATCGTTGGGTGATCCGATCGAGGCGCAGGCGTTGCTGGCGACTTACGGTCAGGATCGTGAGGGGGCGCCGCTGTATCTGGGGTCGGTGAAGTCGAATATCGGTCATACCCAGGCGGCCGCGGGTGTCGCGGGAATCATCAAAATGGTCCAGGCCATGCACGAGGGCACGCTGCCGCGGACCTTGCACGCCGAAACTCCGTCCACCCGGGTCCACTGGGCCGAAGGCGCGGTGTCCCTGCTGTCCGAGAACATCCCCTGGCCCGAAACCGGCAGGCCCCGGCGAGCCGCGGTCTCCTCGTTCGGGATCAGCGGCACCAACGCGCACCTGATCCTGGAGCAGGCCGCCGAACAGTCCGAAAAGGACTCGGACGCGTCGTTCCCCGTTCCGTGGGTGCTCTCCGCGAGGACACCGGAAGCCCTTGCGGCGCAAGCGGATCAGCTACGTCGTGCGCTCCCGGCCGGCTCGCCGGCCGACGTCGCCATCGCGCTCGCCACCACGAGGGCCCGGTTCGAACATCGTGCCGCGGTCGTCGCGACCGACGCGGGTGAGTTCGCCGACGCGCTGGCCGCCCTCGCCGAGGACAAGCCGTGGCCCGGGACCGTCCGGGAGCGTGCGGCCGGCGGCGGGCTGGCGATGCTGTTCACCGGTCAGGGGAGTCAGCGCCCCGATATGGGGCGCGAACTGGCCGGGACCTTCCCGGTGTTCGCGCAGGCGTGGCACGAGGTGCTCGGCCACCTCGGCGACGAGATCCGCGCCGGGCTCGAGGACGACCGCGTCCACGAGACCCGGTTCGCGCAACCCGGGCTGTTCGCACTGGAGCTCGCCCTGTACCGGCTCTGGGAGTCGTGGGGCGTCGTGCCCGACGTCGTCGGCGGGCATTCGGTCGGCGAGATCACCGCCGCCTGCGTGGCCGGCGTGTTCTCCGTCGAGGACGCCTGTGCACTCGTCGCCGCGCGGGGCAGGCTCATGCAGGGGCTGACCGGGGCCGGCGCGATGATCGCGGTCCGGGCGACCGAGGACGAGGTCCGGCCACTGCTCGGCGACCGGCTCGACATCGCCGCTGTCAACGGCCCGGGATCGCTGGTGATCTCCGGCGACGAGGCCGACGCGCTGGCGGTCGCCGGTGTGCTGCGGGAGCGCGGTCGCAAGACCACCCGGCTGCGGACCAGCCACGCGTTCCATTCCCCGCAGATGGATCCGATGCTCGACGAGTTCCGGCGGACCGTGGCCGGGCTCACCTGCCACCCGCCGGTCGGCACCCTGCTCAGCATGGTCACCGGCGGACCGGCGGACGCCGCGCTGGTGACCGATCCCGAATACTGGGTCGGCCACGCCCGCGGGCCGGTCCGGTTCGCCGACGGTGTCGCGGCGCTGCCCGGGCTCGGCGTCACCTCGGTGCTCGAACTCGGCCCGGATGCCGCGCTCACGCCGATGATCCGCGAAACATCCGACATCGTCGCGATTCCGTCGCTGCGCCGCGGCCAGCCGGAGGCGCACACCGCGGTCACCGCGCTCGCGCACGCGCACTGTGCGGGCGCGACGGTGGACTGGTCCGCGCTGTTCGGCCCGCGCACCCGGCACGTCGACCTGCCGACCTACCCCTTCCAGCACGATCGCTACTGGCTGGAGACGCCCGGCACGCCCCACGAGCCGGGACAAGGACAGGTCCGCACCGGCCACCCCGTGCTCGACGCGGCCATTCCGCACGCGGACGGTCGCGGCATCGTGCTCACCGGCGGCCTGTCCGTGTCCCGCCAGCCGTGGCTGGCCGACCACCGGGTGTTCGACACCGTGCTCGTGCCGGGGACCGCGGTCGCCGACCTCGTGCTCGAAGGGGGCCGTCACGCCGGCTGCGCCCGGCTGGCCGAGCTCACCCTGGAGGCGCCGCTGGTGGTGGCCGGCGACGCGACCGTGGCGGTGCAGGTGATCGTCGGCCCCGCGGAGACCGGCGGCGGTCGCGAGGTCACTGTCCACTCCGCACCCGACGGGCAGACCTGGACCCGCAACGCCACGGCTTTGCTCGACCCGGAACCCGGGACGGCCGCTGCTTTCGCCTGGCCGCCCGCCGCCACGCCGGTGGACCTCGACGGCGCCTACGAGTCCCTGGCCGGCCTCGGGCTCGACTACGGGCCGGTTTTCCGTGGTGTGCAAGGAATCTGGCGCGCCGGGGACGAGATCTTCGCCGAGATCGAGCTGCCCGGGGACACCGGCGTCACGGGTTTCACCGTCCATCCGGCCCTGTTCGACGCTGCCCTGCACCCGCTGGCCATCGTCCTCGGCACCGAGGAGGACGGCGTTCGCCTTCCGTTCTCCTGGCGCGGCCTCACCGTCCACGCCGAGGGAGCCACGACCCTGCGCGTCCGGCTGACCCGTACCGCGGACGGCGTGCGGCTCGACGCGATCGGCGGTGACGGCCGTCCGGCGCTCACCCTCGACGAACTGGTGCTGCGGCCCGTGTCCAGCGCCCGGCTGCGTGCCGCGGGCGCGGACCTGACCCGGTCGCTGCTGGCCGTCGCCTGGCACGAGGTGCGGCCGTCGGGCCCGGCCACCACCCCGGACACGGTCACGGTCGAAGGCGCCCGCGAGGGCGCCACCGAAGCGCTGGCCGTGACCGCGCAAGTCCTCGAACGCGTCCAGGAGGCGGCCCGCGACGGCTCCCGGCTCGCCGTCGTCACACGGTCGGCGGTGTCCGTCGCCGGGGAGGCGGTCACGGATCTGGCGGGCGCAGCGGTCTGGGGTCTGCTGCGCACCGCGCAGGTGGAACATCCCGGCCTGTTCACCCTCGTCGACACCGATGATCCCGATGACCCCGATGGTGTCGGCACCGCGCTGACCTGCGGGGAGCCCCAGGTGGCGGTCCGTGCGGGCCGGCTGTTCGCGCCGCGCGCCATCCGGGCCGCGGCCGGGGCGGAGCAGACGCACCCTTTCGACGGCGACCGGACCGTCCTGGTGACCGGCGCGTTCGGCGGCGTCGGCGCGATTGTCGCCCGGCACCTCGTCGCGGCGCACGGTGTGCGACGGCTCGTACTGGCCGGCCGGCGTGGACTCGACTCGCCCGGCGCCCGCGACCTCGTCACCGAACTGACCGGCATGTCCGCCCACGTCACCGCGGCCGCCTGCGACTGCTCAGATCGCGAAGCGCTGGCGGCCCTGCTCGCCACCATCCCCGGTGAGCATCCCCTCGGCGCCGTGGTGCACATCGCGGGCGTGGTCGAGGACGGCCTCCTGGACACTCTCGACACCGGTTCGCTTCGGCGGGTCTTCGCGCCGAAGGCCGACGCGGCCTGGCATCTGCACGAGCTGACCGCGGCCACTGAGCTCTCGGCGTTCGTGCTCTTCTCCTCGGCCGCGGGCACCTTCGGCAGCCCGGGGCAGGCGAACTACGGCGCCGCCAACGGTTTCCTCGACGGCCTGGCCGCCTACCGGCGTGGCCTCGGACTCCCCGGATTGT
Organism: Amycolatopsis pithecellobii; assembly: GCF_009707865.1. Lineage (GTDB taxonomy): Bacteria > Actinomycetota > Actinomycetes > Mycobacteriales > Pseudonocardiaceae > Amycolatopsis_E > Amycolatopsis_E pithecellobii. Next base: position 3,503 of record NZ_WMBA01000079.1, read on the forward strand.
CGATGGCGTGGGGCATGTGGGCGCTGGACACCGGAATGCTCGAAGCCCGCGGCCGGGACCGGATCGCCCGCAGCGGACTCGCGCCGATGGACATCGGCGAGGCGCTCGCCCTGTTCGACGCCGCGCTCGCCGCCGGTGACCCGGTCGCGGTCCCCGCCCGGTTCGACCCGGCCGCGCTCCGCGTGGCCGACCGCGACGGCACGCTGCCCCGGATCGCTCGGTCGTTGCTGCCGGCACGGCCGGTGGCGCGCGAGTCCGCCGGTCTGGCGGATCGGCTTGCCGCGACACCCGTACCGCAGCAGCGGGAACTGGTGCTGACCGAGGTGCTGACCGTGGTCGCGGCCGTACTGGGGCACGCCTCCCCGGAGGCCGTGGACCCCGGGCGGCCTTTCCAGGAACTCGGCTTCGACTCGCTGACCGCCGTCGAGCTGCGCAACCGGCTCAGCGCCGGCACCGGACTGCACCTGCCGGCCTCGCTGGTCTTCGACCGCCCGACGCCCGCCGCGCTCGCCGAGTACCTGTGGGAGGAACTGTCGGAGACCGGCGAACAGGACGACGCGGAGCGGCGACTGCGGGCCGCACTGGCGGCCATTCCGTTCGGCCGGTTCCGCGACGCCGGGCTCGTCGAGACCCTGTTCCGGCTGGCCGGGGCAGGCGAGGACGAGCAACCGGGCGGCGAAAGCGACGACGGGCCGGCAGGCGTCGAGGAGATGGACGCCGACGCACTGGTCGAACTGGTGCTGGGCAAATCCGACGAGGAATGAGGCTCCCGTGACGACTTCCGAGCAGAAACTCGTGGCGGCGCTGCGCGCGTCCGTGCAGGAGACCGAACGGCTCCGCCGGCACGCCGGGGAGCTGGCCGCGGCCACCAGCGAGCCGATCGCCGTGATCGGCTCCGGCTGCCGCTTTCCCGGTGGCGTGCGCTCGGCCGATGATCTCTGGCGGCTGGTGGCCGACGGTGCCGACGCCGTCGGGGAATTCCCGGTCGACCGGGGCTGGCCCGAGCTCTACGACCCCGATCCCGCCAAGCACGGTCACTCGTATGTGCGCGAGGGCGGTTTCCTCTACGACGCCGGGGAGTTCGACGCCGAATTCTTCGGCATCAGCCCGCGCGAGGCGGTCACCATCGACCCGCAGCAACGGCTGCTGCTGGAGGTCACCTGGGAGACCTGGGAACACGCCGGCATCGACCCGGAAACCGCGCGCGGCAGCGACACCGGGGTGTTCGTCGGAATCATGTACAACGACTACGCCACGCGGCTGCCGTCGATCCCCGCCGAGCACGAGGGATTCGTCGGCACCGGGAGCGCGGGCAGCATCGCGTCCGGCCGCATCGCCTACACCTTCGGTCTGCAGGGACCCACCATCACCGTCGACACGGCATGTTCGTCCTCGCTGGTGAGCATGCATCTGGCGGCGGACGCGCTGCGCAAGGGCGAGTGCTCGCTGGCGCTCGCGGGCGGGGCGACGGTGCTCGCCTCGCCGGGAGTCTTCGTCGAGTTCTCGCGGCAGCGGGGGCTCGCCTCCGACGGTCGCTGCAAGCCGTTTTCGGCCGGCGCCGACGGCACCGCGTGGGCCGAAGGCGTCGGCGTGGTCCTGCTGGAACGGTTGTCCCACGCCCGGCGCAACGGCCATCGCGTACTCGGCCTCCTGCGCGGGAGTGCGGTGAACTCCGACGGCGCCAGCAACGGCCTCACCGCACCCAACGGCCCGGCTCAGGAACGCGTCATCCGCAAGGCCCTCGCGCAGGCCCGCCTCGGCGCCGACCAGGTCGACGCCGTCGAGGCGCACGGAACCGGGACCGCGCTCGGCGACCCGATCGAGGCACAGGCACTGCTCGCCACCTACGGCAGGGAGCGCTCCGGCGAACCACTGTGGCTGGGGTCGGTCAAATCGAACATCGGCCACACCCAGGCCGCGGCCGGGGTGGCCGGCGTTCTCAAGATGCTCGCTGCCATGCGGCACGGCGTGCTGCCGCCGACCCTGCACGCCACCGAGCCGTCCCCCCACGTGGACTGGTCGGCGGGCGCGGTGTCCCTGCTGACCGAGGCCGTCCCGTGGCCCGAGACCGGACGTCCCCGGCGCGCCGCCGTGTCCTCGTTCGGCATCGGCGGCACCAACGCCCACCTCATTCTCGAGCAGGCCCCCGAACCCGCCGAAGCCACCCCGGAGGACCCCGGCGACCGGCGGACCCCACCGTGGGTGCTTTCGGCCAAGACCGAGCCGGCACTGCACGCGCAGGCAGCCGCGCTCGCCGCGCACGTCCACGGCGACCCGTCCCTGGGGCCGCTGGACGTCGCGCACACGCTGGCGCGCCACCGCGCGGTGTTCGCGCACCGCGCGGTCGTCCTCGGTGACGATCGTGCCCAGCTGGTGACTGGGCTGACCGACCTGGCCGAGGGGCGCCGCTCGGCGGACGTGGTGCGCGGTCTCGCGAGCCCGCGCGGGGGCGTCGCGGTGCTGTTCACCGGCCAGGGCAGCCAGCGGCCCGGAATGGGCGCCCAGCTGGCGGCCGAGTTCCCGGTGTTCGCGCAGGCCTGGCGGGAGGTGCTCGGCCACTTCGGCCCGGCAGTGCGCGGGGCACTGGACAACGACGACGTGCACCGGACCGAATTCGCCCAGCCCGCGCTGTTCGCGATGGGCGTGGCGCTGTGGCGGCTGTGGGAGTCCTGGGGCCTGCGCGCTGATTTCGTGGCGGGCCACTCGATCGGTGAGATCGTCGCCGCGTGCGTGTCCGGAGCTCTGTCCATTGAGGACGGTTGTGCGCTGGTCGCCGCCCGTGGCCGCCTGATGCAGGCGCTGCCGGGTGACGGTGCGATGCTCGCCGTGCAGGCGGCGGAGGAGGTCGTGCTGCCGTTGCTGGCGGGGCAGGAGCACCGGATCGGTCTCGCCGCCGTCAACGGCCCGCAGTCCGTGGTCGTCTCGGGCGAGCGGCGCGCGGTGGACGAGCTCGCCGCCGCGCTCGCGGCACAGGGCCGCAAGATCAAGCGGCTCACCGTCAGCCATGCCTTCCACTCGCCGCTGATGCGGCCGATGCTGGAGGAGTTCCGCGCCGCCACGGCGGGAGTCAGCTGCCACGCCCCCGGTGTTCCGCTGGTCTCTGCGCTGACCGGGGAGCCGGCCGACGCGGAGACGTTGTCCTCGCCGGAGTTCTGGTCCGACCACGTCGCCGCCACGGTGCGCTTCGCCGACGCCGTCCGCACGCTGAGTGGGCTCGGTGCGCGGACGTTCGTCGAGCTCGGGCCCGACGCCGTGCTGGCGCCGTCCGTCACCGAAATACTCGGCCGTGACCCACTCGTGGTCGCGTCCTTGCGCCGGGATCGTCCGGAGGTGCGCACGATCACCGCCGCCGCTGCCACCCTGCACACGCAGGGGCTGGCGATCGACTGGACGGCCGTGCTGCCGGCGGGCCGCCGCGTCGACCTGCCCGCGTACCCCTTCCAGCGGCGCCGCTACTGGCTCGACACCACCGGCGGGCCGGGCGACCAGGACGAGTGGCTGCGGAAAGCCTTGCAGGACAATGACATCACGACGCTCGCCGTGGAACTGGGGCTGACGCCCGCGCAACGGGAGGCGATGGCCGCGCTCGCCCCCGCGCTCGCGACGCGGCAGCGCGTCGGCTTCTACCGCGAGTCGTGGCGCCCCGTGCCGACCCCGCCCGCCGCGGCGCTGCCGGGGGAGTGGCTCGTGCTCGGGGCGGGCGACAAGCGCGCCGACGCCGTGGTCGCCGCCCTGCGGGCGCACGGTGCGGAAGTCGTCTTCGAACCGGGGGCGGGGCTCACCGGCGCACTGGCGTTCGGTGAGGTGCCGGCAGGAGTCGAGGCCCCGGTGTGGGTCGTCGACGGTGCGCCGCCGTACGAGGCCGCGGCCGGGCGGATCGAACTGCCCGCGGATCTGGACGACGTCACCACCGGCCAGCTGATCGCCGTGCTCAGCGGAGCGACGGGCGAGCGGGAGGTCTCGCTGCGCAACTCCGGCCTGCATGCCCGCAGGTTGGTCTGGACCACACCCAGTGAGCGCTGGCGTCCACAAGGGACGGTGCTGGTGCACGGCTGGGACAGTGCGTTCGGCGCCGAGGTCGTGCAGTGGCTGGCCGCTGCGGGCGCGGACCGGCTGTTGCTGCACGGTCCGGGCGCCAGGATTCCGGTCCTGCCGTGCGCCGTCGAACCGGTTGCGGACCCGCCCGGTGACGTGTCCGCCGTCCTCGTCGTCGAACCCGGTTCGGCCGACGAGGTGCGCGTGGTGCACGAACTCACCGCCGGTGCGTCCCCGGACGTGTTCGCGGTGCTGGCGCCGCTCGGTGACACGCCGGCCGCGCAGGTCGTCCGCGAACGCCGTCAGGCCGGCCTGCCCGCGGCGCTGGTCTGCTGCGCCGGTGTGCCCGCTGGTCTCGTGCTGGCCCGCCTGCCCCGGCGGGACACCACGGTGGCCGATCTCGGGACCGCCGCCGTCGTGGACGACCCGCGCTACGCCGACCTGATCGAGAGCGCCGCCCCCGCCGCCGACGGCGACGTCCGAGCCCGGCTGGCCGGCGCGGACGCGGACGAGCGTGCGCGGATCCTGCTCGCCAGCGTCCGGGGGCATTCCGCCGTGGTGCTGGCCATGCCTCCCGCGGACGTGGACGTCACGAAGAACTTCATCGAGCTGGGGTTCACCTCGATGACCGTGCTGGAGCTGTGCAACGGCCTCCAGGATGACCTCGGGGTGACCATCGACCCGATGGTCGCGCTGGACCATCACACCCCGGCCGCGCTCGCCGCCCATCTGGAAACGATTCTGGCCCTCTAGTGCGCAGGTCCGGCGCCGGATCAGTTCGCCGCGGGAGCGGTTTCCGGTTCCCGGCTGCGCGCCCGTCCCGGCAGCAGCAGCGCGAGCACCACGGCCAGGAGCACGAATCCGAACGACCACCAGAAGGTGACGTCGAACGCCCCTGCCTTGTCGGCCGCGCCACGGCCGGCGAGTTCCCCGGCGAGAATGAGGGCCAGCACGGTGGTGCCGAACGAGCCCCCGACCTGCTGCAGAATCCGCGTAGCGCTGCTGGCGTGCGGGATTGCGGCCGGCCGCAATCCCTGGTAGGCGCCCACCATGACGGCCACGGTGGCGCCGCCGAGCCCGACCCCGAACACCACGAGCGCGGCGCCCAGCACCACGGTGCTGGTGTCCGGGCTCGCCTGGGTGAACACGAGCATGGCCACCGCGGTCAGCACGCTGCCGATCAGAACCACGGGTCGCGGCCCGATCCGGTCGGTCAGCCTGCCGAACGCGTTCCGGCTCGCCAGTGAGCCGACACCCTGCAGCGCCAGCCAGGCGCCGGTCCGCAGTGCGCTGTAACCCTCGACCTGCTGGAAGTACAGCGGGAGCAGGAACATGGCGCTGTAGAGCGAAAGCCCGGACAGGAACAGCAGCATCGAGGACACCGCGAACGACCGGGACCGGAACAAGCGCAGATCGACCACCGGCTCGGTGCGGGTGCGCAGGGCGTGCACGCAGAACAGCACGAGCAGGACGGCGCCGACAGCGAGCGGGATGATCACCCCGGGGTCGCCGAACCCGCCGCGCACCGAAACCTGCGACAGGCCGTAGAGCAACGCAACCAGCGCGGGGGAGAGCAGGACCAGGCCGAGCACGTCGAGCCTGCCGCCGCCCTGCCGCGCGCTCTTGGGCACCCCGAACCAGGCCAGCACCAAGCCCACCAGGCAGATCGGCACATTGATGAAGAAGATCCAGCGCCAGTCGGTGTTGCTGATGATCAGCCCGCCGACCACCGGGCCCAGGATCGGCACGACCACCGCGGGCAGGCCCACGGTCGCCATCAGCTTGCCCACGTTGCGCCCGCCCGAAGCCTGCACCAGCACGGTCTGCAGGATCGGGAACATCAGGCCGCCGCCGAGCCCCTGCAGGACCCGGAAGGCGATGAGGCTGTCGATGTCCCACGACGCGCCGGAGAGCACCGACCCGATCAGGAACACCGACAGCGCCACCAGCCACATCGTCTTGGCCCCGAACCGCTGCATCGACCATCCCGACAGCGGGACGACCATGCCCATCGCGAGCAGGTATCCGGTGTTGACCCACTGCACCGTCTCCACCGACGCGTGGAGCTCGCCGCGCAGCGTGTTGATCGCGACGTTGACCACCGTCGTGTCCAGCAGCGCGGCCACCAGCCCGACGATGAGGATCCAGCTCAGCCTGCGCAGCGCGGGATCGAGTTTTTGTTCCGTGTCGCTCATGTCCGTCCTCTGAGTGTTGGTGCCCGCACGGGCGCGAGGAACCGCGAACGGGGAACCGGGGCCGGCTCAGACGGGGGCCGGCTCGGCCCGCCAGCCAGGGTCGCGGCCGCTGAAGGCCAGCGCCTGGTCGAGCGCCGCGGCCGTGCCCTCGACCCGCACGGCGGGGCCGAACATGCCCAGTGCCCGGGTTTCCTCGGCCGTGTCGGAGATGACGCGTTTGACGACGTGCGCCAGCGCGTCCGGGCAGCGGTACTCCTGCCCGGTGCCTCGTGCCAGGTCCCAGCCGTGCACGACCAGCTCGACCAGGCTCTTCTCGCCGATCGTCGCCGCCGGCACCTGCCTGCCCGAGACCGTCGCCGTCCCCGCCCAGGCCGCTGCGGGCGCCCATGCCTCGACGATGCGGTCGAGCCAGCCGAGATACTCGCCCTGCCAGTCACCCACGGTCCGATCGGGGGTGCCGTCGTCGCGCCGATCCGGGCTGGAAGTCTTACGCAGCCCCACTTCTTCGATGATGGGGGACCAGTACAGCAGGTGGTTGATCAGCCTGCGTACCGAGTACTCGGGGCAGGGGGTGGCCGCGTCCAGCCGGCGCGGTGACACCCCCCGCACCACGGTGGCGATTCGTGCGGCGGCATCGGTCAGTGCTTCGCTGAGCTCCATCGCTGCTCCTCCGGAATGGTGTGTTCGCCCTGCCCGGCCGATGCGGACAGTGGACGCGGACGCCACCCATGCTTGGGCACTCCGGTTAACCACCGCTTAAGCACGCAGGGTCAGGCGTTCGCGATCAGCAACTCCGCGAACTGCTTGAGGAAACCGGCCGCGGCCGCGCCCCCGACCGCGTTCGGATAGTCGCGCCAATGCGCGATCCTGCCGTGCCGGACCGTCAGCACCCCGATCGACGAGCGGAATTCGAACGGCGTGTGGTCGGTGGACCTCTCGCCGGTCACCCGGAACTCCATCACGACTACGGCGTCGTCGTCGGTCCGGTGGTAGGTGCCCTGGACGTCCTTGATGTCCAGCAGGGTCGCGGCGGGACCGTCGGCCACGGCCTTCATGTGCGCGATGATGGCGTCCCGGCCCTCGACGCGGTCCGGGGTGCCCGGCACGGCGAAGGCGATCTCGTAGACGGCGTCCTCGGCGAACAGGTCCTCATCGGCGTCCTTGCCCAGGATGGTGAGGCGGATCGCCTCGGCCAGGTCGAGCGGGCTGCGTTCGTGCTTCGCGGTTTCGGTCATGGTCGTGCTCCCTGTGTGATTCGTTGGTACTGCGGAGACATCCCGGTCAGTCGATCGACTGGGGGAAGGTGAAGAAGCCGTGCGGGTCGTACGCGTGCTTGATGTTCGACAGCCGCGCGTAGTTCTCGGCGTAGTAGGACTCGCGCCAGGAGGTGAGCGTGGGCTCGGGGTAGTTCTGGTAGGTCTCGCCGTTGGACAGCGGGTCCATCGCGGCGAACCCGTTCGCCACCCAGGCCTCGGCCGCGGCCGCCTCGCCCGGGTCGGCGGTGCCCGCGGGCAGCGCGTCGCCGTACAGCACCAAGAACTGGCTGTCGCGATGGACATAGGCGGTGTCGGTGCGGGCCGGGTCGTTGATCTTCCCGCCCAGCGGTGCGAACGACAGCGACCGGCTGTGCCCCCCGCGGCGATCGGCGTCGAAGGCGCTGAGGAGCCGGTCCACACCGGACGGGTCCGGAGTCCGGCCGAACAGGCGGCTGCGCGTGGACAGGTAGGTTCCGCGCGGCAGCTGCGCCTCGGCCGACGAGTCGACCCGGTGGCATTGGGCGACCGTCTTGTCCGCGCACCCGTAGACGGCCATCATCATCGGGGCGTAGTCGCCCGAACTCGTGGTGCGGCTCGCCGGCGCGGTGCCGACCAGCGACACCAGCTGGTCCAGCTGCGCGGCGAGGTCGCCGGGCGCGCCGAGCCAGCCACCGGACACGATCACGGCCGGCGTCTTTCCCGGTGCGGCGTCCGCCAGGACGATCGTGAGCGTCGGGCTCAGCTCTCGCGGACCGTTCGCGAGCCACTCGGCCCAGGCAGGCAGCAGGGCTGCCGCCTGGTCCCAGGCCCAGGTCATCGTGAAGGTGCTGAGTGTGGTCACCGCGACGGGCGAGAGCTCGAAGCTCGTCACGATGCCGAAGTTGCCGCCGCCCCCGCCGCGCAGTGCCCAGAACAGATCGGGCTCGCTGGTCGCCGAGCACCGCACCAGTTCACCGCCGGCAAGGACCACGTCCGCGCCGACCACGTGGTCGGCGCCGAGTCCGTGGCCACGGCTGAGGTAGCCGAACCCGCCGCCCTGCACGAACCCGGCGAGGCCCACCGTGGGGCATGATCCGCCGCTGAGCGCCAGGCCGTGCGGGGCGAGCGCGGAGAGCACATCGACCTGCTGGACGCCGGAACCCGCGGTGACCGTCGACGCGCCGACGTCGACATGCGAGATGCGCGAGACGTCGACCACGAGGCCGGTGTTGGTCGAATAGCCTGCCGGGCTGTGCCCGCCGCTGCGGGCCACCAGCGGGATGTGGTTGTCCTGGGCGAACTTCACGCATGTGCGGACGTCGTCGGCGCCGGCGGCGTAGGCCACCGCGGCGGGTTCGGTGCTGTCGAAACGGCTCCAGTGCGACAGTTTCGCGGTGGCGTAGCCGGTGTCCTCGGGTAGTACCAGTGTGCCGCCGAGGCACCGGCGCAGCCGGTCCCAGTCCGTCGGGCGAGTGGCCGCCGCGGCGACGGGCCCGGCGACGGCGAGCGCTGCCAGGCCCGCCGTAGCCGTCAGGAATGCTCTTCGGTCGATCCGCACAGTTGACCCCCAGTGCGCAAGAGATTCTGTCTGTCCTCTGTGGACTGCCGGGCGCGTGTCACTTCGCCTTGGCGCGGTCCTGTACCGACGCGGTCGCCCGGCCGGACGCGTGGTACAGCCCGGCCAGCAGCGCGCCCACGGCGATCGCGATCAGCGCGGTGCCCGCGTGGTCCGGAATGCCCGCGAAGTAGAGCAGAACGCCGGCGATGGCCAGCCCGACCCAGCCGGCCACGAGGTTGTGCACCGGCGTGTTGCCGAAGAACATGGGGAAACTCTCGTGAGTGATCCCCTTGATGAAGTGCGGCAGCGAGTTTGCTCCCATCAGGCCGCCGAGAAACCCGAGAATGATCGCCAGTACCACGTCTTACCTCCCCATTTCGGTCAACGCACGTTGACCATAGCAGCGTCGGTCAGACTCGGTCAACGCGCGTAGACTGAACGATGTGATGAACTCGAGAACCGCGCAGCGCAAGCGGACGGAGGAGCGGATTCTGACCGTGGCGCGCCGGCTGTTCGCCCGTCAGGGCTACGACCGCACGACCATTCGCGCGGTGGCGGGCGAGGCCGGGATCGACCCCGGACTCGTCATCCGCTACTTCGGGAACAAGGAGAATCTGTTCGCCCATGCGGCGCGGATGGAGTCGGAAGACCCGCTGCCCGCCAACGCCTCGGATGTCGCCACCCTGCTGCTCGACTCGCTGGGGGACAAGCTCGCCGGCGAACCGGTGTCGGTGATCGCCATGCTGCGCTCGATGCTGACTCACCCGGAGGCGGGGCGCGAGGTGCTCGCGTTCATGACCGACCAGCAGCGGCAGATCGCCAAGGCGCTGCCGCAACCCGACGCCGCGCTACGCGCCGACCTGCTGGGCGCGATCACGATGGGCATGTTGTTCGGCCGCTACCTGATCAAACTCGAGGTGCTGCAGGATGCGTCGCCCGAGGAGATCATCGACCTGCTCCGGCCCTGTTTCCATGCACTCGCGGAGGGCGGCGACTGAGCCGGACGGGCTTTAGCCGTCCTTTGCCCCGGCCCGCGACGATCGTGTTTCCGGACAGGATCGCCTGAGGAGGCTGAGGTGTCGTGATGATCGACGTCGACCCTGGAGTGTGTGTCGGGGCGGGACAATGCGTACAGGCCGCGCCGGCCTCCTTCGACCAGGACGAGGAGACCGGTCTCGTGGTCCTGCTGGAGGCGGCCGGGCGAGTCGACGAAGCCGCGGTGCTCGACGCCGTCGCCCTCTGTCCCTCGGGTGCCCTGCGGCTGAGTGATCGGGCTGGGCGCCGATGACCGACGCCGGGGAGACCACCCAGATCAAGGCGTACCCGATGCCCCGCCCGCAGCCCATGCATCCGCCGCGGGAGTACGCCGAGTTGCGTCAGCAGTGCCCCGTCGCCCGGCACCTGCTGCCTTCGGGGCGGCCGGTGTGGCTGGTGACCAGTCACGAGGGCGTGCGCACCGTACTGGCCGATCCCCGGATCAGCTCCGACCGCACCCACCCCGGTTTCCCGTTGCCCTATGAGGTGGCCGACCCCGAGGTGCTGAAGAAGCTGTTCCGGTTCAGCCAGTCGCTGATCGGACTGGACCCGCCCGACCACACCGCGCGACGGCGCCTGCTCATCTCGGAGTTCACCGCGCGGCGGATGCAGGCGTTGCGGCCGCGTATCGAGGAGATCGTGCACGGCCGTATCGACGAGATGCTCGCCAAGGGCTCCGGCGCCGACCTGGTCCAGGAGCTGGCCCTGCCGGTGCCGTCACTGGCGCTGAGCGAGTTGCTGGGCGTGCCTTACCAGGACCGGGAATTCTTCGAGAGCCGCACCAAGATCCAGATCAACCACAACAGCGGCCTCGACGAGCGGGCACGGGCCAACGGCGAGCTGATGTCCTATTTGGACGGTCTGGTGGCGGCGAAGGAGCAGGAGCCCGGCGACGACCTGGTGAGCAGGCTCATCGAGAAGAACCGTGAACAGGGCCAGCTCGAGCACGGCGAGCTGGTCGCGCTCGTCGCGCTGCTGCTGATCGCGGGGTACGAGACCACCGCGAACATGATCGGGCTCGGCACCATCGGCCTGCTGGACAACCCCGGCCAGCTGGCCGTGCTGATGGCCGATCCCGGCACGGCACCGCAGGTGGTCGACGAGCTGTTGCGCTACTTCAGCATCTCCGACACCGCGGGTTCGCGGGTCGCGCTCACCGACGTGGAGATCTGCGGCACACGCGTCCCCGCCGGTGAAGGTGTGCTGGCGCTGGGACTGGCGGGCAACTGGGATCCGGCCGTGTTCGCCGAGCCCGAGCGGATCGACGTGCGGCGCGACGCCCGGCGGCATCTGGCGTTCGGGCACGGCCCGCACCAGTGCATCGGTCAGAACATGGCCAAGATGGAGCTCGAGGTCACCTTCACCACGCTGTTCCGCCGCGTGCCGTCCCTGCGGCTCGCGGTGCCCTCCGCGCAGCTGCGCTACAAGGACGACGCCAACACCTACGGGGTGTACGAACTGCCCGTCGAGTGGTGACGCCGAAACTGCTGGGGCAGCGGGAACCCGCCCGCTGCCCCAGCAGTCTTCGCCGGTTCTACGCGTGATTGTCCGCGACAGCCCGCTCGCCGGACTCGCTCGATTCCTCTTGGTGCCCGGCTTCGTTTCGCGGACCCCGGCGCAGGAAACAGGCCGCTACGCCGCCGGCCGCGACCACCGCGACGCCCACCCAGATCGCCCACCGCATGCCCCGCACGAACGCCTCGGCGCTGTCCACCGGCGACAACAGCTGCGCACGGAGCGCCACCAGGTCGGTGGTGTCGACGAAATGCGCGCGAAAGATGGTCGTCAGCACGGCCACCCCGAGCGCGCCGCCGACCTCGCGCAGGGTGTTGTTGGCGCCGGAAGCCTTCCCGTACTCGGGTGGCCGCACCGAACCGAGCACGACCGCCATGGCCGGTGCGAGCATCAGCCCCATGCCGACGCCGGCGATCAGCAGCGCCGGCACCAGCCGCGCGTACGGCAGGTCGATGCGCGCCACCGCGGCGATCCAGCCCAGGGCACCGGCTTGCAGCAGCAGCCCGGCGGCCATCAGGCGGCCACCGCCGATCCGGTCGATGAGCGGGCCGATCAGCGGCGCCACCAGCATCGGCATCGCCGTCCACGGCAGCGTCCGCAGCCCCGCTTCGAGCGGCGAGTAGCCCAGCGGCCCCTGCAGATACTGGGAGAGGAAGAAGATGGAGCCGAAAACACCGAAGAACATCGCCAGCGACGCCACGTTGCTCAGCACGAACGCGCGTTCGCGGTAGAACCGCAGTGGCAGCAAGGGATATCGGGCCCGGCGTTCCCGCCGGACGAACAGCACGGCCAGCAGGATGGCGCCCGCCATGCCCCCCAGCGACAGCGGGCCGGTCCAGCCCGAGCCGCCCGCGTGCACGATCACCCAGACGCCGGTGGTCACGGCCGCGGTGGACAGAGCCATGCCCGGCAGGTCCAGCATCCGGTCCGCGCCGCGTGACTCGCCGAGGGTGCGGAGCACCAGCACGAACGCCAGCACCGCGACCGGCACGTTGACCCAGAAGATCCATTGCCAGGACAGGCCCTCGGTGACCGCCCCGCCCACGAGCGGACCCAGTGCGACGCCGAGCCCGTTCACCCCACCCCACATGCCGATCGCCGCGTTGCGCCGTGATGGTGGCACGGCACCGGTCACCAGCGTGAGCGACAGCGGTTGTACCGCAGCCGCGCCGATGCCCTGCACGACCCGGCCGAGCACCAGGGCGAGCACGGAGCCCGCCAGCGCGCAGGCGGCCGAGCCCACCGCGAAGACGATGATGCCCAGGAGAAAGACGCGGCGCCTGCCGTACCGGTCGCCGAGCGCGGCGGCGGTCAGCAGCATGCCCGCGAACGCCAGGATGTAGCCGTTCACCACCCATTGCAGGTCCGGGATTCGCGAGCCCAGCGCGGAGCTGATCTCGGGCAGCGCGTTGGTGACGACGAGGTTGTTGAGTGACACCATGAGCATCGGCGCGGACGCGGCCAGGAAGGCCGCGCCCGCGCGCCGGTTGCCGGACATCGTGCTCCGATCTGCTATTTGAGGATGCCCGCCGGGCACAGCGTGAACGTGGTGGTCGCGCTCCCGGCGGCGTCCAGCGGCTCGAAGGTCCGCCTGCCGAGCTTGTCGCGGAACACCCCGGCCGTCCCGATCAGCGGCAGGAACTGCGCCCCGGCGCCCCGTTCGTAGTAGCCCTGGGCGAGCACGGTCCCGTCACCGAACTCGATCCGCTCGTCGAAGAACTCGAGCAGGCCACCGTCGGCCATCCGCAGGCGCACGTTGGTCTTGCCGTGGATGGTGGCCACCTGGTTCCCGCCATGATCGTGGAGCTGGTGGACGTAGGTGGCGCTGTCACCGATGGCCGGGTACGGCCCGCCCAGGGTGTTGTTCACCTGGCCGATGCTCTGCTCACGCAGCCCATCGAGCACGACGCAGCCGGGCAGCTCCTGCGCCGCGGGTGCCGCGCAGGACGCCGAGACCATGGCCAGCACGGCGCTCGCGCCGGCCCGCCACGCCCGCCTCACCCCGGCGCCCTCGCTCCGAAGCCGCCTCACCAGGTGACCGGGACCTCGTAGATGCCGTAGAACGCCGCGTTGTGTTTGTACGGCAGTTCTTCGGCGGGCTTGGCGAGCGTCAGCGACGGAATTCGCTCGAACAGGGTCGCCAGCACGATCTGCAGTTCCAGCCGCGCCAGACTCTGCCCCAGGCACTGGTGGATGCCATAGCCGAACGCCATGTGCCGCCGGGCGTCGCGGTGCGGGTCGAACTTCTCCGCGTCGGCGAACTCCGACCCGTCGTGGTTGGCCGCGGAGTTCAGGGCGATCACACCGGAGTCCGCCGGGATCACGACGCCGCCGATCTCGATGTCGGCCGTGGTCACCCGGCTGGTCGAATACTCGGCGATGCTGAAGAAGCGCAGCAGCTCGTCCACGGCCTGCGGGCGGCTGTCCTCGTCGGCGAGGAACCTGGCGAGGTGATCGGGGTTGCGCAGGAAGAACACGGTGCCGAGGGAAATCATGTTCGCGGTGGTTTCGTGGCCCGCCACCAGCAAGGCGTTCGCGACGCCGGTGAGCAGTTCGAGGTCGAAGATGCCGGCGTCCTCGTATTTCTTCACGAGCCTGCTCAGCAGATCCTCGCCGGGCTCGTGCTGCTTGCGCGTGACGAGGCCGGACAGGTACTCGCGCAGCTGCCGCCACGCCGACATCCGGTCCTCCGCCGGACTGGTGTGGTTGAGGATGACGATGGTCAGGCCGTCGAAGAGTGCGCGGTCGGCGTACGGGACGCCGAGCAGCTCGCAGATGACCCGGGACGGCACCGCCAGCGACAACAGCTGGACAAGGTCGGCTTCGCCGGTGGCCGCGAGTATCGCGTCGATGCACTCGTCGGTGATCTCCTTGATCCGGGGCGCCATCGCCTGCACCCGCTTGGTGGTGAACTCGTTGACGACCATCCGCCGGTGCACCGTGTGCTCCGGCGGGTCCATCCAGGTCAGCAGGCCGGCCGCGGCTGCCTTGGACACCGGCTGTTTCGGCAGGATCGACGGGTAGGCCGGGTGCGAGCGGTCGGCGGTGGTGCGTGGGTCGGCGAGGAATGCACGGACCAGCGGATAGCTGCTGATGACCCACGCGGTATCGCCGCTGGGCAGTACCACTCGCGTCACCGGGCTGTCGGCCCGAAGACCGGCGTAATCCCCGGGCGGAAGGAACGGGCACCCGCGGGGCATGGGGAAGCTCGGGAGCGACTGGTCGGCGGTGGCGGTCAAGGCTTCTCCTCGGGGCGCTCGGGCTGGCGGGGTCCGGACGCACCGTCGCGCGGTCCGCTAAAGCCTTGCTTGGCCGGGGCTATGGCGGTCGGCGAAAGCAGTGCTTAAGGCCCGGCGGTTAGACCTTGGCCACCCGATCACGACGAGATGAGGCCGAGAATGCAGCTGGGGAGTCGTGCCCGCGCCATCGTGGCGGCGGTCGCCTGCGCGGCGGTGCTGTGCGCCGACCAGGTGGCCGGGATCGCGCAGGGCGCCGAGCCCGCGCCAACACCGCCCGCGCCGGGCTGCCTGCAACTGACGGGCATGTCCGAGAAGATCATCGACGGCTCCATCCGCGACCTGGGCGGGCCCTACCTGTCGAGCGTCGGCGGCAGCTCCACCTACCTCGATCACCTCTACGACGCGAGTGGCGCGGAGGTGGCCACCGTGTACGGCAAGGCCAACGTCCCGATGAAGCTCGACAACGGGGATGTGATCGAGTACTCCGACGAGCGCATCGAGTTCGCCGACGGAGTGCTGGAGGCGGCCGGTTTTTACAACATCACGCAGGCGGGCCGGGGCGAATGGCAGTTCCTGCCCGCGATCGGCGTCTCCGGCCGGTACCGGGACCTGCTCGGCAAGCGGCACTTCCGGATCACGAAGCTCGGCGAATCGCTCAGCGGCTGGATCGAGTTGTGCCCCGCCGGAACCGCGCGGTGACCGCCGGTGACAAGGACGGCCTAAGGACGAGTTAATCACCGGCGCCGAGCATGGGGCGACCGACCTGGGGAGGCATCGTGCAGCACCACCGGACTGTCCCGCGCACCGCGTACCTGGCTTCCACCCCATCGGGCAAGGACCGCGTGCGGCTCTTCTGCTTTCACCACGCAGGCGGCGGCGCATCCGCGTTCGCGGGTTTCGAACGGGCGCTGGCGGACCGGATCGACGTCGTGCGCGTGCAGCTGCCGGGCCGTGAAGGCCGGATCGGTCAGCGGTTGCCGCCCCGGATGGCCGATATCGTCACGGAACTGGACGCGCACCTGGACCCCTACCTCACCGGTGATTACGCCTTCTACGGGCACAGCATGGGCGCGCTGGTCGCCCACGATCTCGCGGCCAGGCGGCAGGCGCGCGGGGCGAACCTGCCGTCACGGCTCATCGCCGCGGCCTGCCGGGCGCCGCACCTGCCTCCGGCGTTCGCCGCCCTGCACGACGGGACCGACGAGGTGCTCATCCGGACGATGACCGACATCGGCGGCCTGTCGCCCGCGTTACTCGGCAGGCCCGAATGGGTCCGCGCGGCGGTGTCGCTGACCCGCGGCGACCTGCGGCTGTGCGCCGGCCGGGACACCACGCCCGGCGAACCCCTCCGGTGCGCGATCGACGTCTTCCACGGCGAGGACGACCCGCTGGTGTCGGCCGGACAGGCCCGGGGCTGGGCGCGCCGTACCGCTGGCGCGTTCGGCTGGCACACCTTCGAGGGCGGCCACTTCTTCCAGCTCGGTCCGGCGGCGGACGTGGTCGCACGAGCGATCGCGCGCCTGCTCGTGAAGGCCGCACTTCCCGGCGTCAGGTGACGAAAGAAAAGGACAGCGTGATGGTTTCCTCTGCTTCCCGGCATGCTCGCGACGAGGCGATCGCTGTCGTCGGGTTGTCCTGCCGGTTCCCGGGCGCGCCGGACCCCGGCCGGTACTGGCAGCTGCTGCGCGACGGCGTGGACGCGGTCACCGAGGCGCCGCCCGGCCGGTGGGAGAGCGCGTCACTGCCGACGCGGCGGGGTGGCTTCCTGACCGGGATCGACGAGTTCGACCCCGCCTTCTTCGGCATCTCGCCGCGCGAAGCCGCGACCATGGATCCCCAGCAGCGCCTGGTGCTGGAGTTGAGCTGGGAGGGGCTGGAGGACGCCGGCATCGTTCCCGCGACCCTGCGCGACAGCCGGACGAGCGTGTACATGGGCGCGATCTGGGACGACTACGCGACCCTGATGCACCGGCAGGGGATCGACGCCATCGGCAGGCACACCGTGACCGGCTCGCACCGCAGCATCATCGCCAACCGGGTGTCCTACACGCTCGGGTTGCGCGGTCCCAGCGTGGCTGTCGACGCGGGACAGTCCTCGTCGCTCGTCGCGGTGCACATGGCGGCGGAGAGCCTGCGAAGCGGTGAGTCCACCATGGCCGTCGCGGGCGGGGTGAACCTGAACATCCTGCCGGAAAGCACGATGGGCGCCCACCAGTTCGGCGGTCTGTCACCGGACGGCCGGTGCTTCACCTTCGACGCGCGGGCCAACGGGTACGTGCGCGGCGAGGGCGGTGGCCTGGTGGTGCTCAAGCCGCTGCGCGCGGCACTCGCCGACGGCGACCGGGTGTACTGCGTGATCTTGGGCAGCGCGGTCAACAACGACGGCGCCACCGACGGCCTCACGGTGCCCGGCGCCGAGGGGCAGCAGGCGGTGCTGCGCGAGGCGTACCGCCGCGCCGGGGTGGACCCGCTCGAGGTCGGCTATGTCGAGCTGCACGGTACCGGCACGAAGGTCGGCGACCCGATCGAGGCCGCCGCACTCGGCGCCGTGCTGGGGGCCGGACGTCCGGCGGACGCCCCGCTGGCCGTCGGTTCCGCGAAGACGAACATCGGCCACCTCGAAGGCGCGGCGGGTATCGCCGGGCTGCTCAAGGCCGTACTCGGCCTGCACCACCGGCAGCTGCCACCGAGCCTGAACTTCGAGCATCCCCACCCCGCGATTCCCTTGGCACAGCTGGGTTTGCGCGTACAGCGTGAACTCGGACCGTGGCCGGCGGACCGGGAGCCCCTGGCGGGCGTGAGTTCGTTCGGCATGGGCGGCACGAACTGCCACGTGGTCCTCGGCGACGCGGGCGTGGTGACGGAGCAGCCGTCCCGCACACCACCCCCGGTACTGGTCGTGCCGGTGTCGGGACGGACGGCACCCGCACGAGCGAGCCAGGCCCGGCGCCTGCTCGAACACGCCAGGTCGCATCCGGACCTGCCGCCGGCCGACCTCGGGTTCGCGGCGGCCACCAGCCGGACCGCGTTCCGCCACCGTGCCGCCGTCGTCGGCTCCGATCGCGACGGCATCCTCGCCGGGCTGGCCGCACTCGCGGGTGAGGACCGCGCCCCGAGCGTCGTCACCGGCGAGACCGTCGAGGGACGGACCGCGTTTCTCTTCCCCGGCCAGGGATCCCAGCGCGTCGGCATGGGCCGCGACCTCTACCGGCAGTTCGAGGTGTACGCCCGCGCCTACGACGAGGTGTGCGCGCACCTGGACCCCGGGCTGCGCGAGGTCGCCTGGAACGACGAGGAACGCCTCGGGTGGACGGAGTTCACGCAGCCCGCGTTGTTCGCGGGGCAGATCGCGCTGTACCGGCTCGCGGAGTCGTGGGGTTTGCGCGCGGACCTGCTCGCCGGGCACTCCATCGGCGAGGTCGCCGCCGCGCATGTCGCCGGTGTGCTGTCCCTGCCCGACGCCGCGCGGCTGATCACCGCGCGGGGCCGGCTGATGCAGGCACTGCCCGCGGGCGGAGTGATGGTGGCGGTCGAGGCGGACGAGGACGAGGTGCTGTCCCTGCTGACCGGCCGGGACCAGGTCGGCATCGCGGCCGTCAACGGGCCCGGGGCGGTCGTGGTCTCCGGCGCGGAGGAGGAGATCGCGGCGATCGCGGCCCACTTCCGTGCGGCGGGGCGCAAGACCAAGCGGCTCGCGGTCAGCCACGCCTTCCACTCTCCGCTGATGGGTCCGATGCTGGCGGAGTTCCGGGAAGTCGTGCGCGGCTTGGATTTCCGGGAGGCGCGGCTCGGCGTGGTGTCCACGGTGACCGGGCGGCCGGTGCGCGCGGGGGAGTGGACGGACCCGGAGTACTGGGTGGAGCATGCCCGTCGCCCCGTCCGTTTCGCCGACGCGCTGACCGCACTGCACGCCGAGGGCGCCCGGGTCTACGTCGAGCTGGGCGCCGGGGGTGTGCTCACGGCGATGGCCCGGGAGGTGCTCGCCGGTACCGGCGGCGCCTTCGTCCCCGTGCTGCGTGGCGGTAGCGAGCCACACGACGCCGTCGCCGCACTCGCGACCGCCTGGGCGAACGGTGCGGAGGTCGGCTGGGCCGGCTATTTCGGCCCCGGCCCGCGGCCGGTCTCGTTGCCGACATACGCCTTCCAGCGGGACTCCCACTGGATCGGCCGGGTGGAGAAGTCCACTGTGGACGAGTCCGGGGCACGGGACGCGCTGCCGGCCCGGCTTGCCGGGCTGAGCGAGCCCGAACAGGAACGCGACCTGCTCGAGCTGGTGCGCACCACGCTCGCCATCGTGCTCGGGCACGTCGGCACGGAGACCGTGGACGTCACCTCCAGTTTCCGCGATCTCGGCCTCGACTCGCTCGCCTCGGTCGAGCTGCGCGACGAGCTCTCCCGTGCGACCGGATTGACGCTGCCCGCGGCCCTGCTGTTCAACCACCCGACACCCGTGCGGTTGGCCGGTCACCTGCGCGCCGAGCTGGCCGGGGGCACGGGAGGGGCGCTTCCGGCCGCGGCCCGGCGAGTGGCCGACGAGCCGATCGCCGTCGTGTCGATGAGTTGCCGTTACCCAGGAGGGGTACGCAGCGCCGAGGACCTGTGGCGGCTCGTGGCCGAGGGCGTGGACGCCACCTCCGAGTTCCCCGTCAACCGTGGCTGGGACCTCGACACCCTGTTCCACCCCGATCCCGCGCACTCCGGCACCTCCTACACCCGTCGTGGCGGTTTCCTGCACGACGCCGACCAGTTCGACGCCGACTTCTTCGGAATCAACCCGCGTGAAGCCGCGGCGATGGACCCGCAGCAGCGGCTGCTGCTGGAGACCGCGTGGGAGACGCTGGAGCGTGCGGGTCTCGATCCCACCGCGATGCACGGCGAGCAGGTCGGCGTGTTCGTCGGGGCCACGGCCCAGGACTACGGCCCGCGCCTGCACGAGACGGCCGAGGGGGCCGACGGCTACCTGCTGACCGGCAACACCACCAGCGTCGCGTCGGGCCGGATCTCCTACATTCTCGGGCTCGAAGGCCCCGCGGTGACCGTGGACACCGCCTGCTCGTCGTCCCTGGTCGCGCTGCACCTGGCGGCTCAGGCGCTGCGACAGGGCGAGTGCGGGCTGGCGCTCGCCGGCGGGGTGACGGTGATGTCCTCGCCGGGCATGTTCGTCGAGTTCAGCCGCCAGCGAGGGCTGGCCGCGGACGGGCGCTGCAAGGCGTTCGGCGCCGGCGCGGACGGCACCGGCTGGGCCGAGGGCGCGGGCCTGGTGCTGCTGGAGCGGTTGTCGGACGCACGCCGCAACGGCCATCGTGTGCTGGCGCTGGTGGCGGGGTCCGCGATCAACCAGGACGGCGCTTCCAACGGTCTGACCGCACCCAACGGGCCATCCCAGGAACGCGTCGTCGGCCAGGCCCTTGCCGCAGCGGGCCTGACCGGCGCCGACGTCGACGTGGTCGAGGCGCACGGCACCGGCACCACGCTGGGCGACCCGATTGAGGCCGAGGCGCTGCTGGCCGCCTACGGCCAGGACCGCGCGGAGCCGCTGTGGCTCGGCTCGCTCAAGTCGAACATCGGGCACGCACAGGCCGCGGCCGGTGTCGGCGGCGTGATCAAGATGATCATGGCGCTCGAGCACGGCGTCCTGCCCCGCACCCTGTACGCCGACCCCCCGTCGCCGCATGTGGACTGGTCCCGCGGCGGGGTCGCCCTGCTGACCGAGCCGGTCGAGTGGGCCGGGCGCAACCGGCCGCGCCGCGCGGGCATCTCGTCGTTCGGCATCAGCGGGACCAACGCGCACCTGATCATCGAGGAGGCGCCCCGGGAATCGACGGTCCCGGCCGGACGACCGGACGATCCCCGCACCGTGTTGGTGCTGTCCGCCAAGGCACCGGAGGCGCTGCGCGAACAGGCGGACGCCGTGCGGCAGGCCATCGAGGCGGGAAGCCCCATCACCGACACCGCGTACTCGCTGGCCACCACCCGCCCGGCCTTCGGCCACCGGGCGGCGGTGACCGGCGACCGGGACGAGCTGCTGACCGGGCTCGCCGCGCTCGCGGCGGGCGAGCCCGCGTCCGGGGTCACCGCGGGCGTGGCGGGCGCGGGCCGCGCCGTGTTCGTTTTTCCCGGCCAGGGGTCGCAGTGGGAGGGCATGGCGCGGGAGCTGTTGTCCGCCACCGAACCCGCCGCCCGCGTCTTCGCCGCGTCCATCGCCGACTGCGAGCGCGCGCTGGCCCCCTACGTCGGCTGGTCGCTGACCGCGGTGCTCCGTGGCGACGTGGACGCGCCCGGGTTCGACCGGGTCGACGTGGTCCAGCCGGCGTTGTTCGCGGTGCTGGTGTCGCTGGCCGCGCTGTGGCGATCGCTGGGCGTCGAGCCGCAGGCGGTGATCGGTCACTCCCAGGGCGAGATCGCCGCCGCCTGTGTCGCGGGCGCGCTGTCTCTCGAGGACGCCGCGAAGGTAGTGGCACTGCGTAGTCGCGCGCTGGCGGCGATAGCCGGTTCCGGCGGAATGGTGTCGGTCCCGCTGCCGGAACAGCAGGTGCGTGAGCGCATCGCGGCCTGGCCGGGTCGCGTCGAGGTGGCCGCCGTCAACGGCCCGCGGTCCACGGTGGTCGCGGGGGAACCGGACGCGCTCGAAGCACTGGTCGCCGCCTGCGAGGCCGACGACGTGCGCGCTCGCACGATCCCGGTGGACTACGCGTCGCACACGCCACAGATGGAGGTGCTCGAGGACCGGCTCGCCGCCGAACTGGCCGGGGTGACGCCCCTGCCGTCGTCGGTCGCGTTCTACTCGACCCTGCACGGGGCGCCGATCGCCACCACCGAGCTGGACCCCGGCTACTGGTACCGCAACCTGCGCAACACCGTGCGGTTCGAGCAGGCCACCCGCGCCGCCGTTGCCGATGGGTACACGGTCTTCATCGAGGTCAGCGCACACCCGGTGCTCACCGTGGGGATCGGCGAGACGCTGGAGGCGCTGGGCGCCGCGGGCGCGGCCGTCGGCTCGTTGCGCCGCGACGACGGGGGCATGAGCCGGGTACTCGCGTCCTTCGGGGAGGCAGTAGTCCACGGCGCGCCCGTGGACTGGGAGGCTTTCTTCCGCGGCCCGCGCAGGATCGTGGACCTGCCGACCTACCCGTTCCAGCGCCGGCGCCACTGGCTGTCCGCGAGCCCGGCCGTCGATGCGACCGCGCTGGGGCTGGCCACGGTCGACCACCCGTTGCTCGGTGCCGAGGTCGAGCTGGCCGAGGATGACGGGCTGCTGTTGACCACCAGGCTGTCCGTGGCCGCGTATCCGTGGCTCGCCGAGCATGTCGTCATGGGCACCGTCCTGGTGCCCGGCACCGTCTTCGTCGAGCTGGCCTTGCGCGCCGGGGACGAGGCCGGTTGCCCCGACATCGCCGAGCTGACGCTGGAGGCACCGCTCCCGCTGGCCGAGCACGGCGCCGTCCAGCTGCAGGTCCTCGTCAGCGGGCCGAAGGAGGACGGGCAGCGGACATTCGGCATCCACTCGCGGCCCACCGTCGACGGCGCGCTCTGGACCTGTCACGCCACCGGTCTGCTGACGGCCGTACGGACCGAACCGTCCACTGTGGACATGAGCGCCTGGCCGCCCGCCGGCGCGCGGCCGGTCCCGCTCGACGACGTCTATCCACGGCTACTGGCCGACAACTACGAATACGGCCCGGTGTTCCAGGGCCTGCGCGCCGCGTGGCAGCTGGGTGAAGACGTCTTCGCCGAGGTCACCCTGTCCGAGGATCAGCAGGCCGACGCCGCCCGCTTCGGTGTGCACCCCGCGTTGCTCGATGCCACGCTGCATCCCGTCGTGGCGGGGCTGACCGGCATCCGCGGCGAAACCGGGGCGTCCCTGCTGCCCTTCTCCTGGACCGGGGTGCGCCTGCACGCCGTCGGGGCGACCCTGCTGCGTGTCCGTCTGCGCCCGGGCGGTACCGACGCGGTGTCGATCACGGTCGCCGATGCCACGGGTGCACCGGTGGCATCGGTGGAGAAGCTGACGCTGCGGCCGTGGCGTGGCGGACATCCGGCGGCGCAGTCCGCCGGCGGCACGCTGTTGGAGCTCGGCTGGACACCCGTGCCCGGCCCCGTCGCCGGGGATGCGGCGGGGGCTGACTCCGTTTCGGTGCGCGTGCTGCGTGGTGGCGGTGAACTCGTTGCCACCACGCATGATCTCGCGCGCCGCGCGCTGGAGATCGCGACCGCGGACGAACCCGTCGTGGTGATCACGCAAGGAGCGGTGGCGGCTGCGGACGGCGACCCGGTGCCGGATCTCGCCGCCGCGGCGGCCCGCGGCCTGCTGCGAACCGCGCAAACCGAGCACCCCGGCCGCATCGTGTTGCTGGACATCGCGGATGCAGTGGACGAGCTCGACCTCGCCACGCGGGCGCTCGCCACCGGCGAACCCGAGCTGGCGTGGCGCGACGGCCGGTTTCTCGCGCCGAGGCTCGCTCCCGCACCTGCAACGTCCACAGTGGACGGACAGTCCACCGTGGACGCCTGGCCGCCGGATTCCGAGGGCACGGTGCTGGTCACCGGCGCGAGCGGCACCCTGGCCGGTCTGCTCGTTCGCCATCTCGTGGCGTCACATGGCGTCCGCCATCTGCTGCTCGCGAGCAGGCGCGGAGCCGAAGCCGAGGGTGCCCCGGAGCTGGCGGCCGAGCTCGCGGACGGTGGCGCGAACGTCACGTTCGCACGCTGCGACGTCGCCGACCGGGCACAGGTCGCCGAACTGCTGGCGGGTGTCCCGGCCGCCCACCCGCTGACCGCCGTGATCCACACTGCCGGCGTACTCGCCGACGCCATCGTCGACACCCTCACCGCGACGCAGGTGGATGCCGTGCTCGCGCCGAAGGCGGACGGCGCCTGGCACCTGCACGAGCTGACCCGCGACGAGCCGTCCACGGCGTTCGTCCTCTTCTCCTCGGTGGTCGGCACCACGGGCAACGCCGGCCAGGCCGGCTACGCCGCGGCCAACGCCTTCCTCGACGCCCTCGCGGCGCACCGGCGCGCACTCGGCCTGCCCGCTGTCTCCCTCGGCTGGGGCCTGTGGGCCGACGGCAGCGGAATGACCCGGAACATGGCGGAAGCGGACGTCGCTCGAATGGCGCGCTCGGGTATCGCGCCGCTGGCGAGCGAAGAAGCTCTCGCGCTGTTCGATCGTGCGGTGGCCGCACCGGCCGCGCATGTGCTGCCGGTGCGGCTCGACCGCGGCGGCCTGCGGGGCAGGGCCGCCGACGGCACCCTGCCCGCCGTCTTCCGCGGTCTCGTGCGGGCACCCGCGCGCCGGGCCTCGGCGCCGGACGCCGACTCCTGGGCGGCTCGCCTCCTCGCGATGCCCGACGACCAGCGGGACCGTGAGGTGCTCGGCCTCGTGCGCGCACAGGTCGCCGCCGTGCTCGGCCACGCCGACTCCGCCACGATCGATCCCGGCCGCGCGTTCCGGGAGCTCGGCTTCGACTCCCTGACGTCGGTCGAGCTGCGCAACCGGATCAACGCCGCCACCGGTCTGCGCGCCCCGGCGACCCTGCTGTTCGACCACCCCACCCCGGCCGCGGTCGTGGCCTACCTGCGCGATGAACTGCTCGGGGCGGACACTCGTGCCATCAGCGGGCCCACGGGGTCCGCGAGCGTCGACGAGCCCATCGCGATCATCGGCATGAGCTGCCGCTACCCCGGCGGCATCCAGTCGCCGGGGGACCTGTGGCGCGTGGTCGCGGACGGCGCGGACGTGATCGGTGACTTCCCCGCCGATCGCGGCTGGCGCGTCGAGGAGCTCTACGACCCCGACCCGGACGCAGCCGGCCGGAGCACCACCCGGCAAGGCGGTTTCCTGCACGACGCCGCCGAGTTCGATGCCGGCTTTTTCGGCATCAGCCCGCGCGAGGCGATGGCCACCGACCCGCAGCAGCGGTTGCTGCTGGAGACCGCGTGGGAGGCGTTCGAGGCGGCCGGCATCGACCCTGGCGCACTGCACGGCAGTGACACCGGGGTGTTCACCGGCGTCATGTACAACGACTACAGCTCGCGTCTGCGGAGTGCCCCCGAAGGGTATGAAGGCTTTCTGCTCGCGGGTAACCAGAGCAGCGTCGCGTCCGGCCGCGTCGCCTACACCTTCGGGCTGGAGGGCCCGGCCCTCACCGTCGACACCGCGTGCTCTTCGTCGCTCGTCGCGCTGCATCTCGCGGTGCGCGCATTGCGCGCCGGGGAATGTGCGCTCGCGCTGGTCGGCGGTGTGGCCGTGATGTCCACCCCCACCACCTTCATCGAGTTCAGCCGGCAGCGCGGGCTGGCCGCGGACGGCCGATGCAAGTCGTTCGCGGCCGGCGCCGACGGCACCGGCTGGAGCGAGGGCGTCGGGCAGCTGCTCGTGGAACGCCTCTCCGACGCCCAGCGGCTCGGGCATCCCGTGCTGGCCGTCGTGCGCGGTACCGCCGTCAATTCCGACGGTGCTTCCAACGGGCTCACCGCGCCGAACGGCCCGTCGCAGCAGCGAGTGATCCGCACCGCGCTCGCCGGTGCGGGCCTGCGTCCGTCCGAAGTGGACGTGGTCGACGGGCATGGCACCGGTACCCGGCTCGGTGATCCGATCGAGGCGCAGGCGTTGCTGGCGACTTACGGTCAGGATCGTGAGGGGGCGCCGCTCTTTCTGGGGTCGGTGAAGTCGAACATCGGTCACACCCAGGCGGCTGCGGGTGTCGCGGGGATCATCAAAATGGTCCAGGCCATGCGCCACGGTGTCGTGCCGAAGACGCTGCACGTGGACGAGCCGTCACCCTACGTCGATTGGGCCGAAGGCGGGGTGCGGCTGGCACGGGAGACGGCCGGCTGGCCGGATACCGGCCGCCCGCGCCGCGCGGGGGTTTCGTCGTTCGGAATCAGCGGGACCAACGCGCACGTCATCCTCGAACAGGGGCCGGAATCGTTGCCACAGCCGGAAACCGAGCATTCCGGCCCCATCCCGTGGGTGCTGTCCGCGCGCAGCGGTGCCGCCGTGCGCGGGCAGGCCGCACGGCTGCTCGATCACCTCGCCGCGCACCCGGACCTGCATCCGGCCGATGTCGGGTACTCGCTCGCCACGACGCGCCCGGCGCACCCGTATCGCGCGATGGTCCTCGACGCCGGCGAGCTGGCGGAATTGGCCGCCGGTAACAGCTCCACCGCGGTGACCCCCGCCGGCGACCGGCCCCGCACGGTGTTCGTGTTTCCGGGTCAGGGTTGGCAGTGGGCGGGGATGGCGGTGGAGTTGCTGGATTCGTCGCGGGTGTTCGCGGAGCGGTTCGCCGAGTGTGGTGTGGCGTTGAGTGGGTTTGTGGAGTGGTCGTTGGTGGATGTGGTGCGCTCGGGCGAGTTCGATCGTGTTGATGTGGTGCAGCCGGTGTTGTGGGCGGTGATGGTGTCGTTGGCGGAGTTGTGGCGGTTTTATGGTGTGGAGCCGGATGCGGTGGTGGGGCATTCGCAGGGGGAGATCGCGGCGGCGACTGTCGCGGGTGCACTGTCGCTTGAGGACGGTGCCCGGGTGGTTGCCTTGCGCAGCAAGGCTTTGGCGGAGCTGGCCGGCACCGGCGGGATGGCGTCCGTCGCGCTGCCCGTCGACCGGGTCCGCGAGCTGACCGGCCGGTGGGACGGCCTTTCGATCGCAGCCGTGAACGGGCCCGAAGCAGTCGTCGTGTCCGGCGACGACACCGCATTGGACGAACTGCTCGCGTACTGCGAGGCGGGCGAAATCCGGGCACGCCGCGTCCCGGTGGACTATGCCTCGCATTCCCCGCACGTGGAGGCGATCCGTGAGCGGGTGATCGCCGACCTGACGCCGATCACGCCCGCCGAACCCACGATCGATTTCCCGTCCACCGTCGCGGGTGAACGCGCGTCGAACCTGACCGATGCCCGGTACTGGTACGACAATCTGCGCAACACCGTCGAGTTCGACGACACCGTACGCGGTCTCGTGCGCACCGGTCACGAGGTCTTCATCGAGATCAGCGCGCATCCCGTGCTGACGATGGCGCTGACGGAATCCTTCGCCGAAGGCGACGCCGTCGCGGTGGCCACGCTGCGCCGCGACGAAGGCGGCTTGCCACGCTTCCTGCGCTCGCTCGGGGATGCCTACGGCCACGGCGTCGACGTGGACTGGTCCGCCGCGTACGACAACGCCCGCGTCGTTCCGCTGCCGTCCTATGCCTTCGAGCACAAACGGTACTGGCTCGAGCCTGTCTCCGACGGCGAGGACGTGACCGCTGCCGGCCTGGCCTCGGCAGACCACCCCCTGCTGGGCGCGGCGGTCGACCTCGCCGACGGCGGCCTGGTGCTGAGCGGGCGGCTGGACCTGACCACCCATGCCTGGCTGGCCGACCACGCCGTCGAAGACGTGGTCCTGCTGCCAGGGACCGCGTTCGTGGAACTCGCCACCGTCGCCGGGCACCGGCTGGGCTGCGGTTGCCTGGCGGAGCTGACCCTTCGCGCACCGCTGGTCCTGCCGGAGCGCGGCGCGGTGGAGGTGCGGGTGCAGGTGGGAACCCCCGACGACGCCGGCCGGCGCACCGTCGAGGTGCACTCGAGGCCCGGCGACGAGCACCCGTGGACACTGCACGCGACCGGACTGCTCGGCCCGGAACCGGTTGCCACCCCGGCCCCGCTCGCCGCGTGGCCACCTCCCGGCGCCGAGGCGGCCGATCTGCGTGACGCCTATGAGCGTCTCGCGGTGGACGGCTACCACTACGGCCCCGCGTTCCGCGGTCTGCGCGCCGCCTGGCTTTCCGGTGACGACGTCTACGCCGAGATCGCGCTCGGGGCCGACGAGCAGACCGGCGCCGCGCGGTTCGGGGTGCACCCGGCGGCGCTGGACGCCGCCCTGCATCCGATCGTGCTCGGTCTGCTCGGCGATCGCGAGCCCGGTCTGCTGCCGTTCGCCTGGGAGGATGTTTCGGTCCATGCCACCGGTGCCGGCGCGCTTCGGGTCCGGCTGTCCCCGGCGGGCGCGGGCGTGGCGATCGAGGCGTTCGACGTCGAGGGCGACCCGGTGGCCACGGTGGGGAAGCTGTCCCTGCGCCCGCTCCGCGCGGGCCTGCCCGCCGCCGGTGCACCCGCGGCCCTGTTCGCCGAGGAGTGGGTGCCGTGGACCGGCGCCGAAATCGCTGTTCCCGCCTACGAAACGCTCCGCGGCGACGTGTACGAGGTGCTGGCGGGTGTGCAGCGGTGGCTGCTGGACGACGGCGACGCCGTGCTGGTCGTACAGACCCGCGACCGCGCGAGGGACCCCGAGGCCGCCGCCGTGTGGGGCTTGGTCCGCTCGGCGCAGACCGAGCATCCTGGCCGGCTCGTGCTCGTCGACAGCGACGACGACGGCCCGGACGCCGTCGAACGGGCTCTGGCCACGGGGGAGCCCCAAGTCGCGCTGCGCGATGGCGCATTGTTCGTGCCGCGGCTCGCCCGGCTTCGCCCCGATGCAGAGCAACCTGTCGCTTTCGGTGGGAGCGTGCTGCTGACCGGTGGCACCGGGACACTCGGCAGGCTCGTCGCCCGGCACCTCGTGTCCCGGCACGGAGTGCGCGACCTCGTCCTGGCGAGCCGCAGTGGGAGCGCGGCCGACGGTGCGGGGGAACTCCGCGCGGAGTTGACCGATCTCGGCGCCACCGTCCGGATCGCCGCCTGTGACGTCACCGATCGCGCCATGCTGGCCGGGCTGCTGGACTCCATCGAGTCCCTGTCCGCGGTGGTGCATCTGTCGGCCGTCCTCGACGACGGTGCCTTCGGCACACTGAGCCCGCAGCGACTGGACGCCGTGGCAGGGCCCAAGGCCGGCGCAGCCTGGCTGCTGCACGAGCTCACCGCGGACCGGGACCTCGCGGCCTTCGTGCTGTTCTCCTCGATCGCCGGCACCGTGGGCACCTCCGGACAGGCCGGTTATGCCGCCGCCAACGCCCGGGTCGAGGCGCTCGCCCGGCACCGGCGTGCGCTCGGGCTGCCCGCGACCGCGCTGGCGTGGGGACTGTGGGCCGACAGCAGTGGCATGACCGGGCACCTCGGCCGCACCGAGCTGTCCCGCATGGCGAAGCTCGGCCTGGTCGCGATGCCGGCGGAGCGTGCGCTGGCGCTGTTCGACGCCGCGCTCGCCGCCGACGAGCCCGTGGTCGTGACCGCGGAGCTCGACACGCACGCGTTGCGCCGCAACGCCGCGTCGGGCGACCTTTCGCCCGTGCTGCGCGGTCTTGTGCGTGCCGTGCCGCGACGCGCTGCCTCGGGCGACGGCGACACCACCGGCCTGGCCGCGCGCCTGCGCGCCCTTCCGGCCGGCGAACAGCTTGCCACGCTCGTGACGCTGATCCGGGACGCCGCGGCGGCCGTGTTGTCCCACGACGACGCGGACGCCGTGGACCCGGCGCGCGCGTTCAAGGATCTCGGTTTCGACTCGCTGACCGCCGTCGAGCTGCGCAACCGGTTGTCCACCGCGACCGGATTGCGGCTGCCCGCCACCCTCGTGTTCGACCAGCCGACACCCGCGGCGCTCGCCGCGTACCTGCGCACCGAGCTGGTCGGTGGTGTGACGGCGGATGTGGCCGTCGCCGCTGCCGGCGAAGACGACCCGATCGTCATCGTCGGCATGGCCTGCCGCTACCCCGGCGGGGTCACCGACCCGGACGGGCTGTGGGACGTGGTGTCGCGCGGCGCGGACGTCATCGGCGGATTTCCCACCGATCGTGGGTGGGATTTGGCGGAGCTGTTCGATGCGGACCCGGACCGCGCGGGAACGAGTTATGTGCGTGAAGGCGGTTTTCTGTCCGGGGTGGCGGATTTTGATGCTGGTTTTTTTGGGATGAGTCCGCGGGAGGCGTTGGCGACGGATCCGCAGCAGCGGTTGTTGTTGGAGGTGGCGTGGGAGGCGGTGGAGCGGTCGGGTATTGATCCGG
>NZ_WMBA01000007.1 GCF_009707865.1 Amycolatopsis pithecellobii
GGGCTGCTGGCCATTTTCGGCATCGCCGCCGGCAATCTCGTCCAAGGCACGGCGGTGGGGCTGGGGCTGGGCACGCTGCTCGTGCGGTCGCAGCCGCTGTTCTTGACACTGCGCTGGGCCGGAGTGGTTTACCTGTGCTATCTCGGCTTCCAGGCGCTACGCGGGGCGTGGCGCGGCGACTACGCGAAGCTCGATGTGCTCGGCTCGCGCGCGACCGGATTCCGGCGCTGGCGCGAGGGTTTCCTGTCCAACATCACGAACCCGAAGGTGCTCGCGCTGTACCTGTCCGTGCTGCCGCAGTTCCTCGACCCGCACGGCACGAGCGCAGGGGACGCTCTGATGCTCGCGTACACGGTGGCGGTGCTGGGCGCCTTGTGGCTGCTGGTGTTGATGGCGCTGGTGCACCGCGTACGCATCTGGCTGCAGCGCCGCCGGGTACGCCGCTCCCTCGACGCGGTCACCGGCACGGCCCTGATCGGCTTCGGCATCGCGCTGGCCGCGGAAGCCTAGAGCAGCTCGTCGAAATGCACCGAGAACGCGAATGGCTGGGCGAGCGACATCTTGGTCGTGAATACTCCAGCCGAGGCGTAGGTGCCCGTCGTCGGGTCGAGCCGGTAGCAGAACACGCTGATTCCGCTGGGCTCGTCGTTGCTGTTCTCGACGCGCCAGAAGTGCGGGATCCCGGCGCGGGCGTACTCCGCGGGCTTGTCGGTCTGGTCGGCGGTCATCGAACCGGGTGACATGACCTCGACGACGAGGGTGCAGTGCTCTGGCCTGAGCACCTCGTCCGCGTCGAGCGAGGCGTCGTAGACGACGATGTCCGGCCGCCTGTTCAGCAGCGGCACATCCCGCAGCCGAAGATCGACGTCATTCGCCACCGCCGAATCCGAGTCGGTAGCCGACTCCAGCAGGTTGGCTAGTCGGCGTGCCAGAATCTGATGCGGTCGGCGGGGGGCCGGGTTCACGACAATCGCTCCATCGACGATCTCGAGGCCCCGGCAGACATCCTCCGGTAGTGCCTCGTATTCGGCTGCGGTCAGCCCTTCAGGCGGGAGGACCATCCAGTCAGGCAGCGCTGTCATGAGAACCCCAAACTGTGCGATCGTTTCCCCATCATACGGTGCCACGGGGTCATCGATGCACGTGAACGCGGTCGCGGTCAGGCGCGGTCCGGCTCGCCGGTGACGCGCTCGATGCGGGCGCCCAGCCGGTTCAGGTTCTCCACGAAGTGCGGGTAACCGCGGTCGATGTGGAAGACGTCCCAGATCTCGGTCACCCCGTCGGCGCACAGGCCGGCCAGCACGAGACCCGCGCCGGCGCGGATGTCCGAGGCCCAGACCGGCGCGCTCGACAACGCCTCGACACCGCGCACCACCGCGTGATGCCCGTCGGTGCGCGCGTCCGCGCCGAGGCGCTGCATCTCCTCGATGAACCGGAAACGCGCCTCGTACACGTTTTCCGTGATCATCGACGTCCCCTCCGACACCGCGGACAACGCGACCGCGAACGGCTGCAGGTCCGTCGCGAAACCGGGGTATGGCAACGTCACGAAGTCGACTGCCTTCGGCCGCTCCGCCTGGACGATGCGAAAACCCTTGCCGTCAAAGGGAATCACCTCCGCGCCGGCGAGGCGAAGCTTGTCCAGCACCAGATCCAGATGGTGGGGGTTCACCCCCCGCACCGTGAGATCGCCACGCGTCATCGCCGCCGCGAACGCCCACGTCGCGCCGACGATCCGGTCGCCGATGACGCGATGTTCCGTCGGGTGGAGGGCATCGACGCCGTGCACGGTCAGCGTGGACGTGCCCGCGCCCTCGATCTTCGCGCCCATCTCGATGAGCATCGTGCAGATGTCGGCGATCTCCGGCTCACGCGCGGCGTTGTCGATCACCGTCGTGCCGTCCGCCAGCACTGCGGCCATCAGGATGTTCTCGGTCGCGCCGACACTCGGGAAGTCCAGCCAGATCTGCGCGCCCCGCAGCTCGTCGGCCTTCGCCACCACGCAGCCGTGTTCGATCGTGCTCGTCGCACCCAGCGACCGCAGCCCGCTCTGATGCATGTCCAGCGGCCGCGAACCGATCGCGTCCCCGCCCGGCAATGCGACCACGGCCCGCTTGAGCCTGCCGACCAGCGGGCCGAGGACACACACCGACGCCCGCAGCTTGCCCATCGCCGGCGAGTCGGCGCGGTGGGAGAGCGCGGAAGGCGTGGTGATCCTGACCGTGTCGCCGTCGATCTCGACCTCGCAGCCGACGCTGCGCAGCACATCCCCCATCAGCGGGACGTCCAGGATCTTGGGGCAGTTGGTGATGGTCGTGGTGCCCTCGGCGAGCAGCGCCGCCGCCATCAGCTTGAGGACGCTGTTCTTGGCGCCCACAACTTCGACTTCGCCCACCAGACGGGCCCCACCATGCACATCGAAGTGCTCGCTCATGGCCGTCATCATGCCTGCCGGACACGCCACCCGATCGGTGGGGCACGCGATGACACGCCGCGACACGATTCATGCAGAAGTGTGAAACACTACGCGCTCTCGTAGCGACAGACGGCTGATCGCGTGACCATTTTGGGGAAGGAAGGCCCGATGGTGGCTCGCCCGGCCGTGCCGGATCTACCGACAGTTCACCGGACCGAGGTAGACGGCGTTCCGGTGTTCTGGCATACCCAACCCGGTCGGCTTAACGCGAGCCTCGTGTTCGGGGTGGGTGTCGCCCACGAGACGTTCCTCGGCACGGGCCTGACCCATCTCGTCGAGCACCTGGCGATGCGCCCGTTGCGGACCGCCCGGTACGACGCCAACGCGACGACCGCGATGGTGCATACCAGTTTCGAAGTCACCAGCGGTCCGGAAACGGTCGTCGAGCACCTGCGCCGGATCTGCGTTTCGCTGGGCAACCTCGACACCGGGCCGCTCGAGCTGGAACGCGGCGTGCTCGTCGCCGAGGAGCGCGCCAGCGAAGGCCCCGGCGTGACCGCGTGGCTGCCGGCGTCGATCTGGTTCGGTAACCAGGCCTACGGGCTCGCGGGGAACCTCCAGGTCGCGACCGTCCACGCCGGTGCGGACGACGTGCGCGCGTGGTGTGCCCAGTGGTTCCATCGCGGCAACGCGGCGCTCGTACTCTCCGGACCACCGCCTGCGGACCTGCGGCTCCCGCTGCCGGACGGGCCGCGGCGCCCGGCTCCCCAAATCACGCCGTTCCCGCTGGCCACACCCGCGCAGACCACCGTGCCCAACGGCGTCGTCGGCTGCGCACTCGTCGGCTGGACCGCGGAAATGGCTTGTGCGGCAAGCATTCTGATCACCCGGCTCACGGATCGCCTGCGTCATCTGGAAGGTCTGGTCTACGACATCGCGTTCGACCACCAGCTGATCGACGGGCGCCGGACGGTGCTCGGGTTCGGTACCGACGTACCGGACCGGCACGCGCCCCGGGTCTTCGCCGCGATCCGCGCCGAACTCGCCGCACTGGGCGAGCAGGGGCCGACGGACGACGAGCTGGCCGCGGACCGGATGGGCCTGATGGAGCAGCTCACCGAGCACGAATTCACCGGGTACCGCGCGTTCGACGACGCGATGAGCGAGCTGACCGGCTGGCCTTCGTCGGCGGCGCACCAGAAGCAGGTCCTGGCCGGGCTCGACGCCGGCGCGGTGGCGGCGGCCGCCCACGAGCTGGCCGGACAGCTCGTACTGTGTGGTCCCCAAGGCCGCCTGCCCGCGGATCTGCCGGAGCTTCCTGGCAGCCCACTCGCGCCGGTCCGGGGCCGGGAACTCAAGCGCGCGATGGTCGGCTCGACGGCGCCACGCGGCTTCCGGCTCGTGGCCGGCGACGAGGGGCTGACCACGTATTACGGTTCGAGCCCGATACCGGTGACGGTCGTGCGCTTCGACGACGTCGCGGGCGTCGGCGTCGAGCACACCGACGGTGGGCTGCCCATCCTGCACGTGTTCGCCCGGCACGGCGGCATGATCACCGTCCGGCCCGGCGACTGGCGCAGCGGCCGGAATCTGGTGCGTGACCTGCTTGCCCGCCTTCCCGCCGGGTTGTGCTTCGACGCGCCGGACGCCATGCGGCTGTTCGAACAGTCCTGACCCGGCCCCTAGCGCCGCAGTACTCTCGCGGCATGCCCGTACGGATCAACCGCGTGTACACCAAGGTCGGCGACAGCGGCACCACCGCGCTCGGCGACGGCTCGCGCGTCCCGAAGACCGACCCGCGGCTGGGTGCCTACGCCGATGTCGACGAGGCGAACTCCGTCATCGGGCTGGCGCTCGCGCTGGGCGGGCTGAGCGACGAAGTCGCCGACGTGCTGCGCCGGGTGCAGAACGACCTGTTCGACGTCGGCGCCGACCTGTGCGCACCCGTGGTGGAAAATCCTCCGTATCCCCCGCTGCGCATCACCGATGCGTACATCACGCGGCTCGAAGGCTGGTGCGACACCTTCAACGAGCGGCTGCCGAAGCTGACTTCGTTCATCCTTCCCGGCGGCACTCCGGGCGCGGCGTTCCTGCATCAGGCCCGCACCGTGGCACGCCGGGCCGAGCGCAGCGGCTGGGCCCTCGTGGCGGCCGAAGGTGAGCGCACGAACACGCGCGCCGTGAAGTACCTGAACCGCCTGTCGGATCTGCTGTTCATCCTCGCCCGCCTGGCCAACCCCGACGGCGACGTACTTTGGCAGCCCGGCGGCGACACTCAGGCGAACGGCTGAGCCCAGCGGAGCCCGGGAAACTTGGCGAAATCCCGGTCGTTGCTCACCCAGGTGGCGTCGTTCTCGAGTGCGAGCGCCGCGTGGTAGGCGTCCGGGACGAGGTTGGCGCGAGCATCGACGGTCCGGCAAAGGCCGGCGAAGATCTGCCAGTGCCGCGAGCCAGGCCGGATCGAAACCGCGGCAGGGGCACGTCGGATGGCCTCGCAGAACTCCAGTGCCGCACTCGGGGTGGTGGGCACACGAAAGATGCGATGGTTGGTCACCAGCCGGAGAAAGCCGGAGAGCACCAGCTCGCTGATTCCGACGGGTTCAACCCCGAGGAGCTTGTCCTGCAACCAGGACCGGTGTTTTTCGTGCTGCTGGGCATCCACTCGGAACGCGTACACCAGCACGTTGACGTCAACGATCAGCATCAGCGACCTTGGATGTCCTCATCAAGCAGCGCAGCAAGCTGCTCCTTGTCGTCCAGGTCCACACCCGGCTGCAAGCCACCCTCGCCACCGGTGGGCAGGTGGAAAGTCGATGCCGTCCGCTGTGCATCTGCCGCCCTGCTGATGAAGACCCGGAGCGCATCGTCGACGACGGCACCCAGTGGCCGACCGCTTTGCATGGCGAGACTCTTCGCCTCCCGCAGCAACGTGTCGTCGATATTCACCGTGGTCCGCATGCGAACATCATAACATCACCCATGTGCATCATGATGCACCACAACGCTGACCTGCGGAAATCAGCTTGCGCGCGGTAGTCGCCGCCCCGGGGGAGCCGATTCCAGCCAAGACAGGAAGCCCGTCAGCGCGCCCGGGCCCATGGCGATTTCGATCGGCTCGTGTCCGTCGCATTCGCAGCGCAGTACGGTCGCGTCGGCAGGCACGGCGTAGGCCTCGGTGCCCGCCGGGTCACGGCGGTCGGCGATCATCAGGGACTGGCGCTCGAACACCCGATCCGGCCCGGTGCGAAGGCTCCACACGCGGTACCAGGCGAAGATCTCGCCCTCGTACCGGCCGATCCCCAGATGCCAGCCCGCCCTGGTGTTGTCCGGGTTCCATCGCAGCGCGACGCTGACACCACCGCCGCGGCGCATCCGCACCCAGCGCAATCCGTACCAGGCCGCGATGACAGCAAGGCCAAGCAGGAGGACCAGGACCACCAACGCGATCTCCATGGCCGGCTCCTGCTCGTCGCCCGCGTCAGGCCGGCTGACCGGCCGCTCGCAGGCGGGCGCTCGCCCTCGCCCGTTCCGCCTCGTCCTCGGCGCTGAGCGCGGCCCGCGCGGCTTCGACGTCGATCTCGTCGGCCAGCTCGGCGGACTCGGCGAGCACGCTCACTCGCTCGTTCGTCACGGACAGGAACCCGCCGTGCACGGCGGCGTGGACCGTGTCGCCGTCAGTAGTGTTGATCTTGACGATGCCGCCCTCGACGAGCTGCCCGAGTACCGGCTCGTGACCGGGCATGATGCCGATCTCGCCCTCGGTGGTCTGCGCGACCACGAACGTGGCCTGGCCCGACCAGAGGCGGCGCTCGACGGCGACAAGCTCGACGGATATCTCAGCCACGTAGCCATCTCCTTGCTGTGTCAGGGGGCGCCGCTCACGCAGAGTGTAATACGCCCGGATCGGTTGACGAAAACGGCGGGACTTGAGTCCATAAAGGACACACGCCCCGCCGTGTTCCGTCAGCTCACTTCTTGGTCAGCTCGTTGTACTTCTTCTCGAGGTCGTCCAGTCCACCGATCCCAAGGAACGCCTGCTCCGGATAGTGGTCGAAGTCGCCCTTGGCGATCTTGTCGAACGCCTCGACGGTCTCCGAGACCGGCACCGTCGAACCCGGCTGGCCGGTGAACGTCTCGGCGACAAGCATGTTCTGCGACAAGAACCGCTCGATCCGGCGCGCCCGCTGCACGGTCAGCTTGTCCTCTTCGGACAGCTCGTCCATACCGAGGATCGCGATGATGTCCTGCAGTTCCTTGTACTTCTGCAGGATCCGGATGACCTCCGACGCGACGCGGTAGTGGTCCTCGCCGACGATCGCGGGGTCGAGGATCGTCGAAGTGGAGGCCAGCGGGTCCACCGCGGGGAAGATGCCCTTCTGGAACACCGACCGGGAAAGCTCGGTGGTGGCGTCCAGGTGGGCGAACGTGGTCGCCGGGGCCGGGTCGGTGTAGTCGTCCGCCGGCACGTAAATCGCCTGCAGCGAGGTGATCGACCGGCCCTTGGTCGAGGTGATCCGCTCCTGCAGCTCACCCATCTCGTCGGCCAGCGTCGGCTGGTAACCCACCGCCGAAGGCATCCGGCCCAGCAGGGTCGACACCTCGGAACCGGCCTGGGTGAACCGGAAGATGTTGTCGATGAACAGCAGCACGTCCTGGTGCTGCACGTCGCGGAAGTACTCCGCCATCGTCAGCGCGGACAGCGCGACCCGCATACGGGTGCCCGGCGGCTCGTCCATCTGGCCGAACACGAGCGCGGTGTCGTTGATGACGCCGTCCTCGCTCATCTCCAGGAACAGGTCCGTCCCCTCACGGGTGCGCTCGCCGACCCCGGCGAACACCGACGTACCACCGAAGTTCTTGGCGACACGGGTGATCATTTCCTTGATCAGCACCGTCTTGCCGACGCCGGCACCGCCGAACAGGCCGATCTTGCCACCCTGCACGTAGGGGGTGAGCAGGTCGATGACCTTGAGGCCGGTCTCCAGCACCTCGGTCTTGCCCTCGAGCTGGTCGAACGCCGGGGGCTTGCGGTGGATGCCCCAGTGCTCGAGGTCCTCGCCGTAGCCGGGCTGGTCGAGGCAGGCGCCGAGCGCGTTGTACACGTGCCCCTTGACCTTGTCGCCGACCGGCACCGAGATCGGGCCGCCGGTGTCGAGCACCTCGGCGCCACGGACGAGACCGTCCTGCGGGGCCAGGGAGATCGTGCGCACCAGGTTGTCACCGAGGTGCTGGGCGACCTCGAGGGTCACGGTCTTGCGCAGCTCCGCGAAGTCGATGTCGACCTTGAGCGCGTTGTAGAGGTCGGGCACCGCGCCACGCGGGAACTCGACGTCGACGACGGGACCGGCGACGGAAACGATCCGCCCCTTGGTCCGGGTTTCAGTGGTGGTCATCTACTCATCACTTCCTACAGCGGCGAGCGCATCGGCCCCACCGACGATTTCGCTGATCTCCTGCGTGATCTGGGCCTGCCGGGCCTGGTTCGCCTGCCGGGTGTAGGTGTTCACCAGGTCGTTGGCGTTGTCCGAGGCCGACTTCATCGCGGTCCGCCGCGCGGCCAGCTCGGATGCCGCCGACTCCAGCAAGGCCGAGAAGATCCGCGTGTTGATGTACTTCGGCAGCAGGGCCGACAACAGGCGGTCCGCGCTGGGCTCGAACTCGTAGGCGGGCAGGATCTCGCCGGGCTGAGCCGCCGCGGCGCCTTCCTGCTCCTCCTCCGCGTACTCGATCTCCAGCGGGGCCATCCGCTTGGCCGTGGGCACCTGGCTGAGCATCGAGCGGAACTCGGTGTACACGATGTGCACCTCGTCCACGCCGTTCTCGGCCAGGAACGACTCGGTGAGCGCCCGGCCCGCCTCGGCCGCGTTCTCGTAGTGCGGCTGGTCGGAGAACCCGGTCCAGTGCTCCGCCACTTCGCGGCCGCGGAACCGGTAGTAGTTCAGGCCCTTGCCCCCGATGACGTACACCGACGGCTCCTTGCCTTCCTTACGCAGCAAGGAAAGCAACTCCTCGGTGGTGCGCAGCACGTTGGTGTTGTAACCACCGCACAGGCCCTTGTCACTGGTCACCACCAGCACCGCCGCCCGTGTCGGGTTGACGCGCTCGACGAGGAACGGATCGTCCAAATTGGACGCCGCTCCGGCGAGCGCCGAGAGCACCTTCGTGATCTCGGTCGAGTAGGGCCGGGAAGCCTCCACCCGCGCCTGCGCACGGCCGATACGCGAGGTGGCGATCAGTTCCATCGCCTTGGTGATCTTGCCGATCGATTTGGTCGCCCGGATCTTTGCCCGGAGCTCACGAAGTTGCGCCATCAGCTATCCGGTCAGTTCTTCGGGGCGGGCTTGTTGACCTTCACGGTCTCCTGCCCGACCTCGTCGGCGTCCAATGCCTCGGCCTCCGCCTCGTTGACGATGCGCCCGCCCTCGGCGGTGGTGAAGCCCTTCTTGAACTCGCCCGTCGCGGTGACGACGCGCTCGGCCAGCTCGTCGGTCCACTGACCCTTGTCCCGGATCTCGGCGAGGATGTCGTCGTGCTTGTGGCGCAGGTTCTCCAGCAGCTCGTGGTTGAACCGCGCGACATCCTCGACCGGCACGTTGTCGAAGTGCCCGTTGGTGCCGAGGTACACGGTGACGACCTGCTGCTCGACCGGGACCGGCGAGTACTGGGGCTGCTTGAGCACCTCGTACAGGCGGACACCACGGTCCAGCTGGGCGCGCGAGGTCGCGTCGAGGTCGGAGGCGAAGGCGGCGAACGCCTGCAGCTCCTGGTACTGCGACAGGTCGATCCGCAGCGAACCCGAGACCTTCTTCATCGCCTTGATCTGCGCGTCACCACCGACGCGGGACACCGACGTGGTCACGTCGACCGCGGGGCGCTGGCCCGAGTTGAACAGGTCCGACTGGAAGAAGCACTGGCCGTCGGTGATCGAGATGACGTTCGTCGGGATGTAGGCCGAGATGTCGTTGGCCTTGGTCTCGATGATCGGCAGCCCGGTCAGCGAACCGCCGCCCAGCTCGTCGGACAGCTTCGCGCACCGCTCGAGCAGCCGCGAGTGCAAGTAGAAGACATCGCCGGGGAACGCCTCGCGGCCCGGCGGGCGGCGCAGCAGCAGCGAGATCGCGCGGTAGGCGTCGGCCTGCTTGGACAGGTCGTCGAACACGATCAGCACATGCTTGCCCTGGTACATCCAGTGCTGGCCCAGTGCCGAACCGGTGTAGGGGGCGAGCCACTTGAAGCCGGCCGAGTCCGAGGCCGGAGCCGCGACGATCGTGGTGTACTCCAGTGCGCCGGCGTCTTCCAGCGACTTGCGCACACCGGCGATGGTCGAGCCCTTCTGGCCGACCGCGACGTAGATGCAGCGGACCTGCTTGGCCGGGTCGCCGGTCTCCCAGTTCGCCTTCTGGTTGATGATCGTGTCGACGCAGACCGCGGTCTTGCCGGTCTTGCGGTCACCGATGATCAGCTGGCGCTGGCCACGGCCGATCGGGGTCATCGCGTCGATCGCGGTGATACCGGTCTGCAGCGGCTCGGACACCGGCTGCCGCTCGACCACCGAGGCGGCCTGCAGCTCCAGCGCGCGGCGCTCGTCCGAGGCGATGTCACCGAGGCCGTCGATCGGCGCGCCCAGCGGGTCGATGACCCGGCCGAGGAAGCTCTCGCCGACCGGGATCGACAGGATCTGCCCGGTCCGCTTGACCTCCTGGCCCTCTTCGATCTGCTCGTAGTTACCCAGGATGACGACACCGATCTGGCGCGGCTCCAGGTTCTGCGCGACGCCGAGGATGCCGCCGGGGAACTCCAGCAGCTCGTTCGCCATGGTCGAGGGCAGGCCCTCCACGTGCGCGACGCCGTCACCGGTGTCCACGACGACGCCGACCTCTTCCCGGCTCACGTCGGGTGAGTAACTCGAGACGTAGTTCTCGATCGCGCTCCGGATCTCGTCCGAGGAGATCGTCAGCTCCGCCATGTCGTTCCCGCTCTCGCTTCGTTCTTGCCAGTGTCCAAAGTCTTTGTTGTCGTCACGCCAGCTGCCTGCGCAGTGCCGCGAGCCTGCCGGCCGCGCTGCCGTCGATGACCTCGTCGCCGACCCGGACGACGAGTCCGCCGCCGAGCCGGGGGTCCACCTCGACATGCAGGGCGATCGGCCGCCCGTATATCCCGTGCAGTTTGTCGGCCAGCTGCTCTTCCTGCTGTGCGGAAAGGGCGCTCGCGCTGGTGACGTAGGCGACCGAGCGCAGACGCCGTTCCGCGGCCAGCTTGACCAGCCGGTCGAGGCCGAACCCGACACCCCGGCCCGTCTGACGGACGACCACCTGCTCGACCAGCGCCAGGCTCACCGCACCGACCTTGCCCCCGAACAGGTCCCGCACGAGCTTGCGCTTGGCCTCGGCGGGCGCGGTCTGGTCGGACAGGGCCTGCTCGAGTTCGGACTCACCGACCACAATACGGGCGATCCGGAACAACTCGTCTTCGACGGTGTCCAGGGTCCCGGCCTTTTCCGCGCTGGTCAACAGTGCCGTGCGGCCGAGCGACTCCAGTCCGTCGAGCAGCTCACGCGGACTGGACCAGCGCTGGCCCGCGACGGTGTCGAGCACACGCAGTGCCGGCGCGGACACCTTGCCGCCCAGCAGCGACGAGACGAGGCCCTTGCGGGACTGCGGG
Source organism: Amycolatopsis pithecellobii (assembly GCF_009707865.1). Lineage (GTDB taxonomy): Bacteria > Actinomycetota > Actinomycetes > Mycobacteriales > Pseudonocardiaceae > Amycolatopsis_E > Amycolatopsis_E pithecellobii. Next base: position 11,078 of record NZ_WMBA01000007.1, read on the forward strand.
TCGGACGATCCGTCACCGACGGCCCGGCGCAGCCCGATCTCCCTGGTCAGCAGCTCGACCACGGAGAACAGCTCCGCACCGACGGCGTCCGGTTTCGCACCGGCCTGGCCCAGCACCTCGTCGAGCGTCCGTTCGGACTCGGCGAGTGCTTCGCGGCTGGCGGCGTGCAGTGTTGTCGGGCTAGTCATGGGCCCTTACTTCCCCGCGCCGTTGCCGGTGCCGAGCTCGGCGAGGAAGCGGTCGACCGTGCCACGGCGCCGGGCCTCGTCCTCAAGGGACTCGCCGACGATCCGGCTGGCCAGCTCGACGGAGTTCCGGCCCAGTTCGGCCCGCAGCTCGGCGACGATCTGCGCCTTCTGTGCCTGCAGCGCGGCGTGGCCCTGCGCGATGATGCGCGCGGCCTCGTCCTGTGCCTCGGCACGCAGCTCTTCCTTGATGCGCTCGGCTTCGAGCCGCGCGTCGTCGCGGATCTTCGCCGCTTCGGTGTAGGCGTCGGCGAGCTGGGCCTTGTACTTGGCCTGCGCCTCTTCTGCTTCCGCCTGCGCCTTCTCGGCCTTCTCGATACCGCCTTCGATCTTGGCGGTGCGCTCCTCGTACAGCTTCTCGAACCGCGGTACTGCGAACTTCCACAGCAGGAACAGCAGGAGAAGGAACGCGATCAGCCCGACGATGATTTCCGGGATGTTCGGAAGGACCGGGCTCGGCGCATCCTCCGCCGCAAGCACGATCTGGGTCTTCAGCACAACGACTCCTTCAGCGAGCGGTCAACTCAGGCGGCGGAGGCGATGAAGTAGACGACCAGACCGATCAGCGCCAGCACCTCGGTAAGCACGAAGGTGGTCCACGCGATACCCATCAGCTTGCCCTGCGCCTCCGGCTGACGGGCGGTGCCGTTGATGACGGCGGCCCAGATCAGGCCGATGCCGATACCAGGGCCGATGGCACCGAGGCCGTAACCGATCGCAGCGAGACCGGGGTTGAGGTTCACGGCGGCCTCGGCGGCCTGGGCGACGACGATGTTGCTCACTTGGTACTTCCCTTTCAGTCGGTCCGCGGTAGGTGCGGATCGGGCCTTGTGGTTTTCGTTTGGCCTGTCAGTGGTCTTCGGAGAGCGCGGCGCCGATGTAGTTCGCGGACAGCACCGCGAACACATATGCCTGGATCACCTGGATCAGCGCTTCGACGAAGGTCATCAGGATCGCGAACGCGAACGAGATGATCGAAACCGGCTTCGCGATCGGACCACTCGCCTCGACCAGCAGAAACTCGCCCGCCACGGTGAACACCAGCAGGATGAGGTGGCCGGCGAACATCGCCGCGAACACACGGATGGCGAGAGTGATCGGGTTGAGCACGAACTTCTGCAGGAACTCGATCGGCGTCAGCAGCAGGTAGATCGCCGCGGGCGCGCCCGGCGGGACCGTCTGATGTTTGAGGTAGCCGACGAAGCCATGCTTGCGGAAGCCGACGTAGTGGTAGACCGGGTAGACCACCAGCAGGGACAGCGCAAGCGGGAAGCCGATGTGAGCCAGCGTGGGGAACTGGAAGATCGGGATGAGCCCGAACAGGTTGTTCACCAGCACGAAGCTGAACAACGAGAGAACCAGCGGGACGAACGGCTTGAAGTCCTTCGAGCCGATCTGCTCGCGGGCGATGCCGTTGCGCGCGAAGTCGTAGACATACTCGGCGACGAACTGCCCCTTGCCCGGCACGATTTTCAGCTTGCGCGAGCTGATCAGGAAGTACGCGGCGATGATGATCATCGCCAGCACGACGAGGATCATCGGCTTCGTGATGCCGGCGAAGATCGGCGGCAGGTTGAAGTCTCCAGCACCCGGGGGTGTGAAACCACCCGCGGTCAGTACAGGCGCGCCCAACTGGGCTCCTTCCGGTTCTCCCGGCCGGCGTTCACTCCGCCGGGGGAATCGTCACGATCTGGACTTAACGTACCCGATACGTTTCGGATAGTTGGAAGCGGCTCCCGTCAGTGAACCGGGGGTTAACGATCGGCTACCGGAGAGTTCGGCGCTGCGTTTCCGAAGACGGGTCAGCCTGCGACCACACCCGAGGCTCCGTCACGATCGCCACAGTGCTGGTCGGGTTCCGCCTTCGGGAGCGCGGCCGGTACCCGCCTCCACAGTCGGGACGATACCAGCCGTAATCGGGCTGCCGTACGGGCGTACTCCTTACGACTCGCTCGCGGGAATGATCGTGGGAATTTTCGTCCGGCGAAACGCGGCGAACTCGGCGGCCGCCCAGACCAGAATGACGGCCAGCATCGTGAACGCGAGCGCTTTCGAATGCAGGAACGATACGTGCCGCAGCAACATCATCACGCCGAGTAGCACCAAGATCTTGAGGATGTAGCCGCCGAGCGAAACGGCCAGCACCGCCATCGGGTCCATCGCCGCGGTCTTGCGCATCATCCACAACGTGACCAGCGACGACCCGAACGCGATGACACCACCGACGATCGCACCGAACAGGCCGGGCAGCCCGACCAGGAACACCGACACCACCGCGCCGATGACAACGGTGGCCACCGCGGGCCACAAAGCACCGCGGTACATCGCGTCCGCGAGTTTCAGCACGGACTGCGCGTGCGGGTTTTCGGTCTTCTCGGTCATGACACTCCCTGCTGGTTCCTCGACCTCAGTCTAGGGATGACCGAAACGATCGCCGCGAGCACCAGTCCCGCGACAAAGATCCACAGCACCGCGGCCGTATTGAACAGGGTCAACGAAACGGCCCCGAATCCGAGCAGACCGGCCCACAGATAAATGAGCAACACGGCCCGGCGTTGCGAGTGGCCGATTTCCAGCAGGCGGTGATGCAGGTGCATCTTGTCGGCCGCGAACGGGCTTTCCCCGCGCCGGGTCCGCCGGACGATGGCCATCAGCAAATCCAGCACCGGAAGGAAAAGCACCGCGACCACGACCAGCAGCGGCGACAGCAGCGCGAGCGCGTCCGAGCCGCCGAACCGGGTGTAGTTGATCTTGCCGGATGCGGACGTGGTGGCACCGGCGAGCATCAGGCCGATCATCATCGACCCGGAGTCGCCCATGAAGATCTTCGCGGGCTGGAAGTTGTAGGGCAGGAAGCCAAGGCACGCGCCGGCGAGGGTGGCGGCGATCAGCGCCGGCGGGTAGGTGCCGACGTCACCGCCGGCCGAGTTGAGCAGGCCCAGCGAGAACGCGCAGGTGGCGGTCGCGGCGATGAACCCGAGGCCGGCGGCGAGCCCGTCGAGCCCGTCGACGAAGTTCATCGCGTTCACCAGCACCACGACCAGCAGCACCATGAGCAGGCTGCCCTGGTTGGAGTCGAGCGTGACGACCTGGCCCAGCGCGGCGCCGTTGCCGCCCCACGGCACCCAGAACACGTTCCATTGCACGCCGAAGATGACCAGGATGCCGGCGCAGAGCACCTGCCCGGCGAGCTTTGTCCAGGCGTCGATTTCGAACCGGTCGTCGACGGCACCGATCAGCACGATGACGGCACCGCCGATGAGCACGCCGATCGGGTCGAGCGAGTATTCGAACGCGCGGCGCAACACCGGCAGCTGGTGGGCCATGGCCATGCCCCCGGCGACGCCGAGGAACATCGCGAGCCCGCCCATCCGCGGGATCGGGATGACGTGCACGTCGCGCGCACGGGGGTTGGCGATGGCGCCGACGCGGATCGCGAACCGGCGGACGAGGCCGGTGAGCAGGAAGGTCAGGGTCGCCGAGATGAGCCCGACGAGGATGTACTCCCGGATGGGCAGCCCGGCTGTGGCGATCGGAGTCATCAGGACGGGACGGTCACCGGAAAACCGAGCACTTCGGACACCGCATCGGCGCTCACCGCACCCGCGCGCAGCAGCACGGGCTCGTCACCGGTGAGATCGACGATGCTGGAGGGCACCGGATCACCACTGGGACCGCCGTCGAGGTACACCGCGACGGACTCGCCGAGCTGATCCTGCGCCTCCTGCGCGTTGGCCGCGGGCGGCTGCCCGGACACGTTGGCGCTCGAGACCGCCATCGGGCCGACCTCGCGCAGCAGTTCCAGCGCCACCGGGTGCAGCGGCATCCGCAGCATCACCGTGCCCTGCGTGCTGCCGAGGTCCCACTGCAGGCTCGGCGCGTGCGGCAGCACCAGCGACAAGTCGCCGGGCCAGAACGCTTCGATCAAAGTTCTTGCCTGAGGCGGCATCCCGAGCACCAGACCGTCCACTGTGGACCAAGACCCGACCAGCACACCGACCGGCATGTCCGGCCCGCGATGCTTCGCCCGCAGCAGCGAACGCACCGCGCCGGCGTCGAACGCGTCCGCGCCGATGCCGTACACCGTGTCCGTCGGCAGGACGACGAGACGGCTCGAACGCACCGCACCCGCGGCCGCCGCCAACCCTTCCGCCCGTGACTCCGGCAGGCTGCAGTCGTACACCGCACTCATGGACCAGAGACTATTCCGTGGCGCGAAGCGTCTCCGTGTGAGGGTGGGGGCGTCAGGCTCGGCGCGCGGTGACGAACCGGGGGCGGCCGGCCAGATCCTTGTGGTCCTGGACGTCGGTGAGGACTTTCCGCGACGCGACGACGGCGGGCGCCGCCGCACCGTGGGAGTCGTCGTGTTCGATGGCCATCCCGCCGCCGGGTTTGAGCAGCCGCGCCGCGGTCGCGACCGCCTGGCGGATCACGGCGAGCCCGGCCTCGGCGGCGAACACGGCCTGCGCCGGGTCGTAGTCGAGCACCTCGGGTGGCAGCTCACCGCCCGGCGGCACGTACGGCGGGTTGCACAGCACGAGATCAACGAGCCCGTCGAGCTCGGCGAAAATCGTGCTGTCCCCGACGTCGCCCGAGTACAGCCGGATCGGCGTGTCACCGTCGGCGGCGCGGGCATCGGCGTTGTGCCGGGCCCAGGCGAGCGCGTTCGGATCGATGTCGACCGCGTAGACGACGGCATCCGGCCTCGCGTGCGCGACGGCCAGCGCCAGCGCGCCGGAGCCGGTGCACAGATCGACGACCACCGGGTACTCGCGGTTCTTGAGCAGCTGGAGGCCCCATTCGAGGAGCAGTTCGGTCTCCGGGCGCGGGATGAACACACCAGGCCCGACGCTCACCGTGATGTCGCCGAGCGCCGCCCACCCGGTCAGGTGCTGCAGCGGCATCCGTTTGGCGCGCTGCGCGACAAGCTGGCCGATCGCGTCGATCACCGGCGGATCCACCAGCGGAATCAACGGCAGCCGCCCGCGCTCCACTCCCAGCACGTGCGCGGCCAGCAGTTCGGCGTCAGTCCGCGGGGACGCGACGCCGGCCTGCTCCAGGATCCTGGTCGCTTCGAGAATCGCCAGGCGCAAGGGTTGCCGCTTCACGGCTCTAACTCTGGCACAGCCGGTCGGGGAACTCGTGCACCCCGGTCAGCCGAGTTGGTCCACATCGAACGGAAGTTCCCGCCGCGCGAGTTGACCGTTCCCGCCGCGCGAGTTGAACGTTCCCGACGCGCGAGTTGAGCGTTCCGCGCGACCGTTACGCGCAACTCGCACCCACAGAACGCGCAACTCGCGCGCACAGAACGCGCAACTCGCGCGCACGGAACGTGCAACTCGCGGGTTGGCGTTGATTACGAACCCGCTGCGGCGAGGCGTTCCTCGCGGTCCGCTGTCGCCAGCGCGTCGAGGACCCCGTCGAGGTCGCCGTCGAGGACCTGGTCCAAGTTGTACGCCTTGTAGTTCACGCGGTGGTCGGAGATCCGGTTCTCCGGGAAGTTGTAGGTGCGCACCCGCTCGGACCGGTCCACCGTACGGACCTGCGAACGCCGCGCATCGGCCGCCTTGCTGGCGGCCTCCTCCTCGGCCATCGCCTGCAGGCGGGCCTGTAGCACCTGGATCGCCCGCGCCCGGTTCTGGATCTGCGACTTCTCGTTCTGGCACGACACGACTATCCCGGTCGGCAGGTGGGTCACGCGCACCGCCGAGTCCGTCGTGTTCACGCTCTGCCCACCCGGCCCCGACGACCGGAACACGTCGATACGCAGGTCGTTCGGGTCGATCTCCACCTCGACCTCTTCGGGCTCGGGATAGATGAGCACCCCGGCCGCGGACGTGTGGATGCGGCCCTGCGACTCGGTCGCCGGCACCCGCTGCACCCGGTGCACACCGCCTTCGAACTTGAACCGCGACCAGACACCTTCGGCGTCAGTCCCTTTGCTCTTCACCGAGACCGTGACGTCCTTGTAGCCCCCGAGGTCCGAGTCGACCGAGTCGAGCACCTCGGCCTTCCAGCCGTGCCGTTCCGCGTAGCGCAGGTACATCCGTAGCAGGTCACCCGCGAACAACGCGGATTCCTCGCCGCCCTCCCCCGACTTGATCTCCATCACGACATCCGAGCCGTCATACGGGTCGCGCGGCAGCAGCAGCTCGGTGAGCCGGGATTCGAGCGCCGGGATACGCGCGGCGATCTCCTCGGCTTCGGCCGCGAAAGCCGCGTCCTCGTGCGCGAGTTCCTGTGCGGCGGCGAGGTCTTCACGGGCCGCGTCCAGCTCGCTGATCGTCTTGATCACCGGGCTCAGCTCGGCGTAGCGCCGGCCGAGCTTGCGCGCGCGAGTCTGGTCGGCGTGCACGGCCGGGTCCGCGAGTTGCTTCTCCAGTTCGGCGTACTCGTCGCGCAACCCGTGCAGGGAAGACGAATCCACTTCACGACCTCTGTTTCCGCACAACAACCCTGAAGATACGAGCGGCGCCCGCCCCGGGGTCCGGGTGCGGGCGCCGTGAATCAAGCTACTTGGCGTCGGTCTTCTTCTGACGCTTGCCGTACCGCGCCTCGAAGCGCGCGACCCGGCCACCGGTGTCCAGAATCTTCTGCTTGCCGGTGTAGAACGGGTGGCAGTTGGAGCAGATCTCGACCGTGATCTGGCCGGAGGTCTTGGTGCTCCGCGTCTGGAAGGTGTTACCGCAACCGCACGTCACCGTGGTCGGGACGTACTCGGGGTGAATACCGCTCTTCATGGGGTCCTCTCATCGTGGCCGCCGGGTCCCCGCGCACGAGGTGAACCGGAGCCGGACTGCAGCGGATTGATTCTGCCAGACCAGCCAACGCGTCCCACCCCCGGGCTATTCCAGGAGGTGGGACGCGCTGCGTCAGTCTTCGTCGGCGCTGCCGAGAGCCGTCTTCGAGACCTGCATCAGGAACTCGATGTTGGTCTTGGTCTTGCGCAGGCGGGACAGCAGCAGATCGATCGCCTGCTGGGAGTCCAGTGCCGTCAGCACCCGGTGCAACCGGTGGTGGATGGCCAGCTCGTCCGGCGAGAGCAGCAGCTCCTCCTTGCGGGTGCTGGACAGGTTGACGTCCACGGCCGGGTACACCCGGCGCTCGGAGATCTTGCGGTCCAGCTTCAGCTCGGCGTTGCCGGTGCCCTTGAACTCCTCGAAGATCACCGTGTCACCGGTGGAGCCGGTCTCCACCAGTGCGGTGGCGAAGATCGTCAGCGAGCCGCCGTTCTCGATGTTGCGCGCCGCGCCGAGGAAACGCTTCGGCGGGAACAGCGCGGTCGAGTCGACACCACCGGACAGGATCCGGCCGGACGCCGGGGCCGCCAGGTTGTAGGCGCGGCCGAGGCGGGTGATCGAGTCGAGCAGGACCACCACGTCCATGCCCATCTCCACCAGGCGCTTGGCCCGCTCGATGGACAGCTCGGCGACCGAGGTGTGGTCTGACGGCGGCCGGTCGAAGGTCGAGGCGATGACCTCGCCCTTCACCGAGCGCTGCATGTCGGTGACCTCTTCCGGACGCTCATCGACCAGGACGACCATCAGGTGACACTCGGGGTTGTTCGTGGTGATCGCGTTGGCGATGTCCTGCATGATCATCGTCTTGCCCGCCTTCGGCGGGGACACGATCAGCGCACGCTGCCCCTTGCCGACCGGCATCACCAGGTCGATGATCCGCGTCGTCAGCTTGTGCGACTCGGTCTCCAGGCGCAGCCGCTCATTGGGGTAGAGCGGGGTCAGCTTGGTGAACTCGGGCCGCTTGCGGGCCTGCTCCGGGTCGAGCCCGTTGATGGTGTCCACCCGCACCAGCGGGTTGAACTTCTGCCGCTGCTGCTCGCCTTCGCGAGGCTGCTTGACCACACCGGTGATCGCGTCACCACGGCGCAGGTTGTACTTGCGCACCAGCGAAAGCGACACGTAGACGTCGTTCGGCCCCGGCAGGTAACCCGAGGTGCGGACGAACGCGTAGTTGTCCAGCACGTCGAGAATGCCGGCGACCGGCAGCAGGACGTCGTCCTCGCGGATCTCGGTGTCCGGTCCGCCGCCCTCGCCGCGGCCACCTCCGCCGCCACCACGACGGCGGCGGTCCCGGAAGCGACGGCCGCGACGGCCGCCCTCTTCGTCGTCAGCATTGTCACTGCCGGCGGCGTTGTTCTGCCCGCGGTTGCTGTTCTGCTGCTGGTTGTTGTTCTGCTGGCGACGCTGGCCGCCGCCCTGCTGCTCGCGCTGCGGCGCCTCCGTGCGCTGGCCACCCTCGCGCTGCTGGCCACCCTCGCGCTGCTGGCCACTGTCACGCTGCTGGCCGCCATCGCGCGGGGCGTTGTCCCGCTGCGCGTTGTCGCGCTGGCCCGCCTCGGGGCTGCCCGCCGCGCGGCTGGCACCGCGGCGACGCCGGCTGCCACCTTCCCGGCGGCCACCGTCCTCGCTCTGCTGCGGGGCTTCCTCGGCGGTTTTCGCCTGCTGTTGCGACTTCTCGGGCTCCGGGGCCTTCTCCGCTTCCGGAGCCTTCGCCGGTTCAGGAGCTTGCTCGGGAGCTTTCTCCGCCGGCTTCTCCTGCTTCGTGGCGGCGCCACGGCGCCCGGTGGAAATGCCTTCGAAGGGCAGCGTGTCGTCGTCGGATACGGCGCGCTTGCGCGGCGCCTTGCCCTGCCGCTCCCGGATCGCGGCGATGAGGTCTCCCTTGCGCATGCCCTTGGTGTCCCCGACACCCAGTTCCGCCGCGAGTTCCCGCAGGTCGGCGATCACCATTCCGGACAGGCCGCCAGTGCGGCGCTTTGGCGCACTTCCGTTCGCCTGTTCGTCTGATCCCGACGGGGCCGGAGCGGCCTGGGTCTCCAGGTCACCGCTCAAAAGATCGGTGTTGCTCACACATGTCCTTCCTGACCGATCCACGCCTCCAGGTGGATCAGCGGACTACCGCCCGCGGCTGATCGCGAAGCGGTTCGCTACCGCCCGTGCGGCTTCCTCCGGATCGAGACCGGCTGGTCAGGAGCGGCGTAACGGCCACACGGGATGCCTGCTCCGGAATGGAGCACGCTGAATTCGTCACCGCGGCCACCGGAAACCCGCCTGAGGTCCATCCCTGCACAGCTATGCGGAATCATCGGCTTCGGCTGAAGATGCGATCCGGGAAGAATCCCCCGGGACCGTCACCGGGTGCGGAACTGCGCACGGTGATCGAACGCCCCCGAGGGTAGACCGCACCGGGTCGAGGTGCAACAACCACCCCCGGCGTGCCGCGAAACCGGGGCATGCCCGCTACCGGGCCGTGACCTGGACTCCGCTGGAATCCACGGGCAGTTCGGAGACTGCAAACCCCTCAACATCGACTCCTGCCGGAATTATTCCGTCCGTCGTCAGTGCCAGCACCGTGGGACCGGCGCCGGACACCGTGGCCGCCACACCGGCGTCGCGCAACTCGTTCACCAGCCGCGCGGTCGCCGGGTAGGCGGGTGCGCGGTAGTGCTGGTGCAGCCGGTCCGCGGTGGCGGCCAGCAGCAGGGAAGGATCACAGGTCAGTGCGTGAATCGCAAGGGCGGCACGGCCCGCGGTGAACGCGGCGTCGGCGTGCGGTACTTCGGCGGGCAGCAGGCCGCGGGTCGCGGCGGTGGAGGACTTGACTTCGGGGACGGCGAGCACCGGGCGGATCGATGGGTGCACGGTGAGCTTTTCGGCGTGGAACCTGCCGCTCTGTGACCATGCGATCACCAGACCACCCAGCAAGCTCGCGGCCGCGTTGTCGGCATGCCCTTCGAACTCCGCCGCGATCTGCACCGCGGCGGCGTCAACCGGTTTGTCCGCCAGCGCATACCCCGCGGCGACACCGGACACGACCGCCGCGGCCGAGGAACCCAGCCCGCGTGCGTGCGGAATCTTGTTGAAACAGCGCAGATGCAGCCCCGGCGGGCGGACACCGAGCCGCTCGCAGGTCCGCCGGATCGCCCGCACCACGAGGTGAGTTTCGCCCGTCGGCACGTCGCCGACCCCGCCCGCGCCGGCGTCAAGCACCTCGACTTTCAGCCCGGAGTCGGTGACCTGCACCTCGATCACGTCGTAGAGCCCCAGCGCGAGCCCGAGCGCGTCGAAGCCGGGGCCGAGGTTCGCCGACGACGCCGGCACCGTCACCGTGACCGAGTTCACGTCAGATCCAGAGCCGCCGCGACCGCACGTGGATCGACGGTCAGCGGCTCGACCTCGACGTTGCCCTCGAGTGCCGTCGCCGGATCCTTGAGCCCGTGCCCCGTCACCGTGCACACGACGGTGGATCCCTTGGGCAGGCGCCCATCTCCGGCGGTCAGCAGCAGTCCCGCGACGCTCGTGGCCGACGACGGCTCGACGAACACGCCTTCCTTGCGGGCCAGCAACCGGTATGCGGCAAGGATTTGCTCGTCGGTGACCTTCTCGAACAGGCCACCCGAGGCGTTGCGAGCGTTGACCGCGCCCTGCCACGAAGCCGGGCTGCCAATCCGGATCGCGGTGGCGATCGTGTCCGGGTCCTTGACCGGCTCACCCAGCACGAGCGGCGCGGCACCGGCGGCCTGGAAACCGAACATCCGTGGGGTGGTCTCGATTTTCCCGTCTGCCGCATACCCCGTGTAGCCGGCCCAGTACGCCGTGATGTTGCCCGCGTTTCCCACCGGAAGGCAGTGCACATCCGGTGCCTTGCCGAGCACATCGCATACCTCGTAGGCCGCGGTTCGCTGCCCGATGAGGCGAACCGGGTTGACCGAATTCACCAGCGTGACCGGGTGATCGATCGCCGTCTTGCGGGCAAGTTCGAGGCAGTCGTCGAAGTTCCCGTCGACCTGCAGGATGCGGGCACCGTGCAGCACGGCCTGGGCGAGCTTGCCCATCGCGATCTTGCCCTGCGGGACGAGCACCGCGCACGTGAGCCCCGCGCGTGCGGCATAGGCGGCGGCCGAGGCGGACGTGTTGCCCGTCGAGGCACAGATCACCGCCTGCAGGCCACTGGCCAGCGCGTGCGTGATGGCCACGGTCATCCCCCGGTCCTTGAAGGAACCGGTGGGGTTGGCACCTTCCACCTTGAGGTAGACCTCGGCGCCGGTCAGCTCGGACAGGTGCGGCGCGGGCATGAGCGGGGTGTTGCCCTCGCCGAGGGTGACCACCTTGGCCCCCGCCGGGATCGGCACCCGATCGGCATAGGCTTCGATGATCCCCGGCCAGCCCGGCTCGCTGTTCATGTGTCTTCGCCTTCCACCCGCATCACGCTGACCACTTCCCGAACGACGTCCATCTTCCCGATCGCTTCGACCGTCGCGTCGAGAGCCGCGTCTGGTGCGAGGTGGGTCACGATGACGAGGCTCGCCGTGGACAGCCCGTCCCGCTGGCGCACCGCCGCAATGCTCACCCCGTGGTCGGCGAAGACCTGCGCGACCTGGGCCAGCACGCCGGGACGGTCGGCGACGTCGAGGCTCACGTGATAACGCGTGGGGGTCTGCCCCATCGGCCGCACGGGCAGATTGGCGTGCGCCGACTCACGCGGCCCGCGGCCGCCGAGCACGCGATTACGCGCTACCGCAACGAGATCGCCGAGCACGGCGCTCGCCGTCGGCGCGCCACCGGCGCCCTGGCCGTAGAACATCAGCTCCCCCGCGGCGTCCGCCTCGACGAACACCGCGTTGAACGCGCCACCGACACCGGCGAGCGGATGGCTGCGCTCGAGCATCACCGGATGCACCCGTGCCGACACCGATTCGGCACCGTCGTCCGCCGTGACGCGCTCGCAGATGGCCAGCAGCTTTACCGTGCGCCCCAGCGCTTTCGCGGCCGCGATGTCCGACGCGGTGACTGACGAGATGCCCTCGCGGTGCACGTCGGCCGCCGTCACACGGCTGTGGAAAGCCAGCGAGGCAAGGATCGCGGCTTTGGACGCGGCGTCGTAACCGTCCACATCGGCCGTCGGGTCGGCCTCGGCGTAACCGAGACGGCTTGCCTCGTCGAGGGTTTCGGCGTAACCGGCACCCGTGGAGTCCATTGCGGACAGAATGAAGTTGGTGGTGCCGTTGACGATGCCCATCACCTTCGTGATCCGGTCACCGGCCAGCGACTCGCGCAGCGGGCGCAGCAACGGGATCGCACCGGCGACGGCGGCTTCGAAGTACAGGTCCGCGCCGGCGGCGTCCGCGGCCTCCGACAGCTCCGCGGAGTACTCCGACAGCAGCGCCTTGTTCGCCGTGACGACCGACTTTCCCTTGCGCAGCGCGGTGAGCAGCCAGCTGCGGACCGGCTCTATCCCACCGACGAGCTCGACCACGACGTCCACATCGGACTCGACGAGCGCGGCCGCGTCGGCGGTCAGCAGATCCTGCGGTAGTTCCGGATGCTTGTCGGGGCGGCGCACCGCGATCCCGGCGAGCTCGACCGGCGCCCCGGCCCGAGCGCCAAGCTCGTCGGCCTGCTCGGTGAGCAGCCTGACGACCTCACTGCCCACCGTGCCGCAGCCGAGCAGGGCCACACGCACGGACCGGCCGTCCGAAGTGGACAGTGCGGAGTTCACGACACCTCCAGGTGCAGCATGTCATCCACGGTTTCCCGGCGCAGCAGGAGCCGCGCGCTGCCGTTGCGGACCGCGACCACCGCCGGGCGCGGCAGCCGGTTGTAGTTGCTGGCCATCGAGTAGCAGTAGGCCCCGGTCGCGGCGAGCGCGATCAGGTCACCGGGGGCGAGCGTGTCCGGCAGCCAGCAGTCGCGGACGACGATGTCCCCGGACTCGCAGTGCTTGCCCACCACACGCGACAATGCGGCACCGGGCGCGCCGTCCCCCTCGTCGGCCGAGCGCGACACCAGGCGGCAATCGTACGTCGCGTCGTAGAGGGCGGTGCGGATGTTGTCACTCATCCCGCCGTCGACGCTGACATAACGCCGGCTTTCGTTGTCCCCCAGCGAAACATCCTTGATGGTGCCGACCTCGTACAACGTGATCGTGCCGGGCCCCGCGATCGCGCGCCCCGGCTCGCCCGCGATCCGCGGCACCGGCAGTCCGGCGAACTCGCACTCCTTGCGCACGATCTCGCGAATCTGCGTGATCATCTGCGCGGGCGGCGGCGGATTGTCCTTGTCGGTGTAGGCAATCCCGAAGCCGCCACCGAGGTCCACAATGGACAGCTGCTCGAGCAGGGATTCCCCGTGCTCCTTGGCGAGTTCGGCGAGCAGGCCCACCACCCGCCGCGCGGCCACCTCGAACCCGTCGGCGTCGAAGATCTGCGAGCCGATGTGGCTGTGCAGGCCGACGAGCTTGAGCGACGGCGCGTTGAGCACCCGGCGCACGGCCTCCGCGGCATCCCCGGCCGCGAGCGAGAACCCGAACTTCTGGTCCTCGTGCGCGGTCGCGATGAACTCGTGCGTGTGCGCCTCGACCCCGACCGTGACCCGCACGAGCACGTTCTGCACGACCTCCCGCCGTGCGGCGACATCCGCGAGGCGAGCGATCTCGTAGAACGAGTCGAGCACCACCGTGCCCACCCCGGCGTCCACAGCGGACTCCAGCTCGGCGATCGATTTGTTGTTGCCGTGGAAGGTGATCCGCTCCGCGGGGAAGCCGGCCCGCAACGCCACCGCGAGCTCTCCCCCGCTGGCGACGTCCATGCTCAGCCCCTGCGCGGCCACCCAGCGCGCGACTTCGGTGCACAGGAATGCTTTCGCCGCGTAGTGCACCAGCGCCGGGTCGTCGAAGGCCTCGGCGTACTCGGCACAACGGGACTTGAAATCGGCTTCGTCCACAATGAACAGTGGCGTGCCGTAGGTGGCGGCGAGTTCGCGGACGTCGACGCCGGCGATCCGCACCACGCCGTCCAGGGCACGGAAAGTATTGCGGGGCCAGACTTTCGGGTACAGCCGGTCGAGCTCCTGCGCCGTGCTGGGCGGGAAACCCGACGTGTCGACGTGCGGGTGGACGTCGGCGTGACGAGGACCTGCGGGGTGAACCATGAGCTACATCCGTTCCGGGGCAGAGACACCGAGCAGCCGGAGCCCGTTCGCGAACACCTGGCGGGCGGCTTCACACAGCGCCAGGCGCGCGAAGGTGAGTGGCGAGGCTTCTTCGTCACCCTTGGGCAGAACCGGGGCGACGGCGTAGAACTTGTGGAACGCGCCGGCGAGGCTTTCCAGGTAGCGGGCGACCCGGTGCGGCTCACGCAGCTCCGCCGCACGCAGCACGATCGTCGGGAACTCGCCGATGGTGCGGATCAAGTCGCCCTCCTGGGCCAGCGTCAGCAGGCCGAGATCGGCGTCCGCGTCGGCCTTGAGCCCCAGATCCGCCGCGTTCCGTTGCAGCGACGCAAGGCGGGCATGCGCGTACTGCACGTAGTAGACCGGGTTCTCGTCGCTGCGCTTGCGCAGCAGATCGAGGTCGACATCGATACTCGAATCGACGGAATACCGGGTCAGCTCGTACCGCGCGGCATCCACGCCCACGGCGTCGACGAGGTCCTCCATGGTGATCACGGTGCCCGCGCGCTTGCTCATCCGGACCGGCTTGCCGTCGCTCACGAGATTCACCAGCTGGCCGATGAGCACCTCGACGACGTCCGGGTCCTGGCCCATCGCCGCCGCGGCCGCCTTGAGCCGGGCGATGTAACCGTGGTGGTCCGCGCCGAGCATGTAGATGCACAGCTCGAAGCCGCGGCCGATCTTGTCCTCCAGGTACGCGATGTCGCCCGCGATGTACGCGGGAGCGCCGTCGCTCTTGATGACCACGCGGTCCTTGTCGTCACCGAACTCGGTGGAGCGCAGCCACCACGCACCGTCGGCGTGGTAGAGCTTGCCGGACTCCTTGAGCTCCTCGACCGCGCGCTCGACCGCACCACTGGTGTGCAGCGAGTCTTCCTGGAAGTAGACGTCGAAGTCGGTGCCGAAATCGTGCAGGCTCTGCTTGATCTCGGCGAACATCAGCTCGATGCCGATGCTGCGGAACGTCTCGTGCCGCTCGTCTTCCGGCAGCGACAACGCACTCGGCTCGCGGCGCAGCACCTCGGCGGCGATATCGGAGATGTAGGCGCCCGCGTAGCCGTCCTCGGGTGCGGGCTCGCCCTTCGCGGCGGCGATCAGAGACCGGACGAACCTGTCGATCTGCGCACCGGCGTCGTTGAAGTAGTACTCGCGGGTCACGTCCGCACCCTGGGCGGACAGGACCCGGCCCAGCGCGTCCCCGACGGCCGCCCAGCGAGTGCCGCCCAGGTGCACCGGGCCGGTCGGGTTGGCCGAAACGAACTCGAGGTTGATCTTGCGTCCGGCGAGCGCGTCACCGGTGCCGTACCCCTCACCGGCGGCCAGCACCTGGCGCACCTGCTCACCCTGGGCGTCCGCGGCGAGCCGGAAGTTGAGGAAACCCGGGCCGGCCACCTCGGCGCTGTCCACCCCGCCGTTCTTCGCAACCTCGTCGGCGAGCGCCTGGGCGAACTCGCGCGGCGGGATTCCGACTTTCTTCGCTACCTGTAAGGCAAGGTTGGTGGCGTAATCTCCGTGTTCGGGGTTGCGGGGTCGCTCGATCGTCACCAGGTCGGGCAGCACGGCGTGGTCGAGGCCACGGGCATCGAGTACCTGCACAGCAGACGATCGGACGAGTTCGGCGAGCACGGCGGGAGTCACCACGCGAGTGTATGTGGCCGTTGACGTCGCTCTGACATCCAGTCCCTAGACTCACCTTGGATATTTGGATCGCGAGCGGATGCGGGAGCCATGGCCAGCGGCACGAAGAAAAAGGCCTCGTCGAAGAAGGCCATCAGAGCGGCGCGCAACTCAGTGGTGACCAAGCGCGGCTTCCCATGGGGCACCGTGATCGCGATCGTCGCCGTCGTGGCGCTCGCGGCCGTCGTCGTCACCTACTACCTCGTGCAGTCGGCGCCGAAACGCGCGCTGGCCGAATGGGCACCGAGCGACTCCAACAAGGACCCGTCACTGCAGCTGGCCGGCATCGTGACCGGCACCTACAAGGGCAGCGTGCACGTGCTGCCGACCGAACGCGTCGCCTACGACCACTTCCCGCCGATCGGCGGGCCGCATGACGGTTACTGGGCCGCGTGCAACGGGACCGTGTACACCACGGCCGTCCGCAACGAGAACATGGTGCACGCGCTCGAACACGGCACGGTGTGGATCGCGTACAACCCGGCGCAGGTCACGGGCGATGCGCTGAACACACTCAAAACCAAGGTCCAGGGCAAGCCGTACACGATGATGTCGCCCTACCCCGGTCTCGACAAGCCGATTTCGCTGCAGGCCTGGGGGCACCAGCTCAAGCTGGACTCCGCGGGCGACCAGCGCATCGACGAGTTCATCACCGCGTTGCGCACCAACCCGAACACCACACCCGAAGTCGGCGCTTCCTGCGACGTGCTCGGGCCGGGTCAGTTCGACCCGGACAATCCGCCGCCGTTCGTCGCGACTCCGCCGGGACCGGATGCGAAACCGATGGACTACCAGGGCACCCAGGGCACGCAACAGGACACCGGCGCCGTGATGCCCTCGACCACCGGCACGCCGTGATGACCGAAACTTCCGCTCCGGTGACCGAGACTCCCGCGCCGCGGCCCACGGCTCGTCCGGTCGTCATCGCCGCGACGGTGATCGTGGTGCTACTGGTGGGCGCGGTGCTGGGGATGTTCCTGACCCAGCGCGCACTCGACTCGTCAGGGCCCGCGACCCCCGGCACGGGTTCGGTGGAGGTCGGTTTCGCGCAGGACATGTCGGTGCATCACCTGCAGGCCGTGACGATGGCGAACTGGGCGCGGGACCACAGCACCGACCCGGAGGTCCGGCAGCTGGCGTTCGACATCCAGAGCACGCAGCTGGAGCAGGTCGGCCGGATGAAGGGCTGGCTCATGTTGTGGGACCAGCCCGAGCAGGCGCCCGGCGCGTACATGACGTGGATGACACAGCCGTCCGGGCACGACATGGCGGGGATGCCGGGGTCGTCGGCTGGTGCCGCCGTGATGCCCGGGATGGCGAGCGACACGGAGCTGGCGAAGTTGCGTTCGTTGTCCGGCAAGGATCTTGACGTGTACTTCCTGCAGTTGATGTTGCGTCACCACCAGGGCGGCACGGCGATGGCGCAGTATGCGCACGATCATTCACCGGTCAGCGCGGTGAAGACGTTGACGCAGAGCATTCTGAATTCGCAGGGCGCGGAAATGGTGCTGATCAAGCAGATGCTCGGCGCGCGTGGTGCGCAGCCGCTGTAGTCACCAGGAAAGCTCTTCGCAACGTTTGGCGGACTCGGCGGGCTCGACCTGCAGGGTGGCGTGCTGGATGTGGTAGGCCTCGGCGAGCAGATTCTGGGCCTGGGTAAGGACTTCCGCCGGTTCGGCCGAGGGGTCGACGACGAGGTGTGCGGAGGCGACCTCCATGCCCGAGGTCAGCGTCCACACGTGGATGTCGTGCACGTCCCGCACGCCGGTGAGGTCGGCCAGCGCGGTCTCGATGCGCTCGACGTCGACCTCGGCGGGCGCATGCTGGAAGAGGATCCGCAGGGCGCGGCCGGCGAGCTTGGCCGTGCGCGGGAGGACGAACAGCCCGATGGCCACACCGATGAGGGGGTCGGCGTAGCGCCAGCCGGTGGTGAGGATGATGGCGCCGCTGGCCAGGACGCCGACGGAGCCGATGAGGTCGGCGAGCACTTCGAGGTAGGCGCCACGGACGTTGAGGCTTTCCTTGGCGCCGGAGCGAAGCAGGACGAAGGCCGCGAGGTTGGCGACGAGCCCGGCGAGTGCCGTGAGGAGGACGGGAAGCCCTGGCACTGGCGGCGGGTCGCTGATGCGGCCGATCGCTTCGATGAGAACGTAGCCGGCGACGCCGAACAGCAGGAGCGCATTCCCCAGTGCGGCAAGCACTTCGGCGCGGTAGAACCCGAACGTGCGACGGTAGGTGGGGCCGCTGCGGCGGGCCAGGATGATCGCCGTGAGGGCGAGGCCGAGCCCGAAGACGTCGGTGAGCATGTGGGCCGCGTCGGAGATGAGGGCGAGGGAGCCGGTGAGGATGCCGACCACGACCTCGAGCGCGAGGAAGGCGATGCCGATCGCGAGCGCCGCCACGAGCCGGGGCACGTAGCGACCCGAGGCACTCGGCACGCCATGCCCGTGACCGTGTCCCATGGCCGCCCTCCTCGAAGGCAAGTTATAGCGACATGCGCATGTATGCAATACAGGTGAGCCTAACCTACTCTGGCACGGTACCGCCAGGCGATCTCCAGCACATGGGGTGCCCACTGAGTGGCACCGGGCATGCGCTACGCTTTGTCCAGTCGTAAGGCGATAGGCCCTCGTAGCTCAGGGGATAGAGCACTGCCCTCCGGAGGCAGGTGTCGCAGGTTCGAATCCTGCCGAGGGCACCCAGGTCAGATGGGGTGTCAGGGCCAGCCAGCGGAGACACGTCAACGTGGTCACATCGAGGAGCGCCCAGGCGGCACTCTGCGAGTCCGGGTCTATGCCGGAAAAGATCCACTGACACGCAAGGACCACTACCTCGACGAGTCGGTGGGACTCGTCTCGCCGCGCGCGAACACGGTCTCGTCCCGGCCGAGCCGGTCCGGCAACGCTGACGGACCCCGGCGGCGGTCGATGCTAGGCCGCAGCTTTCGCGTCGACCACCATGACCGCCATCAGGCAGGGCTCGTCGCCGCGGTTCTCCCACGCGTGGTTGGTTCCACGCTGAATGACGATGTCACCGGCGGTGAGCGTGACATCCTCCTCGTCCAGTAGCAGGGTGATGGAGCCGCTGATGACGATGCCGAAGTCGACCGTGTCCGTACGGTGCATGGCCGGGTGCCGCGCATCCCCGACATGCGCATCGGCCGAGCCCATTTCGGAGAAGGCAGCTTTCGCGTCGATGACCGCATCGGCCGGCAGCGGGTCGAACTGGAGCACGCGGAAGTTCAGCCCGCCGACGACAGGGCCGATTGCCATCGGCGTACCCAGGTCTCGCTTCTCCCAGGCGTCGATGCTGGTGGGAACGCTCGTCAGCGTCCACATGTCGGCGATCGCGACGCGAGCTGTGTCGATGAGCAGGACATCCTCGGACGGTCCATCCGCGACCACCACCGCCCTTCCGGCCGAGTCGTGACCGGTCACCACTCGGCGGACAGCCCTCGGCTTCATCGGATTCGCCTCAGCGTTCGTTGTCGACATGCTTTCTCCTGTTGTCTCGATACGGGTGTCTGCGTTTCTGGGGCCGGGCACGGTGTCAATCGCCCACTGCCGTGGAGGATCCTGGCCGGAGCGGCTTGCGACCCCAGAAGACGTGGACACCCCGCCACTCCATCGCCCTGGCACCCTCGACCCGGTCACCGAACGCGTCCTTGATCTCCTCCGCGGTGTAGGCGCCGAGTTCGGACAGGGCGACCTTCAGCGGGCCCACCAACTTGTCGAACCAGGTCTGGACATGAATGTCGACGTCAACAGACCTGGTGAGTCCTCCTCCGCCGGGAATGAGCGCCTCGGCCGACACGATGCGCTTGCCGGGCTTCAGCACCCGCACGAACTCCTCGCTTGCCTCCGACCAGTCGTCACAGTGTTGTGCCGCCTGCGCGACCAAAATCGCGTCGTAGGTCTCGTCAGGCGTGTCGTGCGTGTACGTCCACTGCCAGGCCGCAAGAAGGCCGTTGCGTCCGTACTTGCCCTCGAAGATCGCCGCGTTGCCTTCGTCGATGAGTTCGGCCACGTCCACCGTGCCGGCCGGGCCGACGGCTTCCTCGACCGCGCCTCGCCAGCCGCACGACTCCACCTCCTCACCGACGATGAGGACCCGGTCCCCCGGCCGCAAATCCAACAACGCATAAGCGATGTCCTGGATGTTCGCCGCGAGCCTCGTCCACATATACGGCAGCCCACCGCCGACCAGGAAAGCCATCGCCCACCGCTCCCGCTCCGCGGGATCGCGCAGGACCTCACCCATCCGTTCGATGTCCCGGTCGCGAAGGAAGCTCCACGGATCCGCCTTACCGCGGGTCTCACTGACATGGGCGTAATCGATTGACACGAACTCACTCTCCTCGCCGTCTCACCCGCACCACCTCATGGCGATACGGGGCCGTCCAGACTGACTGTGTAATCGCTTCGGGCTGTCCCGATCAGTGGCTCAGATTGACCTGTTCCCGGTGGTGCTCGCCCTTCTCGATCAGGTCGACGAACCCGAGGCCGTAGTCCGCGGCGGAGATCGCGCCGCCGTCCTTGGGCCGTACCGCGACGTCGTCGCCGAGCCGGTACGTGCCGCGCCGTTCGCTGGGCATGCGGGCGCCGAACCGCATGGGTGGGCTGACAAAGACCCAGTCGAGGCTGGCGGGCGTGGCCGGGAGGTCCTCAATGATCAGTGCTGCCCCGATGCGGATCTCGTCGTGGAGTTCCGCGGGGATGTGGCTCAGGTCGGTGACGAAACGATCGGCTCCTGGCGCGGGGCGCAGCGACGAGAAGCCACCGACGACGTAAAACCGAGCTCCCGCGGCATCGACCAAACGCGCGATGGCGCTATAGACCTGTCGGAAGCTGTGGATCAGCGGGCCACGCGGGGCCAATGCGCCCACCACGATGTCGGCACCGTCGATGGTCGCGGACAGCGTTGCCTCGTCGGTGGCGTCGCCCTGAACGTAGGCCACGCCGGGGGCGGGTGTGACGGGCGGATTGCGGCTCAGCGCGGTGACCTGGTGGCCGCGAGCGGCGGCCTCCGCAACGATCGCCGAGCCTGCGTAGCCGGTGCCTCCGATAACGGTGATGCGGGACATGGAGCGTGCCTTTCTGCGGGATTGATGGTGTGGGACGACGTCCTTGGGTTACGGTAAGAGGGTTGGTCTCCGATGGGAAGTAGGCACTTTGTGGTAACCAACCAGACCGAACCCGTGCCGCTGGACGACCCCTACCGCGCGGACTGTCCGACCCGGCACCTCCTGGATCGCATCGGCGACCGGTGGACGATGCTGGTCGTGGGCATTCTCAGCGAGGGCGACAGCCGCTTCTCCCACCTGCGCCGCCGCGTGGAGGGGGTGTCGCAGAAGATGCTGACCCAGACACTGCGAGGGCTCGAACGCGACGGGCTCGTGCGTCGCACCGTCTACCCCGAGGTTCCGGTACGAGTCGAATACGCACTCACCGACGCAGGGCGCACCCTGTGCGAGCCGCTACGCGCACTCCAGGAATGGGCGATCACGCACGCTGTCGACGTGGCAGCCGCGCAAGCGGCCTACGACTACTCGCACTGAACCTCGCGCGCGGCGCGACGGTCGTCCTCGCCGACGAACTGTCTCGGTCCTGCACACAGGTCAGTTCCACTGATCTCGATCGCGACGCCAGGCCGGTCAGCCAGCATCGGCAGCGCGTCGGTGGTAAGCCGCATCGTGTCGAGGCCAGCCGGCCTGGTAACCCCATTCCCAGCTGATCTCCAACGCATGACCTGTGCCGTACGACGCGTGCAGAGTCAGCGTCGGATCCGAGATGGCCGGCGGAGTGAAGGTGTCGTCGGACGAAACGACGTCTGCTTTGCGGGAATCTTCAGGCTCTGGCCGGCCAGTACCATGCGCTACTTCTCCGAAGAACCGGATCGGCACCGACACTCTCCCCTCGCCATGCCGTTCCCGCCCGAGCAACCGAACCGGGTCCGCCGGTATCCGCCCGGCCGGACCTTCGCATGGGCGGCCTTCAAAGTGACCGACAACCCGCTGACCAGGAGGTTTAGGTTCGTATACTGGCTTGTTGGGTGCACCCAGTCCTCATCGACATGCGTTCTGGCCTGCGGAAACGTGTTGTTTCTGCGGCAAGAGAACCTTATGTAGGGTCAGTGCCTCGGTGTATGGGCACGATCTTCGGTTCAGTGACCATGATCGGTGCGCGCTCAGCCGTCTGAGCGGACGCAGTCCTGCGGTGGGCGAACGGGGCGTCATCCCGCTTGGCAGGTTGGGTGACGCCTACGGTTTGACCGAGGAGGTTGTCAACGTTCCGGTCTGGCCCCGAAGTCCGGCACCTCTGTGTAGTCGGGCAGCTCGATGCCGTTGATCGCGCGCCCGACCAGCTCGGTGAACCATTCGCCGCCGAAATCGGGGCTCGGCTCCGCGTCCGGCCCGGGGACGTCGCGGCTGCGGGCGTTCAACCGGCCGATCTCCTGGTTGGCCTCGACGAACGAGCGCATCCGAGCCTCGTAGCCGGCGAAACCTGCCTCCGGGTCCCATCCGGCAGCGGCCAGTTCACCGGCCAGCAGGTAGGCGCCCACCAGGGCAAGCCCGGTGCCCTGCCCGGACATCGGCGACGAGCTGAACGCCGCATCCCCCAGCAGCCCCACCCGTCCACTCGACCAGCGGTCCATCACCACCTGGGCGACCTGGTCGAGGTAGAAGTCCGGGGTGTCGTCCAGATGCGCGAGGATGTCCGGGGTCAACCAGCCCAGACCCGCCATCCGCTCACGCAGCAGGCGCTTCTGGGCCGCGACGTCACGGTAGTCGACGTCGAAGTCAGCCGAGGTGAAGTAGAACATGGCCATCGCCCGGGTAGCGTCCTGGATGGGGCGCAGCAGGGCGGAGCGCCCCGACTCCTGGTACTCGAGCAGCCAGCGGTCCAGCCCGAACTCGTTCGGCACACTGTAGAAGGCCAGCACGTGCCCGAGATGGCGGAGGAACCGCTCCGGCGGGCCGAACACCATCGTCCGCAGCGCCGAGTGCAGTCCATCCGCCCCGACCACCAGGTCGAAGCGGCGCCGGTCGCCGCCCGCGAACGCCACGTCGACCCCGTCCGCGTCCTGGGTGAGCTCGGCGATCCGGTCACCGAAGACGTACTCAACACCGTCGCGGGTGTCGTCGTAGAGCACCCGGGACAGGTCCCCACGCAGGATCTCGATCTCCGCGATGAACCCATCACCGCCGTCGCTATCCGCAGGGAAGGTTTCCAGCACGTTCCCGTCCACGTCCACGGTGCACGCGCCGGCGGTTTCGGTGCAGGTCGCGCGCACTGCCGCGTCCAGCCCCATCCGCCGGATGACTTCCTTGGCCACCCCGCGCGCGTCCACCGCCTGCCCGCCGGGGCGCAGCTCAGGGGCCCGCTCCACCACGGTCACCTCGGCCCCCCGCCGGCGCAGCCAGTGGGCCAGCGCGGGCCCCGCGATGCTCGCCCCCGCCACCAACACTCTGCTACCGCCCACTGTGCCTCCCGCTCACCCCGCCGGATCACTGTCCGGATCGATTGCTTCTGCCATGGCCCACCCGCTGTCGGTGTATCCAGAGGTACAGACAACGGATCCACCCCGAATTCATCGGTGCAACCGACCGGGGTACCCCGGCGGCAGGCGTGGCGGCTCAAGCCCGGACCGGTGCCCGCTCCAGGCCCTCGACGATATCTTCGCGGTAGCGCACCGACCCGTCGCGGACCCACGGTCAGGCTGAGACTCAGGATGCTGCGCATGAACCCGGGCAGCCGGTCCGCTCCCCCGGGTCCGCGCCCCCGGTCCGCGGCCCGGGCGCGTTGTCGTCGGCAACGCTAGTGGGCGGTGGGCACCAGCTCCGGGTCCAGGTGCACGTCGATGAGTACGGGCCTGTCGCGGTGCGGAAGGTGTGCGAGCGCACTGTCCAGTTCGGACAGATTGCGGACGGTGAATCCCCGCCCGCCGAGTGCATCCGCGACGGGCCCGAAATCGGGCCAGTCGAAGGTCGACATTCCGGGATCGAGCTCGCGACGGACGAACTGGATGTGCTCCGCGCCGTAGGCGCCGTCGTTGAGGAGCAGCACGATGAGATCGAGCCCGTGCCGGACAGCGGTGCTGAACTCGTTCAGACCACCCAGCATGAACCCCCCGTCGCCCGTCACCAGCAGCGTCGGATGGTCCGGCCGCCCGACGCTGGCGCCGATCGCGGTGCCCATGCCGAGCCCGATCGAACCGTAGTTCGCGGTGTGGGCGAAGTGTCGCGGATCCTGGACGCCGATGACGGGCCACGTGGAGAAGATGAAGCGCCCGCTGTCGGTGATCACCGTCCGGTCAGGGGCCACGGCGGCGTCCACCCGGCGCAGGGCCGAGTGAATGTCGACAGATCGATCGGTACTGCGATCCGCCTGCTTGTCGATGCGGCGGACGAGTTCCGTTGCCAGCTCCTCCGAGGCAAAGCCGGTCGGTGGGATCCCCGCCTCGTCGAGTAGTGCGACGAACTCGTCCGCGGTCATGGCGGCGTCGCCGAGCACGCCGGCGTCCGGCACCACATGGCGGCCCAGGCTGTGCCGGTCGTCATCGATCTGCACCAGGCGCCGCTTGTCGACGAGCCAGCCTTCCATGGTCGTGAAGCGGTTCAGCGACGCCCCGAAAGCGATGACGCAATCCGCGGCGGAAAGCGTGGAAAGGGCGACCTCGTGCGCCACCGTCCCGCAAATACCGAGATCGTGCGGTTCCCCGCGGAAGAGGTCGCGAGCCTTCAAGGTCGTCGTCAGCGGAGCACCGATACGAGCAGCGAAACGCACCAGCGCCGCGCGGGTCGCCGGGTCGATCGCGCCTCGTCCGGCCAGCACCACCGGACGTTTCGCGCCGGCGATGATGCCGAGCGCCGAGTCGAGCGCATCCTCGGACGGCCGGACGCCGGCATCGCTGACCAGACGTGACGGCGACCGGAGGTACTCCGTCTCGGCCCACTGAAAGTTCGCCGGCATGTCGAGCACGATCGGCCGCCGCTCGACGTGGGCACGGCGAATCGCGCTCGCGAGATCATCCGCGAGCGTCAGCGGGCTACGCAACTGTTCGAACCCTGCGCCGGCGGCCAGGACCACCTCTCGCTGCGGGATGTTCTGCGTGTGGTCGTTGTCGTCCGGCCGGGTGTCCCCGGCGATCAGCAACAGCGGAACCCGCGCCCGGACGGCATCGATGAGCGGGGTGATGGTGTTGGTCAACGCCGGACCGTGCGTGACCGTCGCGACGCCTAAACGGCCAGTGATCTGTGCGTAGCCCGACGCCGCTTCCACCGCCGTGGCCTCGTTCACCACGCCGACGTAGGTCGTGCCCGGCCGCCGCCGGAAACTGTCCATGACAAACAGGTTTCCGTCACCGATCAGCCCGAAGATGGTGTCGATACCGTGATCGGTGAGACCGGCGGCCATCGCGTCCTGAAACAGCATGCGCTGAACGCTAGCCCGCCGATTCACCGTCGGCCATGGCTTCCCGAGCACAGTTGCCGCGCCAGGTATGTGTCGGCCGACATCACGCGACTCCGTCAAGTGATGTGCGGATCCGGTTGAGCCGCCCGGGACTCGTAGTCGTCGAAAATCGCCGCGACCCGGCGCTGCTGCTGGATGGTGACGGCGACGCCGGGCGTGCTCACCCCTTGCACGCCTTCGATTTCCCGCAGCCTGGGGTAGATGGAACCGACGATCGTGTTGCGCCGGAACGCACAGGCCGTGCACGCGCCGGTGAACTCGATCTTCACCGTGCCACCGTCATCGATACCCACGACATTCGCGCCGCCCAGATGGGACGCGAGCAGGGGGCGGATCTCGCGGTCGAAGAGCTCCTCCACCTCGATCAGTCGCTGGTCAGGGCGCGCGGATACCGGCTCCTCGCTCATGCCTCACCTCCGGCCGCCGCGGCCTTCTTCTTCTGCACCTCGACGTCGATGCCCAGGATGCGGGCCGCGTTGAGCCCGAAGATCTGCTCCTTGATCTCCCGGGTGAGCGCCGGATAGCCGTACCCTTCCTGGAGATCCTCCGGCATTTCGAGCTCGCTGAATACGTCGATGAACGTCTGCACGCGGGGCCACAGGAACGCCTCGGAGCCATAGAGCAGGCGCTCCGGGCCGAGTTCGAAGAGCGCCTTGCCGAGAACCTTGATCGTCGGACGCGGCTGCACCATGTATTGGTTGAACCACAGGGGCAGCACCATCATGATGTTGGGACGCAGGCTGGCGACGGCGAAAGTCTCATCGAGGTAGGGATAGCCGAGGTGGTGCAGGCCGAAGGTCAGGTCGGGGAAGTCAAGAGCCGCGCCCTGCATGTCGAGCGAGCGCAGGTCCTCGACGTTCTGGTCGCCGATCGCCCCGCCCTTGTGGAACTGGATGTAATTGATTCCGAGCTCCTGGGCCTTCTCGTAAAGCGGGTAGGCCACCGCGCGATCGTCGGCCCGCCACTTCAGATGACGAGACTGAGCCTGATAGAACTTGAAGCTTTTCGCGCCCAGCTCTTCGACTTGGCGCTCCATTTCCTTTTGCGCGCCACGTACGCCTTGCATCAGCGGGTCCACCCCACCGCAGAACAGGATCTTGTCCGGGAACGCCGCGGCCAGTTCGGCTTGCGCATCGGCAGGCGCGGAACCGGTTTCCCAGTAATCAAGGAGCGGGACCGTCTGGACCATGGCCATATCGGTGTCCGAGTTGCCGAACAACTCGACTGCCTCGGCGAGCTCATCCAACTTCCCGGGAACGGCGACCCGGGGGTTGCTGGGCATGGCGTCGCTGGCCCACCCATCCACCAGCCCCCGGAGCCAGTCGACGTAGCGATCCGCAACCGGAGCGTTGACGGTGTTGGGCGCGCGGAAGTCGAAGCGATGGATCACGGCGTCGAAAATGAACATTCCGTCTTTCATGAACTGAGCCCCTTCGGTCAGCCGATTCCGGTTTGTTGAGTCTCTGGCGCACCGAAGGCCAGCGCAATCGTTGTGGGACATATAGTTTCGGGCCCCGCTATGTGTCGCCTGACATTCTTCTTTGTGTGCTTGGCAGGCTAGATTCAGCAGGTGAACACTGAACGCACCCGGATCGGGATCGTGGGCGCCGGCGACATCGCCAGGAAGGTGAATCTGCCCCATTTGCGGGCGATTCCCGGTGTCCAACTGGTTGCGGTGTGCAATGCGAGGCCCGAGAGTGCCCGTCAGGTCGCCGGTGAGTTCGGTATTCCCCATGTCGTGGACCACTGGACGTCGATGGTCGACCGGGACGACGTCGATGCGATCTGGATCGGGACGCCGCCGGTGATGCATGCGCCGATCGCCATCGCAGCGCTCCAGCAGGGCAAGCACGTCTTCTGCCAGGCGCGGATGGCGATGGACCTCGCCGAGGCCCGGTCGATGCTGGCGGCCGCCCGGCAGCATCCCGAACTCGTCACTATGTTGTCGGCTCCGCCGATGGGGATGAAGGCCGGCAAGCTGATGCGGCAGCTACTGAATGACGGCTACGTCGGCGAGCCGTACCACTTCCGGCTGGTGGCCGACAGCGACATGTTCGCCGATCCGGACGCACCGGCTCACTGGCGCCAGCGCCGCGAGCTGGTCGGGATGAACGTGCTGACCGTCGGTATCTACGGCGAGATCCTGCAGCGCTGGTTCGGCTCGCCCGTCCGGCTGCATGCGCGGTCCAAAGTGTACGTTCCGGACCGGGACGGCTACGCCGTGCAGGTGCCCGACGTCGTGCAGGTGACCGGCGAATGGGGCGACGGCGTCCTCGGTGTATTGGAGTGGAGTGGCGTGTCGCTGTTCGCGCCCGACTCGACGTTGACCCTGTACGGCCGGGACGGAACCCTGGAATACAACTTCACCAGGGACCAGGTCCGCGGCGCCCGGCGAGGCGACGACGAGTTCCGGACGTTCGAGCTTCCCGCCGATCTCGAAACCCCCTGGACCGTCGAGCACGATTTCGTCACCGCGGTGCGGGCGGGGGGACGGCCGGAGCCGTCCTTCGAGACCGGAGTCGCGTACATGGAGTTCACCGAGGCCGTCCACCGCAGTGCGCTGACCGGCATTGAAATCCTGTTGCCGCTGCCGTGAGGCGCGCCAGCTTGGCGGTGCCCTCAACGCCAAGACGTCAGCGGGGCTCGCGTCCGCAAAGCGCGACCAGCCGGTCCGGCGCGGATGCGTCGTCCGGCACCTCGACCGGCGGGGCGAGGATCCCGGTGCCCTGCGCCGCCGCGATCATCGGGCGCACGACGGGGATGAGCTCCTCGGCGACATCGTCCTCGATCGGTTGCGGCGCGCCGATGCCCATCGCGAGGTCCCACGCGTGCACCGCGAGGTCCATCGTCATCTGCCAACCGTAGAGGGACGCGTCAAACTTGCCGAAAGACAGGTGCACCATCCGGTCGACCGCCCCTTCCTCGGTCCACGCCGCACGCGCGGCTCTCGAGGACTCTTCCCACGCGCGGACCGGGTCGTCGCCCAGCACGTCGCCGTCGTAGCGGTCGCCGACCTCAGCGAGCGTGGCGCCGCCGAGCAGGTGCGGCACCCACAGCTGCTCGGAAACGAGGTGGTTGACCAGGTCCCGCACCGTCCACTCGGTACACGGGGTCGGGTTGTCCCACTGGTCCGCCTTGACGAGATGCACTGTCCGGTCGAACTCGGCCAGCGTCTGGCCGTGTCTGTCGAGCAAGCTCATGATCCCCATGATGCCCCCGATAACGGCTATGCGGTGAAACCCGAGGTGCCACTGCGGGACAGCACGACCTTGGTCAGCGAGGTGGTCGCGCCGAATTCGAGCAGCATCCGTACCACGGCGACGACATCGTCGACGGGGATCATGGTGTCGGCCGGGATGGTGTCGGTGGTCCAGGCGGACATGTCGGTCGCGACGTAGGCAGGAGCGATGGCGGTTGCCATGACGCCGTTCGCGGACTCCTCGGCGTTCACCGTTTCCATCAGCGAGATCAACGCGGCCTTCGAGGCGCCGTAGACGGCCAGCCCTCGCTCGGCGTGCACACCGGTGATCGAGGAGAGTGCGATCACGCGTGCACCATGCTCACGGTCGGCAGCGGCGGCGGCTCGCAGCAGTGGGAGCGCGGTCTGGACCATGGCGATCGCCGAGGTCAGGTTGACCGCGATGGTCTTGTCCACGCGGTGTGCGGGCAAGGTCTCCAGGGCCCCGCCGGTGCCCACGCCGCCGGAAAGGATCAGGGCGTCCATGGTGGCGTAGGTCTGACGGTGCCGGTCGATGACCGCGGCAAGGGCCGTCCGGTCGCCGAGGTCGGCCGCGACTGGGACGACACCTGGTGCGCCGGTATCGGTCAGTTCTGCCGCCAGCGCGGTCAGATCCTCGTCACGGCGTGAGGTCACGGTGAGGCCGAAGCCCTGGCGCGCCAACTCGACCGCGATGCCATGACCGATGCCACGCGACGCACCCGTGATCAACGCGGTCCTCACCTGGCGCCTCCGTCGAACGTGTGGAGTCCGAGGTCGAGGTAGGTGCCGACGGCTTCGCCCGCGGTGTCGAAGCCCGGGCCGGTCGCGGCGCCGACGTGGGCGCGGTGGGCGATGCCGGCGGCGATGACCGCGATCTTGAAATAGGCGAGCGCCAAGTGGAACTCCCAGTCCCGCAGCGGGACGCCTCCGGCAGCCGTATATGCCTGCGTAAGTTCGGCGATCCCGGGGATCCGTGCGCTGGTCCACGCGCTGGGCGCACCGACGATCAGGTCGAAAACCGGGTCCCGATATGCACACATCATCGCCACGTCGGCGACCGGGTCCCCCAAGGTGGACAGCTCCCAGTCCACGACCGCGGCGACCTCCGGATCGTCGTCGACAAGGGTGAGCAGCACGTTGTCGATCCGGTAGTCGCCGTGCACGATGCTCGTACCGCCCTGGGCCGGCGTGTGCGACGAGAGGCGCCGGCTGAGTTCCGTCGCGGCCACCCCGTGGTCAGGCGCGCCGACCAGCTCCCATTGGCCGGTCCACCTCCTCAGCTGACGAGCCGCGTAGCCATCAGGTCGCCCATAGCCCGCCAGGCCCACCGATTCCGGGTCGACGCGGTGCAGGGCCGCCAGCGTCTCGACCAGCCGGCGCGTGACCGTCCCGACCGCGTGGCCGTCGAGTTCATCCAGATCCGCCGCGGTCCGGACCGTCACCCCGGGCACATATTCGACGACCGTGAACGGCGCTCCGAGCACAGATTCGTTGTCGCACAACAGGAACGGGCGAGCGACCGGAACCTCGGAGCCGGCCAGCGCCTTCGTCACCCGGTACTCGCGAGCCACGTCGTGCGCCGAGGGCGTACGGCCGCTGCGTGGCGGCATGCGCAGCACCCACGACGTCTCCCCGTCATCGAGCCGGTAGGTCAGATTCGACCGGCCGCCGGCCAGCAGAGTCGCCTCCAGTCCGGCCACCGGCTCGATACCGGCCGCCGACATGACTTTGGCGACGTCGAGCAGTTCGTCATCCGACAACGTAGGCGAGCTCACCGGGCCGCCTTCGTCACTTCGGCCACCGCGCGCCGTGCGATGGACCACCGGTGCACCTCGGAGGGGCCGTCGTAGATCCGGAACGGGCGCAGCTCGCGAGCGATCTTGGCCACCGGAAGATCAGCGGACACTCCCAAGCCGCCACAAAGCTGAACGGCACGGTCGGCGACCCGGTTCAGGGCTTCCGCGGCGAAGGTCTTGGCGATCGAAGTCGCCTTCGAGGCGCGGTGCCCGGCGTCCAGCTCCTCGCAGGCACGCAGCAGCAGCGCGCGGGTCGCCGCGAGGTCGATCTCGTTGTCGGCGATCAGCTGCCGGGCCATCCCGAGATCGGCCAGCGGCGACCCGAAAGCCCGCCGCTCACTGGCGTGGACGATCGCCACCTCGTGCGCACGCCGAGCCGCCCCGGTCCACCTCATCACGTGCGTCATGCGGGCCGGGCCCAGCCGCACCTGTGCGTATCGGAAGCCCTGATCGACCTCGCCGAGCACATCTTCGTCCGGCACGAAGAGATCCGTGAAGACGAGCTCACAGTGCCCGCCCACCATCGACCTGTCCATGGTGCCGATGTGGCGGACCACGTCGATTCCCTGCCGATCGGCCGGCGCGAGGAACATTGTGGCCCCGCCGGCGTCGCCGGGTTCGCCGCTGGTGCGCGCCATGATGATGAAGAACCCGGCACCGTCCGCGCCGGTGATGAAATGCTTCCGGCCGTTGATCTGCCAGCCACCGTCGACGCGCCGCGCGGCGGTCGTCAGCGCCGCCGGATCGGATCCCGCCCCGGGCGCGGGCTCGGTCATCGCGAACGCCGACCGCCACTCACCGGCCACGAGCGGCCGCAGGTACCGGTCCCGCTGCGCCTCGGTGGCCACGTGGTCCAGCAGATGGATGTTGCCCTCGTCCGGTGCGGCCACGTTCAAGGCCACCGGGCCGAACAGCGAGTAGCCGGCCTCCTCGAATACCGCGGCACGGTCCACCATCCCCAGGCCCAGACCGCCACAGTCGACCGGCGCATGGACGGCCAGCAGGCCCGCCTTCGCGGCGAGGGTCTGCCACCGCACCCGCAACTCGTCGCCGCCGGCCGCCTCGATATCGCCGTCATACCGGTCGTCGATGTCGAGCACCTCCGCCCGGATGAACTCCCGCGTCCGCGCCACCAACTCAGCTACCCGCACCACATGCCTCCGATGGACCGACCGATTGATCGCTCGGTCAGCATCGCAGGCGTCCCCCAGTGTCGTCAACAGCGGATTCTTTTAGCCTTGGCCGGCGGCGCCGATGAGCCCGCGGGCGAAACCCAGGTATCGCTTCACAATCTCGTCCGGGGACAGGGGGCCATCCTCGCGGTACCAGGTCGCAACACCCACGCACATCGTCGACAGTGCCCGGGCGGCATCCCCGGCGTGCTCGGTCACCGTGTCGTAAACCTTGCGCGCGTCGCAGATCGTGGTGGCGAGGATCTCCTGTTGCTCGTCTCGCAGCGCGACGCAGCGGCTCCGGTTCTCGGGGATCAGGCTGCGCAGCTCGGTCGAGGCGACGAACGCCTCGGCACGGCGGAACATGTGGAACCTGAGCAGCGATTCCACCGAGGCGTCGAAACGCGCGAGTGGATCGTCCCCACCCGAGGCCAGTGCGGCTCGACTGCGATCCAGCAGCTCGGTGTACACGATCTCGAGCAGGCTGACGAGGATCTCCTGCTTCGACTGGTAGTGGTGGTAGAGGCCCGGCACGGACAGCTCGGCCGCCGTGGCGAGCTCGCGGATACTGGTCGCCTGATAGCCGTGTTCGGCGAACGCACCGAGCGCCCCCCGCAGAATCTTGGGCAACGGCGAAGGACCGTAGCTGCGCCAGTCAGTCGGTTGCCCTGCCGAGGCGTCCTGGCCGATCACGTCATGGGACACAGTCAGGAGTCTAGGTGCGTTCAGGTGCGACGTGCTCCGGCGCGCAGCACGGTCTTCTGGATCTTGCCCGTCGAGGTCTTCGGCAGCTCGGCGAACGTGATCGCCTTGGGAACCTTGAAGCCCGCCAGCCGCTCACGCAGGTAGGCCATCAGTTCGGCCTCGGTGACCGTCGCGCCCGTTCGCCGGGTCACGAACGCGATCGGCACCTCGCCCCACTGGGGGTCCGCAACGCCCACCACGGCGGACTCGACGACATCGGGGTGCGCGTCGATGACTCGCTCCAGCTCGACCGAAGCGATGTTCTCGCCGCCCGAGATGATCACGTCCTTGGCGCGGTCGCGGATCTCGACGTAGCCATCCGGATGCATCACCCCCAGATCGCCGGTCAGGAAACATCCGCTGCGCGTCACCGCATCCGTTGCCTTTTCGTCCTGGTAGTAGCCCAGCATCACGTCGTTGCCGCTGACCGCGATCTCGCCCATCGTCCGCCCGTCCGGCGGCACGTCGGCGCCCGACGGGCCGAGCACGCGCAGTGGCCGCGCGATGAGGTTGCCGATGCCCTGCCGTGCCCGCAGTCGCGCAGCCTCTTCCGGGCCGAGCTCGTCCCACTCCGGCTGCCACACGTTGACCGCGACCGGACCGTACGTCTCGGTCAGCCCATACAGGTGCGTCACGTCGAAGCCGAGCGGATCCAGGCGCTGCAGCAGGGCCGGTGACGGCGGGGCGCCTCCGGTGTCGACGTGCACCCGGCGGGCGAGCGGCCTCGCGCCGGCATCCTCCGCGATCATGGCCAGAACGGTCGGCGCGGCGCTGAGGTTCGTGACGTCGGCCTCGCGCAGCAGCCGCCAGATCGCACCGGAATCAACCCGGCGCAAACACACGTGAGTACCCCCGGCCGCCGTCACCGCCCAGGTGAAGCACCACCCGTTGCAGTGGAACATCGGCAACGTCCACAGATAGCCGGTGGCGGGCCCCAGGCCGGCGTGATACGCCATCGCCACCGCCTGCAGGTAGGCGCCGCGATGGTGGTACATCACGCCCTTCGGCCGCCCGGTGGTGCCTGAGGTGTAGTTGATCGCGAGAAGGTCGCGTTCGTCCACACCGATCCGATCAGCGGTCGACGCCGTTGTCGGCAACCACGACTCGTACTCGTCCCCCGCACCGCCGGCGATCACCACGTCGACCCCGGTGCGCTTGCCGAGCTCCTCGGCCTGTGCGGCGAATTCGCCTGTAGCCACCAGGAGCCGGGCGCCCGAATGCTCCACGAGGTAACGCATCTCCTCGACAGCCAGGCGCACGTTGATCGGCACCAGCGCGGCACCACGCGCCGGCACGGCCTGATGGAGCTCCAACATGACATGGCTGTTGGCGCACAGAGCGGCCACCCGGTCGCCGGCCTCGATCCCCGACCGGGCCAAGGCGCTGACAAGCCGGTCGCAGCGAGCCGCGAACTCCGTGTACGTCAGCCGGATGTCCGCGTCGACCACGGCCAACCGCTGGGGGAACGCCTGCGCCGCCCGGTCCAGGAAGTGGATGGGCGACAACGGCGCGAAAGTGAACTCAGCCATAGCTCGGTTCTGCCCTAAGCGTCCGGCACGATGCGGAGAGTCGCGGGATCATATTCGTGCAGCGATTCCAGGCCGGTCTCGGTGAAGACGCATGCCGACGCGACCCAGAGGGCCCGGCGACGGTCCTGGGTGTGCGGGTTGACGCTGATGCGGACGGCCATGCCGGGCTCGAACGTCGTGGGGACGGTCCGGTTCCGGATGGCCTCGTCGACCGATGACGGCCACCCGGCCATGGGCGGCGAGTTGTAGGCGCTCCACCCGCTCACCAACGGAAAGGGGACGGTGTACCCCGCCTTGGCGAGCGGCTCCATCAGCCGGTCGGCATCGGCGTTCGTCATACCCGGCTTCAGCTCCGCGAGCGCCGTCCGATAGAGCTCCGCGGCAGCGTCGAACAGAGCGCGGTATTCCTTCGTCGGTTCGCCGGTGAACCAGGTCGTCATGAGTTTCCCGTAGTAGCCCCCGAAACCGACGCTGTGCTCGGAGAGGACCACTTCGTCCCGGCCCACCTTTTTGTGCGTGGGATACGGGTCCGGGTAGGTCATGGCAGGGCTGGTCATCGAGGTCGAGCTCAGGTGGATGTAGGCCGTGTTGCCCCGCAGCTTCTGGGCGGTGGCATATCCGGCTTCGGACAGCTCGTGGTGGCTCACGCCGGGCTTCGTGGCCTGGATGATCGCCTCCTGCGCGGCGTCGTTGATCGACGCCCCGCGCCTCTGATGCTCGAGTTCCTCTGCGCTCTTGATCAGCCGCCACTGCTCATACAGTTCGGTGACGACGCGAAACCCGGCTTCCGGGAGCGCCTCGGCAAAGTGGTCCCTGGCCTCGACGGGGAGCGACATGGTCCACCACGACGCGTTGAGCGGCCCCACGATGCCGATCTTGCCGCGCTCGAGGCCGACCTCCTTCAGCCGGGCGGAAACGCCGAACTCGCAGCGCGTCCCGCCGGCGTTGCGGATATCGGTGAGGCAGGAAAGGTCCTTGGCGTTCGGGATGTGCTGGGCGATGGGGACGAACACCGTGGGCTCGTCGTGGAGCGGGACGACGACGTAAGTCTGGATGAATGCCGCATAGTTCGACAGGTATACGGCGTTGATCTGACCGAGGTCCCGGCCGGCGAACGCGTGGGCCCCGTAGATGACGAGGGCGTCGAGCCCGTTCTCCTTCATGCCGGCCCGGACGAGTGCGAAACGCCGCTCGTATTCCTCCAGCGAGAAGGGCGGCAGCCAGTCGTTGTCGACCATGTTCTGGTTGAGGGTGAGCGTCATGTCTCCTCGTCCAAAGGGTTGTGGTGGAACGGTCACGACGCGACGTTGAGCGGAGCGACCGGGCCCTGACGGTTGCCGGCCAGCACCTGGCCCATGATCATCAGCTGTACGTCCAGCGGTGCCGGATGCAGCCCGGTTGCCGCGTCACGGAACAACTTCTCGACGCCGACGTCGGTGAAGGTGCCCGGACCGCCGTGGATGCGCACGGCGTCCAGTGCGACCTTCATCGCCGCTTCGGAGCCGAGCACCCGCGCCATGCGCAGGACGATCGGGTCGGCCTGCTCCGGGTGCTCGGCGGCCCACGCCGCTTTCCAGATCGTGTTGCGCGCCGCCTCGATGGTCATCGCCATCTCGCCGAGCTGCCGGGCCACCATCTGGTGCTCGATGATCGGCTTGCCGCCCTGGACCCGCGTCTTCGCGTATTCGAGCGCCAGGTCGAACGCCGCACGGGCCACGCCGAGGCACCGCGCACCGACCCAGTACCGGCCGACGGTGAAGCGAGACATCTCCGCGAACCCGCCGTTCCACGGCGTCAGCTGGTTTTCCTTCGGGATGCGGCAGTCGTCGAAGTGAAGCTCGGCGATGGGCGCGAGCCGGTGCCCCATCAGGTCGAAGGTCCGCGCGACACTGAACCCCGGCGTGTCCTTCGTGACGATGAAGGCGGTCATGCCCTGCGTCAGCCCGACCGACTTGTCCGTGCGCGCGAACACGATGATCACGTCGGCGACGTTGCTGTAGCTGGAATACGTCTTGACCCCGTTGAGCACGATCTCGTCCCCGTCGGGTACGGCTTCGAGCATCGGGCCGCCGTCCGGCGCGTCATAAGGGAGCTGCGCGTCGGTACCCGCCGTGGGCTCGGTCATGGCCAGCGCGTAGATGGCCCGCGGATTGTCGAGATACGGCCGGATGAACGTGTCACGGTGGAAGTCGTTGCCCATGCGGTCGATGAGCGCGACACAGTTCCAATACTGCGCGATGATCCCGCCCACGCCGATGTCCGCGGCCCCGAACTCCTCCATGAGCAGACAGAGGGTGACCTCGTCGACCGGCGTGCCGCCGTACGCCTCGGGCAGCCCGAATCGCATCAGGCCCTCGCCGTGGGCCTTCTCGATGATGCCCCACGGGAAGCGCTCGTCCGGGTCGCTGATCTTGTCCAGCTCAGCCACCACCGGTCGCACGTGGGAATCCATGAACTCGCGCACCCACGCCACATGTCGCACCTGCTCTTCGCTGAGCGAAAAATCAACCACCGCGCGCATCCTTCCGTGGCCGGCGACATCGCTGACCGCATTGGCTCAGGTGGCGATAGCCACGGGTGTCAGTCTGCGCGGGAAGCGCATCCCCACGCCATAGTTGCCAGAACACACTTGAGGGCTATCTATGTGTCGGCCGATACCCGGCTAGGGAATCTCGACACCGGCGGCAGCCCACCGCGATGCAGTCCATATTGGACACGGCATGGGCGCCGTGCGCCGCCTGAGCGTCGTTGAGCGGGAAGGTGCTGTCGATCGCCACGCGGATCGTGCCGTCCTCGAGTGCCCGATTTCGGCGAGCTGTGCGCCGTCCGAGCGAGATGCCCAGCCTGGCGTTCTCCTCATCGTCGAACTCGCCGCTCCGCACCTCAGCGGCCGTCCGTTGAACGATGTAATGAGGGCTATACATTGACCGGCCCGGTGTCTTCGATGACACTCACCGAGTGAACCGGAAACGGACCTCGGAGTTGCGGTCCTGGTTGAAGGCCATCGGTACCGTGACGGCGGCTGTCAACGCCGCTTGTGATCTCAAGTCGCTGCTGGACCTGGTCGCAGCTACCGCGCATGACCTCCTGGACCTGAGCTATTGCGCCATCATGCTCCCTGACGACACGGAGGAGTACCTCTCTGTCGCCGGTGCGAGCGGACTGCCCGACCAGTACATCGCGCGGGTCAATCGTGATCACCCGATCCGCCTTGAGGCGGGTCCGCTGGAAGGCGCGCCCGCGAGTCGCGCCTTCCGATCTGGCAAGCCGTGCATGGTCAGCGACATGGCGGCGGAGCCCAGTTCGAGCTGGACCGATGTGGCACGCGAAGAGGGTTACCGGTCGATCCTGGTTGTTCCCCTGCTGACCAGCGCCGGCGTCGTCGGCACGCTGAACAGCTACCGGACCACGCCGCACGACTTCTCACCGCAGGAGGTCGAGCAACTGGAGCTTCTCGCCGAGCATGGCGCGATCGCCCTGACTTCGGCCCGTATTCTCGACGACCTCCGCGACCAGCACCGGCGCATCGTGCGGTCCGAGGAGATCCACGACCGGCTGCTGCGAGTGGCCGTCCGGTCAGGCGGCGTAGCGGGAATCGCCTCGGCTCTGAACGACCTTCTGGGCTGCGAGGTGGTCATCCGG
Source organism: Amycolatopsis pithecellobii (assembly GCF_009707865.1). Lineage (GTDB taxonomy): Bacteria > Actinomycetota > Actinomycetes > Mycobacteriales > Pseudonocardiaceae > Amycolatopsis_E > Amycolatopsis_E pithecellobii. The sequence goes on from NZ_WMBA01000007.1 coordinate 48,546, forward strand.
GACGCCTACGGCGCAACACTCGCCGCCGAACCGGCGCTGTCGGTCGCCGATCGCATCGCGGCGTCGCCGGCGCCCTTTTCACCGCAGTCCGCCGGCGACTCCGGATTGGTCAAGGAAGTGGGCGAACACGTCGCGGCCAACGTCATGCTGGACGGCACGAGCGTCGCGACGGTGTGGCTACTGGACCGCGCGGGCAAGCTCGATCCACTGGGGGTCCGGGCGGTGGAGCACGCCTCAGTGGTGCTTTCGCTGGAACTACTGCGGCAGCGGACCGCGGCCGAGGTCGAGCAAACCCTTCGAGGGGAACTCCTCGCCGACCTTCTCGACGGCGCAGACCCGCGATCCCCCGCTATCCGGGACCGTGCGGGGCTCATGGGCCACAACCTGAGCCTGCCCCATCGGATGCTGGTCGCCGCGGCCCGGAGCCAATCCCGAGCCGATATCGGCGGGCACACCATTCTCGACGACGTCGATGTCGCGCAGCGCGCGGCGTCCGAAGCCGTTCGCCTGACCTCACACCTGAGACCACGTCCGCTCATCGCCGCGGTGCGCGGACTGGTTGTCGCGCTCTGGCCGCAAAGCGACGCGGTGCCGACGGGGGAACAACTCCTGCGTCGCGCCTTCGCATCGGCACAGCGCGGCGGGAGCGTCGCGATGGCCGTCACCGCGGTCGACACCAACGGAATCCCGGCGGCGTATCGGGGCGCCAGGGGCGCACTCGCTTTCGCCGCTGCGGACGGCGAATCCCGCACCGCGGTGACACTGGACGACCTGGGGGCCGCCGGTCTTTTGCTGCAGTTCGCCGAACCCGAAGAGCTCCGCCGATACGCCGAACGCACCATCGGTGTGCTCCGCCGATACGACACCGCCCATGGTGCGGAGCTCCTCAAGACCCTGCGGGCCTACCTGAACTGCGACCTCGACCGGCGCACCACCGGCGAAATCCTGGTGCTGCATCCCAACACCGTGAGCCAACGACTTCGCAGGATCGAAACACTGACCGGCCTCGACCTGCGCTCTCCCCGATCCGTGATCGAGGCGCGGACAGCGCTGATGCTCACCGACGTCGCCGACGCGGTGAGCGGGGTACCGGGATAACCCGCGCTACTGGTCCGCCTCGAGGTAGTGCCGCGCCAGGGCCTCGACCTTGATCGTCAGATAGCGGAACGCAGGGAGGCCGGCCAGGAGCTGGTCGAGCTCGGAAACGTCCGGAGCAGACCAGATTCCGACGTTCGACGTGGTTCCTGGCACCCGCCAGATCCGCTGAATGGCACCGCGCCGGCGATAGTCGAGCCCCACCGCACGCTCGGCATCGAGCACTGCCGCCCAGGTTCGGTCATCGATGGTGTCCGGTCGCTTCAGGGCGATCCGGACCAGATATTCAGGCATCGTCGGCCTTCGCCTCGTCCGAAAGTTCTTTGAGCACTTCGTCCGTATGCTCGCCGAGCGCGGGCACGCGAGGTGTGCCGCGTCCGGCGAACGGGAAGGGAGGGGCGAGCACCGACACACTGTCGCCGCTGGGCAGTTCGACGGCCCGCCACCGGTGTCCCTCCTCGAGTTGCGGGTGCCGGGCGACATCGGCCGTCTCGTTCAGCCGTCCCCATGGCACACCTTCTCGGTCGAGCGCCGCTGCCAGCTCGGCCGCCGACCACGTCGACACCGCTTCCGCGACTGCGCTTTCGACCTTCTCCCGGTGCCGCAGACGTCCGGAGTTCATGGTCAGGCGGGTATCGCGCGCGAGGTCGTCCAGTCCGAGCACCGCACACAACCGCAACCACTGCCGATCGTTCTGCACGGCGATGTTGAGGACACTGCCGTCAGCCGCACGGAACGGCCCGTATGGCGTGATCGTCGCGTGCCGGGTCCCGGCCGGTTCGATGACGGCCCCGCCTTCGGTGTAAGCGAGCAGCAATGGACTCATCCACTCGACAAGGACGTCGAACATCGAGATATGGAGCCGCTCGCCACGGCCGGTCACGTCCCGGGACCGCAAAGCCGCCAGGATTGCTGTCGCCGCATAAATACCGCCCCCGAGATCCGCCAGCGAGACACCCGGCTTCGCTGGTTCGCCGGGCAGCCCCGTATTCGCCGTGACTCCCGCCTCCCCTTGCACGAGCAGATCGAAGGCCTTCCGTTCCCGATACGGTCCGACCGGGCCGTACCCGCTGATCTGGCAGGTCACCAGTCGTGGGTTGAGCTTCTCCAGCTCGTCGGCCGACGCGATGCGTTCGACCGCGCCCGGACTCAGGTTGGAAAGGAACACGTCGGCGGTTTCGAGCAACCGAAACAACGCCGCCTTTCCCTCCGGTGACTTCACATCGAGCGTGATGGAACGTTTCCCGTAGTTCAGCCACACGAAGTGGGAAGCCATGCCGTTGACGAACGTGTCGTAGCCGCGGGAGAAGTCGCCTCCGTCCGGTCGCTCGACCTTGATGACATCTGCCCCCAGATCGGCGAGATGCCGTGAGCACAACGGCGCGGCAACGGCCTGCTCCAGGGCCACCACCCGCAACCCCGCCAACGGTGCACCGGCTTCACTCATGGGTGCCGAAATTCAGGACCGTGCCCACGGCGGGCTGCAGATAATGATCGGGCATCTCGTCGTGGAGTGCGGCGTGCGTGTGGAGTCCACTGCAATGCATGGGAATGATGCGGGACACCTCACGCTCACGCATACCGTCGATCGTGAGCCGCACATTCTCGCGCGGAGTCGTCGGGAACCCCAGGTGAAAACCGCCCATGACGGCATGTACCGGCTTGGGGCCACAGATCTCGCGCGCCCGGTCGATCGTGTTCAGCACACCGGCATGCGCGCAGCCGGTGAGGACGACGAGCCCCTTGTCCTTCACGTCGATGACGAGCCCTTGCTCCTCCGAGACTTCGTCGAGTCCGTAGGTTCCGTCCGCTCTCACCTGATACAGGCCGGGCGCGTGTGGTGCCGGCGGCGCCACGGGGCCCTCGAACGGAACCGTTCTCGGGATGTACCCCGTGGTGAACATGCCACAACCCAGATCCAGCGCCCCACCGCTGAGCACCGGGCGCCCGCCGTGGCGTTCGACATCGTCGAGAGTGAAAGCCTGGTTGTAGTACTGCGACACTCGCCCGTCCCCCATGACCGCGTATCTGGGCAGGAACGCATCGGCGTTGGTGGCGACCGGAATCGTGCGATCGAACGCGTCGAGGAACGAGTACAGGCCGCCGTAGTGGTCCGGATGGCCATGACTGATGACGACCTGTTCGATCCGGCTCGCGTCGACACCCAGCACCTCCAGGTTGTGCCTGAGCACGGACCCGGTGAGCCCGACATCGAAAAGGACCGTCGATTCATGCCGGCCACGGCGCGCGGTGACCAGGAGACTGATGCCGTTTTCGGCCTGCGGTGGAGTCCGGCGAGGATCGAAATGCTCGATCAGCCCGGCACGCACACAATGACCGCCGTCACCGAGGTCGAGATCCGGCAGGAGCATGTCGACCCAGTTTTCGACCAGCACCGTGATTTCGACGCTGTCGGCCTGAAAGATCCCCATCAGAAGATCGCAAGCGGGTTGACGGGGGACCCCACGGCGCCGGTGATCGGCAAAGGTGGTGCCGTGAAAAAGAATTCGTAGCGGCCTTCCTCCATGCAGGCGGCGGCGAGGGCTTCGAGGTCGAAGATCTCCCCGATCGTCATGCCCGCATTGACGAGCAGGATCAGGTGCAGTGGCTGGAAAACTCCCGGCGTGTCGTTGGGCAGAACCTCGGTCCCCCACGTATCCGTGGCCAGCGCCGCAATCTCGTTCGCCGCGAACCAGTGCGCTGCCGCGTGACCCAGCCCCGGAGCGGGTCCCCCGTCGTACTGACCCCACGACCCGCGGGAGCGGACTTGGGCCAGCTGACCGGTCCGGACCAATACGATGTCGCCCGAGCGGACCTCGACTCCTTGCGATGCGGCGCAGGCCGCCAGCTCGGCGTCGTCGATGGACTCCCCGGCCTCGAGCCACTCCACCCCTCGGTGACGGGGGATATCGAGCAGGATTCCCCGCCCGAGCACACCGTCGGAGATCTGTTCGATGCCGTTCACGGTGGCGCCGGTGCTGGTCACGTGTTCGAGCCCGTGACCGTTGTACATCTGCTCGCGGTAGAAGATGTGCGCCAGCGCGTCCCACTGCGTGCCGCATTGCAGCGGCATGGCGACGGCGTCATCGGTGTAGCGCAGTACCGCGAGGTGGTCCTGCGCCCCCAAAGCGATATCGCCGCCGTCCTGCAGCATGGAGTGCACGGGATTGGTCCGCCCGCCGAACCCGCCGCTTTGCGGGCCATTGCTGTCGAAGGGAAGGGCGCAGGAGACGACCCGGCCCGACCTGATCATGGTGGCGGCGTATTTCAGGACATCGGGCGTGATGAAGTTGAGCGTGCCCCGCTGATCGTCCGTCCCCCAACGGCCCCAGTTGCGGTACCGGATGCACAGCTCGTCAACCAAGCCGATCCATTCTTCTTCCGTGACCGGCAAGGCCTTATGGCTACTCGCGGATTCCACGTCTGTCATGGGAAAACCTTCCCAGAGCGATCCGTGGCGAGCGACGTCTACCGCGACATAATTGACGGCGATTGATGTTTCTCGAAACACTGACTGGAGAAGGCGATCAAAAGAGAGGAGGGGCAGCGCTTCGCATGCGCTGCCCCCGGAAATGGTGCGGTGTCTCAGAAGGCGACGTTCTCGTGGCCCTTGAGCTCCAGGATTTCCCGCGCTTCGGCCGGGGTGGCGACTTCGTATCCGAGGCCTTCCAGCACCTGCCGCATCTTGTCGACCTGCGATGCGTTGTCGGGGGCCAGTTCACCCGGCCCCAGCCAGAGCGAGTCCTCCAACCCGACACGGACGTTGCCACCCATGGACGCGGCCATCGCGGCGATCCGGAATTGCGACGCCCCAGCTCCCAGCACCGACCAGCGGTACGCGTCGCCGAAGAGCCGATCGGCCGTGCGCTTCATGTGCATGACGTCTTCGGGATGCGTGCCGATTCCACCCAGGATGCCGAAAACGGACTGGATGAACAGCGGCGGCTTGACGAGGCCGCGGTCCAGGAAGTGCTTCACGTTGTACAGGTGCGCGATGTCGTAGCACTCGAATTCGAAGCGCGTGCCGTTCTCGTAACAGGTCGAGAGAATGTACTCGATGTCCTGGAACGAGTTGCGGAAGACGAGATCCTTGGTGGCGGCCAGGAATTCCGGCTCCCAGTCGTGCTTGAACTCCTGGTAGCGATCGAGGAGGTGGAACAGCCCGAAGTTGATCGAGCCCATGTTCAGCGAGGCGACCTCGGGCTTGAACACCGCGGCCGGCTTGACGCGTTCGTCGACGCGCATATACGGACTGCCACCCGTCGTGATGTTGATGGCCGCATCGGTGCCCGCCTTGATCTTCGGCAGGAACGGGCGGAACGCCTCGGGCGTCTGATCGGGCTGGCCGGTTACGGGATTCCGCGCGTGCAGATGAAGGACGGAGGCCCCTGCGGCAGCGGCGCCGATGGCCTGCTCGACGATCTCGTCGGCGGTGATGGGGAGGTACTCCGACATCGACGGCGTGTGGATCGCACCGGTCACCGCACACGTGATGATCACCTTGTTTCGCTGCGCCATCGCAACCACCTCCAGCATGAACCATCGACGCCTTTACTGAGGAGACATTCAATAGTGTGTGCTGGTCCGTGTCAAGCAGTGCCGCGCCTGACCCGGGTTGCCCGCCTCGCCGGCGCCTGGGCCGCCAAGGTCTCGATGAAGGCGTTGACCGCCATCGAGGCCACAGCGGAGCGGTCCTCGGCGACAGCTGTCAGGTGGATGTGCTTGCGGATCAGGAAATAGATCAGGGTGGAATGGAGATGCCAGACAAGTTCCGGGTCGACCTCCCGGTCGAGGCCCATCGAAGCAGCAGACTCGGTGGCGATGATGCCCAGCACCTCGTCGACGCGGTCCCTGATGTACTGGCGGGTCATGTCGAGCCCGTCAAGGCTGGCGTACATGACGATCCGCACCCAGACGCCGTCGTCGATCGCGTCCAGATAGCGGTCGTAAAAGGCCAGGAGCCGTTGGGACAGCGGGATGTCGCGATCGCGCAGCAGCGTTGTCCACCCGCTGTCCCAGCGGGACTCGATCACCTCTTGGAATACCCGTTGGATCAGCGCTTCCTTGGTCGGGAAGTACCGATAGATGAGGGGTTCGGAAATGCCGAGGCGCGCGGCCAGTTCCCGCGTCTGAGCGGCGAACCCTCTCTCGGCGAAGAACTCGATCGCCGCGTGCAGGATCATCGCTTCGCGGGCTTCGGGCGAGAGCCTTGTCCGTCGCTTGTGGCTCGGAGCGCTGGCCACGGGGCCTCCATTCTGGTCGCGCGTCGCGCGCCATCGTAAGCCGCGGGTCGCGCGCAGGGGCGTCGGATGCCGCCGGGGCCCGAACCTACCAATCCGCTTGTGGCTGGCGGAAACCGTGCCGGTAGCGTTGTGGGCTGGTGCCGAGATCGCGGGCGAAATGCGCGCGCAACGCGTTGGCCGAGCCGTACCCGCTGCGCTCGGCGACCTCCGGCACGGGCAGATCTGTGGTCTCCAGTAGTTGCCGCGCCAGCAGCAGACGCTGGTTGTGCAGCCACCGTTGCGGGCTCACGCCGAGCTGGTCGGAGAATCGGCGGGACAAGGTGCGCACGCTGAGGGCGGCATGCCGTGCGATATCGGCCAGTGTCAACGGGTTCGCGAGGTTGGCCTGCATCCACTCCAGTGTGCCCGCCAGCGAACCGGTCTGGCTTTCGGCCGTGGTGTCACCGATGAACTGCGCCTGATCACCTTCGCGCACCGGCGCCATCACCACCGCCCGCGACGCGTTGGCGGCAACCGCCGCACCATGATCGCGTGCGACGAGGTTCAGGCAGAGGTCCAGACCAGCTGCGACACCGGCGGACGTGAAGATCCGGCCGTCACGCACGAAAAGCGCCTTGGCGTCCACCGTGACGTCCGGGTACCGGCGGGCGAGTTCGCATGCGGCGGCCCAATGGGTGGTCGCGCGCCGCCCCGACAGCAACCCCGCCTCGGCGAGGACGAAGGCACCGGTGCAGATGGACACCACCCGCGCGCCACGGACCGAGGCCGCGCGAAGCGTGTCGAGCAGTTCGGCCGGAACCTGGTACGGGGCGGCCAAACCCGGGACGACAAGGGTCGCCGCCTCGGCCGCATCGTCGAGGCCGTAAGGAACCTGGATGTCGTAGTAGCGAACCAAACCCGCCGTGGTCCGCACCACCGGCCGCGGCCCGCAGACCTTGACCTCGTAGGGCCGGGTCCGGCCGGTGAGCCGCACCATGCCGAACACGTGGCACGGAATCGACAGGTCGAAGCCGACCACGCCGTCCGGCGCCAGTACCGCGACGACATGCGGTTCAGCCGGCATCGGCGGCCCCGGCACGGACGGGGACCCGCTGCGCGCAGCTCCAGTGACAGGACGACGCGGGACACACGCAGCGCGGCCGGAGACCGAACCTGGGCCGGCCGGCCACTTTGTCCACTGTGGACTCGACGCCGAACACGCCGAGAAGCGCTTGCTCGGTCAGCACGTCCACCGGAGCTCCGATGTGGACAGTGCGGCCACGGTCGAGCAGGATGACGGTATCGGCGTACGTCGCGGCGATATCCAGGCTGTGCAGGGCCGCGATGACCGTGATACCGAGTCCGCGCACGAGTTCCATGAACTCCAGCTGGTGGGCGATGTCGAGGTGGTTGGTCGGTTCGTCGAGGACCAGCAGCCGTGGACGCTGGGCCAGCGCGCGGGCGAGCAGCACGCGTTGCCGTTCACCACCGGACATTTCCGCGATGCGCCGGTCGGCGAACCGCCGCAAACCCGTCCGCTCCAGCACATCCTCGACGATGTCCCGGTCGGCCGGGGTCAACCGGTCGAAGGTGCTCAGATGCGGGGTCCGGCCCTGTGCCACGGTTTCCGCGACGGTGAACTCGAACCCCGAGTGCTGTTCCTGCAACAGCACGCCGACCTGACGAGCGGCGTCCCTGGCGGACAGCCGCCAGACATCCTTGCCGTCCACCAGGATCCGGCCGCGGTCCGGCCGCCGGGCACGGAAGATCGTGCGCAGCAAACTGGATTTGCCGCTCCCGTTCGGACCGACCAGCGCCGCGAACTCGCCGTCGCCGATCACTATGGACACGTCGTCGAGTACCTTCGCCGAAGCGAGCGTCAGGTGCACATTTTCGACCGTCAGGGTCATGCCGAGGTCTCCAACCTGTGCCCGCGGCTGCGCATGACGAGCAGGAACAGTGGCACACCAAGGAAAGCGGTGACCACACCGATCGGCAGTTCGGCCGGGCTGATCACCGTCCGCGCCAGCACATCCGACCACATCAGGAAAATCGCGCCGAGGCCCGCGGTGACCGGCAGCGCCCGCCGGTGATCCGCGCCGACCAGCATCCTCGCCACGTGACCGATGATGAGGCCGACGAACCCGATGCCACCCGAGACGGCCACGACCGTGCCGGTGAGCAGGGTGGCGAGAACCAGCAGTTGCCGCCGCAGGCCGCCGGCGGGGATGCCCAGTGCCGCGCACGCATCGTCGCCCAGCACGAGCACGTTCAGCTGACGCGCTCTGGCCAGCAACGCGGCGAACGCCACCACGACCACGATGGCCGGCACCGGCAAGGTGGTCCACTGGGTGCCGGACAGACCGCCGAGCAACCAGAAGATGATCTGCTGCTGCGCCGCGGTGTTGTTGGCCTGGGCCAGCAAGAACGACGTCACCCCGCTGAACAGATGCGCGCAGACCACCCCGACCAGGACCAGCCGCAACGGCTGGAGCCGGCCACCCTGGCGGGCCAGCATCAGCACGACGGCCATCGCGAACGCCGAGCCGAGGAACGCCGCCGCGGGCAGGGTGACCGCACCGAGAATCGCCGTCCCCGACGTGAGTACCAGCACCGCGCCGACCGACGCACCCGAGGACAGGCCCAGCAGATGCGGGTCGGCGACCGGGTTGCGCACCACGCTCTGCGCCACGGCACCGGCCAGCGCGAGCCCGGCCCCGACGACCGCGGCCATCAGCACGCGCGGGAACCGGAACCGCCACACCACGAGGTCCGATGTGGACTCCGTACCGGCGCCGCCGGACAGATGGTTCGCGAGGATGCGGGTCACCTCGCCGACCGGCACCTTGACCGGGCCGATCCCGGTCGCGACGAGCGCCGTGACGACCGCGACGGCCGCGATGACGCCGAGAACTGTGAAATAGCGGCCGGTCGCGCGCAGGACGGGGCGTTCTCCGGTTTCCCGCAGGAGCATTACGAACCCGCCTGGTGCAGACCAGTGGCGAGCTGTTCGAGCCCGTCGAGATTGAGCGGGCTCGGGAAGCCGACCAGGAACTGGGACGAGGACAGGATCCGCCGGTTCTTGACGGCGCTGGTCGAGGCGAGCAGCGGGTTGCGGGCGATGTCGTCGATCAGTTGCTGCCCGGTGGTCTTGGCGAAACTGTAGTCGGTGACCACCAGGACCACCTCGGGATCGGCCTCGACGACCTTCTCCGGTGACACCGCGGTCCGCCCGGTGGAGGCGGCGAAAACGTTGGTGCCGCCGGCAAGTTGGATCAGCGCGTTGACGATGGTGCCGCCGCCGGAGGCCGCCACCGGTTGCCCCGCGACCGGATTGTCGCCCAGCGCCAGCACCCGCGGGCGCGGGCTGTTCGCGTACTCGGCGACCACGGCCTGTTCGCGGGCACGTAGTTCGCCGACGATCGTGGCCGCCCGGTCCGGAACCCGGAAAACCTTGCCCAGCTTGGTGATGAAGTCATACGTCGGCGACAGGTCGGTCCGCGGCCCGCTGGGCAGGCACGCCGCGACACCCTTGGCACCCATCGTCGCCAAGTCGGCGTCGGTGGGGCTGCCCGCCGGCCCCCCGAAGCCGGAAAAGCCGGTCACCACGAGGTCGGGGCTCTGGGCGGCGACGGCCTCGACGACCGGCACGGAATCGGCCGACAGCACCGGAATCCGCGCCAGCTCACCGCGATAGGGCTCCCGGTCGGCGCGAATCGGTTTGGTGAAGCCGATGCCGGCAATCCGGTCGGTCAGCCCGAGGCGCGCCATCGCCTGCGCCGCATAGCCGTCGAGCGCCACCACCCGCCGCGGGGTGCTGGTGATCGTGACGTCCCTGCCCTGGCAGTCCTGCACGGTGACCGGCGCTTCCCCGCCGGCCGTGTTCGCTGGTGCTACGGCACAACCGGCCAGCAACAGCGCCGAAAGCACGGCCAGGGCCCGAAACGATCTCACCGTGCGCGCTCCGGGTCGCGCCAGACCGTGCCGCGTCGTTCGTACTCGAAGCCCTTTTCCAGGCGGAGCGCGGTTTCCGCGCCGGCATACCGCTCGACCAGCCAGAGCGCGAGGTCCAGACCAGAGGTCACCCCGCCTGCGGTGACCAGATCACCGTCGTCCACGACCCGGGCGGTCACGTGCCGCCCGCCCGCCGCTTCCAGCTCGGTCACCGCGGCGTGGTGTGTGGTGCACGGCCGCCCGCGCACCAAGCCGGCCGCGGCGAGCAGGATCGCGCCGGTGCACACCGACGCGAACACCAGCCCGGGCCGGTTCGCCTCACGGAGGGCCTCGGGCACGCGGCCGGACTCCAGTTCCGCCCGCACCCCGGTCGGCCCGCCCGCGGCGAAGCCACCGCCGGGAACCAGCACCACATCGGCCTTTTCGGGCGCCCAGGCGCTCGCGTCACCAAGGCGCAGGCCGTTCTGTGTGGCCACCGACGGGCGCCCGTCCAGCGTCACCAGGTTCACCGAGATACCCGCGCCGATCCGGCCGGCCCGCTGCAGCACCTCGTAGGGGGCCACCACGTCGAGATCGTCGACACCATCGAAAACCAGCACATCCACTCGTGTCACGCCATTGATCGTCACGGCCCGGCACCTCGTGACGGAAGTGGCCAGCGGGCCAATATCCGCCCGTTTCTTGCCAGGCGCTCGGGCACCCACGCCCACCTGACCAGTCGTCCGGTGGCCACGGAAAGTTCCGTGCCAGAACGACGCGTCCGTAATTTCGGGCACGGGCTCAGCTCGGGCGGACAGTCGTGGGGACCTCGGCTGCGGCGAGCGATCTCGTGCGGGAACTGTCCGCCCGCGGTGATGGGCTTCTACGATCCGGCCGTGCTGTTCGACGTCCAGCCCGCGTCGTGGCCCGGCAGCTCCGGCCTCGACCAGGCCTAGATGACTGATTCCGTGAAGGTCATGTGAAGTGGCCCGGGGTCTGGGCATGGGTGGAGGGTGTCCATGATCATTTTGTGACGAACGATCTGAACACCCTCCTGACGGCACTGTACGTGCTCGTCGACGACCATGTGGTGATGCCCCGGATCGGCCGGGGACGGCGACCACTGCTTACCGACAGTGAGCTGATCACGCTGGCCACTGCCCAGGTGTTGCTGCGGTTTGACTCCGAGCGTCGATGGATCGGCATCTTCATGCCGATCCTCGGTGGCGTGAGTGGTTTGCTCACCTCCCAGCCCAGTCTGGCTACCACAAGCGGTTGAAGGCGGCAGAACCGTTGCTGTGCAAGACCATTCTGGTCCTTGTCATGTGCTGTCCGTCCTGGTTCGACGACATGTGGATCACCGATGCCACGCCCGTTCCGTGCGGGATGTCCCGCGAGACCGTGAAGCGCTCCGACCTGGCCGGGCACGCTAGCTACGGATACTGTGCGTCACACTCGCGATGGTATTGGGGGCTCAAGCTCTACCTCGTGTGTTCCGGAGATGGGATGCCGATCATGTGGGTGCCTGGCCAATCCCAAGATCGGGGAACGCGAGGTGCTCGCCGCGCTACTCGACCACAACCACCACCTCATCCGCAAAGGTCAAGTCCTGTTGGCGGACAAGGGTTTCGCCGGCAAGGAATTCAAACGGCTCACCGACGCGATGGGGCTACGGCTGCTGCGCCCGGACCGCAAGGACGAGACCTACCGCAACGGCAACCTCGGCGGCGTGCGCCAGCGCATCGAATCGGTCAATCAGACCCTCAAGGGCCAGCTTGACCTGGAAGCCCACGGCAGCCACACCCCTCCCGGCGTGTTCACCCGCGTCGCCCAACGCCTCCTCTCCATGGCCGCAAGCATCTGGCACAACTGGAACACCGGCCTGACCAGCAAACGATCACTCACCGCCTACGACCACTAACACCAACTTCACGGAATCAACCGTCTAGAGCCACCAGAAGTGTCAGACGGCCCGCGGGCTGGTCGGTCTTGTCCAACGAGCTGACGGCGGTCTCCACCTAGCTTCGGCTGATGCTGGGCTGCTCGTCGTTCCAGTTGGCGACATGCTGGGGCGCGAGGTTGCGGACCGCCTACGCTCAAAGCGATGACGTGCCCTCCACATGCGCCGACGACGCGCTGCCGGGCGTCGAAAGACCGCTCGTCGACTGAGGCAGGGGAGTGGCTCGTGCAGGCCCTCGAGGGGCGCCTCCTGGATCACCGGGACGCGCTCGATGCAGGTCAGCTGGAGGCTGTCAGCGATTCCTCGTGTGCGCGCTGCCACGCGACCTTGAGGCGTTCGAGATGGTTCGCGAGATGGTGGGTCGCTGCCTCGTGCGCCGACTCCGGATCGCCCGCTTCGAGGGCCCGAAGGATCGCGGTGTGCTCGGAGAGCATGTCGGTCAGGTGCGGCCCCCACGGCGTCGAGTACGTGGCGATCATGATCTTGGATTGGATCCGGGTGAGGTTCTCGACGAGGCATGCGTTCCCACTATGGGCCTGAACCTGCTGATGGAATTCGAGATCGGCCGCGCGCACGGCCCTCGTGTCTGCGGCCTGCACCGCATGGTCCAGACGATCGTGAATAGCCCGCAGCTGGTCGAGGTCGGCCTCGTTCAGTGACGGCGCAGCAAGGCGGGCGGCAAGCCCTTCCAGAGCGCACCGTACAACCAGGGCGTCCAGCAACTCGTCGCGACTCGGCTCGGCGATCAACGCCCCACCCGCGGTCAGCCGGATCAGCCCTTCGTTGACGAGTCGCTCGAGCGCAGCGCGCACCGGGCTTCGGCTCATTCCCAGCTCGGCGGCCAGCGTCACCACGCTGACCTTCTCCCCTGGGCGGAAGTGCCCGTCGAGGACGGCGGTCCGCAACTGGTCATAGGCCAGCTCGGCCAAGCTGCCGGGCCGGGCCACCTGTTCGAGTGCCATCGACTGTCCCTACGTCATCGCTTGCATACAGCGTACAGGCGGCAGCTCAGGATCGCCCGCTTGACAATGCTGCATGCAGCATGCAGCATTGGTCCGGCACCTCTTTTTCGATGACTGTTCAAGGTGGCGTCAGTGTCGTTGCACGAGCTTGACAGCCGGCAGGTCAATGAGGCGGACTTCCGCGCGGTCATGGGTTCGGTCTGTGGTCCAGTGGCGGTCGTGACCGCGATGGAGGGCGACGCAGCGCGGGGGACGACGGTGAGCGCGTTCTGCTCGCTGTCGCTGCGCCCGCCGCTGGTGATGGTCGCCCTGGATCTATCGTCGCGTCTGCTCGCCCACATCCGGCGGTCACAGCGCTGCGGGGTGAACATTTTGGGCAGTCACCAGGTCGACCTCGCGCGGGCGTTCGCGACGAAGGCTGATGAGAAGTTCGCTGGGGTGGCCTGGCGCTCGGCTCAGGGGGTGCCGCGGCTGGATGGGGCTGCGGGCTGGCTTGCCTGCGATCTGGACGCGCTGGTGCCGTGTGGTGACCACGCCATCGTCGTCGGCGCGGTGACCGACGCTCATTCCGCTGATGCGGAGCCGCTGGCATATGTCCGGCAGAGCTTCGGCGTGCTCGCACCTCCGGCCTGAATCGCGGCGCGCGTCGCCTCTACCAGACGAGAAGAAGAGGATCTGTATTTGGATTCTGTCCCGCCCCCTATTTCTCAGCACTCGCCCATCGCGCAAGGCTCCCTCGCAAAAGACATCACGACCACCTCGAAGGAACGTCATGCAGCTCCCTGAATCGGCACGCGAACTAATTCTCAGCGGCGCGATCGCCCACATGGTCACGATCAACCCCGACGGCGGGCCGCAGGTCAGCAACATCTGGGTTGACGTAGACGGCGACGACCTGATCTCCGGCCATTTCGGCGAATACCGGAAGATCACGAACATTCGGCGCGACTCCCGGGTTGCGTACTCCTTCACGGCGCCGGAGCCGATGCCGAATGGGATGCACCCCAACCTCGTCCTCTACGGCACCGCCGAAATCCTCGAAGGTGGTGCTCCCGAGCTCGTCTCCCGACTCGCGCTGCGCTACGTGGCCCCGGACTTCGACTACCCGGTGCCAGAAGGCCGGCCAGCGGGGTTCACGATCCGCGCGACGATTCGCCGGATCGCCGGTGTAGGGCCCTGGGTCGGCTGACCGCCGTCTGGAGGAGCGCTATGCCTAATGATGGCCCTGGCCGGTCGAGTATCGGCGACATCGCCCCGACACTCGCTGCCCTCACCGACGACATCCTATACGACCAGATCTGGGAACGGCCTGGCCTCGACAAGCGCGACCGCAGCCTGGTCACGGTCGGTGCACTCGTCGCGCTCTACCGAGGTGATGAACTCGACCTACACCTGCGCACAGCACTGCAGAACGGCGTGACTCTCGACGAGCTCGTCGAACTGATCACCCATCTCGCCTTCTATGCGGGATGGCCTAACTCAGTCACAGCACTGAACCGGCTCCGGGCGATTCTGCTCGAGCAGACGCCGTAGTGGAGCACGCTCGTCGGGACCTCGCCCAGGCAGGTCATAGACGAGCAACTCATGTCCGACGGATCGGGAAACCGCCCTACGAGCCGATCCGAGATAACCTTCGATTGGACAGCCAGATGAACATTCGCGGGATCGACCACATCGGAATCACCGTCCCAGATATCAAGCAAGCAACCGAGTTCTTCGTGAAGGCGTTCGACGCCATCTACATGTACGACATCATCGATGCCCCGATTGGGGGAGCCTGGATCGAGGAGGGCCTCGGAGTACCTGAGGGGACAACGATCCAGTCGATTCGAGTATTGCGACTCGGAAATGGTCCGAATATCGAACTTTTCGACTACTCGGCAACAGGGCAACAGGCAGCCGCCCTGCCCTGCGACCTGGGCTATCAGCATGTCGCGATCTTTGTAGACGACATCGCCGCCGCATCAGAGAAGCTGGAAGGGGCCGGTGCGCGGATCCTGGGGGGTGGGGCGCGTGATCTGCCGGGCGCCGAAGCGGGCGAGGGGTGTCAGTTCCTGTACGCCAAGGCGCCGTGGGGGAGCACCATTGAGCTCGTCACGTACTCCTCTGTGCAGGCTTACCACTCTGTAACCAGTTTCCGTAAGTGGACGCCGGAGCCCAGGTCAAAGTAGCGCGCAAGCTTCACAACGACCCGATCGCGGATGGCTCGCGTCGGTCGCCGATGGTTCTGTGCCGGTCGTAGTGGGTGCGGGCGCCGGGCAAGGCGGTCAACGCGGCAAAGGCCCAGACGTGCCCAGACGTAGCCGACCGCGGCCAGGCGTTGGTTCTTGACTCGGCGGTGCAGGGATCCAGTGGCGGAGGCCGGCTGTCAAAAACAGCAAGGAGGCGTCTGCATGGACTGCTGCAAGGTCCACAAGGCTTGCCTGGCTGTCGCGGGCCTCTGTCATCGTGATCGAGCCCGCTGCGGGCGACGGGACTGGCTCGCGGCGGGCTCTTGGTGCTTCGTGCCCGGAAGCGCACGCGATCCGCGGTGAGCTCGTCGGTGGTCGTGGCCCCGAGCAGTTGCATGGTGCGTCGGACGTCGTTGCGGAGGATTTCCCGGAGCCGGTCGACTCCCCTCTCCCCGGCCGCCATGAGCCCGTAGAGGTAGGCCCGGCCGATCAACGCTGCGGTGGCGCCGAGGCAGACCGCGGCGACGATGTCGGCGCCGGACATGACACCACCGTCGACGTAGACCTCTGCCCGTCCGTCGAGGGCCTTCACCACGGCGGGCAGCTGCTCGAGGGGGTGGGTGCCCGGTCGAGCTGTCGACCGCCGTGGTTGCTCAGAACGACGGCAACCGCGCCGGCGTTGACAACCGAAAGCGCGTCCTCAACGCTGGCCAGGCCTTTCACGATGAGCTTGCCCGGCCAGGTCTCACGCAGCCAACGAACGTCGCGCACAGTGGCGGACGGGTCGAGAGGCTGCCGAGCTCGGCCACGGTGCCGGCGAACGAGGACAACCCCGCGAACTCCAGCGGGGGTGTGGTCAGCATGTTGAACCACCACCAGGGGCCGGACCGCACCGTCGAGGAACGTGCGCAGGGTCAAGGTGGGCGGGATGGTCATGCCGTTGCGGACATCTCTGAGCCGAGCGCCGGGGACCGGGGTGTCGACGGTGAGCACGAGGGTGCCGAAGCCGGCGGCGCGGGCGCGGTTGATCAGCTCGTGCGTCCGGTCGCGGTCGCGCCATAGATACAGCTGGAACCAGTGGTCGGCACCCGGGGCCGTCGCTGCCAGATCCTCCGGCGAGGTGGTGCCCATGGTCGACAGCGCGTAGGGCAGGCGGGCACGTCGAGCCGCCCGCCCGACGGCGATCTCGCCCTCGTGGTGAAGCATGCGGGTGAACCCGGTCGGGCCGAGGACCAGAGGTGGTCTGGTCGAGGCGCCCAGCACGGTCGTGCTGATGTCGATCGCGCTGACATCGCGCAGCACGCTCGGCCGGAACTCGACCCTGTCAAACGCCTCGCGGGAGCGCCGCAACGACACCTCACGCTCGGCGCCCCCGTCCACGTAGTCGAACACGGCCCGTGGAGTGCGCCGGCGGGCGATCCGCCGCAGGTCCTCCACGGACGCGGCCGCCGCCGCGCGGCGCCGGCGCCCGTCAAGGAGCACCGGGCGTGGCTTGAGCAGTGGCGCGAACTCCGACCAATGCGGTACACGGCGCCGGACCGTGGACGTATCCGGCTGAGCGATGGCCGTCGGATGCAGCGCGACCGGCGAGAAGCCGCGGAGGGCTCGGAAGATCAAGGAACAGCGCAAAGAGCAGCTGCTGGATGCGCTTGAGCACTTGCTGGAAAAGAAACCCTTGCGCGACCTGGGCGTGGAGGAGATCGCAGAGGCGGCGGGTATCGCTCGCAGCCGCTTCTACTACAAGTCCAGACATGAGGCATTGGCAGCTCTGCTGCGCAGGATCGCGGATGAGGTACTCGACAGCTACGCCTTGCCCGACAGTTGGTTCTCGGCGGTGCCCGAAGGAAGGCCGCGCGTCGCTCAGTCTCACTTTCGAGCGCATGTCGGGAGTGTGGCGGAGGCATGGCGCGGCGGTTCGTGAGGGCTGCGACATGTGGAACGGCGTGCCCGAGGTTGCCGAGAAGTGGCAGGAGATCATGTCGGGACTGGTCGACGCGACGGCGGCGGCGATCGACCGTGAGCGCGATCGCGGTGCCGCGCCGGACGGACCCGCTGCGCGCCAGCTCGCGCAGACCCTGAACGACGTGGGAACGTCGGTGTGGATGCGCTCGATTTACCTCGCGGACGACCCCGCCCCGCGGTAGGCGTCTGTCGGTGAGCCGGCGCGAACGGTGTGGTGCTGCATCATCGATTCTCGAAGCTTGCCCAGGAGCGCCGGGCGTCGGGCAACGTTCGCCCTGGGGAGAAGCCCGGCGGCACACCTCGGTCAGCGTGGTGTGATTGCAAATTTCTCATCGTTCACTGCGACTGTCGCGGGAAAAGACCTACGGGGATGGATACCCCTCTGGAGCCGCAGGTCCGGTCCTTCGGGCGCCCGAAGCAACCTTTCCGAGGTCGTCACGACTTGCTCCGATCACGAAGATCTTCGGCAGGTGTTGGGTTGCCGCGGGGAGTGACGGTTTCGACAGCCGAGCGGGACACGGCTGGTCCGGTGGCGTTCTACGGTTGTTGTCCGACCGAGGACAATCAGGTTCCGTAACCGTTGTGAGCGTTCCCTGCGACGGTTACGGGCGTGGTGGTTGACCCTTCCACACGTGGTGTGAACCCCGGCTCGCGACGATCGCGTCATTGCCGTTGGACGCGTTGCCGGCGCACGGCATGCTGGGTGACGGACACATCGACCTGCGTGCGTTCGTCGCGCTCACCTAGTCCGCCGGCTACCGAAGCGACATCGAGGTGGAAACCTTAATGCAGACAGGTTGACAGTTAGCCCAGCGCGGTGTTCGAGACCATCCGCGGCGGCTATGCCGAGCGCGTCGTGTGAAGCTGTGCTGTTCGGGTGGCGACGCGGATGCCGAGGCGGGCCAGTGCGTCGGCTTCGGCCGCGTACGGTGTAAGGAGGTCTACCGAGGAAATGTCGAGGTCTCGGACAATGCCTGCGGCTATCGCCGTGTCGCGGTTCGCGATCGTGGCTGCGGGTCTGTGCCCCAGTACGGATGTGTTGACGGGACTGCGAAGGTAGATCAAGACGCCGTGACCGGCGGCGGCGATCGTGGCCAGCGCTTGATGGGTGCTGTCCGCGCAGTCGCAGCGGTGGGAGCCGAACACGTCACCGATCAGGCATTCGCGCTGTATTCGCACGGGTACGGACTCACCGGAGTGGTTGCCTAGAACGAAGGCGATGTGCTCCCGCTCGTCGAGGATGCTGTGGTAGCTGACTGCGGTGAAGTCGGCGTGCGCTAATCGGACATTCGTCCGGGCGGTGGGGGCGACCACGACTCCGTTGCAGAGGCGGTGGTCCCGCAGGTCTGCGACCGAGATGAGCGGGAACCCGCGGTGCTGCGCGAAACGGCGCAACTCGCTGCCCTGCGCCAGCTCCCGGGGGTCGTTCTCCGAGACCAGCTTGCAGAGTGCGGCAGAAGGCCGCCTGCCGGCAAGGACGGCGAGGTCGACCGCGGCCTCGGCGGCGCCCGGGCGTTGCAGCACTCCGCCGGCGGACGCGCGGAGCGGCACGACATGACCCGGGCGTGTGAATGAGCTCGGCTCGGCGTTTGGGTCGGCCAGTGTGCGCAGGGTGATCGCGCGATCCGTGGCCGAGATGCCGGTCGAAATTGCCTCGCGGGCGTCAACCGTGACCGTGTAGGCCGATCCGTGCGGGTCGTGGCTGCGTCTGATGGCGGGCAGCTCGAGGCGATCGGCGTCGGACTCGGTGATGGCGACGCAGAGGAAGCCCGAGCCGTACCGGACAGCGACCGCGACGAGCTGCGGAGTCGCGCACTCTGCGGCGAAAACGAGGTCACCGCCGTTCTCGTCGTGCTCGCTGTCGACGATCACGACCGGCATGCCCTGTGCGAACGCCGCGATCGCTTCCCGCACCGCGGGAGGTCCGATTTCTGCCTGGGCGGATACCGGCGGCCTGCGGCCGGTGGGTGCCTGAGTCACGGTGCGGCTCCCTTCGTCCGGCGACCGATGTTGT
Organism: Amycolatopsis pithecellobii; assembly: GCF_009707865.1. Taxonomy (GTDB): domain Bacteria; phylum Actinomycetota; class Actinomycetes; order Mycobacteriales; family Pseudonocardiaceae; genus Amycolatopsis_E; species Amycolatopsis_E pithecellobii. The sequence goes on from NZ_WMBA01000007.1 coordinate 67,865, forward strand.
GAGCTGATTTCGCAGGCCGTACCCCGAGCTGGGTCTTGAGCACGGCAAGGACGGACGGGTCCTCGATCGTGGGCGGCGTATCGACGGTTTGTCCCTGAGCCACGTCGCGGATGGTGCGGCGCAGCACCTTTCCCGAGCGGGTTTTGGGCAATGCGGCAACCACGTGGACCTCACGAAGTGCCGCGACGGCGCCGAATCGCGCCCGGACCAGCCGAACAAGTTCGTCGGCCACGGCCGGGTCCTGATGGTCGGCGCCGTTCTTGAGCACGATGAACGCGTGCGGGACCTGCCCCTTCAGCGGATCGTCGAGTCCGACCACCGCACACTCCGCGACACTGTGGTGAGTGGCGAGGAGTCCTTCGAGGACACCCGTCGACAGGCGATGGCCTGCCACATTGATGACGTCGTCGGTGCGCCCGAGCACCTGCACGGTGCCGTCGTCGTCGATGTAGCCGCTGTCGCCCGTGTGGTAGTAGCCCGGGTAAGCCGTGAGGTACTCGGACGCGAAACGGTCCGGGTCGTTCCAGATCGCCGTGGTGACCCCGGGTGGTAACGGCAGCCGTAGGCAGATCGAGCCCTCCCCGCCGCGCGGCACGTCGCGGCCGTTCGCGTCGAGAACGACGACATTGAAGCCGGGTGTCGGCCTACCCCCGCTTGCTCGTGTCTCGCGGGATCCGGCCGTGATGGGCCATCCCGTTTCCGTCTGCCACCAGTTGTCCACCACCGGTACCCCGAGCACGTTCCGCGCCCAGGTGGCCGTCTCATCATCAAGGCGCTCACCGGCCACGAACAGCGCTTCAAGCGCGTCCAGCACCTGCTCGCGCACGTGTGCGCCGTCCTCGTCGGCTCGCCGGATCGCACGCAAGGCCGTGGGCGCGGTGAACAGACCTGTGACCCGGTGCCGGGCACAGATCCGCCAGAACGTTCCCGCGTCCGGTGTGCCGACCGGCTTTCCCTCGTAGAGCACGGTCGTCGCCCCGATCAGCAGCGGGGCATACACGATGTAGGAGTGGCCGACGACCCAGCCGATGTCCGAGGCGGCCCACCATACGTCGCCGGCTTCGATACCGAAGATGTGCCGCATCGACCATGCCAGGGCGACGGCGTGCCCGCCGTTGTCTCGGACGACTCCCTTGGGCCGTCCGGTCGTGCCGGACGTATAGAGAATGTAGAGGGGGTCGCCGCTGGCGACGTCGACACAGGCTAGCTTCGCCCCCGCGTGCGCTTCCATCTCGGCGTTCCAGTCGAGATCACGGCCGGGTTGAAGCTTGGCGGGCAACTGGGGTCGCTGCTTCACGACCACGGCGCAGATGTCGTTGTCAGCCATGGCGAGCGCCTCGTCGACGAGCTCCTTGTAGTTGATCACCCGCCCCGGCTCGAATCCGCAGGACGCCGTCAGAATGACCTTGGGCCCTGCGTCATCGAGGCGAGCGGCAAGCTCCGGCGCGGCGAATCCACCGAACACGACCGAATGGACGGCGCCGATCCGGGCACAAGCGAGCATGCCGATGACGGCCTCGGGAATCATCGGCATGTAGATCACGACGCGATCCCCGTGCCCTACCCCGAGATTGACCAGCATCGCGGCGCACACCTCGACGGCGCGCTGCAGAGCAGCGTAGGTGAAGCGTTCCTGCGCTCCCGTCATCGCGCTCTCCCAGACCAGGGCGACGCGATCTCCGTGACCCGCGATGACGTGGCGGTCGAGGGCATTGAAACAGGTGTTGAGACGTCCGTCGGCGAACCACTGCCACCGGCCGGACGATTCGGGTACGACCTGACTTGGCGCGCGGCTCCAGGCAATGAGCTTGCTCGCCTTGCTCCAGAACGCCGCGCTGTCCTCGAGGCTGCGGCGGTGTGTGTCTGCGAGTCCCATCTCCCACTCTCCGTTCGTCGGCTGCGCTCGGACGCCGCGCTCGGGGGTCACGCGTTCCTCGCACGGAATCGCTGCCGGATTTCGCCGATACCCGATGCCCATGTGACGAGTTCGTCGCCCGGGCGCAGGTACCGCGGCGGGTCATAGCCCATGCCGACGCCGGCTGGGGTGCCAGTGAACACGAGATCACCCGGCGCCAGTTCAACGATCCCTGACAGCGTTTCAAGGAGGGCTGGGATTCCACGAATCATGTTGGCCGACCGGTCTCGCTGCACGGGTTCTCCGTTGAGGACGCAACCCAGTTCGATGTCGTCGGGGTCGGGAAACTCGTCGGGAGTCACCAGGAACGGGCCCACCGGCGAGAAGTTCCGGAACGATTTTGCCATGCTGAACTGCGGTGGTGTCGCCGCGAACTGATGTGCCCGGTCGGAGAGGTCCTGCCCGAGGGTCAGCCCGGCAATGTGATCCCAGGCTTCCTCCGGCGGGATATCGCGTCCGGATTTGCCGATCACCACGACGAGCTCAGCCTCCCAGTCGACGCTGTCGGAGGGCAGTGTGACGGTGGTGTGGGCACCGCTGAGGCTGCTCGCAAATTTCGTGAAAATCACGGGCTCGGTGGCTGTGGTGAAACCCGTCTCGTCCCGGTGCCTGCCGTAGTTGAGGCCAATCGCGAAGATCTGGCGTGGGGCGGCGACCACCGGGCCGAGGTCGGCGTACTCGAAGGTTTTCTCGGCGTGGTCCCACGATGATGTGGGCTGGGTCGTTGTCCAGCGCTGGAACTCGTCCCACCGCCCGAGCAGTTCCGCGGTGTCCGCGGGGAACGCGCCCTCGGTGACATCGTGCACGTCAACGCCGGTCTGGTGGTCGAGCACGACCGATGCGCGGCCACGCACGTTCGCTAGGCGCATCGCTGCCCCTTGGCCAACTCATCGTGGGTTCCGAAGGTCTGACGGGCGTAGATCAGAGGGAGGCGGTCGCTGAACTGGGCGTGTGTGACGGTGGCGAGGACGACGACGTGGTCGCCGCCATCGACCAGCTCCGCGACGTCGCAGGCGAGCCACGCCGTGACCGGTCCGAGGTGGGGCAGTCGCTCCTGCATCCGCCAGTGCAAGCCGGAGAACTTGTCTCCGCCACTGCGTCCGAACCCTGCGGCAATGTCGCGTTGACCGCTGGACAGCACGTTCACCGACAGTCGGCGTGACCGGCGAACGTGGGCCAGAATGTTGGACTTTTTGCCGAGGGATACGGTGACCATGGGCGGGTTGAGTGAGAGCGAGCTGAACGCGCTGACGGTCGTGCCGTAGGGCGTGCCGTCCGGTGCGAGCGTCGTCACGATCGTGACGGGCGCACACACGCGCGCCATCGATTCCCGGAAGGTGTGCGCGTCGACTTGCGGCGCGAGTTCGGGGGGTGGAAGGGCGGTCGACATCGGGGGCCTTTCGGCGACGCGAGGATGGTGGGTCAGGCGTGCGGGGAGTAGGGCTTGCGCAGGCCCCCGTTTTCGAGTTTCGGCAGGACGTCAGCGTTGAATCGCTCCAGCCCGTCAACGAAGTCGACAAAGGACAGTGACACCCCGGCCACGCCGATATCCGACAGCCGTGCCAGCTCTTCGGCGATGTCGTCGGCGGTGCCTACGAGCGGGTATCCGCCGTAGCCGGCGCGAAGGTGCAGGTTGAACTCTTCCCACTGGTGCGGTTCCATGGCCGAGGAGTTGAGTCCGAGGTATTTGGCGGCGGCGTCGCCGGCGCTCATGTCCGCCTCGTCGACGAACACCTTCTGCAGGTACGCCTGCGCTTCTTCCTTGGTGTCGCGCTGAATCACGTAGGCGGTCGTCCACGTGTCGACCTCACGCCCGACCTCGGCCGCGTCGTTCGCACGAGCTTCGACCTGTGCTCGTGCCGCGTCGAGGTCGTACCCGGCGAGCAGGACGTAGCCCGCGTCGGCATATTTGGCGATGAACTCGCGTCCGGTCTTGGACCCCCCGGCGTTCATGATCGATGGCAGCGGAGACTGGACCGGCTTCGGTTGCGAATAGCCGCCCTCCACACGGAAGAATTCGCCAATAAAGTCGAACTCGGAATCCTCGGTCCAGAACTTGCGCACCAGTTCGAACCACTCGGTGGTGTACTGGTAGCGGCGGTCGTGCGGGAGGAATTCACTGCCCAGCATTTTGAACTCGGGCTCGAACCAGCCGTTGACGATGTTCAGGCAGACTCGACCCCCACTGATGTGGTCGACGGTGGCGACCATCTTGGCCGCGGCGGCAGGGTGGCTAGCCTGGACATGCGCGGTGGCAACCAGCGTGATGTGATCGGTGACCGACGCCAGGCCTGCGGCCCAGGTGTAGGTTTCGAAGTTGCGGCCATTGAAGCCGTTGTCGCCGATGGCCTTCCATCGTGCGACCGGAACGAGGGCTTCGAATCCGGCACGATCGGCGATCTCCGCAACTTGTTTGGTGTATTCCCACGTCAAGGACGGAACATCGGATGAGAGGGTCATTGCACAGCCGTGATCGCAGTTCGGGCCGAACAAACCCAGCTTGAGCTTATTGCCGGAGAAGAGGGCGTTGGTACCGCGACGGTCGCGGCGCTCATCGGCAGCTGCAGACGTGGACATGGTTGCTCCTTCATAGGGTCGACGGTGACGCAAGGAAGGTCGGAGTCACCCGCAGCCAATGCCACAGGTGCATGGTGATGTGCCTGACGGGCTACGCAGTGGTGCGGTGTTCGTGGCTGTGCTCAAGCTTGCGAACGAACGCGTCGGCATAGGCAGGGACGTCGAGCGGATACCGGGCACTGATGAAGTTGCCGTCCTCAACAACGAACGGCTTGTCGACCGACTCACCTCGCAGCAGCGCACCGTCCGGTTGCACGGCGCGCCGGACTTCGGTCTCGGTGTATTTCCAGTACGTGCGGTATCGGCGCCCCACGCGATACCAGGTGATCCGGAATGCCCACTTCTCCAGTGGAAGTGTCAGCGTGGTGAATCGCCGTCCGGAGATAATGCTGCGTCCGGTGACGGGGTCGATGCTGCGGGCGGGAATCAACGTTCCGTGACAGACAGCGCCAATCAGCTTGCCTGCCCGCGCGAAGTCGATGACGCGTCGTTGCAGGACACCGCTGTCGAGGTATTGTCGCATTCCCTGCGCGTGGCCACCCGAGAGGTGGATCGCGTCGAATTCATTCGCGTCGATGTCGCGGAAGGCGATTGGTTCGCGGAATTCTGGCGCCGCGGTCATCTCCCGATACGCCGCGACGGCTTCCGGCCCCGCCGGCAGAGGATTGAACCACCCGCTCTTGAGCAGACGCTGATCGCACTCGGCAACCCGACCCGTCTCGGTGGCGAACGTGACCTTGAACCCGGCGCGGGTGAATCGTTGCCACGACACGGCGGACTCGGTTGTGTCGAAGTCGTGGTCGGGGAGAGGGACGACCACACGGTATTCGGCGGACATAACGGCAGCTCCTTCGGCACCGTGCATGCATGAGCAGTACGAAGAGCATGAACATGCATCCAGTACTTGTCAACCTGCTCGTGTATTGGATGCGTGAATCGCCTGGTCTGGTCCTTGTGGATGCGGACGTACTTGACTTTGGTGTCGGCTGGATGCAGCCTCGTGGCATGGACCGTGACGCTCGTGCCCGCTACCGGCAGCTGCCCCGGTGGTCGGAGCTGGCTCCGTTGCTGCAGCCCAAGCCGCTGGTACTCAGCGGTGATCGCCGGCGAGCCAGGCGCGCCGCTACCGTGCGCGACTTTTCTGCCGCCGCGCAGCGCCGGGTTCCGCGTGCGGTTTACGACTACGTCGCTGGCGCTGCGGAGGACGAGAGGTCCATGTGGCGTGCCCGCGCGGTGCTCGAATCGGTGGAGTTCGTCCCACGGGTGCTGCGCGATGTGTCAGACGTGGATCCCACCGTGTCTCTGCTGGGGCGGGAAGCCTCAATCCCGGTGGTGTTCGCGCCTACCGGCTTCACGCGGATGATGCACCATGAGGGGGAGCGTGCCGTGGCGCGTGCGGCCGGTGCGGCCGGCATTCCGTATGCGCTCTCGACGATGGGCACGACCTCGATCGAGGCCGTTGCCGCGGAAATCCCCGCCTGCCGTCGATGGTTCCAGCTGTACCTGTGGAGCGACCGCGCGCGCAGCCGCGATCTCGTCCGCCGAGCACGAGACCATGGTTATGAAGCCTTGATTCTCACCGTCGACACCCCGGTCGCCGGATCCCGGCTGCGGGACGTCCGCAACGGAATGACCATCCCGCCGTCGCTGGGCCTGTCCACGATCGTCGACGGGGCCCGCCACCCTCATTGGTGGTTCAACCTGCTCACCACGCCGCCGCTGTCGTTCGCGTCGCTGTCCGGTTGGCGGGGGACGGTCGCGGACCTGGCGAACCAGCTGTTCGATCCTTCGGTCACGTTGGACGATCTTGCCTGGTTGCGGTCGGAATGGGATGGCAAGCTGATCGTGAAAGGGATCCAGTCGGTGGACGACGCTGAAGCCGCGGTCGCGGCCGGCGCGGACGCCGTCGTTGTGAGCAACCATGGCGGCCGTCAGCTCGATCGCTGCGCGACTCCGCTCGAGGCGCTCCCGTCGGTCGCCGAGGCGATCGGCGACCGCGCCGAGTTGCTCGTCGATGGTGGGTTCCTGTCCGGATCGGATGTCGTCGCCGCGCTGTGTCTCGGCGCCGACGCGATCCTTGTCGGCCGTGCCTACCTCTATGGGCTGATGGCGGCAGGCGAACCAGGCGTGCGCCGGGTCGCGGACCTGCTGGCGAAGGAGATCCGGGTCACAATGCAGCTGCTTGGCGCCGCGACCGTGAAGGACCTGACACCGGCGATGGTGCGACTACCGAGAATGTCCGAACGCCCCGGCCCGGTTTTGCCGATGTGAGAACATATCCGGCCGGACCGTCACACCAGGAGGCATTGTTCATGGCAGCGCAGCCATACGACAGCGGCACTGAACTCGGCGAGGGCGACTACACGAACGCTCCCGAGAACACCGGCGACAATCTCACGCAAGCCGCCTACTATCGGATCCGCGCGATGATCCTTGACGGCGAACTCGCGATCGGCGGTCAGGTCAGCGTGGTGGGCCTGGCGACTTTGTTCGGAATGAGCCGCAGCCCGGTCCGGTCCGCTGTCGAACGCCTCATCTCCGAACGACTGGTCCGCAAGACAGCCGGCGGCGCGGCCGTCGCCGCGCCCAGCCGGCACGATCTGCTGGACGCACTGATCGTTCGGGCGCCGCTCGAGGGACTGGCGGCACGGCTGGCTGCACCCCACGTTGACGACATCGCCTTGCAACGACTCACTGACATTCATGGCCGCTTCTCCGCCGCAGTCGACGCCGGAGACCCTGCCATGGCACGCCGCGCCGACTTGGAATTCCACCAGACCATTCAGAATCTCTCGGCCAACGCCTGTCTGGTCGATTCCCTCGAACGCGTCCAGACCCAGGTGATCCTCGCGGCGTACTCGACGGCGTGGAACTCCAGCAAACGCCCCGCAGCCCTCGAGCATGCCCGGATCCTGGATGCGCTCACCCAGCAAGACGCCGAGACCGCCGAACACGTCGCGGTCCGGCACATACAGAACCTGACCAGCCGCGTGCTTGACGAATGGAAACGCAGCGACGCCCTCTGAACGCCCCCAACAGCGGGGGCGGAAATGGAGTAACCGTGGCACCGATCGAGGGAATGAACCTCGGACAGTTCGGCATCTGGACGTTCGATTTCGAAGCACAACCTGCCAGCGTGGTGCGCGACTCCGTCCAAGAACTCGAACAACTCGGCTGGCGTGCGCTCTGGATACCGGAACTGCTCGGCCGGGAAGCCCTGACGCATGCGGGTTTCCTGTTGTCATGTACGAAGCGGATCGCGGTACTCAACGGTATTGCACAGATCTGGTCGCGCGAGGCACGCTGGACTCACGGAGCGGCGGTGCTGCTGTCTGACGCATACCCTGACCGTTACGTGCTGGGGCTGGGTGTTGGTGCCGGAAAACCCGGGGTGCCATCCGTATCAGCGATGCGCCAATACCTGGACTACCTCGATGCGGTCACCAGCATCAACCCCACTCCGGCGGCACCGGTGCGACGCCTGCTTGCTGCCTACGGACCGAAGATGGTCGAGCTGGCCCGCGACCGTGCCGCGGGTGCACACACCTACCACGTCACAGTCGGACACACCGCACAATCGCGGGAAATCCTGGGACCCAAGCCGTTCCTCGGTGTAGAACAAGCAGTCCTCTTCGAACGCGATCCCGAGACGGCACGGGCAATCGCCCGAGAACACTTGCATAGCTATTTCACCACCCCATATAACGTCGCCAAATTCCTACGCCTCGGCTACACCGAAGCCGATATCGACAGCGGCCGGGGCAGCGACCGGATCGTCGACGACCTCGTTGTGTGGGGCGACGTCGACATCATCGCGCAACGGCTGCACGAACACCTCGACGCCGGAGCCGACCACGTCGGTATCCAAGTGATCGGTAACGCGCCAGGCGCATCCGCGATGCCGCAATGGCGCCTTCTGACCGACGCTCTCTCCTCACAGCTTGTGCTGAGCACGCGAGCCAAGCCGCAATAGTCACCCACCTTGGAGATGCAACCCCAGTCTCCTTATCGGTCTCGCGATCTGCCGAGCCGACTGCCGCTCGGCTCAACACACCGCACGCCAGCCACCAGGGTTCCGCATCGACGAAGATCGCCGGTCGTTGTGATGCTTTGGCCTGCAGGCGTGACCATGCCCCACGGTCTTGGACGATCCGGCCCCGACACTGACTCGCCGCTGCCGCAGTCGACGAGGTCGCCGGCGCCGCCGAGGTCGAGCCCAGTCCAACTGAAGGCGAGACGACTCCGCCGCGGACAAAGCTATTTGATGCACCCGGGAATGATGCTGTCGGAAGTGAAAGCCCCGGTGGATGACACGCCTACAGAGCTCGAGACCCGAATCGATCAGGCGCGTGCCGAGCAGATCCGAGCCCAGTTGTGCGCGGCTCGGCGCCAGTGTTTCGGTGACGAGCCGCGGGTTCTGCACGAATCCGCAGCTGGTCTGCTGGAATCCGCAGCTGTGTCGCGAGGAACGTCACACCGCTAGTGACCTGCTCGCGGAGATTTCCGCGGGGACACCGGTACTGGACGGCAATCCGGGGGACTGGCCGGGCCTGACCTTCTACCGGCCGCACCGCAGTGGGAAGAGGTGCAGTCGCTGTCGCTGTGCATCATCGCGCAAGGCCGAAAATGCGTGGTCACCGACGGGCAGAAGCACTGCTACGACCCCTTCGACTACCTCGTGCTCAGCGGGGCGCCAGCACTTCACCGCGGAGATCGTGGAAGCCTCGCCCGCCAGGCCGTTCCTGTCGCTGGTGCTCCAGATCGACCCGGATCTCGTCCGGCGGGTCTCGGCCGACGTCGTCGACCGGCGGGTGCTCGCCCCGATCTATCCCGCCGAAATGGTGTACCGGGTCCTGCAGGCCGAGCAGTTCTCCCGCCTGCTGGACCTCGCCGCCACCGAAGTGGCGCGCAACCCGGTGAGCGAGGTGATTTCGCACGTACGGGACAACATGTCCGAACTGCTCACCGTGAGCGATCTCGCGGAACGGGTCTCGATGAGTCCCTCGGCGTTCTCGCATCTCTTCCGCGAGGTCACCGGAAAATCGCCCTATCAGTTCGTCAAGGAAATGCGCCTGAATCGTGCTAGAGAGCTGCACGTCGAAGGCGATCTGACCGTCACGCAGGTTTCCCGAGCAGTCGGTTACGGCAGTACGTCACATTTCATCAACGAGTTCCGCTCGCGGTTCGGTGCGACCCCGAGAGCGTATTCCTATCGTCGTTCGATGCGGGAGGAACTGAGCAGCTGACCGCATGCGGGAACCAGGCGCGGCCGGTGAGGGCGGGGCCCTCACCGGCCGTCGTTCATCGGGCCTGCCCTGCCGGCTGCAGCGCGTTCACCAGCTCTTCGGCCAGCGGCGCCGACGAGGCCGGGTTCTGTCCGGTGTGGAGGGTGCCGTCCACCACGACGTGTGGTTCCCACGGGCCGCTGCTCTTCTCGAACCGGCCACCGGCGCAAGCTAGGCGGTCCTCCAACAGCCACGGCGCCCGGTCGGCGAAACCGACCTGGCTCTCTTCGACGTCGGAGAAACCGGTCACCCGCCGCCCGGCGAAGAGCCACTTGCCGTCCGGGCCCGTCGCTGGCAGCAGTGCGGCCGGGCCGTGGCACACGGCCGCCACCGGCTTGCCTGCGGCGTCGAAGGCCGCGACGAGGCCACCGAACTCCGCCGACGCCGCGAGATCCTCCATCGGTGTGGGCTTGCAGTGTGCGCGGCCTAATAGTCTTGAGGTTTCAAGATATTTCTTGTCACTCATCGGGTCATGCCGAGGATTCGTCAGCGCAAGTGCTCGGGGTGGGCACGGCGCTGCCGTTAGGCGTCGTAGTCGATGCCACAACCAAACGATGCGCGAGAGCTTGCACGGCGGCGGCGAGTTCGGGCGGGTGCTCGATAATGAACGGCCGATCCATGACAGCTAGTCGGCCGGCGACCCATTCGAGGCGTTCCACACGGAGAAAAACCCTGACCCAAACTTCTTCTGCCCGGAAGTCTGGCAACGGGGTCACCGAAGCGAACACTCGAGGAATGTGATTCCACACGCGTTCAGCGTCGGCTTGCACCAGAACCGACACCTCTACTCGACTTGGGTCCGGGGGGAGCGGTCCCAGAACCGGCCGAAACGGCTCTCTCTGTGATGAAGAGGAGAAAACGCCGTCAAGCTGCCGTATACCGGAAATCCTGTCCAACCGAAAGGTTCGCGTCACCTGCTTGGCAACATCCAAACCCGACAGATAAAGCAAGCCTCGGTGAGCTACAACGCCGTAAGGGTGCACTTCGCGCCGTTCTTGTGGGCCGAAGCGGGGGGTGTAGTCGAATGAAACTGGGCGCCGATCACGCGCGGCTTCGGACAGGTCGAACAACCCGCGTCCGCGACCGCTGTCCCCTTCGTTGGCGACTGGCCGAACACTCTCCCGCGCGCTCGTGAAGTCAACGACGGCGAGAACGGCTTCGATGCGACGTCCCAGCAACGCTGGCACAACGCGACGCACTTTGGCTGCAGCGTTCTGGATCGCCGTCTCCGACACCGGTCCTGAACCCGAGCGGTCCGCGACGAGCAACGCCCAAATGACGGCCAACGCCTCCTCGTCCGTCAGCATGAGAGGTGGCATACGGTAGCCGGGAGCCAACCGATAGCCACCGTACCGACCGCGGACCGAGTCGACAGGGATGTCAAGGTCGCGTAGGTGCTCCACGTAGCGACGCACGGTTCGGCTGTCGACCCCGAGCTGCTCGGCAAGCTCAGCGATTGTCTTCATGCCGCCCGACTGCAGGATCTCGAGCAGCGTCAGTACGCGAGCTGTCGACTGCACCGCATCTCCAAATGTTGACGAAATAGTGGACAGGATTCGACCCCTATCCAGGCTAGCGTTGTCGCCATGTCCAAATCCAACTCTGTCCAACTCGCGTCCGTCCGCCTCATCACCGACGACCTGCCGCGCCTTGTCCGCTTCTACGAGATGATCACCGGCGTCACAGCCCAGTACCTGACGGAAGATTTCGTCGAGGTCGTCACGCCGTCCGCCACGTTCGCGCTGAGTACTCCGGAACGGGTCGCCTTCATAAAGGAAAACACGCCGCGTGCGGGCGCTAACAACACCGCCATCTTCGAGTTCCTCGTGGAGGACGTGGAGGTGCTCTTCTCGAAGCTGTTGGACGAGTACGGCGACGACCTCCATGTCGTGCAGAGTCCCGTCACGATGCCTTGGGGGAACCGCTCAGTCCTCATCAGGGACCCGGAAGGTTCCCTCATCAACCTGTACACGCCGGTGACCCCGGGCGGCATCGAACTGCAGCAGAACCGCACCCCGAAGATGCTTCCGGAATCGAGTTGACGACCCAGGTCCACCCGGCGGAGGGCTGAGGCCAGCCACGGCGCGACTTAACCTCTAGCGACCGGCAGACTGCGCTTGGCCCGTTGTGTCGTGGACGAGGGGTGGCCGCTACGGCGTGCGGCTGAGCGGTTCCAGGTTTCAGTCTCGACCGCGAAACGGCGGGCCGATCGCTACCGCGAGCAGGGTGAAGCGGGCATGGTCGACCGATCCAGCCGTCCGCACCGCAGTCCCGGTCGCACGCCCACGCGCACCGGACGCCGGATCATCAAGGTCCGCGTGCTGCGGCGGTGGGGACCGGCTCGGATCGCCTTGTTCCGGCACCTGGTGCCCTCCACCGAAATCCTGCCCGATGAGAAGAAGGAAGCTGTGGTCGCGTTCTGGCAGTGCGCTCAGATCTTCTTTGCTGCCAACGGAATCATCGTCCAACGGGTGCTTACCGACAACGGATCATGCTACAGGTCCCGCCTCTGGGCCTACGCCAAGCCCTACCGATCCGAAACCGAACGACGCCAGGCACTACCGCAGTGGCTCCACACCTACAACCACCACCGTGGCCACACCGCACTCGACGACCACCACCCGCCCACCGCGTCCCCAACGCCGGTCTCCGTCGAGATGCGCCTGGAACGTGCTCGCGCACTTGTGCTCAGCCGAGGGCTCATCGTCGTCGCGCAAAACGGCGCGAGTGTTGGGCGATGGTTGCGGCGCTGCACGGCCGCGGAACGTAGTGGCTGCCCCGAGTCGGCGCCAGGCGCCGCGCGAGAGCCGGGCGCACCGTCCCCGTTCACGCACCGGTCGGTGGACTCGCCACCCGACCGCGGGTAAGGCGCACCGAATCCGCTCAACCGACCACCCAGGACCCTGCCCGTCCCACCCGCCGCCAATTCGGCTGTAGCAAAATGTTGACAATCTTGTTAGCGTTATCGAGTGAAGTGTTGCAGCCGTGGGTGCGGCGACCGCCGTAATGCTGCCCTCAAGGAAGAGGACCGTCGACTGTGAGCTACCCGCACACCTCTCGCGCCGTCGTGGTCCCAGACCACGACTCAGGGATCAGCGTCCACGAACTACCGGTGCCGGCGCTCGTCGAAAGTGCTGTGCTGGTTCGAATCGAAGCCGCGACTGGCTGCGGAACGGACGTGCACATCGCTGCAGGACACATGCGCCACGCGACAACCTGCCGCGTGCCCCTCGTTCTCGGACACGAGATGGTGGGGCGTGTTGTCGCACTCGGTTCGAACCGAACAACCGATGCCCTCAACCGACCGGTGAGCGAGGGAGACCTGATCGCTTGGGCTTCGCCTTGGTGCGGTAGCTGCTACTGGTGTGCCATCGCGAAGCAACCGACCCTGTGCATCAACGCCAACGTCTACGGTTTCGGGCCAACTGACCAGTTTCCAGGACTGACCGGTGGCTTCGCCGAGTACTGCTACGTCCATCCCCGCTCCCAGCTCGTGAAAGTGCCGGAATTGTTGGAACCCGCTCTGGCTTCGTCCGCGACCTGCGCGTTCCGTACCGTCGTGCACGCTTTCGAGACCGCCGGGCGCGTCGCCCCCACCGACACCCTCGTCATCCAAGGTTCCGGCGCGGTCGGTCTTTACGCCACGGCCTACGCCAAGATGGTCGGTATACCGCAGGTCATCGTCATCGGCGCGCCAACCGAACGCCTCAACCTGGCGACCCAATGGGGCGCGTCGCAGGTACTCGACATCCAAACGACCACCCCCGAGGAGCGGCTCGAAGCGGTCATTGCTGCAACCGACGGCCGCGGCGCCGACCTCGTCGCGGAATGCAGCGGGGTAGCGCCCGCCTTCACCGAAAGCCTGAACCTTGTGCGGCGCGGAGGGAGAGTCTTGGTCGTCGGCGCAGCCGACCCGCGACCTAGCGAAATCCACGCCACCAGCTTCAACATGCGTCAAATCTCGGTGTCCGGCAGCATCTCGGCCGAAATCTCCCACTTCTGGCGCGCGTTCAACCTGCTCGAACAGCACCAAACAAACTTCGACTTCTCGGCGCTGCTCGGAAACCATTACACCCTCGACACCGTCGATGATGCGTTGACCTCCATTGCCGAAGGCGCAATGAAACCCGTCATCGAACCAACACCCTCATGACCGCCGCCCACACTGTAAGGCCAACACGTGACCAAGTACTGAAAAACCTGGTTATCGCGAATCGTGTCCTCGCGGCGTACGAAGTGGTCGACGGGTGGGGGCATGTGAGCGCCCGCGACCCCGATGACGCCGACAGCTTCATCATGAGCGCCGTCCGCGCGCCCGCCCTCGTCCGCGAACGGGACTTGGTAGCGATTCGGGTCGGCGACGGTGAACCCCCCGCGCAGATAAAGGCATCCGTCGAACGTCACATTCACGCCGGCATCTACCGCAGTCGAAAAGACGTAACGGCTGTAGTGCATTGCCACGCCGAGGCGCTGATCCCGTTCGGAGTCGCCGGAGTTCCTCTGCGCCCATTGGCCCACACCGACGCGTTCCTCATAGACGGATGCCCAATTTGGGAGATTCGAGCTGCGACCTACCGCGACACCATGCTCGTCGATACAGCCGAACTGGGTGACTCACTTGCTGCAACACTCGCCCAGGCACCCATCGCGTTGATGCGCGGTCACGGCGCCACCATCGTCGGCGCCTCCATCCACGAAGCGGTGTACCGAGCTATCTATGCCCGTCACGCCGCCCTTGTCGACCTAGCCGGCCGGTCGCTCGGCACCGTCCGCTACTTGAGCACCGACGAGGCCCGTTCGGCGGCGGACTCGACCGTCAAAACCTTCGACCGCACCTGGGAACTGTGGAGCACCCAGCATGGTGCGACGTCCCTCTGAACGGAGATAGCCATGAATGACACTGTGCTTGCCGACAATCAGGCCCGCGCTCAGGAAATGTTGGCCACGCAATGGCAGCTGTTCCTCGACGGCGGCCTGCGTGACGCCCAGAACGGTGCAACTTTCGATGTGGTGTCGCCGCACGCCGAACAGGTCATCGCGCAGGTGCCCAACGCCTCGGTAGACGACGCTGATGCCGCAGTAGCCGCAGCCACCCGCGCATGGCCGAGCTGGGCGGCGATGCCACCGACCGAGCGCGCGAAATACGTTAGCCAGATCGCGTCCATCATCGAAGCGAACCGCGACGACCTGGCGCTACTCGACGCCGTGGACGGCGGGGCACCAATCGGCATCATGGCCATGGACGTCAATCACTCCGCAGCTGTCTGCCGCTACTTCGCGGGACTAGCGCTCGAGACCAAGGGATACAGCGTTCCGTTAACGACCGGTACACACTTCACCGTCCGCGAACCCTACGGCGTCGTCGCCGCGATCGTCCCCTTCAACCATCCCATCCTATTCGCAGTCACCAAGCTGGCCGCCCCGCTGGTCGCCGGCAACTGCGTAATTCTCAAGCCGGCCGAAGCGACCCCGCTTTCAGCTCTCTGGTTGGGAAAGTTGCTCAGCGACGTCTTCCCGCCCGGCGTAGTCCAAATCCTGACCGGCGACGGACCGACGGTGCCTTCTCGGCTCGTAAAACATCCCGACGTCACGCGCATCTCGTTCACTGGCAGCGAGCAGACCGGGCGGCGAATCCTGCGTGATGCAGCCGACACCGGCGTCAAGGAGGTGTCCCTCGAACTCGGCGGCAAGAACGCCATGGTTGTGTATCCGGACGCTGACCCGCAAGAGGTTGCAGACGCTGCCTTCCGCGGCATGAACTTCGCCTGGTCCGGCCAGTCCTGCGGATCCACATCACGCCTGGTGATCCACGAAACATTGGCCGATAAAGTTCTGAACCTCATGGTTGACCGGCTACAAGGACGGCGGATCGGGAACCCTGTCGACCCTTCCAACGAACAGGGACCGATGGTCGACAAGCGGCAGTTCGACCGAGTCACCGGCTTCGTATCCGAAGCCGTTGAACAGGGAGCCCGAGTCGTGTGCGGCGGCGGAACCCCTGCAACGGCGCAGCACGGCTACTACTTCGAACCCACCATCCTTGACGGAGTCGACACCACAGACCGCGTCGCAGTGGAGGAAATCTTCGGCCCGGTCCTGTCAGTGATTCGCTGGAACGACGGAGATGACCCCGTCGACATCGCCAACTCAGTGCGCTACGGCCTCACCGGGAGCGTGTTCTCTAACGATGTACGCCTCGCGCTGAGAGCAGCCAAACGGATTCGAGCCGGCTACATCTGGATCAACGGTTCCGCCCGCCACTTCATCGGGATGCCCTTCGGCGGCTACAAGGCCTCCGGCCTCGGCCGGGAAGAATCAATCGAAGAGCTCCTGAGCTACACCCAGGTGAAGTCGATTCACATCGTCGACGAGGTAACGTCATAGAGGTGTGGAGGGGCCACCATGCAAGAACTGTTAGGGCGCCTTCGCGACATTGACTCCTCGGCGGCGAACGCAGTCGGTATCATCCAGTACTTCGACTCTTTAGTCGAAGGGCGCGCAGGCGTGCATGCGTTCCTGCGCGCAGCCGCAGCTCTGTCAGGGGCGGTCTCCGGAATCGACGTACCCGCGTTTCGCATCAGCGCCCGAGTGAACCCAGACGGACGCCCCCTCGAAGCGAACCCCGATCAAGCCAGCTGCGAAGGAAGTACCCGAGCGTTATCCGAAACCATCGGCGGCCGTGTATGGATCGAACGCTGCGGCGAGCAAGGCGCTAGCGACCAGATAATCCTGGAACGCTTGTCGGCCGGCGTGCAGGTCGCCTTGGGGCGGACCCGACACCACCAAAGTCACGACCCGGCACGGGTGGACGTGCTGCTGGATGCCGAGTCGTCGTTCCCCGACCGAGCCGAAGCCGCGCAACGGCTCGGTCTCGATCTTCGAGCAACGGCGCGCGTAACGGCGATATTGTCCTCTCGCTCGGAGGACGATCCCGCTGCCCTTCCGCCTTGGCCACGCTCAACCCGGATAGGCCGGGTGGTGGCAGTAGTGCTCCAACCGCACCACAACTCACCCGATCTCGGCCCCGAGTTCCGGTCAGGCACCGGTCCCAGCCTCCCGGTAGGCGAACTGCACCAGTCTTGGCGGGGTGCACTCACCGCTCTTCGTTTCACATCCGCTGCCGCTGCCGGTCTCTACGCGCCTGCACAGCATCTTTCCTTTGACGAACTGGGCGTGATGCAGCGGCTGGCGTGCTCCTGGGACCAGGACCAGACGCCGGATCCGGACGTGGTTGCGTTGCGTGTACTCGAACAGGAAGCACCGAACTCCATCTTGATCCTTGAGGCGTTGGCTGCGACAGAGAGCTACCGTCAGGCAGCCACGCTGCTTCATCGCCATCACTCATCTCTGCAAGCCCGGGTGCCTCGTCTCGAGGAATCGTTGGGTTACCGATTCGACCCGCCCGGCAAGCTGCGGCTCGCTGCCGCCCTGGCGATGCAACGTTTGGCAGCGTCGGGTGCACTGCCCTGACTGGCTGACGGGGGGCGCAGCCGACGAACATCTGCGGCCCGCCAGGTGGTCGCCCTCCGCTACTGATCGGCATCATTTGGCGGTTACAGGTACGGGTGCGAGGTTGACAAAATCGAGGGAAGGGTCGGCCAGTCGCCACTCGACTTCAGTTGCCCGTCAGAAAGCGTGCTCATGCCATACAGTCGAACGCCGTGTTCGTTCTCGCTGCCCCGAAGCGGCCAGTCCGTTCACCGTGCCCGACGGGTCCGTGGCTCAGCTTCGCTGCTCCGAACACGCTGCCCTCATGGCGCCTCGTCGACGGCTGCGTCGCCGGCATAACAGTAATTCGAGCAGCACCCCCGAAGACCGTTAGAGAGGCGTTCGTCAATGAGTCTCGAACCGTCATCGCCCGCCAAGCCGGGGCACGCGCTGATCACCGGCACCGGGTTACTAGGTGCGCACGTCGGTCGATGGCTGCTCGACGACGGCTGGGAAGTGACCCTGCTGGACCGTGCACCTGACCACAGCTACCTCCAACAAATCCTCGGACGGTCCTATCTCGATCGTGGAGCGACCGTCTTAACCGGCGACCTTCTCGACCCGCATCTGACGAGCAAAACCCTGAAAGGGGTGCAGCCTGACGTCGTCATCCACACAGCCGCTCTCATCGCGTTGGAAGCACAACGGAACCTGGGTTTGACACTCGACGTCAACGTGGTTGCGCCGGCTCGGTTAGCGACCTGGGCAGCGGAGAACGGCGCGCACCGGTTCGTAGCAACCAGCACTTGGGGCGTTTACGACCAGGCGTACCAGCAGCCGTTGACGGAAGACTCGCCGGTGGGCCCCGTACCGCAGAGCCACTACGCGGCATCGAAGGTCGCGATGGAATACACCCTCCACAGTTTGGCAACGACTGGCGCCCTGTCAGTGGTCGTTGCTCGCCCTTCAACTCTGTACGGGTACGCGCCAGCTGACGCCGGAGGTCCCGGCACTGCGGTGATCGAACGGCTCGTTCGGGCCGCCCTGCGTGGCGAACCAGTCACAGTTTCGAACGCTGCGGTGACCGGCGGCGAGTTGGTGTATGCCGTGGATGCAGCGAAGGTTCTCGCCTCGGCCGCGTCCTCGACGCTCCCAGACCCGTTCACCATCGTTCTCGCAAGTTCCGGTGAGCTGACCGATGCCTACGAACTAGCCGATGCGATCCGCACCCACGTGCCTTCGGCGCAGGTTGATGTTGACCGGAGTCCTGCGACCGGTCCCCGGCCGCCGCGTTACGCGTTCGCTACCGACGCATCGAAAACACGCATCCTGCTCGGCTTGGACCCGCCGTCGCTGCTGAAGGACGGAATTGGTCGATACATCGAGGCCATGCGGGGATACGAAGCGCAGGAGGAACACACACGATGACCGGCGAGACTATCGAGACGGTAATCATCGGTGCAGGCTTCAGCGGCCTGTCCGCCGCGCACGAGCTGTTGACGTCGGGGCGCAACGACTTCGTACTGCTCGAGCAAGCCAGCGAGGTCGGCGGGGTCTGGCGAGACAACCAGTACCCGAACGCCGCATGCGATGTGCCAGCCCAGCTGTACAGCCTCTCATTCGCCCCCAACGCCGAATGGTCCTGCAACTACGCGCCTTGGCACGAGATACTCGCCTACATGAACAAGGTTGTCGACGACCTTGGCATTCGCGACCGAATCCGGTTCGAAACCGAACTCGTAGCCGCGACCTGGGAACACAATTCAGGCGAATGGCTACTGACCCTCGCCGACGCGTCCACCATCCGGTGCCGCTTCCTTATCTCAGCAGTCGGGGCGTTGAGCCGACCGTTGATTCCTGACCTCCCAGGGATGGATGAGTTCCGTGGGGAAATCCTGCATACCGCCCACTGGCACCCTGACGTTCGACTCGAGGGCAAGCGAGTCGCGGTCATCGGCGCCGGGGCCAGCGCGGTACAGGTTGTCCCGTACGCCGTCGACACGGCGGCCGAGGTGTTGTCGGTCGTTCGCACCCCCCCATACGTGATGCCGAAACCCGAGGAACATTACGACGAGGCCGCGAAGGCCAGGTTCCGTGCCAAACCTGAAGAGATGGACCGGAAACGCAAGGAACACTACGACTTCTTCACTGTGTCGACGGACGCTCAGGCCGCGATGGACACCACCTTCTTAGACAAGGTGGAAGCCGATTGGCGCGACCATCTTGAGTCGGCCGTTGCCGACCCCGACCTTCGACGTTTACTGACACCGAACTACAGATGGGGCTGTCGTCGCCCCGTCGTTTCCAACGTGTACTACCCGGCTCTGGCTGACCCCAAGACGACTGTCTGGGACGTTGGGATTGTTGCTTTCACACCAACCGGTGTTGTGGGGTCCGACGGACGCGAATGGGACGCCGACGTAGTCATCCTCGCAACCGGGTTCCGCGGCACCGAACTGTTCGAAGGCGTCGACTACACCGGCATCGGCGGCAGACAGCTCAGAAAAGAATGGGCGAGCGAACCGCAGGCTTGGAAAGGCACCCTGGTGTACGGGTTCCCCAACCTCTTCCTCATCACCGGCCCGAACACCCAAGCGTCCGGTTCGATCATTGGCATCATCGAGGCGCAGACCCGGATGGTCGTCGCCCTCATCGACCTCGCCGATCGAGCCGGCGCGAGCAGCGTCGCCGTCACCGAAGACGCGCAGCGTCGCTACAACGAATGGCTGGACGCCGTCATGGCTGGAACGGTGTGGCAGATCGGCGGTTGCGCAAGCTGGTACCGCGTTGGCGGCACCGGCAAGGTCGTCACCAAGTACCCAGGATCGTTGGCAAGCTTCGAGGCCGTCACATCTGACCTGGACCCCGACGACCTGGAGCTCACCGTCCTCGACCGGGCGGCAGCTGACACGGAGGACCGGTCGCGTGCAACGACATGATGACTCCCTCCACGACAGCGCCGAGTCCGGGCTGAGACGACGCCGACCGCCACTCGACCCCGAACTCGGGGCAGTGTTGGCGTCGTTCCCTGCGGAGGCGTTGGCGTCGGTCAGCGCAAACAACATCAGTTCGTTGCGCCGCGTCCTTTCGACCCAGACCGCGGACCTGCGTCAGATCGAACAACTCGACCTCATTGTCGACGAGTACCACGCTCAGGCACCTGACGGCGCGCAGGTGCCGCTGACCGTTTTGCGTCCCCGGTACAGTGCGGGCCCGGTGCCCTGCATTTACTACATCCATGGCGGGGGCATGATCGCCGGCAACCGGTTACTCCGCGTCGACAAGCTGGCCGAACTCGTCCTGGAGTTAGGTGTCGCCGTTGTGAGCGTCGAGTACCGGTTGGCGCCCGAGCATCCGTACCCAGCCGGTTTGCACGATTGTTACGCAGGTCTGGAATGGATCTCCTCGCACGCGTGTGAGAACGGATTCGATCCCGACTACCTACTGGTACACGGCGTGAGCGCAGGCGGGGGACTGGCCGCAGGGATTGCGCTGATGGCTCGGGACTTCGGCGGCCCCCAGATCACGCACCTCATCCTGCAGGCTCCGATGCTCGATGACCGTAACCAGACCCCCTCGAGCAGCGAGCTGGAAGGTGATGCACCGTGGGACCGGGTCTCCAATGTCACCGGCTGGTCAGCGCTCCTCGGGGACGGAGCCGGCGGGCCTGACACGTCGCCCTATGCGGCGCCGTCCAGAGCCGAGAATCTCGACCACATGCCCTCCACATACATAGACGTTGGGCAAGTCGAGACTTTTCGTGACGAAGCCATCGAGTTCGCGACCCGGCTGGCCCGCGAAGGGGGACTTGTCGAGTTTCACCTGTGGCCCGGCGCTTGGCACGGTTTCGACTACACCGCTCCGCACGCTGCAGTATCGCAAGTGTCCAACCAGACGCGAAGCGCTTT
This sequence comes from Amycolatopsis pithecellobii, assembly GCF_009707865.1. Lineage (GTDB taxonomy): Bacteria > Actinomycetota > Actinomycetes > Mycobacteriales > Pseudonocardiaceae > Amycolatopsis_E > Amycolatopsis_E pithecellobii. Next base: position 88,978 of record NZ_WMBA01000007.1, read on the forward strand.
CATAGACCGAGCCGTAGCGTCGTCGCTTAACGTCCGACAACGGCCGCGGACGGCAGGTCCAGCATCGGATAAACGGTTCTAGCGTTCCGTTCGTAGATTGCGTTTCGCTGCGCTGCGGTGAGGTTCGCCGCCTCCACGTAACGTTTGGTGTCGTCAAAATAGTAACCCGTCTCCGGATCAAGACCCCGGACAGCGCCCACCATTTCAGACCCGAAAAGCAGGTTTTCGGTCCCAACCGCCGAAACCAGTAGATCTACCCCCGGCTGGTGATACACGCACGTGTCGAAGAAAACGTTGTGCATCAAATGCTCCTGCAACGTCGGCTTTCCCAACATATCCGCAAGACCGCGAAATCGGCCCCAATGGTATGGAACCGCTCCACCTCCGTGCGGGATGATCAAACGCAACTGTGGGAATCGAGCGAATACGTCTCCCTGCAGCAGCTGCATGAAGGCGGTCGTGTCGGCATTCAAGTAGTGGGCGCCGGTCGCGTGGAACGCACGGTTGTCGCTCGCAGACACGTGCACCATCGCAGGAACTTGAAGCTCGCTCATCGCCTCATACAAGGGAAACCAGTACGGGTCGTGAAGCGGCGGGCTCGTCCAATGACCGCCACTTGGATCCGGATTGAGGTTCGCTCCCACGAAACTCAACTGCTCCACACACCGCCGGAGCTCCTCGACTGCCGCGTCCACCGGCTCGCCGGCAGCCTGCGGCAGCTGACACACAGGCGCGAACTCGCGGGGAAACAGCCCCACGACCCTCGCAATGAGATCGTTGTTCGCATGCGCCCATGCGACGCTCGTCTGGAGATCGCCGAGGTGATGCCCCATGGCCGACGCGCGCGGAGAGAACAGCGTCAGGTCCGTGCCGCGTTCCCTCATCAACCTGAGTTGGTTGTGTTCCAAGGCCTCGCGAAGTTCGTCGTCGCTGATCCGCGGGTACGCGGGCGGACAGGACCCGTTGGAGTGAGCGTCCAACTGTTCGGTGCGCCAAACGGAATGCGCCGTCGGAACGGTCGTGAAGTGGCCGTGACAGTCGATGATCATCACTTGCTCCTGGTCGCGTTAGCTGAATCGTGGCGCTTCGAAGGTGGCGCGGCGAGGAAACGTACGGTCAGGCAACGGCGGGTTCGCGCCCCAGCCCCGATGCCGTGAAGGATGGGTCGGCCGCGGTTGACGCCGGCCGGATTGGTGAGCCGCACCCGTTAACCTGCCAAACGACGACAACATTGTCAACAATTCTATCCAGTTGCTGTCCGTTGAGCTACCAGGGCGTGCACGGCATCCAGCGCGATCGTTGACAATATGGGTTGGTACTACGCAAGCAATCTGACGCAGGAGAAATCGATGACGCAGAGGCTGCTCCCGGGGGCTGCAGGCAAGCAACGTGCCGCGGACGGGTTACGGACAAGCATCCTGAACGGCGACATGGTCCCCGGCCAGCGGCTGGTAGAGGCAGACCTCGTCGAACTCTACGCAGTGACGCGATCAAGCGTGCGCGACGCGATCGACGACCTCATCTCGGAAGGCCTCGTGGAGCGCGTTGTCAACAAGGGCGCGCGGGTACGAGTCGTCTCACTCGACGAAGCGATCTCGATACTCGAATGCCGTGGCGTACTTGAGGGTCTTATCGCCGCACGAGCCGCCCAGCGCATCACCAAGAAGGGTGCTGCCGAGCTCCGGGCCATCGGGCGGCGGATGGAGCGGGCAGTAGCAGACGGCGAACTGCTGACCTACTCGCGACTGAACTCTCAACTGCACGCGCGCATCGCCGAGCTGTCCGGACAACAGACCGCGTCGAACCTCATCCACCGACTCAGGTCCCAGATCGTTCGTCACCAGTTCCAGCTGTCACTGCGTCCCGGACGGCCTCCGGTGTCCCTCAAACAGCATCTTGAAATCATCGATGCCGTCGCATCCTCGGATCCCGTCCGCGCGGAACGCGCCGCTCGGGCGCACCTGGAGAGCGTCATCGACGCGCTCGGCACCGCCCCCTCCGTCTGACCCACGACTTCGCCGGGGCGGAGGGCGGAGCACAGCGGTACCCCCTTTCGGCTACGAGATTGTTGACGATTTGGTTAGCACGCGCCTACAGTCACACGAAACACCACTCGACGACGGGCCGCGAATCTCAAGCCCCGGAAGAAGGGTCCTCACGATGAGCTCCGAGAAGCTGCAGACCGCCGTCGAGCGCGCTGGGGGCGCAGTTCCGTTGCTGCGCAACTCACCCATCCGGCCGCACACGTTCCCGGTGGCAGCCGAGTTCAGCAACTGGCGGACCGAACAATCGGCATGGCGCGACAGCTGCGCCCTGCTGGACCAGTCCCACCACATGACGGACTTGTTCATCTCGGGACCCGGCGCGTTGCGTCTGCTACGCGAACACGGCGTGAACTCGTTCGCGAACTTCGCCCCCGGCAAGGCCAAGCAGTACGTGGCAGTCAACCCCGACGGCTACTTCATCGGAGACGCGGTCCTTTTCTACCTCGATGACGAACTGTTCGACATCGTTGGACACCCCATGGTCCTCAACTGGCTCCAGTACAACGCCGAAGTCGGCCAGTACGACGTCACGCTCGAACGGGACGAGAACTCCTACGACCGGGTCTCAGGGCCGCCCAAGCAGTACCGCTACGAGCTGCAAGGCCCCAACGCTCTCAAGGTCCTGGAATCGGCCACGAACGCCGCAGTTCCGGACGTCAAGTTCTTCAACATGGCCGACTTCGAGATCGCCGGTCACCGAGTCCGCGGTCTTCGGCACGGCATGGCAGGCCAACCCGGTTTCGAACTGTTCGGGCCGTGGGCCGAGGGCGATGACGTTCTAGCAGCCCTCCTGGCCGCAGGCCGGGACTTCGACCTCGTGCGCGCTGGCGCGAAGGCCTACTCCACGGCAAACCTGGAATCCGCATGGATCCCGTCGCCGATGCCGGCCATCTTCGCAGACAACCTGCGCGACTACCGCGAATGGCTGGATGTGAAAGAGATGGGTTCGCTCGGAGGCAGTATGGACTCGACCGACATCGCCGACTACTACGTCACGCCATATGACATCGGTTACGGCCGGATCGTCGTTTTCGACCACGAGTTCGTCGGCCGGGAAGCGCTGGAAGCGCACGCCAGCGATGCTCACCGAACCAAAGTGACACTGGTGTGGAACAGTGACGACGTTGCCGCAGCGATAGGCACACTGTTCGAGCCCGGCACCCCCGCGAAGTACATCGAGATGCCGAAGGCCAGATACGCGCTCTTCCACATCGACCAGGTACTCAACGATGGTGAGCTTATCGGGCTTTCGATGGACGCAGGCTACCTGGCCAACGAGCACCTGATGGCCTCACTCGCAACCCTTGACTCCACGTACGCCGAACCCGGAACCGAACTGACGCTCCTGTGGGGGGAGAAGGAACGCAGCGCCAAACCGCAGGTCGAAGCACACCGCCAGATTCCGATTCGCGTCACGGTCGCGCCGGCCCCCTACGTGCAGTTCGCCCGCAGCAGCTACCGCTCAGCCCGATTGACCCGATAGGCATGAAGACCGAGCGAGCACCACGAAACCCTGCCCTGGCGGCACGCCTCGGCTCGTTACTCGGCAACATCAGCTACGAGGTCATGCCGTTCAAGCGCACCGAAGACGAAGTCGTCGCGCACGTGCCGTTGGACATTCCAGTGACCATCACCGTCACTGAAGCAAAGGGCATTTCGGCCACAATCGACCTGGCCGAACGCCTCGCCGCGCATGGCTACCACGTCAACCCGCACCTGCCGGCCCGCCAGATCGGCAGCGAGGCGGAGCTGGTCGACATTGTCAACCGTATGCTCGCAAACGGAATCGACCGCGCGTTTATCGTGGCCGGTGACGCCAAAGAGCCGGCTGGCGACTATGACAGCGCCTTAAAGCTGATCCAAGCACTCGACCACATGGGCCGACCTCTGTCAGACATAGGTGTAAGCGGCTACCCCGAAGGCCACGCGCACATATCCGATGCCGACCTCGACACGGCGCTCCGAACAAAAACCCCTTACGCGGCACGCATAGTCACACAGATGTGTTTCGACGCGACCACCATCGCGCGCTGGGCAGACGCAACCGCTCAACGCGGCATCACGGTGCCGGTGATAGTCGGCCTTCCCGGACCCGTGAGCCGGCAGAAACTCGTTCGCATCGCAGGCGGTATAGGCCTCGGCCAATCTGCGCGGTTCCTGCAGAAACAACAAGGACTTCTCCGCAAATTCCTGACACCCGGCGGTTTCACCCCAGATGGCCTGCTACGCAAGCTCGCAGCGCTGCCGACGGCGTCGGCAGGAAACATTCAAGGGCTGCGCATATTCACGTTCAACGAAATCGCTGGAACAGAAGAATGGCGGCGAAACCTAGCCGCGTCGTTACCCGGCGCGCTTGGCGAACCCTGTCCACCCGCCCAGCGGGTCAGCGCCCAGTAGCCGCCGTCACCTACACGAATCGGAATCCAATGGCTCTCAATTCAGCCAGCACCGCCGACAACGGCCGGCTACTAATCCGCGGCGCCGACCGGCCGGGCATCGTCGCGTGCGTGTCGAGCCTTCTGGCCGACTTCGGGGCGAACGTCGTCTCACTCGACCAGTATTCGTCCGACCCTGAGGGTGGCCGTTTCTTTCAGCGCACCGAAATCCACATGCCGAACTTTCCAGCGCGTATCGACGAACTCCGCAAAGCGCTGACGACCGCGTTGACCGACGGACTCGATCTCGAGTGGGACCTCGTGGAAAGCAAGAAAGTCAAGCGCGTCGCCCTGTTCGTGTCCAAATCAGACCACTGCCTGTTGGACCTTCTATGGCGGCACCGACGTGGTGAACTCAACATGAACGTCAGCATGGTCATATCCAACCACCCGGACCTCAGCGATGACGTACGCGCGTTCGGCATTCCCTACCTGCATGTCCCGGTCAACAGGGATGACAAGGCCGCAGCCGAGGAACGGCACCTGGAACTGCTTCAAGGTAACGTCGACCTTGTTGTTCTCGCGCGGTACATGCAAATTATTTCGGGCGACTTCCTACGCCGAGTAGGCGCCCCGGTGATTAACATTCATCATTCGTTCCTGCCAGCTTTCGTCGGCGCTGGGCCGTACCAGAAAGCGCGCGATCGTGGCGTCAAGCTGATCGGTGCGACCGCGCACTACGTGACCGAAGACCTCGACGAAGGCCCCATCATCGAACAGGACGTGGTGCGCGTGACACACGAAATGAGCACGGCCGATCTGGCGCGCCGCGGCGCGGACGTTGAACGGCAGGTCTTAGCCCGCGCCGTCGCGTGGCATTGCGACGACCGAGTTCTACGCGACGGCAACACCACCATCGTGTTCTGACGCGCCTGCCGAGAGGAGCCATCCACGTGAGGAATGTCGTATACACACGCCCTCCCCGGGCATCCAGCGAGGCTGCTGCCGAGTTAGGCGCGTTCGGTACCGCAACCGTTCACGAAGCGCAACACCGTGCCGGTTACCTCGGGGCGTCAATCAGGCCGGCTTGGCCTGGAGCTCGTGTAGGCGGCACCGCCGTTACCGCACTCTGCTGGCCAGGTGACAACACGATGATCCATGTTGCCGTCGAGCAATGCCAGGCCGGCGACATCCTCGTCGTCGCGACGACATCACCATGCCAAGACGGTCTGTTCGGCGAGCTGTTCGCCACCGCGCTCCAACATCGCGGCGTCATTGGAGCGGTACTCAGCTGCGGTGTCCGCGACGTGGCAGAGCTACACGCCATGCGCTTTCCGGTGTGGTCACAATACGTCAGCGCGCAAGGGACCGTGAAACAGACCCTCGGGTCCGTCAATGCACCAGTCACCGTCGGAGGCGTCTTGATCAACCCGGGCGACGTGCTCGTTGCCGATGACGACGGAGCGGTTTGTGTCCCTCGTGATCAGGTCGAGGACACCCGTACTTCATCGCGGGCGCGAGAAAAGAAGGAAGCGCAGACCCGCGCACGGTTGCGAACAGGAGAGGTCGGCCTGGACATCTACGGAATGCGCACGCGGCTGACTGAACTCGGCCTCGAGTACTGCTCCCACCCCGAATCCGTCGACCCGTGACCGCCGACAAGAGCGTGAGCGGCATCCGCTGCATGTGGATGCGGGGTGGCACCTCCAAGGCTGCCGTTTTCCTGGCCGACGACCTGCCGACGAGCACCGTCGAACGCGACGAAATGCTCCTGAGCATCATGGGCTCACCGGACCCGCGCCAGATCGACGGAATCGGCGGCGCAACGTCACTGACAAGCAAAGTCGCCGTGGTCTCGAAGTCGACAGCACCCGGTATCGACGTCGACTACCTGTTCCTGCAGGTGGCAGTAAACGAGAACGTTGTCTCCGACCGACAGAACTGCGGCAACATCCTGGCCGCGATAGGCCCGTTTGCTGTGGAGCGCGGGCTTGTGCAGGCCACCGGACCGGAGGCCGCAGTGCGTATTCGGATGGTCAACTCGAACACCATCGCTACAGCCAGATTCCCTCTCCGGGACGGGATGCTGCGTAACGACGGTGAGGTGCACATTGCCGGCGTACCAGGTAAGGCAGCAGGAGTGCGCCTCTACTTCGAGGACACCGAAGGTTCAGCCACCGGTGCCCTGTTTCCCACGGGCCGAGTTATCGACACGATCGACGGTATCGACGTCACCTGCGTCGACAACGGTATGCCGGTAGTACTTGTAGCAGCAACCGACCTGGGCCTGTCAGGTCAGGAAACACCGCAAGAGCTGTCCGATAACGAGCGTGTTACCGCCCGGGTCGACGCGCTCCGCCAGAAAGCCGGGCATCTGATGGGACTCGGCGCGACCAGCAACAGTTCCGTCCCCAAGACCGTCGCCGTCAGCCCACCCGTTCACGGCGGTGCCGTGGCCACCAGGTCGTTCATCCCGACCCGACCACATGAGGCGATCGGAGTCTTCGCCGCCGTCAGCGTCATCACCGCGCTGCTCACGCCCGGCGCTGTGGCGCACGAGCTGCTGTCCCGGCATCCGGCCGGCACGACCAGCTTCGACGTCGAACACCCGACAGGGTTCCTTCGTGTCGACGCGGTTATGGAACCCGCCCAAGGGGCGGTCGGCGGATTACGAGTGACCCGGTCCGGGGTCGTCAGGACTGCTCGCAAGCTCATGGACGGCACCGTTTATCCGCGTCACCGCCTGCACTGACCACGATCTGTCCGCGCGAGAGAAAGAACCTGGCATGCCACTCGGCCACGAGGTCGCCCACCTCTCCCACATCGAGCTATTGACACCTGTTCTCGATAAAAGCGTCGCCTTCTTTGTCGACTATCTCGGAATGACCGTTGTCGGCGGCGACGACAACAAGGTGTATGTGCGGGCGTTTGACGATTACGAACATCACACACTCACACTCGTGGCGCATTCGTCGTCCGGCATCGGTCGGACGAACCTGCGAGCGAGTAGCCCGGATGCGCTGGCCCGTCGCGTGAAGGCGCTCGAAGGCGCAGGACGAAGCAGCGGCTGGCAGGACGGGGACCCTGGATACGGACCCACGTTCGTCTTCCAGGACCCGGACGGACACGAGCTCGGCCTCTACTGGGAGTCGGAACGTTACAACCCGACCAAGGATCTGCGGCCCGCCCTGAAGAACCAAGCGCAACGATACCCAGGTCGCGGGGTCAGCGTCCGACGCCTGGACCACGTCAACTACCTCGGCGCGGACGTCGAAGCGAATCGCGACTTCTTGCGCGACCAGCTCGGCGCGCTTGTCACTGAACAGATCGTCCTCGACGACGGCTCGATAGCCGGCACCTGGACCACCTTCACGAACAAGGGCTACGACGCCGTTTACACACGTGACCGCACCGGCACCACCGGCCGACTGCATCACATCGCGTTCGCTACCGACACTCGCGAGGACATTCTGCGGGCAGCCGACATTGCGCTCGAACAAGGCGTTTTCATTGAGTCCGGGCCACACAAGCACGCTATCCAACAAACGTTCTTCCTGTACGTGTACGAGCCCGGCGGCAACCGTATCGAACTGTGCAACGCCGGCGCGCGGCTGGTATTGGCCCCCGATTGGGAGACCATTAATTGGACAGAGGCCGAACGGGCGAAAGGTCAGGCGTGGGGAATGAAAACCATTGAGTCTTTCCACACCCACGGCACCCCCCCGGTCGGGAACACGTAACAATGTCCGCCAAGATAATCGACGGCCGGGCAATCTCAGCCGAGATTCGACAGGGTCTGGTGCGGCGAGTCCAATCATTGCATGCCGAATCATTGCTGACGCCCGGGCTCGCCGTAGTGCTCGTCGGTAATAACCCTGCGTCGAAGGTTTACGTCGCGAATAAAAAGAGGGCCTGCGCTCAGGTCGGAGTTACATCGTTCAGCGAGAACTTCCCGGCAGAAATCACGACGGACGAACTCATCCGCCATATACGCAGCCTGAACGCGCGAGCAGACGTTCACGGAGTGCTGGTGCAGCTACCGCTGCCAGGCCACATCGACATGCGGCAGGTGCTTGAAGCCATCGACGTGGCGAAAGACGTCGACGGGTTTCACCTTTACAACGTCGGTGGGCTTGTCGTTGGACAGACGGTCTTCGCCCCGTGCACTCCATACGGGGTCGTCGAGCTTCTCGCCTATGAAGGCATCACAGTTGAAGGCCGCAACGTCGTCGTTGTCGGCGCGAGCAACATCGTCGGCAAGCCGCTCGGACTCATGCTCATGCAGGGTGACGCCACTGTGTCCATCTGTCACGCCAAAACGCGGGACCTAGCCCAGTTCACGATCCTGGCCGACATACTAGTTGTCGCCGCCGGCGTTCCAGGCCTGATACGCGGCGAAATGGTCCGCCACGGCGCCGTTGTCATTGACGTCGGCATCAACAGAATGCCGGATAACAGCATCACCGGTGACGTCGACTTCGAAGCCGTCCGCAGGAAAGCTTCGTACATCACGCCGGTACCCGGCGGCGTCGGACCAATGACCGTCACGATGCTGCTCGAAAACACAATTTCAGCGGCCGAGAGGTTCGCGCTCAAAACCCGCCTCACTGGAACCGCCGACGAAACGCGACTAGTGCCGTGACCAGAGTGTGCACAACACAGAAGCAACGGTCGCCGACCCGCCAGGTGGCGTCCTTCCACCCCAGGACCGAGCCTGTTGGCGGTTATCTGGATCACGCCTGATGACCTAAATTCGTTTCTCAAGACAGGCCTGGACCCCCCGTCTGAACACCTACGACGCATTGGAGCCTCGCATGAAGTTTGTGATCGGAATCGACGTCGGTGGCACCTTCACCGACGCCGTGGTTGCAGACACAGACGGCAACATCATCGGCGCGAAAACGCCTTCCACCCCCGACGACTACTCCCGGGGGGTCCTCACAGCCGTATCCGACCTCGCAGCCGTCCTCGAAATGGACGAACGCGAAATGCTCAGCAACACCGCCTACATCGCGCACGGCACCACAGCAAGTATCAACGCCCTCGTCACCGGAAACGTTGAACCCGTCGCCTTCATCACGACTCGCGGACACGGCGACTCAATCTCGATCATGAACGTCGAAGGCCGGTACCTCGGCTTGTCCGCGATGGCCCTGCAAGACACGCTCACCACCCGCAAACCCGCACCGCTCGTACCCAAGTCCCGCATTTTCGAAATCACCGAACGTATCGATCAGGCCGGCGACGTGGTTGTGCCACTGAACGAGGACGAGGTCCGTGATGCAGTACGCGGCCTGCAAGAAATGGGTGTCCAAGCCGTCGCGGTGTCACTGCTCTGGTCATTCCAGAACCCCCAGCACGAACACCGCGTCCGAGACATCATCGCCGAGATGGCTCCGGAAACGTTCGTCGCGTTGTCCAGCGACATTTCACCGCGCATCCGCGAGTTCGCACGCAGCTCGACAACGATCATGAGCACGGCGCTCGGGCCGCCGTTGCGTCGCTACCTCCAGCCACTGGACCGGGAGCTGCACGAACGCGGACTCGCAGGGCCTTTACTGATCATGCAGAGCTCCGGCGGCACGATCGCAGCAGACGAGGCACCCGCCTCAGCGATCACCACAGTAGGTTCCGTACTGAGCGGCGGTGTAGTCGGCGCCACCCGCCTCGCGCAACAGCTCGGCCACAGGAACGTCGTAACCGCCGACGTGGGCGGAACGACGTTCCTGGTCGGAATGGTCGTGGATGGCGAACCGGTACGCGCCGCCTCAACAATCATCAACCAGCACTCCATCAACGTTCCCACCATCAAGGTCGACGCCATCGGGTCCGGCGGCGGAGCAATCGCCTGGATTGATGCGGGCGGGAACCTGCGCGTCGGCCCGCAAAGCGCAGCAGCCGTTCCAGGGCCTGCTGCCTACGACGCCGGCGGCACCGACCCGACCGTCACCGACGCCAACATCGTGCTCGGCATCATCGACCCGAACTTCTTCCTCGGCGGCAAACGCCAACTGCAAGTCGAACTTGCAGAACGCGCGCTCCTGGAAAAGGTCGGCAAGCCGCTCGGGCTCGACGCCGAGCAGGCCGCAGCAGCGGTCTACGAAGTGCAGAACGCGCAGACTGCCGACCTTGCACGCAAGGTCGTAGTCGAAGCCGGTCACGACCCGCGTGACTTCGTCATGTACGCCTTCGGCGGATCCGGACCCATCCATGCAGCCGCGATCGCCACAGAACTCGGCATCAGCGAACTCGTGGTGCCCTTAGGAGCCGCAGCGTCCGGGTTCTCCGCTTTCGGTCTTGCCGCATCCGACGTGACGGTGACAGCAGAACTCTCCGATCCCGGCACGTTCCCACTGAACCCGGCCAACGTACAAGCGAACTATGACACGGCCGCCGCCCGAGTGACTGGCGCCCTGGAAAGGCAGGGCGTCCAGTACCAAACTGTTGACATCGAGCGCGAGTTTGATGCCCGCTACGTCTCGCAGATGTTCGAGGTCACCGTCAACGCGCCAGCTGGGGACGTGGACGAAGACACCATCAAGGTCATGGCGGAAAACTTCGCCTCGCGGTACGCGGAGTTGTACGGCGAAGGAGCGGCCGCCGCCGGCGCCGGATACCAAGCGATCACCTACCGGGTCCGAGGTGTCGGCCGGCTCCCATTTCGCCCAGTCCTGCCCCCGCACGCCAAGGCCGACACCACAGACGCGTCGGGCGCGATCAAAACGCGAAGGCGTGTCTTCTTGGACGTAACTCGCGGTTTCGAGCCAACACCGATCTACGACTATGACCGGCTGAAAGCAGGACACCAGTTCGACGGTCCGGCCGTGATTGAGGCTGTAACCACGACGGTCACCATCCCGGCCGAGCGGACGGCGCGGGTCGACGACTACGGCAACATCCGTGTGAGCTTGACCGAGGAGAATGCACAGTGACCGCCATCATTCCCGTGCCCGGTTCGGAGCGCTACGCCAGTCGTCCGATCGAGCCGTCGGAACTGCGCAAACGCATTTCGCCGACGCTTCCCCTGCACGAAGTCGACGAGACAGCAGCGTCGGTTGACCCGCTGACCTATGAAGTGATTCGCCACCGCATCTACTCGATCACAGACGAGGTCGGCGACACCCTCAAGCGAATGTCTGGGTCGCCGGGGGTCACAGAGTCCAACGACTTCGACTTCGCGATCTGCGACGAGCTTGGTCAAGAAGTCCAGGTAGGTCTGTACAACACGGGCCTCGCAGCCACCATCGACCTGGCCATCTACTGGATCCTTGAGCACCGGTCGGACAATCCTGGCATCGAACCCGGCGACATGTTCCTCACGAACGACCCGTGGGTCGGACCGGGGCTGCATCAGAATGACACGGCGATCATCGCCCCCTTGTTCTGGGAAGGGGAGCTCTTCGGATGGACGACGTCGATCTGTCACTTGATCGACGTCGGCGGCGCGAAGCCCGGATCGGCAGACCTCGCAGCACAGGACATCTTCACGGAGGCGTCCCCTACCCCGCCGATCAAGATCGTGCGAGGAGGCAAACTGCAGGCAGACGTGGTCGACATGTTCACCCGTCGCTCACGCATGCCGCATCACGTGGAACTCGACCTGCGGGCACAGGTCGCAGCGAACGAAGGCAGTCAACATCGTCTGAACCAACTCGTCGGCAAGTACGGACCCGCGACGGTCAAGCTGGTCATGAAGAAGATGATGGCCGACGCAGAGAATCGGCTGCGAGCCCGCTTGTCGAGCATTCCCGACGGATCGTGGGACTCGTTCGGGTACCTCGAACAGTCTGCTGTCGGTGACCGTGGTCTGCACAAGCTGGCGTTGAAGCTGACGAAAACCGGCGACCACCTCACGTTCGACTTCCGCGGCACCGACCCCTCCTCAGGCATGATCAACTCCGCGTACACAGGCATGCGCGGAGGTATCGCGTTGGCGCTGCTACCCATGCTCTGCGGCGATATTCCATGGTCGGTCGGCGGCCTCATGCGGTGTTTCGACGTCATCACAGACGAAGGCACGGTCAACAACGCTGCGTTCCCGGCCGCCGTCGGCTGGGCGTCGATCACCTCCGGGCTTGCCACCGCAAACGTCGTCGGCCAGTGCCTCGGCCGGATGCTGGACACGTCGCCTGACCTACAAGCGCGGGTTCAGGCCTGCGGTACCGGTTCGCACGACGCCGTCACTCTGGCTGGTGTCGACCAACATGGGCATCCCAGCGTCACACTCCTGTTCGACTCCATGGCGGGCGGGTTCGGGGCGCGCACGACCTCCGACGGAGGCGACACCGCAGGCTTTCTGCACATGCCGATGGGCCGCGCGCCCGACGTGGAGATGCAGGAAATCATCGCCCCATACCTGTTCCTGTGGCGGCGTGAAGAGGTCGACTCCGGAGGCGCCGGCCAGAACCGCGGCGGCGTGTCGATCTCCATCTGCATCGTCCCTCACGGCACGAGCACCGCGATGGCCGGCGCGTTCTCCGTGAACGGGAAGGCCCGCCCGGAAAGCCACGGCCTGGCCGGCGCATTCCCCGGCGGACCGACCGCAGACGTCATCGTGCGAAACGCTGACGTGCAAGCAGCCTTCGCGGCCGGTGAGATCCCTCAGCAGATCTCCGAACTCGGCGGACACGCGGAAGTCGTGCAGAACAGGGTCGAAACTCTTATCGGCCTGAACGACGCCATCTACGTGCACCCGGGCGGCGGCGGCGGCTATGGAGACCCCCTGCTGCGCGAACCGTCGCTGGTCGCGTCGGACGTACTCGCAGGCAAAGTCAGCGCAACGGCCGCCTTCGACCTGTATGGAGTCGTACTGACAGCGGACAGGCAAAGCGAACCGGCAGAAACCGAATCGCGACGCAGCCAAATCCGATTCGAACGCGTCGGCCACGCACCACTACCCAGATCATCAACACAACCATCTGATCTTGAACATATCGACGCGAACCTCGGCCTAGCTGGGTCCACAGTGTCCTGCCTCCACTGCGGGCAGCAGCTGGGAGAGTACGGCTCTGACCTGACCGCATCCGTCACTCACGCCGATCAAAGACTGACAGCCAACGTGTTCGGCATGATCGTCGATACGTCCGAATACGTCGACAGAGAGATCGTCATCCGCTCTTACTACTGCCCCGGTTGCGCTACGCAGCTGCGTGTCGAGTCGGTGCCCGCGGACGAATCGCCTGCATTCCGCTGAACCATTCGTCGGCCCACCTGCGCCGGCCACGCACACGAAAGTCGTTACCTCGCCCGTCATCGGACGGTGAGGCCATGCCATAAAAAGTGGAGACGGTATGTCATTCCTCGGACAGCGCAGTTCGCGGAAGCTTTTCATCGCCGCTGTGTCAGCGTTAACGATCCTGATCGCAGGTTGCGGGAGCAGCAGCACCGGCGACAGCAGCAGTAACGCGTCAAGCAGCGGTAGCGGCGCCGGGGGTGCACAGGTGAGCGCGGCGAAGGCCGACATGGCTGCCTACGCCGGCAAGGCCTCTGCCTTCCCGGTCGGCACGCCACTCACCAAGCGGGTGCCTGCCGGCTCAACCTTGGCCTACCTGCAGTGCGCCGCGCCGACGTGTGCTCTCGCCGGAAAAGCTGTCGCCGGAGCGGCGCAGGCCCTCGGGTTGAACTACCACCCGGTCCAGTCCGGCTCCTCGTCGACCGACGTGACCGCCGCCATGAACTCGATCATCGCGCTCAATCCGAAGATCGTGATCATCCCTGGTCTCAACCCGGGACCCTTCTGCACCCAGCTCAAGCAGCTGACGTCGATGGGCGTGGGCGTCGGAACCTTCGGGGTTGTGGGCGCGCAGGCGTGCGGCGTGGAGGCGTCGATGAACGGCGAGACGTCGCAGAAACTCGGCGGTCGTCTGATGGCAGATTGGGTTGTCGCCAATAAAGGCGCGGAGGCCAAGGTCGCTCTGTACGTTTCCCCGGAACTTTCCTTCTCCGCGAACGTCCAGACCGGGTTCACGACACAGATGAAGGAGCTGTGCGCTTCCTGCTCGGTGCGCATCGTGAAAATCCCGCTGGCCTCCTATGCGAGCACAGCACCCAGCATGATGGTGTCGGACCTGCAGCGGAACGCCGACACAAACACTATGGTCTTCGACAACCAAGAAGGAGCTATCGGCCTGCCGTCCGCGCTGCGAACCGCTGGCCTCAGCGATCGGGTGAAAGAGATCGGGTGGGGCCCCGAGCCGGCAAACCTCTCTGACATCAAGTCCGGACAGATCACTGCAGGCGTTGGCGTTGACGTGCCGACCATGATCTGGATGGCGGTCGACGCTGCGATCCGTATTGCGACTGGGCAGCCGCTGGCCGGGGAAGAGACGCAAGGCGTACCGCCGACGCAGGTGTTGCAGCAATCAGACATCACCTTCGACCCAACTAACGGCTTCGCGCCTTACCCGGACTTTGCGCAGCGCTTCATCAAGCTGTGGGGCGCACCTTGACCGCCGGGGCCCCCGGTGTCGCATCACCTGGGGAGAGCAGCCGCGATTCGCTATTGGTTGTCAACGGGCTGTCCAAGACCTTCGCGGCGCTGCGAGCTCTAGACGATGTCTCGTTCACGGTGGGTAGAGGCGAGATCGTCGCTGTCGTCGGACAGAACGGTTCCGGCAAATCCACACTCGTCAAAGTGCTCGCAGGCGTCCATGAACCCGACCCAGGGTCGAGCGTCCGTCTCCGCGGACGGGAACTGGCAGCCGGCGGCGGGTCACTAGCGCCCGACGGACTGCACTTCATTCACCAGGACCTCGGGCTGGTACCGACGCTGAACACGATCGAGAACTTGGACCTGACACCAGGCCCGAACCGGAGACCTAAGCTCCTTCCCTTCAACCGGGCAGCCGAACGGCGTGACGCACGGCGATTGATCGAACGGTTCGGAACATCTTTCGACGTGGACCTGCCGATTTCGGGTTTGTCCCCGGAACAGCGAACCATCGTGGCCATCGCCCGCGCAATGAATGATTGGGCTGGTCCGGACGAAGTGTTAGTCCTCGACGAGCCGACCGCAGCACTTGAAGGCCAAGAGGTTGAGCAGCTGTTCACCGCCGTCAGGCGCGCAGCGAACAACGGTGCGGGAGTTATCTTCATCTCCCATCGGCTCGACGAAGTCATCAATCTGGCTCATCGCGTAGTTGCGCTGCGCGACGGGCGCGTCGTGGCCGACGTTTCTACATCGGACCTAGACCATCGTCGACTAATTCGGGTAATAGCAGGCCGGGACGTGAAAGGCGCCGTATGCGTCGGCGACGTACGCGGGGGAGTCGCGATAGCGGTTGACCATCTTGCAGGAGGAACCGTCCGTGATGTCAGCCTCGCCGTGCACGAGGGTGAAGTCGTGGGTATCTACGGTCTGCTCGGCTCAGGTAGAGAGCAACTCGGCCAGCTAATCTACGGGACGCTCCGTAGGACGACAGGCCGAATATCCGTCGCAGGTCGCGACCTGCGACGCGGAGACCCACGCGACGCAATGGCGTCGGGCGTGGCCTTTGTACCGAGCGACCGGCACCGCGACGGGGCCGTGATGACGTTGTCGATGCGGGAAAACCTCACTCTGCCAGAACTCGCGCCTCTCACTTCGAAGCTTGGTGCAGTGCGGTCAAGGGCGGAGGGTAGGGAAGCACACCACTGGGCCAGCCGTATCCAACTTAGCCCGGCCGAACCAGAACGAGCGTTACAGCTGTTCAGCGGCGGTAATCAACAAAAGGTGGTACTCGCTGCTCGTTTGCGAACCCGACCGCGCGTATTGATTCTCGACGAGCCGACGCAAGGCGTTGATGTCGCAGCGAAGTCTGCACTCTACGACCTCGTGGGAAACGCAGCCCAAGACGGGGCGAGCGTTCTGGTTTCCAGCTCGGACACCGAAGAGCTCGTGCAGATCTGCAACCGGGTGCTGGTAATGCGCGACGGGCGCGTCACCGCAGAAGTCGATCGTGAACATTTGTCTGAAGAACTCCTGGTTGCCGAAAGTCTCGGCCTAACGCAGGCCCCTCCTTCCGACGCCAAGGTCCTGAAACTGCGAGGAGAACATGATGCACGAGACTGCAGTTGACCCGGAGGTCATGGCGACACCAGCGGACGCGGTGATCCGGCGCGGCTACGTCGAGAAAACGTTGCTGCAACGCGCCTTGCACGTGGCGTCGTTCCGTAACGTCAGCGCTATCTACATTTTTGTAGCATTGTTCATCATCTTCTCCATCTGGGTTCCGTCGACGTTTCTTACGGCGGGGGTATGGAAATCCATGCTGGCCGGCCAAGCGTTGGTGGCGATTACGGCAATTGCTGTCGCTATTCCGCTGGCGGCTGGGCTCTTCGATCTTGCAGTTGGGGCCGAAGTTGGCATTGCCGGCATCCTCGTCGCGTGGCTGCTTCACGACCAGGGCGTGCCGATCCTGCCGGCCATTCTTCTCGCCGTACTCGCCGGCGCCGTCGTTGGCTCCGTAAGCGGGCTTTTAGTGGTTCGGGGACGTATCGACAGCTTCATCGCTACGTTGGGCATGAGTTCCGTATTGCTCGCGCTCACCGACTGGATTTCGTCGAACGAACAGATACTCGGGCTGTCGCCACATTTTCAGAACATTGCGACGACGACCTTCTTCGGTCTCGCGCTGCCGTTCTGGTTCATGCTCGCGCTCGGTGTTGTCGTCTGGTATGTGCTGGAACGCACGCCGGTCGGACGTCGCGTTTACGCGACCGGGGGGAACATCAACTCTGCGCGACTCAGCGGCGTTAAGACCAGCTACGTTGTAGTTGGAGCCCTGGCTGCTTGCGGAGCGCTAGCAGCTCTGGCAGGCATTCTACAAACGTCACTGACTGCGACGGGTGACCCGACGGTCGGGCCAGGCTTCCTGTTGCCGGCGTACGCGGCAGCGTTCCTAGGATCAACCCAGTTTCGTGGCGGCCGATACAACGTGTGGGGAACTGTCGTCGCGGTCTATGTACTCGCAACCGGCGTAACCGGGCTCCAGCTCGCCGGAGCGCCGGTTTGGATTCCGAACCTGTTCAACGGACTTGCGCTGCTGATCGCGGTAGCAATGGCGTCGGCCGGACGAGCCAGGACCAGGACCCTGGCGATACGACGAGTGATACGGCGTGGGCGTGTTTCTCGTGGAGACTGACCGCGGCCGGCGACCGCAACGAAACGAGGGACGGCGTGGGCAAACCGGCTGACATTTGTCAGCCGAACCATCGAGGGCGGCCACCGGACCATGAGTGACACCAAACTGCCGACCCGGCTGCGGCTCTGGGGCTTCCACAAGGCGGCTCAGGTGCGCCTGTTCCTCATCGCGCAGGCTTGTGAGCACACCGCCGATCCGCCGTCCGCCAGCCGTAACAGCCGGAGGTCCGGACCGCCCAAGTAGTGGTTCGGTCGCGTTGACGCCGTACCCGATGGTGGGCCTGCGGGCCGTCGGACATGAGCAGGGTCGAGTCGCTGCGCACGCCCGGTGTCTATGGGCGCGCAAGATCCACGTCGCGTTGAACTGCCGTAGAAGGTGGTGGCGCGGCGCATGGTGGAGCGGCTGATGCAGAGCCTGGGCCTGCAGAGGATTCGCCGCGAGAAGGCGGCGCCGCACCACGATCGGCGACAGGGCCGACACCGAACGCACCTCCGCGCCGCTTGGGCTCGACATGTTCAACCGGTTGGCCGTCGGCCGGCGGGTCTCCAGGGGCTGTCAGTGTCGGAGGAGCCGAAGCCGATGGCTGGGGAGTCGTCGGCTGCGGATGGGTTGAATGTGAAGATCGCTCAAGAGTTGTTGGCCAAAGCCCGCTCGGAGGGCGTGTCGGTGATATCCGGGCCCGAGCTTTCGGCGTATCTGACGGCGCTGGTCGGCTGAGTCAGGCATTCGGCTCGAGCTGATGTGTTGCTCCAGAGTCGAGGTCGACAGGTGCAACACCCAGCCCACGGCTGATCGCGTTGAGGTCCGCGTCCAAGTAATGCAGCGAGTTATCAGAACCCACCCCCAAGCTCGAACAACACGTTGAAGGGCTGGAGCAGCGTGCCCGCCAGGGGTCCACGCGGCCTGAGTCAGTTACCTGTCGTCATAGCGCGCCCTCGCGCGCATCGGGCCGAGCCTCGTGGTCCGGTCGTTCAATTTGCTGGCGGACAAGTCTGGCGTAGTGGCCATCGCGGGCAATCAGTTCCGGGTGCGTTCCTCGCTCGACGACGGATCCCTGGTCCAGCACGAGAATCGTGTCGGCGTCACGAATGGTGCTCAGTCGATGAGCGATGATGATCTGTGTACAGTCCAGCGTTCGCAGGTTCCGCGCGACCCGCTGCTCCGTTTCCACATCGAGATGGCTCGTGGCCTCGTCCAGCAGAAGGAATGCGGGCTTGCGGGAAACCGCGCGCGCGATGGACAGGCGTTGTCGCTGCCCACCGGAAAGCGCGCTGCCGCCCTCGGCGACGAAAGTGTCGTATCCCATCGGCATCGCCATGATGTCCTCATGTATCGCGGCGATCTTGGCTGCCTCGACCACACTGTCTCGCACCAGCCCCGGGCTGCTCAGGGCGATATTGGAGAATATCGACCCGCTGAACAGAGCGCTTTCCTGGAGCACGACCCCGAACTGGTGACGCACCTCCTGCAGGTCTAGGTGCTGCAGGGAAAGACCGTCATAGAACACGTCCCCTTCCGTGGGGACGTGCAGCCCCAGCAGCAGTTTGGCGAGCGTGCTCTTTCCCGACCCCGACGGCCCGACGATCGCTACCCGTTTGCCAGGGCCGATGGCCAAGTCGACTTGACGCAACACGTCCGGTGCACCTTCGGCATAGCGGAAGCCGACGTGGCGCAACCGTAGGTTTCCGGACAAGCGGGGAGCAGGTGCGACCTCGCGGCGGTACTGTTCCGGCTCGGCCGCTGTCACATCACTTATCCGGTCCAGATTGGCGCCAACGAGCTGGAACTGCTGGCCGCTGTTGACGAGGGAAGAGAGGGGCATGAAGAAGGCGGCGGCCAACGCCACCAATGCCACCATGGTGCCGAGACTGATCGATCCGTTGAGAACTTGTGTCGCCCCCACCCACAACAGCGCCAGTTGCCCCAGCGAACGCAGCGCCGTCAGGATCGCGGTCACCGTGCCGGAGGCGTAGTAGTAGCGCAGCGAGATGTTCAGATGATCGAAGAACGCGTTCGACCAGCGATCGAAGGCACCCTGTTCGGCTCCGGATGCTTTCAGCGTTGCAATACCGGAAAGCGCCTCGGCGAGATGGCCCTGCGCCTTCCCGAATGCCGCCAGTTCCTGATGCGCCAGCTTGCCGATGCGGCGGTTCGTGACCACAAGGAACATCACCTGCACCAACCCGAACACCAGCGTCAACAGGCCGAATGGCGGCGACTGCCAGAAGAGGATGACCAGGTAGAACGCGGCGAGCCCGCTGTCCATGACGGCGGAAAGCAACTGGTTGCTCAGTATCTCGCGCAACGTCGCGTTACTGGACGCCCGCGCCAGCAGGTCACCACTGGAGCGCTGCTGGAAGAACCCGTACGGCAGCAGGAAAAGATGCTCGACGAAGCTGAGCATCATGTGCATGTCGATGCGTGCCCGCAGATGTACGAGCAACCATTCCCGCAGCAGGCCGGCGACTGTGGTGGCGAGAAAGATCGCGAGGATGCCGATCCCCAGGACGGGCATCACTTCCCGCATCCGGTAAGGAAGGACCTGGTCCACGACCACCTTGGTCAGCAGTGGCAGGGCCAGCCCGAGCAGGAGGACGATGAGGGAGACGCCGACGATCTGCAGGAATGTCCAGGGGGCCCGCCGGAAATACTGGAGTATGTAGGTGCGGAACACCTGCCTGGAGGTCGCCGGCCGGCGGGCGAACGTCGCGCCGGGCTCGGGGCAGATCACGACTCCCGTGAAGCCGGCGCTGAACTCGTCGTGCGTCAGACGGTAACGTCCTCTGGCGGGATCGACGACGTCAACGTGTTTGCGTCCCCATGCTTCCACTACCAGGAAGTGATTGAACTCCCAGTGCACGATCGCCGGAAGCCGGAGGAAACGGAGATCGTTCTGCTGCACCGATACCGCCCGAACGCGCATGCCGTAGCGGCGTGCCGCCTGGACAATGTCCAACGCGGAAAGGCCGTCCCGGCCCACTCCCGAGCGCGTCCGCAACTCGGAGAGGGAGATCCGGCAACCGTAGTAATTGAGGACCATCGCAAGGCAAGCGAGCCCACACTCCACCTCGCTCATCTGCCGCACTTCGGGAACGCGTTGTCGCCGTACGATCTGGATCATCGATCACCCCGCGGCTCGGGCGAAACCGGGAAGGAGCGCAAGCAGGCGTTGTGAGCCGGAATCGACCTCAGCGGTTATGCGGCTCCCTGCGTAGGTGACGGCGGGCAGCGCCTGCCCGAGCCGTACCGTCGCGACGACGGACGGTTCCGTGATCAAATCCGAGCCGACCTCGACCCGGTAGCGTTCTCGCGCCGCCTCCGGGCTGATCGCCCCCGATTCAACCTGGGCGATGGCACCCTGCGCGTAGGTATCCGACGACCCGATCCGCATCTTGACGGTTCTGCCCACGAGCACCTGGCTCGACTGATCCGGTGGCAGGAAGAGGACGGCCGCGGCGCCGGCGTCAGCAGCCCGGAGCTCTTGCGGCCCGACAACGAGTCCGGGCGCGCTCAGGTAAGTGGGAATCCGGATCGACCACGCGAGGGCAGCGGCCCCGACGAGCAACACCAGCAGGATCCATGCGCACACAATGATCGGCCGGCCGACGAGGCGCGGAACGATGTCCTTCTCGGTGCGCCGCCGGTATTCCTCGATCGCGCGCGGCCGGAATATGGGGCGAGCAGGCATGATCAGGTCCCTCTTCTCAGCCGGTCCCCGACATGGTTGGAGGAGCCAGCAGCAGAACGGAAGGCACGTTGTCCGGCTCCGCCAGCCGGAGGAGTTCGTAGCCGATTCCGGCCAATCCCGTCATCAACCCCGGCGTTTCCACGCCCAGCGGGACACCGGTCACGGGGCCGTTGGCGCCCAGGCTCGCCACGATCTGCTCGGTCGCGCCCTCCAGGGCAGCGTTGTCTCCGGGCCTGTTGAGCATTCGCGCGGCGGTGAGGACGAAGTCCGCGTTTCCCAGTGCACCATGGCAGAGCGAGTGGTTCATCATGAACCCGTAGCGCGTCGTGATGCTCAGCGCACGGTCGATTTCAGCTCGTGTCGTCGGGTCGTCGAGCTGGTGCAACGCCGCCAAGCGGGCGAGCCCTATCCCGGGGGCACCGTGACACCAGGCCACCATGCTCTTGTGATCGGGGTTGTCCCGCCCGGGGAAGACCCGCAGGTCGGCCCAATTGCCAAGTTCTGGCACAAAAAGGCTCCGATCGTACTTCAACCCCTCGATGCCGGCTGCTCGAAATCGTTCCGCACCGCTGGCGTCGGCCAGTTTCAGCAGGCTCAAGGCGATACCGGCGGTGCCGTGCGAGAACCCACCCAGCGGCGGTTGGCCCGAAAGCGTCGTCCAGTTGGCCCCCTGGGCAGCGGGCTGGACGGTGGCGAGCAGCCGGTCCCCACAGCGGATCGCCACCTCCAACGTCCGTGGAGCGGGGCGGACGGCATGCAGGGCGAGCAGCGAGAGTGCACAGCCCGCCGAACCATAAATGATGTCAAGGCGTTCATCACCGGCAATGAGCGGCGACAGCCTCTCGACCAGTCCTTCAGCCTCGGCGAGGAGGCTCGCATCCGCCCAGAGGACACCCAGATTAGTGAGAAGATAGATAACCGAACCCACCCCGTCGAAGGCACCGACCGACAGCGAAGCGGCTTCCTCCCGCCGGGCTTCGAGCCAGGCCCCCACGTGGACCCGCACCGACTCGAGCGCTCGATGGGCCAGGACGGTGTGGGATTTCCGGCCGGTCACCGCGCCCAGGTAGGCCAGGAAGAGCGTGATTCCGGGAGTGCCGGCGTAGAGGTCGGACCCAGCCGGGAACAGGCCCCACGCCGACTCGTCCAGCGGCCCCACCCCAAGCCAGTACGCGCCGTTCTCGTTCTGGAACGCGAGTTCGCCGAGCCGTCCCCCTGCGGCATCGGCAAGTTCGAGTAACTGTGCACGGGTGACCGGACGCCCCACAGGTCGGCAAGCCGGCGGCCGCCCGATCGCGTCCTCGCGATCCATCCGAAGCGTCGCCAGTGAGGCCTCAATGATCCAGATTTGCCTGCCGAGGTCGTCCTCGCCCAGCCGGTAGAGCCGCTGCCTGACCAGATCCAGGCTCGGTGTATCGAGAAAGCCGGGAACTCCTTCGCCGTCCGAAGTAAAAATCGTCCGACTGTCGGGATACGTGGTGAATACCGGAATATCGCCGCGCCGCAGGTCGTGCTGCTCCGCCCGAATGACGCGAGCGAGATGGGGGCGTTGCGGGACCTCGGCCCAGAGACGGTCGAAGAAGCGATCGCGGTCGAGCGCGTCGCGCAGCACGTCCGGGTGGAAGCTCTCGTACCAGAGCAGACCGTAGACGTTGGTCGAGCGGATGACGACACGTATCTCGTCGCGGGCGAAGCGTGGCAGCCACTCAGCGAGCAGTTCTTCCCGGTGCCGGCGGAGCAGGCGGTACATCCGCGTGAAACCGGCGACGATTTCGTCCTGGTAATCCAGGACATTCACGTCCTTGTCGGCCAACCACGGCCGGTTTTCGGCTGCCGGTAGGTCGGCAAGCCGCCGGTCGAGCCGCATCTCGTCGCTTCCTTGTTCTTCCCAGCTGATAAGCGGATGCGGATTCGTCTGCCCCGCCTGCCCGCCCAGCCCACTCATGTCCACGCCCAGCGAGTCCTCGCCCGCCCAGATGCGCCGGGGCAGTATCCCGACCTGCCAAACCGATTCATCCAGCGCACCCGCAGCCGGATTTTCGGTCAATACCGGATCTCCGGCGTGCACGTGCGGATGAAAGAGGGCTTCGAGGTCGACCAGCACCGGATGCTCGCCCGCGGCAATCAGGTTCTCATTGTGAAAATCGGCGGCGCACAGCGCGTAAAGAACCGCCAAAAAACTCCCTTGACGTTCGTAAAACCGAGCTACTTCCGTCTCCGACGCGCAAGGCGATACGGCGACGAACGCGGACCAGCCGTATTTGCCGCGATCGATGAGTGTGAGGGGCTGGAAACGAGGCTCGGCCCCGCGGTCGTTCAACCAGGACAGCAACTCCTGGAAGTGCGCGTCGACGGCGAGCGGCTTTGGCTTGTAAAGCAGCCTCATGCCGGAGCCGAAGGTGACGAGCAGAACGCTACGTCCCCCTCGATGCCGGTCGCCTTTTCCCGCGTCGAGGTCGACCAGCGGCCCCGGATCGCCATCGGCGGCAGTGAAGACGTCGCGGATCGCGTGCCAGTCGGCGTGGAGGTGAGCCATGAATTCGGACAAATAGGCGGTCCACTGCTCGACGGTGACCACCAGTTGCCGCGCGAGAACGGGGTATCTGACCAAGAACGAGTCGACGAACCCCCGTTGGTCATGCTGGTGGAGGAAATGCTCGAACCGGGCTTGCGGTGTGTCACCTTCGAGATTTCCGCGAAGGCGCGCGATGTGCATTTCCAGGATGAGCGGCTTGCTGATCTGATACAGGACGGCGGGTGCGATATTCCGCTGGAATATCTTGCGCAGCGTCTCCGCATCCAAAAGCTCGGATCCGAATTTCTGCCGAATTTCTTTCAAATCCCCCATCAGGGATCGGAGGAAATGCTCGAAGAGTGGCGCGAGTGCCGGTAACCATTCCGCGAGAGGGTGTTCGATTTCGATTTCGTGGAGTGTATTCAGTAGCTTCTGATCCGGGTCGGCGCCGGTATAAGATTTGCGCAGCGCGGCCAGCCACTGCGGATACCGGGGAATCCGATCCTTCAGGAAATCCGCGGGCTCCGCGAGGATGGCAAGCAAATCCTTTGCTGACAGCGAATCGAGTGCGAGCCGTTTTTCGAGCAGCGGCTCGTGCTCGAACGGCTTCTGGGCTTTCCAAGTACGCAACCGGCGGGTCGCTCGCTCGGTGTCGAAGTGTCGAGCGGCTGCCTCCGCTGGTGCACCGCGCTCGGTCAGCGACAGCCCTCGATACCACGCTGCCGCTCGCCACACCTCGTGGCCCGCTGCCACATCTGCCATGGTTCTCACGACCGCCGCTTCCGCCCCGCCCCGCCTCGCTCGCCGGTTCAGCACATGTGGGGACCGCTGAACCATGGTCCAGCGGCCCCGAATTCTTTCGACCAGGCAACGCCACGGACACTGGAGTGGCCGGGCGCACTCGCCGATCGCCACTCAGCAGCTGGAGCAGGGGTTCAGGGAGTTGCCGCGGGTGGTCACGCAGGTCTTGGTATTGCAGCCGACGCTGGCCCCACTCTGTGCCGCGCCCAGGACTTCGCCCAGTTCGGCATCGGTCAGCTCGATGGCGCCCGCCGGGTTCGGCGGCAGAGCGGCCAGCTCTGCGCTGCTGAGGCTACCGCGGTACTCGGCGTCCTCCCACGCTCGAATGGTCTTGTCAATACTCATGACAGGTTCCTCAATGCCTTTTCTCGCAGGTGTTCACTACAGGTATTCTGATTACCCTATTGCTGCTCGGCGCATGCTTTCCGCGCCAAGCGTGGCCCTTTCAGAAGACCACCGCCTATTTCGGCCCGGAGAGAGCTGCCGGCGGGCGAAATATCCGCCGCCGCACCACGATTCGCGATCGCGCTATCCCGGCTGGGTCGATTACCAAGCCTGAACCGCGTACTGCATGACGTCAAGGGGAGCGAGAACATCAGTTTTGCCGGCGGGTGAGCATGTTGTTCTTCGCGTCTGCAGCGCACGTAATGATGAAGAATCACAGGGTCAGCACAGCGTTCGCGAATTAATCAAGAGTGACATTTGACATCCACTGCCTACGCCCCGATGTAGCCCGAGCGTTTCGCGGATCAGGTAGGTCTGGTTGTGAGCCAGCACGCCCGCGGTGTCGCAGAGCCCGGCTCGACCGGCTCGGCTTGCTGGGCGACCTCGAAGACATCGCCGGCGCGGGCCATCAGGGCTGCGGCCCCGTGCGCGAGTCGGTCGAGGCGTTCGGCGAGGGTGGCGGCGCTCAGCGCCTGCTGATACCAGTCGCGGCTGTGCAGGTCGATCGGCTGGGAGTCGCCGACGATCGCGACGTCGACGACCCGCTTGAGCAGGTCGGCCTTGGTGCCGAAGCGGACGTAGATGGTGCGGTGCCCGACGGTAACTGGGCTGCTGCCGCTCAGTTCGCTGCTTCCGCGATTACCGGCGGTGTGGCTCGCTGAGTTGGACGAGCTGTCACCGCGGTGAAGGGGGCACTAGCCAATTCGGCGACCCGCTGTCGATCTTGCTACGGCAAAGGGTCCGTTTGTGAGAGGTCGTAGCGCGGGTCGGTGTCGCGTCCGATGTACAGGTTGCCGATGCCGCGCATCAGCTCGTAGGGCCTCGTGCCGGTCCTGATGTCGCCGGCGCCGACAAGCTGCGCGCACACGGGCTCCAGGCGGTCGAGGAAGTAGCTGAGCAGCGCGGCGAAGCCGTGGGGACGGTAGACCGCGGTGACGAGATCGGCCCGGGTCGGAAAGTGGCGGTAGATCGTCCCCAGCCCGACACCCGCTTTGGCCGCGATCTGGCGTATCGGCGCGTCGACGCCGGAGGTGACGACGACCTCGGCGGCGGCGAGCAGCGTCTGCCGGTTGCGTACCGCGTCGGCCCGCTTGGTTCGGGGCGGCGCCTTCCCGGCGGACACCATGCTTCCTTCCAACGCGCCTTGACAAGCGGAACATCGTTCCGAATAATAAGTGGAACCATGTTCCGTCTCACGTTAGCTGAGGCCGGACGGGTTTGACCACTCACCTGCGCCGCCGGTAGCGGCACGGGCTCCAGAAGGGAACCTCCTATGAGTGCATCCACCGACACCGCCGCCTTCGGCTCGCCCGCTCCCGTCCTGTCGTACAGCCCGGTGGTTCTGTCCGTGCCCGGACGGCCCGTGGACCTCCAGGTCCGCGTCTCGGCGCCCGCGACCGGGGCCGGCCTGCCCGTCATCCTGTTCTCTCACGGCCACGGCGGCTCCAACAACCTCTCCTCGCTGAACGGGTACGCGCCCATCGCCAATCTCTGGGCGGCAGCCGGGTTCGTCGTCATCCAGCCCACCCACCTCAGCTCCAGCACACTGAGCCGTCAGCTCGCCGGCACCCCCGGAGCCCCCTTCTTCTGGCGCTCGCGTGCCGAGGACATGAGCGACATACTCGACCGGCTCGACGAGATCGAGAAGACTGTGCCGCAGCTGGCCGGGCGCATCGACCACAACAAGATCGCGGTGGCCGGGCACTCCCTCGGCGGCCACACCGCCGGCCTCCTGCTGGGCGCCCGCAGCGCCGACCCCGACACCGGGGAGGAAGTGAACCTGATCGAGCCCCGGATCAAGGCGGGCGTGCTGCTGGCCGCACCGGGCAGGGGCGGCGACATCCTCACCGGACCGATGGCCGAGGCCGTGCCGTTCTTCCACACCACCGACTTCTCCACAATGACCACCCCCACCCTGGTCGTCGCCGGCGACAAGGACGACTCGAAGCACTTCACCGACGTCGGCCCCGACTGGCACGCCGACCCCTACCACCTCGCCCCCGCACCCAAGACCCTGCTCACCTTGTTCGGCGCCGAGCACCTACTCGGCGGCATCTCCGGGTACGACGCCGAGGAGACCACCGACGAGAACTCCGAGCGGGTCGCCGCCGTCGCCCGCCTCACCTCGGCCTACCTGCGCACCCAGCTACAGCCCGGCGACCACGCCTGGCAGGCGGCGTGCCAGGCGCTGATGACCGGGGCCGACCCGGCCGGACGAGTCGAATCCAAATAGGCCGCCGCAGCGAAAGGCCACAGCAGTGTTCAGATCCTCCTGCCACGGAGGAAGATCCTGGCCCTTCCCGGCTTGCGGTACGGGGTGATCACCTCCGGGTTGAGGTCAGCACGGCGAAGGCTGTCGTCGCCGACGTCGGGTTCACCGCGGAACACCGGCTGGAGCGCTACCTCCGTCACGCCACGGCGGCCGCACTGACCTACGGCGATGCCGACTTCCACCTCGACCGGCTCGCCAGCCGGCTGGGGCTGTAGAAAGGGTCAGTCCCGCGTGGCGTGCAGGCCGGCGAGCAGGATCCGCAGGATGCGCTTGAGGGTCGGCAGGAATGGCAGGCAGGCAAAGGCGAGTTCCGGGTGCTGGGCGTAGACCTCGGCCATGGTCGGTGACGGCTTGGACGCCGGGTAGAACGTGCCCGCGAACGCCATCGCCGCGCCGACCAGTTCGAAACTCTCGTCGTCGGTCAGCGTCGGGTCGGCTGCGGCGACGGCCTTGCCCAGTTCGGTGAGCGCGTCCAGCGCGGTGCGCTTGAAGTCGCTTGCCGCGGGCACGGCCACGTTGTGCTCCAGGTTGATCTGCATCTGGCTGAGCAGATCGCACAGCAGCGTGCGCGCGGCGAGCGTCTCGGCGAGCGCGTCCACGACGCCGTCGCCCGCGGCCAAGCGCCGCAGCACCTCGGCCGCCCACTCCCGCCAGCACTCGGCGGTAAGCGCGAGGTAGATCTCCTCGCGGGTGCCGAAATAGCGCACCACATTGGACTTCGCCAGCCCGACGGCATCGGCGATGGCGCCGAGGGTCACGTTGCGAACCCCGGACGCGGTGGCCAGGTCGCGCGCCGCCGACAGGATGGCGTCGCGGCGCTCCTGTTTGTGTTCCGGGCTCCTGGCCCGCAGAAACTTTGCCTGGGACATCTCCTCGACATCATAGGGGCGAACTTAAAAGACTGCCGTTCTCTTGTTAAGAGGATGCTGTTCTGTTAGCTTGGGCGACATGATGACGGGAGGACGGACGTGACCGAGATCCGCCTGTGGGTGAACGGGTCCGCCGAGGCGCTGGACGTGGAGCCGCGGGTCAGCCTGCTGGACGCGCTGCGCGAACACCTCGGCCTGACCGGTACGAAGAAGGGATGCGACCAGGGCGCGTGCGGCGCATGCACCGTGCTGGCTGACGGGGTGCGGATCAACTCGTGCCTGGCGCTCGCCGTGCAGTACGCCGATCGCGAGATCACCACGATCGAGGGCGTCGACCATCCGCTGCAGGAGGCGTTCGTGAAGCACGACGGCTTCCAGTGCGGCTACTGCACATGCGGCCAGATCTGCTCCGCGGTGGGCATGCTGGCCGAGCACAAGGAGGGCATGCCCAGCGCGGTCACCGAGGATCCGGACGGACCGGGGGAGCTGTCCGAGGACGAGATCCGGGAACGCATGAGCGGCAACCTGTGCCGCTGCGGCGCCTACAACGGGATCGTCGGCGCGATCCAGGAGGTGGCCGGGTGAGATCGTTCGCCTACGTGGTCGCGCCGGACATGCCCACGGCGTTGCGGGTGATCGCCGATGAGCCGAACGCGAAGTTCCTCGGCGGCGGCACGAACCTCGTCGACCTGATGCGCCGCGACATCGAGCGCCCGGACACCGTCGTCGACATCACCCGCCTGCCGTTGACCGAGATCGACGAACTCCCGGACGGCTCCGTCCGGGTCGGCGCGCTCGTGCGCAACAGCACGCTGGCGGCGCATCCGCTCGTGCGCGCCCGGTATCCCGTGCTGTCCCAGGCGATCCTGCACGGAGCGTCCGCGCAGCTGCGGAACATGGCCACGGTCGGCGGAAACCTGGTGCAGCGCACCCGATGCCCGTACTTCGAGGACCTGGCGTCACCGTGCAACCGGCGGGAGCCGGGCAGCGGCTGCGGCGCGCTCGGCGGGTTGACCCGTGACCACGCGATCCTCGGCGTGAGCGAACACTGCATCGCCACGCATCCCTCGGACATGGCCGTCGCGCTCGTCGCGCTGGACGCCGTGGTGGAGTTGGAGAGCGCGCGTGGCGTGCGACGGGTCCCGGTGACCGAATTCCACCGGCTGCCCGGCGACCAGCCGCATCTCGAAACGGTCCTGGCCGCCGACGAACTGATCACCGCGATCGAACTCCCCGCGCTGCCGGTGGCGGCGACCTCGCGCTACCGCAAGATCCGCGACCGCGCCTCCTACGCCTTCGCCCTCGTCTCCGTCGCCGGGGCGCTGCGGGTGACCGACGGCCACGTCGACGCGGCCCGGCTGGCGCTCGGCGGGGTGGCGCCCACACCGTGGCGGGCGTACGCGGCCGAGCGGGTGCTGCTCGGCGCACCGGCCACGGAGGAGTCGTTTCACCGTGCCGCCGACGTGGAACTGGCCCCGGCGACCGCCCAGCCGCACAACGGTTTCAAGATCGAGCTGGCGCGCCGCACGATGGTGGCGACGCTGCGCCGCCTGCTGCCGAGCACGGAGGAATCAGCATGACCGGCACCCTGGACCCAGTGGTGGGCAAGCCGATCGACCGGGTCGACGGCAACGCCAAGACCACCGGCGGCGCCCGTTTCACCGCCGAGTACCCCTACCCCAACCTCGCCCACGCCGCGCTGGTCCACTCGACGATCGCGCGCGGCCGCATCGTGTCCGTCGACACGACGGCCGCGACCGCCGTGCCAGGCGTGATCGCCGTGCTCACCCACCACAACGCGCCCCCGATGAAGCCCGCGTCGAAGGCGAGCAGGCTGAACCTGAGCACGCTCGTGTCCGGCACGTCGGTCAACTTCCTCAACACCGACCAGGTCCACTGGAACGGCCAACCGGTCGCGGTGGTGGTCGCCGAGAGCGGCGAAGCGGCCCGTGCGGCGGCCCGGCTGGTCCGCGTCGGCTACCGGCCGTCGGAGTCCGTTGTGGACTTCGCGACGGCCCAGCGCGATGCCAAGCCGCAGCCGGGCAACGCCCTGATGCCCAGCGGCGCGAAGAAGGGTGACGCCGAGGCCGCGCTGGCGGCCGCGGCGGTGTCGGTGGACCTGCGGTTCACCACGCCGCCGTTGAACCACAACGCGATCGAGCCGCACGCGACGACAGCGGCCTGGGACGGCGATCGGCTCACAGTGCACGAGACGACGCAGAGCATCGACTGGCTGCGCAGCCACCTGGCACTCCGGTTCGCCGTGCCACGCGCCAACATCCGGATCGTCGCGCCGTACGTGGGCGGCGGCTTCGGCGGCAAGGGCTCGGTCTGGCCTGGCACCCTGCTTGCCGTGCTCGCCGCGCGTGCCACCGGGCGGCCGGTGCGGCTGTCGCTGACCCGGGAAGCGGTCTACCGCACGGTCGGCGGCCGCACCCCGTCGGTGCAACGGGTCGCCCTCGGCGCCGACTCGAACGGCAAGCTGTCCGCGCTCGTGCACACCAGCGTGAGCTACGTCGGCCGGGTCGGTGGCACGGGGGAACCGGTGACGTCCCAGTCCCGCCACCTGTACGCCGCCGACACCATGCTGCTGCGCCAGGACATCGTCGAGATGGACCTGATCCCGAACACCTTCATGCGCGCACCCGGCGAGGCCATCGGGACGTTCGGGCTGGAGGCGGCGGTGGACGAACTGGCCTACCGGCTGGGCCTCGACCCGATCGAGTTGCGGATGCGCAACGAGCCGGCCGTCAGCCCGGTGGACGGCCACAAGTTCTCCCACCGCCTGTTGCGCGAGGTCTACGCCCTCGGCGCGGACCGCTTCGGCTGGGCGAACCGGTCACCTCGGCCGGGTTCGATGCGCGACGGCCGCTGGCTGGTCGGCATGGGCGTGGCCACGGCGTACCACCCGGCCATGCGGTTCACCGCCGACGTGACGGTGCGGCTGTCCGCGGACGGCAGCGTCCTGGTCAGGTGCGGCTTCCACGAGATGGGCATGGGCGCGGCCACGGCACAGGCGCAGATCGCGGCTGACGCGCTCGGCGTGCCGTTCGAGGCCGTGCGCGTGGCCTACGGCGACTCGGATCTGCCCGCGGCCCCGATGGCCGGCGGTTCGATCCAGACCGCCACCGCGGCAGGCAGTGTGCTGGCCGCGTCCGAGAAGCTGAAGCGGCGCCTGCGCTCGCTCGCCCGGCGGCACGGCACCGACGGCGTGCACCACGCCGAGACCCTCGTTAGGGCCGGCCTACCGGCCATCGAGGCAGCCGTCGGCTCGGGCACCCGGCTGGGCCGGCTCGCAAGCCAGGCACGGCTGATGAGCACGATCATGCGGGACCGGCGCTGGGCGAGGGCCGCGTGCGGCGCGCAGTTCTGCGAGGTGCGTGTCGATCCCGACACCGGCGAGGTGCGGGTGACGCGGTGGACCGGGGTGTTCGACATCGGCCGGGTGGTCAACCCGAAGACGGCCGCCAGCCAGATGCGCGGCGGCATCGTGATGGGCATCGGTATGGCGCTGGCCGAGGAGACTCTCGTCGACCCGCGCACCGGCCGGATCATGAACCCCGGTCTCGCCGGCTACCACCTCCCCGTGCACGCCGACATCCCGCCGATCGACGTGGCGTTCCTCGACGATCCCGACCCGACCATGCCGCTGGGCATCGTCGGCGCGGGCGAGGTGAGCATCACGGGCGTGGCCGCGGCCGTGGCCAACGCCGTCCATCACGCGACCGGCAGGCGCATCCACGATCTGCCGATCACGCTGGACAAGGTGATGTCGGCGTAGTCGCGAACTCTGGTGTCGGCTGCGCCGAGGGTGATCGTGATCTTCATCGGCGCGGGTTTCAACCCCAGGCTGGCCGCCGCATCGTCGCTGGCCACCTTCGTCATCGGCTCGGTGCATTTCAACCTGGGACCCGACGCACAGGATCCAGCGACGACGAGTTCGTCTGACAGTCCTGGGTGGAGAGGTATCTCCACCCAGGATACGGTCGCTGACCGAAGACAGGGACGGCCTGAATTCCTAGCGTTGTGCACGTTCAGACGAGGTGTCGACAGCTGGGAGGTGGGACTGGTGAGTGGTCCTGTTGAGGTCATCCTGATCATCGCCGCGATCGGTTATGTGCTGACTCGCCGGCTGATCGGGGAGCCGGCGGAGGGGCGGCGCATCTTGCTCCTCCCGGTCGTGCTCACCGGGGTTGGCGTCCTGGATCTGGCCAAGGCCACGTTGTCGCCGGTGTCGATCGGCTTCCTGGTCGGCACGACCGCGATCAGCCTCGCGCTCGGCCTGTTGCGCGGGGCCAGTATCCGGGTGTTCGAGCAGAACGGCGTGGTCTTCTTGCGCTACACGGCGACCACCGTGGTGCTCTGGGCGGTCAACCTCGGGATCAAGCTCCTCGGGAGCGTGACACTCGGCCTGGTGGACCCGATGGCGGAGCACGCGGCCGGCACCGGGCTGATGTTCACGCTCGGCGTGGGCATGGTGGTGGAGGGATTGGCGGTGCTGGCCAAAGCGATGCGATCCGGCGGCCGGATCGTGTGGCAGAAGGGCCGGAACGGGCAGCCGCACGCTACGTCCTCCCTGCTGGACGGATTGCAGCAGAAGGTGCGGGCCACGGACTGGTCGCAGCAGGGCCGTCGTCGCCGGGGTGGTGGTCTCGCGTCCGTCATCGAGGACGTGCGTGCCCTCGACTTCCGGCAGCCGAACAACGGCACCAGCCCCTACGATGGGCCGCAGCGCAGCGCCGACCTGCCGATCTTCGACCGGCGCACCCGCGAACGGTGACGGCGACCGGCCGTCGAGGACAATTCGAGCCGATGAACACCGAAAGCGATGACACGGCTTGGGTCGTGGCTCCTGCGACCGCGGGGTTGACGCCGCGGTTCGCCGATGAGTTGATCCGCCCGTTCGTCGTCGCGACCGTCTCGGTGATCACCCTGATTGAGCTGTCGGCGCGTCCGCCGGGCCGGTTCTCCGGCCTGATCTGGGCACTGACCGCGGTGGTGATCGTCGTGGGTGTCGCTTCTTTCTGCCCCTGGCATCGGCTCCGGGATTCGGCGCAGTTCGCGCTGGCGTCCGTGCTCGCGGTCGCCGGCGCGCTGCTGTTCGCGCTGGCGCCGACGACCGCGGCCGTGGCGTTCGTGTTCGTCGCCTCCGCGACCGCCGGCGAAAAGCTGGCGTCCCGGCAGACGGCGTTCACGATCGTCGGCGCCACGACCGTGATCACGATGGTCGCGACCTGGGCAGCAGGCTCACTGCTGCGCGTGCCGGGCGAGCCTGTGTGGTGGCTGTCGCTGGCCGTGGGTCTGCCGCTGTACATCGGCATCGCCCGCAGGGAGCGGAAAGACGCGCTCGCCGTCGCCGAGTTCGCCGCCCAGCAGAGCCGGCGCGCCGCGGCGTCCGAGGCTCGGGAGGCAGCGCTGGAGGAGCGCGGCCGGATCGCCCGGGAGATCCACGACGTGCTCGGCCACTCGCTATCCGGCATCGCCATGCAACTGGACATGACAGACGCCCTGCTCGCCGGAGGCCGGGCTGCGGAAGCCGGCGAGGCCGTGCGCCGGGCGCGCGCCCTGGCGGTGTCCGGGATGGGAGAGACCCGGCGGGCGATCCACGCGCTGCGCGACGACACGTTGCCGCTGCCGGAGACCCTGTCCCGGCTGGCCGACAGCAGCAGCGCCAGCTGCGCGGTCGAGGGTGAGCCGGGCGAAGTACCGGTCGAGGTGGCCCAAGCCGTCATCCGTACCGCGCAGGAGGCGATCACCAACGCGCATCGGCACGCACCCGGCGCCAAGGTGAGCCTGCTACTGGAGTACCAAGACCAGCTGGTTCGGCTCACCGTCACCGACACCGGCGCGCCCGCCGCGCACCGCAACGAATCGGGCAGTGGGATGGGTCTGGTCGGGATGCGCGAACGCGCCTCTCTGCTCGGTGGCACATTGCGCGCCGGCCCGCTCGAACCGCCCGAGCAGGGGTGGACCGTGAGATTGGAGTTGCCGCGATGACCCCGATCCGGCTGCTGATCGTCGACGACCAGGCCGCGGTCCGGGACGCGCTCGCCGTCATGCTCGACCTCGATCCCGACATCACCGTGGTGGGCACCGCCGGAAACGGCAAGGAGGCCATCGCCGCGGTGGACGAGCACGGCCCGGAGGTCGTGCTGATGGATCTGCACATGCCGGTGATGGGCGGTGTGGAGGCCACCACGGTGCTGCAGCAATCCCGGCCGGAACTGCCCGTCGTGGTGTTGACCACCTTCGAGGACGACGAGTCCGTGCTTGCCGCCTTGCGCGCCGGCGCTCGCGGCTACCTGACCAAGGATGCCAATCGCGGCACCATCGTCCAGGCCGTGCGCAGCGCCCACGCCGGCCATGCGGTGCTCAACCCCGACGTACAAATGCGCCTGCTCAACCTGGCCACGCGTACCGGCTCGCCGCAACCACAGGAACCGGACGCCGCCGCGCAGCTGACCGCACGGGAGCGGGAGATCCTGGATTTGATCGGCCAAGGACTGCGAAACGGTGAGATCGCCCGGCGGTTGTACATCAGCGAAGCCACCGTGAAGACCCACGTCAACAACCTCTTTGCGAAAGCGGGTCTGCACTCCCGCGCCGACGCCGTGCGGCTCGCCCTCAGCCGCAACGGCGCGACTCGGCCCGAGGAATAGCCGGGGACCCGCCGGTTCGGCGGACCCTCATTCCGTGGTCCGTCAGCTCGCCCAGGTGACCGGCAGTTCGGTGATTCCACCGGTCAAGTGGTCGCTGCGAACGGGAAGGTCGTGGACGCGGGCGGCCAGTTGCACGGTCGGAAACCGGCTGAACAATGCGGTGAACACGGCCCGTAGTTCGGTGCGGGCGAGGCTGGCGCCGATGCAGAAGTGCGCGCCGTGGCCGAACGCCAAGTGGTTGTTGGGCGCGCGGGAGGGGTCGAACACATCGGGATCGGCGAACATCGCCGGGTCACGGTTCGCCGCGCTGGGGGCCAGCAGCACCGCGTCGCCCTGCCGGATGAGCACTCCGCCGATCTCGATATCGGCGTGGGCGTAGCGCAACACCCCGAGGTCCGCGGGCGCGGCCATGCGCAGGATTTCCTCGACGATCCCCGTAATCTGGCCCGCGGGGTCGGCGAGGAACGCGACCTGGCGAGCCGGGTTCGCCAACAGCAGCAGCACCCCGAGATCGATCCGGTTGACGGTGGTCTCGTGACCGGCGAACAGCAGCCCAGCAGCCAGCCCAGCCAGTTTTTCGTCGGTGAATGACGGGTCGTCAGCTTGCGCACGGACCAGGTCGGACAGTACGTCCTGCGCGGGATGAACCCTTTTGGCGGCGGCCAACCGGCCCATATAGGCGTGGAAGTCGGCCATCGCCGTCGCCGCGTCTCCGGAGGAGTTCATCCGACTGGCCCGATGAGACAGGTCGCGAAAGTACTCGCGGTCGGTGACCGGAACCCCGAGCAGTTCGCTGATCACCAGGGCGGGCAACGGAAACGACAGGTGTGCGTGCAGGTCGACCGGCTGGTGTGGGGCACGGCCTCGCGCCGCGGCCATCTCGTCAAGGCATTGCCCCACCAACTCGGCGACACGGTCGTCCAGGGCACGCATCCGCTTCGCCGAGAAGGCCGGCCGCAGCAACGCCCGCATGCGCGCGTGATCCGCGTGCTCGGTGTCGTAGTCGCCGTCCGGGCCGCCCATGATCGCGGTGTCGCTGAGGGTGGGCGCGGTGGCGGCATCCGGATGTGAGCGGCCGAGCTGCGGGTCGGCGAACAGGGTGCGGGCCTGCTCATAGCCGGTGACCAGCCAGGCCAGGTCGCCGGCGGGTGTGCGCACTCGTGCCACTGGCGCCCGCTGGCGCAACTCCCCGAAAGCCGGGGCGGGGTCGAGCATGGTGGACCGGCTGAACGGGAGTTGCGGAAGCTCGGTGGGTTTGGCGGTCATCAGCGTTCCTTTCCGGTAATGGCCACCCTGGAAAACGGGGCCGTCATCTCGAGTGAGGGTAAGGAGGCCGACCGGCTCCGGTCCTGGTCCCAGCGCCGTATTTCGGGTGGAGACTCACCTCCACCCGAAATACGGCGAGGACCGCAGGACATCACGGTCGGGTACTTCTAACGTGATTGTCAGACGCACGCCGAACCGAAATTCCGGATTCTCTGGAACGAATATTCATTCGAAAGGAATGGCACTCGATGAGTTACCTCCGAGGCTTCGCGCCGTGGATCGCCTTCTCCCTGGTGTCATCGTTCGGCTGGCAGTGGGCAGCACTGGTCGCGCTGGGCATCAGCGGGGCTTCCCTGGTGATCAACCGTCGTGCCGGAACGAAGCTCGACGGGCAGATCCTGGATATCGGCATGATCACCTACTTCGCCGCTCTCACCGCGTTGGCCTTCGCCGCACCGCACTCGCCGCTGCAGAGCTACGACACCCCGATCTCCACGGCCTGGTTGGGGCTGATCGCGCTGACCAGCCTGGCGATCGGCCAGCCCTTCACGCTCGGCATCGCGCGCCGCAGGGTCGCGCCGGAAGTCGCCAATTCGCCGCAGTTCCGCCACATCAACATGGTCATCACCGCGATCTGGACGATCAGCTTCATATTCATCTCGGCGGCCGGGTTCGCCTGCGTCGCGCTGCACGGCGGCATCGTTGCGCAGATCGCCTACCAGGTCGTCGGATTCGGCCTACCTGCGTACTTCACCCGCCGGTACACCGCGCGGATCCGGAACCGCCGCGCCGCCCAACCCGACGCCGATGAGAGGTTTCGGGTTGGACTCCAATCAGGATCGATGCTCAAGTGAAATGGTTGCCGCGCGATGCGGTCACCAGTCGATCAGTCCGGCGAACGCTTCCTCGGTCAGCACGGCGCCATCGCGTTCGCCTTTGGGGTAGTCGGTGAGGCGGGCGAGGATGGAATCGGGGTGGCCTTGACGCCGGCTGGGTCGACGAAGGCGAACATCGGTGCCAGGCGGACGGCGGAAACACCCGCAGGCGCTCGCACGGGGATCAGGCTGAGGTGGCGGGTCGATCGGCGAAGACACCGTGCAGCATCCCGGTGGCCTGCCCGATCTCGATGAGGTACCCATCCGGGTCGCGGAGGTAGCATCGCAACTCGGCCTTGCGGTCCTTGGGTTCCGTGAGAAAGTGTGCGCCTTTCGCGCGGGCGTCGGCATAAAATCGGGCGATGTCGGCGACGCGGATGTTGAGGAAGGCCGACACCGGGTCCCCGGGCTGGGGCGGGGTCAGCACGATATCTGGTTTGTCCGGTGTGGGGCCGCCTCCGGGATTCATGATGATCCAGCTGTTGGCGATCCGGACGGCGGCGGGGTTCTCCTCGAGCACGACTTGCCCACCGAAGATGTCCGCGTAGAACTCTCGCGACACCTTCACATCACGCACGGTCAGGAAATGCGTCACAACCAGCCCGTGCCGTGGTGCCGGGAAATCGTCACGGTCCGACATTGGTGTCTCCTTACGATCGTCTGGTCACAAGCCGCCGACCCGTGCGGCCCGCCCGGTGTAGCAAATGATGTGCTTCTCCGTATCGGAGGTCGCCAGGATCAACGACACACCGGTAGGGCCACCTCGCCTGGCACAGGTGAACCCGTGGGCTGACGGTGTCGGGGCGGCGCGGGTGCGTAGCTTCCGCATCCGTAACGCCTCACGCCCCGGCTGTGCTCGTCCTCGAACTCGCCCAGTTCGGGCGGACAGTCCCCGGATCTCGGCGAGCGCTGCGGGTCCGAAATGACGTTGGCTGGGCCGCTGCCATCAGCCGGTCTTGCGTGCGGCACCGACGAAAAGGAAGCCGCCGAGGTGTCGTTCGAACCGGCCGGTGCCGTGCAGTCCGTGCCGCGCCAGCTCTTCGGCGAATTCGTCGGCCTCGAAGCGGTTGTCCCGCGGATGCACGGTGAGTGTGCGCATCGCCCGGGTGTTCAGCATCCACCGGGGCACCTCCTCGAACAACAGCAGGCCGCCCGGTCGCAGGGTCCGGGCGATCTCGCGCACCCCGGTCTGCCACTCCGGAGCGTGGTGGATGATCCCGAAGTCCACCACGGCATCGAAGCCGCCGTCCGGCTGCTCGATCTCGCATACGTCGCCGACGGACACCGAGCACGCCGCGTCCGGGCGCCGGTACAGCCGCCGTCGCGCGGACTCGACCATCGTCGGGTCGAGATCGAACGCGGTGACCCGGCCGGCGTCGAGCCGGTCGAGCAGCACCTCCACGCCGACACCCCGGCCGCAACCGACCTCCAGCACGTGTTGCCCGGACAGCGCACCGCCGGCCAGCCGCCGGAACCAGGACGCCTCCCGGTGATGCTGATGTGCGGCCCGCACCGCATTGTTCATCGCCGCACGCTCGACCCAGTTCAATAGCATCCCGGACTCCTGTTCACGCCGTCACGGAGCACGACCGGTACCGCGCACGCGCCCGGATCGGGCGGTAGTACACCGGGTCCGGCTCGCCGATTTCAACCGTCCG
Organism: Amycolatopsis pithecellobii; assembly: GCF_009707865.1. Lineage (GTDB taxonomy): Bacteria > Actinomycetota > Actinomycetes > Mycobacteriales > Pseudonocardiaceae > Amycolatopsis_E > Amycolatopsis_E pithecellobii. The sequence continues at coordinate 127,566 of NZ_WMBA01000007.1, forward strand.
CCGGCCGCTCCACGGTTTATTGTCCGAGTGTTCGATCCAACGTCGGGATTTTGTCACCCCTGATGCATATTAAATCTCCTGATCGCCCTATTGCTATATCTGATCGCCGCCGTGGCCCGGCCGGTTTATGCTCGTTTCCAGTGTCAGGAATCATTTTTCGGACCGGAGCTAAATGTGGATCGGTTTCTGTGCTGCGAACGGCAGGTCGTCGATGACCTTTTGCCGGGCATGGACGAGTGTCTGGCCGATATCCCGCTGTCCGAATTGGAACGGCAGGAAAACCCGGGCCTCGACGTGTTCCGCAGGTGTGGTGGGCCTGCGCTGCTGGTCCCCGAGCAGTTCGCCGGGCTGGGGGCGGATCCCGTGCAGGCGGTGCGGGTGCAGCGAGCCATCGGCGCGCGGTCGCCGTCGCTGGCGGTGGCCACGACGATGCACCACTTCTCGGTCGCGAGTCTCGTGGAGACCGGCAAGCGGAGCACGGGTTTCGAGTGGATGCTGCTGGAGGCGATCGCTCGAGATCGGTTGTTGGTGGCGTCCGGGTTCGCGGAAGGCCGTACCGGCCAAGGGATTCTGGCCCCCACGATGCGGGCGCAGGAACGCGGTGGACGGATCGTGCTGAACGGTTCCAAGCGGCCGTGCAGTCTGGCCCGGTCGATGGATCTGCTCACCGCGTCGGTGCTGCTGCCCGCGGAGAACGGGACGGGCGAAGGGTTCGCGATCGCGCTCGTTCCGAAAGGCACGCCCGGGCTCTCGGTGAAGCCTTTCTGGAACAGTTTCGTGCTCGTCGGCACGCAAAGCGACGAAGTGGTACTCGACAACGTCGAGGTGCCGCCGAATCTCGTCGTTCGTATCGACGTCACCCCCGAACGACCGCTCGACGATCTGCAGACGACCGGATTTCTCTGGTTCGAGCTTTTGATGTCGGCCTCATATCTGGGGGTGGCGAGCGCCCTGGTGGAACGAATGCTGGCCTCCTCCCGCGCGGACGCGGGCCTACGCGCGAGCGTGCTCGTCGACGTGGAAAGCGCCATGGCCGCTCTTGAGAGTGTCGCGCTCGGGATGACCACCGGCCTGCTCGGCGAGGCGGCGCTGGCGCGGGCGCTGGTGTGCCGCTACGCCACACAGGACGCGGTCGCTCGCGCGGTCACCCGCTGCGTGGAGGGGCTGGGCGGGATGGCCTACATCGGCGCCGACGACGTGGCCTACCTGGCGGCGGCCTCCGCGGCGCTGGCCTTCCACCCGCCCGCACGGGACGGCATGGCGCGGGCATTGTGCGAGTACTACGACGGAAGCCCGATGCGCGTGCCCTGATCCGCAACCCGTCGCGCCGTCCCAGTCCGTGCCGGCCCCGTCGCCGGCGTCCCGAGGAGGTCCGTGTTGGCTCACCGCGCGATCCTGCTGACCGGCGCCGGCGGTGTCGTCGGCGCCGCACTGCTGCCCCGGTTGTCGCGCCACCGGGTCATCTGCCTGGCCCACCGGAATCCGCCAGCGGCGGCGGAGAGCGTCACCGGCGACCTCACGCGCCCCGGACTGGGGCTCGACGCGGACACCCGGCGGGACCTGGCTCGCGCCGTCGACACGGTAGTCCACTGTGCCGCGGCGACGGACTTCACCACCGCGGCGACGGCGACGCGGGAGCTGAACGTGGGGGGCACCGGGCAGTTGTTGGAGTTCGCTGCCGACGCCGGCGCGGCGGTGCATTACGTCAGCAGCGCGTTCGTCGCCCGCAGCGACTCGATCCGGACCCAGGTCCACGACGCCGCGGCCGATCCGCAGCCGTACCTGGAGTCCAAACAGGACGCCGAGCAACTGGTCCGTGAGAGCGGGGTGCCGGGCACGATCCTGCGGCCCTCGGTGGTCATCGGCGACGCCGCCACCGGGGTGACCGCACGCTTCCAGAGCCTCTACGTGCTGGCCGCGTCGATCGTGCGGAACACGTTGCCGCTCCTGCCATTGCGGCCGGACGACACCGTGGATCTCGTCCCTAGGGACGCCCTCGCCGAAGCGGTGGCCGCCGTGGTCGAGCACGACGTCCGCGGCGAATACTGGATCACCGCCGGACAGGCGGCGCCGACCGCCCGCCGCGTGGTCGAGCTGACCGTCGACGCAAGCACCCGGGCCGGCCTCGACGTGCGCGCGCCCCGGCTGGTGGATCCGGAGATGGTCGACCGGCTGCTGCGACCGGCCTTCCTCGAGTATCTACCGCCGGCGACCCGCCGCCGGTTCGACGACCTGCTCGCGATGACCGCACTGGTCGCCGGCGCGGCAGCCTTCCCGGCGACGCTCGCCGAACTCCCGGGCTGCGCGCCCATCGAGGCATCGGCGCTCGAGTCCGCCTACAGCCGATCCATCGGCTACTTCATCCGCACGATGGGCTGGGCAGCTTCCAGGGGGAGCGCCGCATGACGGCAGCAGTCGATCGGCAGCACGTACTGGCGACGTATCGCAGGCACCTCAGCGTCGGCCGTGCTCGCCTGGCCGCTCTGACCGGCGGGGCGATGGAGATCCGCTCCGCCGGGAGCCGGGTCTACGACGCCGACGGTGTGGAGTACCTGGATTGCGGCGGCTACGGGGTTTTCCTCGTCGGGCACTGCCATCCGCGCGTCGTCGACGCGGTTGTCGCACAGATCCGCACACATCCGTTGTCGACGCGACTGCTGCTGGAACCCGCCGCCGCCACCGCCGCGGACGCGCTCGCCTCGGTGGCCCCGCCCGGTCTGGCGCGGGTTCACTTCGTGAACTCCGGCGCCGAAGCGACCGAGACCGCGATCAAGCTCGCCCGCCTGCACGGCAAAACCCGGCTCGTCTCGGCCGCGAACGGATTCCACGGCAAAACGGCGGGCGCGCTGAGCCTGACCGCGAGCAGCCTCTATCAGGACCCGTTCCGGCCGTTGCTGCCCGGCGTCACTCATGTGCCCTACGGTGATGCGGCCGCACTGGACGCGGTGCTGACGGAGGTGCCGGGGCAGGCGTGTGTGGTTGTCGAACCTGTGCAGGGCGAGGGCGGGGTGGTACTCCCGCCGCCCGGGTACCTGCGACAGGTCGCCCGGCTGTGCCGCACCCATGGCGCCCTCCTGGTGCTCGACGAGATCCAGACTGGTCTCGGCCGGCTTGGCCACTGGTGGGGCGCCGATCGCGACGGTGCGGTGCCGGACATGCTGCTGGCCGGGAAGAACCTCAGCGGGGGAGTGATCCCCGTCGCGGCCGTGCTGGCCACCGACGAGGTCTATGCCCCGCTCAACAAGGATCCGTTCCTGCACTCCTCGACCTTCGCCGCGGCGCCCGTGGCGATGGCGGCGGCCACGGCCACCGTCAGCACCATCGCCGACGAAGGTCTGGTGCCGCGCGCGGGTGAGCTGGGGCGGCGGTTGCTGCCGGAGCTACGCACCGTGTTGGACGAGCACGGCCCGGGGCTGGCCGTCGACGTGCGTGGCGCCGGACTGCTGATCGGGATCGAGTTACGCGACGAGTCGGTTGCCGGAGACTTCGTGCTCGAACTGATCAACCAGCGGGTGCTGGTCAACCACTCGCTCAACGCCCATCGCGTCATCCGGCTGACCCCGCCGGCGGTGTTCGGCGACGCCGACGTCGACTGGCTGCTGACCGCCTTCGCCACCGCCGCCCGCACCGTCGCCGCGCTTGCAGAGGAGCACCAGAGATGAGACGCATCAGGCTGGAAGCCCTTGTCCCGAAAGCAGATGCGGCTGTCGTGTTCGAGCGGATCCGCGATTTTCCCCGCTACGCCGACCACACCGACGCGGTCCGTGAGGTGCGAGTCGAGCGGATCGACGGGGACGTGCTGACTTCCACCTGGTCGGTCAACTTCCGCAACGGCCTGCTCTGCTGGCGCGAACGCGACCACATCGACGGCGACGCGATGCATATCGCCTTTGCCCAGATCGACGGGGATTTCGATCGTTTCGACGGTAGCTGGCAGCTCGCTCAGGTCGGCGAGGACGTCACGGTGGTCTTCGTGGCCGCGTTCGACCTGGGCATGCCCAGCCTCGCCGCCATCATCGATCCGATCGCGGAGCGCGCGCTGCGGGAGCACACGGAAGCCGTGCTGCGCGGACTGCTCGGCGAGGAGATCGTGTTCCGGCCCCACCGGCAACCAGAGGAGATCCGATCGTGACCACTGACGAGCAGATGCCCGCAGCACCGGCCCGGCCGGCCTTTCTGACCCAGTACGCTCCGACCCGCTTTCGGCGTGCCATCACGCCGTTCTCCCGCGTGCCCGTGACGGCTCGTATGGGTGAGAGCTGGCATGTCGCGGCCGAACGGGCCGGCTCCCGGCGCGTGCTCGTTGACCGGCCTGCCGACATCGACCTGGACGGCCCGACCGACCGGAGCTACGCCGAGTGGGCGGCAATGGTCGACCAGGCCGCGGGCTGGCTGCGCGAGGCCGGTGTGCGGCCGTGGGACCGGGTGGCGATCCTGAAGGCCAACCACCTGGACGTGGCCCTGCTGGGCTGCGCCGCGGCGCGGCTGGGCGCAATCCCCGCCATGCTCGCCTGGACGCACTCGCCCGAGGTCGCGCGGGCCCTGCTTTCCCGGCTGGAGAAGCCGTTCCTGGTCACCGACCGGACACAACTGACCGCCTGCCGGCTCGACGCGGCGACCTGCGCCACCCTGACCGCACGCACGATCTCCATCGACGCCAGTGAGGGCCGCCCCGACGTGGTCGCGCTGGACGACCTCCGCGGTGCCGCCGCGGCGCCGGTGCAGCTGCGGGCGGCCGAGGAACCCATGGTGATCACGCACACCTCCGGCACCACCGGCATCCCGAAGCTGGTCATGCACTCCGCGCAGACGATCCACTCGCTTGCGCTCGTCGAGGCCGAGCGGTGGCCGCTGCTCGCGCTGCGCGCCGCCGACACCATGGCCTACTGCGACCCGTTCTGCCACCAGCGGATGGCCACCGCGCTGGCCGCCATGGCGACCGCGACCCCGCGGATGCTGATGTTGTCGCAGCCCCAGTCACCCAGGCTGAAACAGCTACTCCTGGACAACCCGCCCACCGTGGTGGAAACCCTGCCCAACATCTACCTCGCCTGGGAAGGCCTCGCGCGCGACGACACGCGCCCGTTCCACAACGTCCGCGTGTACATCAACTCTTTCGACGCGATCCACACGCGGACGATCCGGACGTTCCTCGACGCCACGGACCGGCGCCTGCCCATCTGGGTGCAGTCATGGAGCCAGAGCGAAGCCGGGGCCATCGTCATCCGGCCCTACCTGCGCTCCTCCGTACGACGACGCGGCCACCGGCCGGCCCCCACTCAGCTGCTCGGCTGGCCCGTACCGTTCCTCAGCCGGATCCGCGCCGTCGACCCCGACACCGGCGCGAAGGTGCCCCGCGGCCACCTCGGACTGATCGAAATCGCCCAGCCCGGCCGGTCCCTGGCCTACGTCGGGGAACAGGAACGACACGACCTCAAACGCGACGGATGGTGGTGGAACACCGGCGACCTCGGCGTGATCAATCGCTTCGGCGCGGTCCGCTTGGTGGACCGGGAAATCGACCGGATCCCCGGCGCCAGCGCGCTCGAACTGGAAGACGTCCTGCTGGACCGGCTGCCCCGTACAACCGAGGTCGTCATCCTCGCCGTCGATGGAATGCCACCCGTCCCGGTCATCAGCACCGCGAACAACGACCCGCTCGAGGACGCTGAGTGGGCGACGGCAGTCGCCGACCTGCCGCCGCTGGCCAAACCCGTCCACCTGAGCTGGGCCGATTTCCCGCGTACGGCCACCTGGAAAATCCGCCGCATCGCACTGCGCGAACAGCTGTTCTCCGGCACCAGCGCCATCGGTGCCGGCCGCTGGACCTGACGGTCGCCGGTGCCGCAGGATCGTGCCCGGGGTGACCAACCGGTGTAGCCGTAGCCCCGTGGGCAGCAGTATATGAACGGGATCACATCGCGGTGAAATTGATTGGCCAGGCCAATGTGACAATGTGACAATGTGCCGATAAGGATATGTCGCCCATGCTTTCGGGGCATTTACGTGCAGCCGTTCAGGGCATTACGTGAGCCAACCGGCCGCTGGCTCTGCTCTTTTGGGCGCCGCTGGTCGGCCACGTGTTGAGCCTGAAATTTTTGGTTGGAAAATGGTGGCGTCTCGCCATCTGGTTATCAAGCCAACGTGGGCCGGCAAGAATCTCGGCCACCTCGCCGGCGACCTGTTGGCGTTGCTGCTGAACCGCCTTCAGGCGGTCCGTCAGCCGGGCGCGTGTTTCGCCGCGATCGTCGTGAGGGTGCCAGGCCCAGCCGTGCGGATGCCAGTCGTTCCGCCAGCTCACCGCCGAGCTCACCCCCATCGCCGGCCCCGACTTCACCCACCGGCTGAAACGCCACGTGGTACCGCAACGTGGCACTCTCCGACTCGACCACCCGGCCGGGCACCAACTTCAATTGCACCGCGAGACGCTCGAACTTCCCGCCGACGCCCAACAGATTGTCGTCTTCCACCCCGCGAACGAACAAACGACCCAAGCCGTCGACCAACTCCGCCGCGCCGAGCTTCGGACCCGACGGCTCGTTCATTCACCAGGCGAGGGTGGGTCTCACAGTACCTGTATCACCAAGGTCTCCCAGACGTCCAGGACGCCTGCCAACCTGTTTGAGTCGGCTCCCAGCTACACAGAGGAGAACAAAAGCGTCGACAACACGCGCGACCGTGTCAACACATGCTTCCACAACAAAAGGGACGAAGACAAATAGTGGACAACCAATTCACCACTCACACAGAACTTTTCGATCTGAGTGGGAAGTACGCACTTGTCACTGGCGGCACCAGGGGCATTGGGATGATGATAGCGCGCGGCCTTCTGCAGGCGGGCGCCCGCGTCGTTATCAGCTCACGCAAGGCGGACACGTGCGCGGAGGCACAGGATCTGCTGTCCGAATTCGGCGACGTTCAAGCAATTCCCGCCGACCTGTCCAGGCACGACGAGTGTCAGCGCCTCGCTGATCTTGTCAAGGCCGACTCGGAACGCCTGGACATCCTCGTCAACAACGCGGGAGCGATGTGGCGCGAGCCGCTGGAGACGTTCCCGGACGAGGCCTGGGACGAAGTGATCGACCTCAACCTCAAGTCGCCGTTCTGGCTGGTGCAGGCGCTGCTCCCGGCACTTCGCAGGGCGGGCACCGCCGATGATCCCGCACGGATCATCAACATCGGCAGTATCGCCGCCATCCACGTCGCCGCGTCGCCCAACTACTCGTACGCCAGCAGCAAAGCGGGTCTCCATCAACTCACCAGAGTGCTTGCCAGAGAGCTGGGCCCCGAGCACGTCACGGTGAACGCGGTCGCACCGGGACCGTTCCCGTCGCAGATGATGGCGTCCACGCTCGATGCCATCGGCGACCAAATCGCGGCGAAGGCCCCTCTGCGCCGGCTCGGCCGCGACGACGACATGGCAGGTGTCGCCGTGTTCCTCGCTAGCCAGGCCGCGTCTTACGTCACGGGCACCATCATCCCGGTCGACGGCGGCATCGCGACGACCGCAACAGGTACGTAAGCGTCGACGCGAGGCTTTGCCGGCAGCCGACGGACCCTGGCTGAGGAGGCGGGCGTGACCCGGGCGGGGTGCTGATCGTCGACGACACCGGCTTCCTCAAGAAGGGCAACAGGTCGGTGGGAGTCCGGCGCCAGTACTCCGCCATGGCACCCGCGCCGCGGTCGCCCCGGATACGGACGGGGTCGGCTGGGTGCGTAGCCGTCGGGGTACCGGCAGAACCTCCCTTCGTCCGCGGCCGGGTCCTATGGTGAAGGGGTGGCCATGATCGATCTGCGCACTGAGATCAAGGAGTTCCTGAGCTCGCGTCGCGCGCGGATCACGCCCGAGCGGGCCGGCCTGCCCGCTTACGGCGGCAACCGCCGGGTCAAAGGTCTGCGTCGCGAAGAGGTGGCTCTACTGGCGGGGGTATCGGTCGACTACTACGTGCGTATGGAGCGCGGCAGCCTCGCCGGTGCCTCCGATGGGGTGCTCGAGGCGTTGGCTTCTGCCTTGCAACTGGACGAGGCCGAGCGCGATCACCTGTTCCACCTTGCACGGCAGTCCCGGGCGCCGAGCGGTCCACGCCGCCGGCGGCCCGCTGTGGCGGTGCGTCCGTCCCTGCAGCAGGTGCTCGAGGCTATCTCCGATGCGCCGGCTTGGATTTGCAACGGACGTTATGACGTGCTGGCCATGAATCAACTTGCCCGTGCGCTGTATTCGCCGGTGCTGGCCGACCCGCGGCGGCCGGCGAACACCGCGCGGTTTGTGTATCTGAATCCCGAGGCGGCCAAAGCTTTCTTCGTCGACTATGACCGAATTGCCGGTGATGTGGCCGCGAAGCTACGGATGGAAGCCGGCCGCAATCCGCATGACGAGGAGCTGATTGCCCTCGTCGGCGAACTGTCAACGCGCAGTGAGCTGTTTCGGCAGCGGTGGGCATCTCAGGACGTTCGGCTGCACCGGTCCGGGCGCAAGCGTGTGCACCACCCGGTAGTGGGCGAGCTCGACCTGGACGTCGAGTCGATGGATCTGCCTGCCGAACCCGGCCTGATCCTGAACATTTACACCGCGCCCGCCGGCACGGCGACCGCGGACGGTCTAGCACTATTGGCGTCGTGGGCGGCTAGCCAGGCGCGGCTGGCGACCGAGATTCAAGCACTCAGCTGATATGCGGGCCGTCGAAAAGGACGGCATCCAGGACGTTCAGAGGCTGCTCATGACGATGTCAGGGCCGCTGGCCCTCCTCCCGAGCCTCCGTCGTTTGTTGCAAATATCGGTTTGCGTCGCCTTGCCCGAGTCGCGGGCCCGCAAACTCGCTCTGCCGCCAGTGGTTGTGGATCGTGAACCCGACCGGCTCAGCGTCGCAGAAGGTGGCCGATGTATCGGCGACGGTGCGAGCTCTGGAGGACGCGGGCGCCACGGTGATCAGCTCGCCCACACCGGGGCCGCACGAGTTTCGCGCGGTGCTCGCCGACCCCTGCGGCGATGCCTTCATCGTGTACGGCCCGCCATAAGGACCGGATCAGATCGCGTGGACAGTCGCCGGCGCTCCCTCGATGGGAGATGAGGCAGCTCGCGCGACTCGGACCATGGGTAAGTCGATGACGCGGCAGCCGGTCCTCAGGGATGCGATGACGGCGAGGGCGCCGAGGGTGCCGGTGAGTGGGTCGGCGATGGCGTCGCCGGCGAAGACCGGGCCGTCGTCGTCCCAGGCGAGCAGGCCGCCGCCGGCAGCGGCGTCGTCGCCGAAGGCGATCCGCTCGTGGTCGGGGCCGTGGCCCGTGATGCGCAGCCAGGCGCGAGGACGGCCGTCGGCCATGATCGTCGCGGCGTCCACTCCGAGTGCTCGTAGTGCGCGGGGGCGGCTTGCCTCGATCACCACGTCGGCGTCGGTGAGGGTGCGTCGGAGTTCGTCGCGGCCGGCCGGCGTGGTGAAGGCGATGGTGCGTCGCTCGTGGCCGGCGTGCAGGAGGTCGTAGAAGGCCGGCTCGGTGACGTCGGGTCGCTCCGCGGCCTCGACATCGATGACTTCGAGCCCGCACTCGTGCAGCAGGTGCGCGCAGAGCGGCCCGGCCCACAACGCACCGAGGTTGACCACCCGCGGACGGTGCCGGGCGACCCTGCCCGGCACCGTCCGTTGGAGCGTCCACGGCGAGCCGAACGTCTGCGGCACGGGCGGTACGACTGCGACGGCGAGGCCGAGCAAGACGCCCCGCTCGACGACCTCCGCGGTCGTCCGCTGCGCCGCCCATCGCATCACGTCTGCCCACGGGTCGGCGCCGGCGAGTTCGGTGAGTGCTGGCACGAGGTCGAGGTCGCTGTCACGGGGGAGGTTCAGCGCGAACCAGCCGTCTGCTGCCGGAACGAGCCGGGCCGCGCCGCCGGTGGAGATCGAGCCGTTACGGCGCAGGCCGAGCAGGGCCGCTCGTTGCCCCAGCCGCGACACTGTCTCGACCTCGCAGCCCACCAGCGCAGACAGGGCAAGCCCAGCGGCTCGGGCGAGGGTTGCGGGCACTCCTACCGGCCGTAGCGGCGGCCCGTCGGCGCGGCCACATAGTTCGGCGAGGCCGGAGTCGGTCCAGTCCTGATCCGTCGTCGTCAGGCTGCTGCTTTCGAGGTGTCCCTCGATGCGGCCGGCGTGCAGGCCAAGGGAATCGAGCAACTGCTGTGCCCGCGCCGCCGCCGGCCAACCGTCCATGCGTGCCATGATGGCACGGTGTCCGACCTCGACCTCGATCTCGACCTGGACGTCACCGGCCGGCCTGGGACACCGGTTGTCGTGATCGACACCGACCGCGGCTCACCGCTGGGTTCCGGCCTGGCGATCACCGTTGCCGTTGCCCGCGAAAAGCCGGTGCCGGTCGAGGTGGCCGATGTCGTCATCGCCGCGCCCGGCCTGTGCGCCGGCGCTGTGGAGACCGAGGATCCCGATGCCGAAGCGGCGTTGTTGGTCCGGGCCATCGACGCCTCTCCGATCGCTTCGTTGACGCTCGCCTGGCTGCTGCGAGCGCCGGCCGGCCCGACAACGGCCGCACTGGCCGCCGAATCGGCCGCGTACTCCACGCTGCTCGGCGGCACCGACTTCCGCGCCTGGCTGGCCGACCGCCCCACACCACGCCCCAGCGACGATGGCGACCGAGTCCGGCTCGAGCGCATCAGCAACCCGCAGGGTGACGTCCTGCGAATCACGCTCACTCGCGCCGCACGCCGCAACGCGGTAGACCGGCGGCTACGCGCCGAGCTCGTCGACGCACTACAGGTCGCGGCACACGACCCGTACCTCCTGGTCGAGATCGACGCCGAAGGTCCCGCGTTCAGCGCCGGCGGTGATCTCGACGAGTTCGGCACCGCGACCGACCTCGCGCTCGCCCACATCATCCGCACGGGCGCCGGCGCCGGACGCCTGCTGGACGAGCTTCGCGATCGGGTCACTGTCCACCTGCACGGCACCTGCATCGGCGCAGGCATCGAACTGCCCGCCTTTGCCGGCCGGGTCACCGCGACACCGGACACCACCTTCGGACTGCCCGAGGTCTCGATGGGCCTGATCCCCGGCGCCGGTGGCACCGTCAGCATCCCCCGCCGCATCGGCCGCGGCCGCACGCTGTGGTGGGCCATCACGGGAAGTCGCCTGGACGCAGCGACCGCGCTGCGCTGGGGGCTCGTCGATGAGTTCCGCTGACACCCACCTGATCCGCAACGCACTGCTCGACGGGCACCGCACCGACTGCCGCATCACCGGCACCACGATCACCGCTCTCGGCGACTCCCTCGAGCCGCGCGAGGACGAGACGGTCCTCGACGCGCACGGCGCCACCCTGCTGCCCGGCCTGGCCGACCACCACCTCCACCTGTTCGCCACCGCGGCCGCCGCCGCATCGCTCAACCTCGACGGTGCTACGACGCTTCCACCTCCCGACCCCGGCACCACCGGCTGGGTCAGAGCCATCGGTGCCGGCACCGAACTACGCCGCACCGACCTCGACGCCGCATGGCCCCACCGTCCCGCCCGGGTGCAACACCGCAGCGGCGCGCTGTGGACGCTCAACACCGCCGCCGTCGATCTGCTCAGCGCCGGGCTGAGCCCGGACGAACGCCGCACCGGCCAACTGTGGCGCGCCGACACCCGACTACGTGCGCTGCTCGACAACGCCGGCGCCCGCGCCGCAGTCGACCTCGCCGCCCTCGGCTGTCGCCTGGCCTCCTACGGGATTACCCACGTCACCGACGCGACACCCGACCTCGACGCCGCCGCGCTCCAGACCCTTTCGGCCGGTATCCCGCAACATCTGCTCTCGTTATCGGCCGCCGGCACCGGACCACGTAAGATCGTCCTGCCGGACCACCAGTACCCGCACCCGGACGACCTCGCGCGTCGCATCGACGCGTCGCACGCCACCGGACGACCGGTCGCCGTGCACGTCGTCAGCTCCGCCACTCTCGCGATCGCGATCGCCGCCCTGGACACCGTCGGCGTCCTGCCCGGCGACCGGATCGAACACGCGGCAGTCTGCGACAACTCCGCGGCCGACCGGCTCGCCGAACTCGGCATCGTCGTCGTCACCCAACCCTCGGTCTATGCCCGCCACGCGGCGACCTTCGAGCGCGACAGCGATCCCACCGACCGGCCCTGGCTGTGGCGCTACGAAGAACTACTCAGCCGAGGTGTCCGCGTCATCGCCAGCAGCGACGCGCCCTACGGCGACCCCAACCCCTGGTTCACCATCCGATATGCGAGCCAACGAGAACCATCGCTGACACCCGTCACCGTCCTCGGTTCGTACCTCACCGAACCCACCGACCCGGCCGGACCACCTCGCACCATCACCGTCGGCGCCCCCGCCGACCTCTGCCTGCACACCACCGACACCAGCACGGGCACCGTGACCGTCACCGCCACGTTTGCCGCAGGTATCCGGGTCCACTAAGACGCATCTCGCTGGTCCCACCTTGTGGTAGGCAGACGATCTCAACTGTACTAAGCTGTCGACGTAAGTACGGATGGTGGTATCGTCCACGGCGCCGCTGTCAATGGCGACACGGGATGGAGGCGTTTTTGGCAACATATGTGCTTGTGCATGGCGGCGGACATGGCGGCTGGTGCTGGGGTCGCGTCGCAAAGCAGTTGCGCGCGGCGGGCCACGAGGTTTACACGCCGACTTTGACCGGACTGGGCGAGCGCGCGCATCTGGTCAGCGCCGCAACAAATCTCGACACGCATATCGATGACGTCGTCGGCGTGCTGCAATTCGAAGACATCACCAACGCAATTCTCGTTGGCCATTCCTATGCCGGCATGGTGATCACCGGCGCCGCCGACCGCGCGCTGACGCGGGTCGGCCATTTGGTTTTTCTGGAGGCCTGCCGGCCACGCAACGGCGAGTCCCTCTACGACACCGGGCCCGACGTTATCGACTGGGCCAGATCCTCGTCGCGCATCGTGAACGGTGTCGAGCTGGTGTTGTGGCCGAGCGAAGAGGTCGTCAAGGCGTTCGGCATTACCGCGCCCGACGAAGTGGCCTGGACGCTGGAGCGGCTGACGCCGCATCCGTGGAAAACCATGGAGCAGGCCTTGCGCATGGCGAATGAGGAGGCCGTGCGGAAACTTCCGTACACCAATATCAACGCCCCTGGGATGGTGATGGAAGGGCGTACACCAGAATCGCGACGGCGCGCGTTGGAGGGTGAGCGTGTTTGGGAGATCGATGCCGGTCACGACCTTATGCTCACCTCTCCGGAAAAGACAGCCGAATTGCTGTTGCAGCTCGCCGATCCAGCGGACGAAAGGTAACTAAAGCATGTCCAATATCGGGGTGTTGCTCGATATGGTGGCCCGGCACGCCCCAGACCGCGTCGTAGTGGGGAGGATGGCCGACGGTCTCACGGCGCGGCGGCTTTCGACGATGGCGGACGGCGGAGCTCGCTTGCTGGCGCATGAAGACGCGCGGGCACTCATCTATCTCGGGACCAACGGGCCCGCCTTCACCGCCGCGCTTTTTGCCGCCGCACGGGCGGGAGTTCCGTTGGTGCCCTTGAACTACCGGTTGAGCAAGAGCCAGCTGAGTCGTCTGATAGCGGAGCACGTGGGAGCAATCGCCATCGCGGACCCCGAGTTCGTTGATGCGCTTGGGGCGACGTGTTCTCACGTGTACAGCCAAGAATCCTGGTTGCAGACGATCGAGTCGTACCCCGGTGATGAGGCGCCGGACGCGAGCGGCGATGTCGCCGTCGTCATCTATACGAGCGGCTCCACGTCGGCGCCCAAGGGCGTTCTTCTCCGGCACTCGAATCTCTTCAGCTACGTGGTGGGGACTGTCCAATTCGGCGCTGAGGATCTCGGTGAGTGCAGCCTCGTCAGCGTCCCGCCCTACCACATCGCCGCCGTGGCCAACGCCATCACCAACCTGTACGCCGGCAGGCGGTACCTCGTCCTCCAGCGGTTCGACCCGGAGGACTGGCTGGAGACGACGCGGCGGGAGCAGGTAACTCACGCGATGGTGGTCCCCACCATGCTGGCTCGCATCCTCGAGGCGGCGGACTCCTCGGTTCCGACGCTCCGATCAGTCGCGTACGGGGGAGCCCAGATGCCGCTGTCGCTGATCACGACTGCCCTCAAGGCATGGCCCCACGTGGACTTCTCGAATGCCTATGGCTTGACCGAGACCAGTTCGACCATTTCCGTCCTGGGTCCTCAAGACCACCGTCTTGCCCTGGATGCGACAGAGGCAACCGTCCGAGCACGATTGGGATCCGTAGGCCGGCCGCTTCCCGGCGTCGAGGTCATCATCAGGAAGGCCGACGGCGAACTCGCCGGTCCGAATGAGCCAGGGCGGATACTGGTACGCGGCCCCCAGGTGTCCGGTGAATACGCCGGGGCGGCTGCGCTGCTCGATGCGGATGGCTTCTTCGACACCAGGGACGAGGGATACCTGGACGACGAGGGATATCTCTTCGTCCTCGGGCGACGGGACGACACGATCATTCGCGGTGCGGAGAACTTGTCACCGTTCGAGATCGAAGAGGTGCTGTTGACCCATCCGAGCGTGCGGGATGTCGTGGTGGTCGGGGTACCCGATGTCGAATGGGGTCAGCGCATCGAAGCCGTTGTGGTGCCGGAGCCCGGCGAGTCCGTGGAACCTGAACTGCTCCGAAGCTTCGTGCGAACCGAGTTACGAAGTTCCAAGACCCCTGATCGAATTCACGTCTGGGAAACGCTCCCGCGGACGGAAGTCGGAAAGTTGTCGCGCCGAGAGATCGCCGCTCAGTTGAAGGCACCGGGAGCCTGACCCTCGACCTGCTTTACCAGCACCGGGTCGACCCGAATGTGCCCATCGAGGACATCACCAGACAGTACTATGGACAGTACCAAAGTATCACCATGTAAGGGGGACCGATGCCTGCCTCTCGTCTATTGCCCTCCGATGACGCGCTCGAACTGATCAAGTTGACGCGCGAGTTGGTGGCCAAGGAGCTTCAGCCACAAGCCGCACAGGCTGAGGCCGAAGCATCTTTCCCGCGCGAGCTGTTCCGCACCCTCGGGCGTGCCGGCCTACTTGGCCTGCCGTATCCGGAGGAGTACGGCGGCGCTGGACTGAGCTACGAGGTCTATCTGCAGGTGATCGAGGAGATCGCGTACGGCTGGGCATCGATGGGCGTGGGCGTCAGCGTGCACACCCTGAGCTGCTTCGGCCTTGCCACTGCCGGCACCGAGGAACAGCGTCAGAAGTGGCTGCCTGACATGCTTGGCGGCGAACTGCTCGGCGCCTACTGTCTCTCCGAGCCGCACGCAGGCTCCGACCCCGCCGCGATGACCACCAAAGCCGTCCTCGACGGCGACCACTACGTGATCAACGGCGCCAAGGCGTGGACCACTCACGGCGGCAAAGCCGACTTCTACAAGGTCATGGCCCGGACCTCGGCGAACCGCAATGGCATCTCCTGTTTCCTCGTGCCCGCCGACACGCCCGGCCTCTCCGCGGACGCACCCGAGCGGAAGATGGGGCTGATGGGATCAGCCACGGCGACAATGCGATTCGACGACGTGCGCGTCCCGGTCGAACGCCGACTCGGTGCCGAGGGAGACGGCCTCAAAATCGCGCTGGCCGGCCTGGATGCCGGGCGCCTTGGCATCGCCGCTGTCGCCACTGGCCTGGCGCAGGCCGCTCTCGACACGGCGATCGCCTACGCTCAGGAGCGCGAGACCTTCGGCAGGAAGATCATCGACCACCAAGGGCTCGCCTTCCTTCTGGCTGACATGGAGGCGGCCGTCCAGGCCTCACGTGCCACCTATCTGGCCGCCGCCCGACTCAAGGACGCTGGACAGGCCTACTCCCGCGTAGCCAGCGTCGCCAAGCTGACCGCGACCGACAACGCCATGAAGGTCACTACCGACGCCGTGCAGGTGCTCGGCGGTTACGGCTACACCCGTGACTTCCCCGTTGAACGATTCATGCGCGAGGCAAAAGTGATGCAAATCTTCGAAGGCACCAACCAGATTCAGCGCGTGGTCATCAGTCGAGACCTCACGAAGAGCACCGCCGGCATTCTGACCATCGTCCCCCAGAACTAAGTGTGGTGTCCGGTGGGTTGGGAGCGCGAGAGGTCAGTCGTCCGCTCCCAGGGCAAGGCGTGGGATCTCAGCGGCAAACGCGGCATGCACCGGCCGAAACACACCAGCCTCTAGGCCTTCAGCGATGAGCTGTCGGATCCGGTAAACGTCAGCCGCGGGCCCGAAATTGGCCATGTCATCCATGAACTCGCGCGACAGCGGACGGAGTCGCTCCGAGACAGCGGCTAGGTATTCAGCGACCACGACGCCCGGAAGGGACATGGGTTCGCATGCTCGAAGTGGTCATGCAAGGACTGTCAGTGGTATCAGACGTGCTCCTGACCTTGGAAACGAGGACGGAGTCATGCCGATCCAGGAATCCATCGACCGGTCACCGTTCCTGGTGGTGACCCGGGCCAGGCCGTCCCGCGCCCCGCTGACGAAAAGTGTCAACTCTTGACCTGCTTGTAGGTCGCCCAGCCCGCCTAGTCTGGGATCAGTGCGCTTTTAGTGCGCATAAGTGTTGACACTTGAGGTAGTGTCCGTGGTGAACAGCGAGCCGGAGGCGGTCCATGAGAACAACGATGTCGGAACAGCCGCTCAGTGTTGTCACCATTCTCGAGCGGGCCGAACGGCACCACGGCCACAAGGTGATCACCACGGCCGTCGGGTCGGCGAGGGAGCGGATCGGTTACGCGGGCTGGGCCGGCCGGGTTCGCCGGGTCGTGTCGGTGCTGGATGGTCTGGGTGTCAGTGCTGGGGGCCGGGTGGCGACGTTCGGATCGAGCACCGCCCGCCACCTCGAGGTGTATTACGCCGCACCGTGCTCGGGCCGGGTCATCCATGCGCTCAACCCGCGGCTGGAAGCCGACGAGCTGTCGTATCTGATGAACCATTCTTCGGACGAGGTTGTCTTCGCCGACCGCGCTCTGCTGCCTCGCCTGGTTCCGGCGCTGGCAACGGCGTCCAGCGTCAAGCACCTGGTGCTCTTCGACGGGGCCGAGCCTGGCGATCCGGAGATCGGCGACCTGGGTTGGATCGATGTCCACGGATACGACTCCCTGGTGGACTCGGCTCCCACCGGTGAACTGTCCATAGTGGACGAACGGAATGCGGCGGCAGTCTGCTACACCAGTGGCACCACGGGAAACCCGAAGGCCGTGGTGTACAGCCATCGGTCGATCGTCCTGCAGCAGATGTCGCTGATGGCACGGGACTCGATCGGGATCGGCGAGGACGACGTGGTGATGCCCGTCGTTCCCATGTTCCACGCCAACACTTGGGGGCTGGTCCATGCCCCGCTCGCGACCGGTGCCGCACTCGTCCTGCCGGGCGCCGACCTGTCCGGTCCGGCACTGGCCGAGTTGATCGTCCAGGAGAGAGTGACGGTCACCGCCGGCGTGCCGACCATCTGGACCGCGGTGCTGCCGAACCTGTCCGGCCGGGACGCCTCGTCGCTGCGGGTCGTGATGACCGGTGGCGCCCCGGTTCCGACAGCGCTCAGTGAGGGCTACCGGCGGACCACGGGCGTTGCGCTCACCAACGCTTGGGGGATGACCGAGACCTCCGCGAGCGGGCCGGTGAGCACGCTGCGCCGCGAAGAGCGGACTCGCTCCGAGCAGGAGCAGGCACGGCTGCGCACCTCGGCGGGGCGCACGACGTTCGGCATCGACGCTCGCATCGCCGACGACGCCGGGAAAGTGCTCCCCTGGGACGGAAAGAGCACCGGCGAGCTGCAGTGCCGGGGCCCCTGGGTGACGACCGGGTACTACAACGATCCGCGGGGCCGCGACGGGTTCACCGCCGATGGCTGGCTCCGCACGGGCGATGTGGCCACCATTGACCCGGACGGGCGGGTCTGGCTCGTGGACCGCGCCAAAGACATGATCAAGTCCGGTGGCGAATGGATCGGGTCGGCCGAGATCGAAAACGAGCTCCTCACCCACCCGCAGATCTCGGAGGCCGCGGTCATCGGCGTCGCGTCGGCCACCTGGTCGGAGCGGCCACTGGCGTGTGTCGTGCTCAAACCCGGGGCCACCGCGGACGCCGACGAACTGAGCAGTTTCCTCGGCGAGTCGCTGCCGAAATGGAAGATCCCGGACCGCATCGTTTTCGTCGACGAAATTCCCAGAACCAATGTCGGCAAATATTCGAAGCGCGAGCTGCGCGAGATGTTCGCCGGAGTGGTTCTGCCGTGACCACATGCATTCGAACCCCACGGAAGGTGACCCATGGCTGACCCGACAGATCTGCTTTCGCCCACGCTGTTGTCCGGAAAGACCGCGTTTGTCACCGGCGGTGGCAGCGGCATCAACCTGGGAATCGCCGCCACGTTCGCGCGGCTCGGCGCCGCGGTCGCGATCTGCGGACGGTCGCAGGAACGTCTCGACGGGGCCGCCGAAAAACTACGGGCGCTCGGGGCGAAAGTGTGTGCCGTGGCCGCCGACGTTCGCGACCCCGCCGCCGTGACCGACGCGTTCGCCAGGAGCGCCGACGAGCTGGGACCGGCGTCGGTCGTGGTCTCCGGGGCCGCCGGCAACTTCGTCGCGCCGGCCGAGAAGATCAGCCCGAACGGCTTCCGCACCGTGGTCGATATCGACCTGCTCGGCAGCTGGCACACCGCCAGTGCCGCGTTTCAGCAGCTGCGCGAAACCCGGGGCACGCTGCTGTTCATCTCGGCCGCGCAGGCGTCCGTGCCTTTCGCCTACCAGGCGCACGTCGGTGCCGCGAAGGCCGGTGTCGACCACCTGATGCGAAACCTCGCCCTGGAGTGGAGCCGCTACGGCATCCGCTGCAACTCCATCGCCCCCGGACCGATCGCCGACACCGAAGGGATGCGCCGCCTCGAACAGGCCGCCGACAAGGACACCTGGCTCAAGATGATCCCCCTCGGCCGCTACGGCGCCGCCGAGGAGATCGGCGTGATGGCCTCGGTGCTCGCCTCACCCCTCGGCGGTTTCGTCACCGGCGCCCACATCGTCGTCGACGGCGGACAAGGACTCATGGGCTCCTCCACCTTCAACGACGCCGTCGCGGCAACGCTCAACGCTTCGCCGCGCTGACGCCGATGCCCGACCAATCCTGCCGCTTCAGCTGGTCCAACAAGGCGGTCTCCGCCCGGCCCGCCGCACGGCGCAAGCCCGCGATCACCGGCTCCGACAGGGCCGGGCGGAGCGGGCGAGTCAGGTGTTCGAAACCGTCGGGGATCGCGGAGGACGGCGCGATGGTGACGCCGAGGCCTTCCGAAGCGAGCCGCACCGCGGTCGAGATCTGCGAGGCCCGGCCGACCGTCCGCGGGGCGAGACCGTGGTCGGCGAGCAGGCGCGCCAGGTACTCGTCGAGCTTGCTGGTGCGGCGGAAGCGCACCCACCCTTCGGCCGCGAGATCTTCGAGGATGAGCGACTTGCGCCGGCGAAGAAGTGGGTGGCCTTGCGGTAGCACGGCAACGTACGACTCCTTGCCCAGCGGATGGATGTCGAAGGTGCATCCCGGCGGGATCTCGTGCACCAGGAGCAGGTCGAGCGTGCCCTGCCGCGCGAGCCGTTCCATGTCCGTGGGGTCGGGTTCCTCGTGAATGGTGACCTGCAGATGGGGATGACGGCGGCGCAGCTCGCCGAGCGCGCGCGGAAGCTGGCGGGCCCCGAGTCCCATGTGGACGGCGATGATCAGCTCGCCCGTCAGGTCGCCGTCGGCGGCGCGGGCCGCGATGAACGCGCGCCGGGAGGCGGTGGCGGCAACCTCTGCCTCCACCAGGAAGGCCCGCCCGGCCACGGTCGGCGTCATGCCCTGCGGGGTCCGCGTGAACAGGCGCACCCCGACCTGCTTTTCCAAGGTGCCGATCTGCTGGGACAGCGACGGCTGCGTCAATCCCAGCCGCTCGGCCGCCGCCGTGATGCTGCCCTCCTCGGCCACAGTCAGCGCGTACTCGTACTGCCGCAGGTTCATCCGGAGCCGCCTCGCCACATAGAAGTGTTCTATGTGGATCATAGTAGCCAACTCTTTGCGCCTATGCCTGGCGATGCGTAGCTTGTGGACTGCAAGTGCCAGTTCACGCCGGGAAAAAGGAGAAAGAATGCGTCTCGCCGACAAGGTAGCTCTGGTCACGGGTGGCGGAGCGGGCCTCGGCCTGGCGATAGCCGAGAGATTCGCAGCCGAAGGCGCCCACGTCTACATCACGGGCCGCCGGAAGGAAGTTCTCGACGACGCAACGGCTTCCATCGAGGGCCGGGTCACGGCGGTCGCCGCGGACTCCACGTCGTCGAGTGATCTCGACGGCCTGGCCGAGACCATCAGAAGGGAAAGCGGGCGTCTCGATGTGCTCGTCGCGAATGCGGGCATGATCGAGCGGGCGGATTTCGGCGAGGTGACCGAGGATCATTTCGACCGTACGTTCGATATCAATGCGCGCGGCACGATGTTCACCGTCCAGACGGCGCTGCCACTCATGCCGGCCGGCGGCTCGATCATCCTGGTGGGCTCGATCCAGGGGTTCAAGGGACTCCCCGGGTCCACCACCTACAGCGCGGCGAAGGCGGCCGTGCGCTCCTACGCGCGTGTGTGGGCGGCCGAGTTCGGCGGCCGGGGGCTGCGGGTCAACGTGCTGACCCCCGGCCCGTTCGACACAGCCATCATCGACGGGCAGGCTGAGTACTTCGGGCAGGACCCGGCAGCGCTGCGCGCCCAGATGGCCACGCACGTTCCCATGGGCCGCCTCGGACGCCCTGAGGAGCTCGCCGGCGCGGCACTGTTCCTAGCCTCGGATGACAGCAGTTTCATGACCGGTGCAGAGCTCTGCATAGATGGCGGTATGGCTCAGGTGTAGCCGCCGCCGGCAACCAGCGATTTCGGAGGAACACATGCGACGCGTGGTCTGCGAGGCGTTCGGCGATCCCCTTGCCCTGCGGGTGGTGGAGGAGCCGACACCGTGGCCGGGGCCCGGTGAGGTGCTCATCGAGCCGGCGGCCGTCAGCGCCAGCTTCGTGGACGGGCTCGTCGTTCGCGGCGCCTACCAGGTCCGGCCGCCGTTGCCGTTCACGCCGGGCACCTGCGTGGCCGGGCGGGTGGCCGCGGTGGGCGACGGCGTCGAGACCCCGCCCGTCGGGACCACGGTGGCGGCGGTGCTCAGCCATTTCGGCGGCTACACCTCCCACATCGTGGTGCCTGCCGAGGTCGCCGTCCCGGTGCCCGGCGCCGTGTCCGTCGATGTCGCCGCGGCCATGGAGAGCTACCTGACACTGGCCTTCGCGACCACGCATCGCATCACGATCGAGGCAGGCGACCACGTCGTCGTCCTCGGCGCGAGCGGGGGCATCGGGTCAGCCGCGGTCGATACGGCACGCAGTCTCGGCGCCCACGTCATCGCGGTGGCCTCGACTGAGGACAAACGCGCCGCGGCCAAGGAGACCGGGGCCGACGTGGTCCTCGGCTACGACAATCTCAAGGACGACATCCGCACCGCCACCGACGGCGGCGCGGATGTGGTCATCGACCCGGTCGGCGGGCCGGCGGCGGAAAGCGCGCTCCGTGCGCTGGCGCCGGGCGGACGCTTCTGCGTGCTCGGCTTCGCGTCCGGCGACATCCCGCGGTTGCCGTCCAACATCGTCTTGCTGCGCAACCGTTCCGTCATCGGCATCGACTGGGGACACTGGTCACGCGAAGCCGGGGGAACCCCCGGCAACGCGAAGCTGCTCGCCGATGTCCTCGCCAACGTGGCGCGTGGCCGGCTGCATCCCGGACAGCCCTCGACCGCGCCACTCACCGACGCCGGCCGGGTGCTCCAGCTGTTCGGCGAACGCCGCGCGGTCGGCAGGTACGTGCTGCATCCCTGATCCGGCAAGTGGCCGCGAAGATCGACGAACCGTCGTCTCGACCTTCGCGGCCAGGGAATCAGCTCCGAAGGCCGCCTGACGCGGTGAGGCGTTCACCGGTGACCCACCCGGCGTCGTCGGAGGCGAAGAACACCGCGACCTTCGCCAGGTCTTCCGGCTGGCCCAGGCGCCCCAGCGGCGTGTTCTCGATCATCACTTTCTCGGCGTCGCTTCCGATGAAGTCCACAGCACGGATGCCCTCGGTCTCCACGGCGCCCGGCGCGAGAGTGTTGACCCTGATCCCGCGCGGGCCGAGCTCGGCTGCCAGCACCCGGGTGAGAGCGTCGACAGCGCCCTTGGTGGCGGCGTAGACGGACATCCCGGGGAACGCGCGAGCGCTGTCGAGCGACCCGACATTGATGATCGAACCGCCGTCGGGCCCGAAATGCTTGAGCGCCTCCTGGATCGTGAGGATGGGCCCGAGCACGTTGACCGACAGCTGGTGCGAAATGTGTTCCTGCGTCGCGGCTTCGATCGGCTCCGTATGCCACACCCCGGCGTTGTTGACCACGACGTCCAGCCGGCCGTAGGTGCGCACGGCCTCGTCGAAAACGCGTTCGACATCCCCGGAAACGGAGACGTCACCCTGCGCCGCGACCGCTGTCCCTCCACCGTCGCGGATGTCACTGACCACCTTCTGCGCCCTCACGGCGTCAGAGGCGTAGTTCACCACCACCGAGGCCCCGGCGGCGGCGAACTCTTTCGCGATGCCTGCCCCGATTCCCTTGGCAGCGCCGGTCACGAGCGCGACCTTTCCTTGCAACCTGTTCGAAGTGCTACCAGTCATGACTTCCGTTTCTCTCGTCCCGGCACCGGAACGTGCCCGGTGCCGCGAGAGCGAGAGTAGATATTCGAAGGCATAGGCGCAAAGTGACTCTGTTTATGTTCCACATAGGCAGAACCTATGCAGCACCTACAGCGACCAGCCTCCGTCGACGAGCTGCGCTGTCCCGGTGATGAACGAGCTTTCGTCACTCGCGAGGAACACGGCGAGGGCCGCCACTTCGCCGGTTTCGCCCAGCCGCCCCATCGGATGAGTGTCCGTCAGCTGCTGCAGTGCCTCCTCCGCCGAGGAGCCGCCAGCTTCGGCAAAGGCGCCGGACTCGAGCCGGGCCAGCAGCGAAGGGGAGAGGATCGGCCCGGGCGCGATGCAGTTGCACCGGATGTTCTGTCGCACGAAATCCAAGGCGATCGCCCGGGTCAGCGCCGCGATGGCGCCCTTCGTCGCCGTGTAGGCGTACCTGTTGACGCCGCCCCGGGCCAGCCCGTGGGTGGAGGCCACGTTGATGATCGACCCGCCCCCCGATTCGAGCATGCCGGGCAGGAACGCCCGCACGGTCCGGTGCACGGACTTCGCGTTCACCGCGAAGGACATGTCCCAGTCGTCGTCCGAGCAGTCCAGGACCGAACCGTGGTGCACGATGGCAGCGACGTTGAACAGCACGTCCACCGGCCCCACGGACCCGGCGATTTCCTTGATGGCGTTGGGGTTCGTGACGTCGAGAACCGCTGTGGTCACGCCATCGAGGCCGTCGAGCCCGGCCAGCGCCTCCGCGTCGACGTCGGTGGCGATCACGGTGGCGCCCTCCCGGGCGAACGCTTCGGCCGATGCGCGACCGATGCCGAGCGCCGCCCCGGTGATGAACGCCTTCTTGCCTTGCAGTCGTCGACTCACGTGTGCTTACCCTCGGTTCTCGTCGATGCCGGCGTCAGTGTGCTTCGCTTGCGGGCGCCCAGGTTCGCGCACGGGCGGCGAGCCAGTCCGTCGCCGCGGCGAACCAGACGTCCGAGTTGAGCTGCAGGTTCAGGTCGTGGCCCGAGTCGCGGAGCACGAACACCTCGAGCTGCGCTTCCGGCGCGTAGTACTTGGCCTCGGCGGCGCGCACCGACTCCGCGGTGGAACAGTCGACCGCGTCGGGTCCACACCAGACGATGTCGTGGTCACCGACGGCCACGAGGGTAGGCACGGCGACGCCGCGGGTTGTGTCGTCGGTCTGCCACCGTTCCAGGTGGGCCATCTCGCTGAACGACACCGTCTCCTTCAACTCCTCGTCGAGCGCGATGACAGCGGGATCGGCATTCTCGGCCAGGTAGAGCATCTCCGCGCGGGTACCGGGTTTGCTGGTCTTGTATCCGTCGTCGAGGTGCGCGAACTTCGGCTCCTGCGAAGCCGCGTACGCGGCGATGTTCCCGCCCATCGCGGCGGCGCCGGCCGGGCTGGTGGTGTGCAGGGCGGACGTGAGGATCAGGGCGTCGACATCGCCGTGGACCGCGGCCGCGCGGGACGCCACGAGCGTTCCGTAGGAGTGGCCGGCGAGGACGACCCGCTCGAAGGGCCGGCCGAGGCTCCCGTCGCGCAGCGCGGTCACGAGCTGGTGGATCACGAAGGCGTTGGAGTCCAGGTCGACCCGCGTGCTGTGCGGTCGCGTACTGCGCCCGTTTCCGATGCGGTCGACGTTCAGCGTCGCGTACCCCCGGGAAACCATGTGGTCGACGTAGGAATAGCGCTCCGGCTGGTACGGGAAGTCCCAGTAGGTGCCGTTGTAGATTGCTCCGTGCAGGAGAACCTGGACGACGGTGGGTGCGCCATCGGCCGGCACGCACAGTTCGGCGTAGACCTCGTGTTCCGTTGGTTCTCCCGGCGCCAGGCTCACCGGAATGTGCAGTTCTCGCATTTCGATGCCGAGTTCTTGCTTGTGTCCCAGGTCCGGCGTCGCCATGTGAACTCCCGAATAGTCGGCCGAATCATTTACCATTTCAGTGAAACCCCGCCGTCGACGACGAGGTCCGCGCCCGTGATGTAGCGGGCTTCGTCGCTGGCGAGGAATACGGCTGCCCAGGCGATGTCCCAGCCCGTGCCCCCCAGTCCCAAAGGCACCTCGGCCGCACGCGTCCGCCACATCTGTTCGGTATCGCCGGAGTAGAGACCGTTTTCGCGGGCGACTTTTTCGATGAGCGGGGTCTGCATCATGCCCGGGAGAATCGCGTTGACGCGGATTCCCAGCGGAGCGACCTCCACGGCGGTGGTCCTGGTCAGGTGCAGCACGGCCGCTTTCGACGCGTAATACGCGGAATAAGGCATGCCCATGTAGCGAATTCCGGAGATCGACGCGATATTCACGATCGCGCCGCTGTGCTGCTGGGCCATGACCGGAATCACGTGCTTCATCGTGAGGAAAGCGGACTTGACGTTCACGCTCATGACCCGGTCCCACACGGACTCGTCGAGATCCTGCACCGAACCGAACTCGGCGATGCCGACGTTGTTGTGCAGGATGTCGATGGTGCCGGTCGCCCGCTCGCATTCGGCGACCACGCGAGCGACGTCCTCGGCTTTGGTCGCATCCGCGGCCGCGGCGTAGGCCTTGATGCCTTCCGCGCGGGCGAGGGACGCCGTCTCCTCGGCGGCGTCGCGGTTCACGTCCACGCAGAACACCGCGGCGCCCTCACGTGCGAAAGCGACCGCTGCCGCCTTGCCGTTGCCCCAGCCCGGACCTACCGAGCCCGCTCCGAAGACCAGTGCGGCCTTGCCTGCCAGACGTTCCGCCATTGGAACTCCCTCCGAGCCGCGTACGCGGCGCCTCGATCGGGGGAGGCTATCACGGTCGACGAATTAGTGTCAGCACTTTTACGCTCCTTGCGTCTTCAGTTGCCCCACTACATGGGTTTGCACCCATAATATGTTGACACTTATACTGGCTGGGCGTTGATCGAACGGAGGTGCGCCGTGAGCGAGCCGGGGGATGCGCTGGCCGAGGTCCTTGCCCAGCTGGCCATCAGGGACGCCCTGTACCGGTTCTGCCGTGGCGTCGACCGGGGTGACGCGGACGCCATGTTCAGTGCGTTCCATCCCGACGCGACCGACAGCCATGGCCCAGGCGGCCCGGAGCACATCGTCCCGATGCTGGTGCAACGCTTCGACGAGACTCCGCGCGTGGGCCAGCATCACATCACCAACGTCCACGCCGTCGTCGATGGCGACGTCGCCGCGGTGGAGAGCTACTTCCTCCTGTTCAACGCGCAGTCCGAGGAGCGCGGCGGAGAACACGAGCTCGTCGGCGGGCGCTACCTGGACCGGTTCGAGCGCCGGAACGGCGAGTGGCGGATCGCCGCCCGGGAGATCGTCGTAGACGTGGCGCGTTCACCCCTTTTCGGATCGGATCTGGCCGGCGCGCTGCCGTACGTCACGGGTGGCCGTCGCGAAAAGGATCCGTCGGCCGCGCTGTTCACGCAGGTGCGAAACCAAGCGAGAGTCGAGGAAAAGTGAAGTTCGGAATCGCTGTGCTGCTGAAGTCGCCGGTCGCGAGCCGCGACGCGCTTCAGCGGATCGCTCAGACCGCGGAGTCTCTCGGCTACGACTGGGTCGGGCTCAACGACAGGGTGGTCCACCCCGCGCAGGTCGAGTCGCGCTACCCGTATACCGAGTCCGGCGAGGTCGGCCCGCACTGGCTGAAGAAGGACGGTGAGGTGATCGCGAACTCGCTCGAGACGCTGACGTCGTTGTCTTTCCTCGCCGGCTGCACCGAGAAGATCGGCCTGGCGACGATGGTGCTCGTCCTGCCGTACCGCCCGCCCGTGCTGGCCGCGAAAATGCTGGCGACCGCTGACATCCTCTCGGGCGGACGGGTGATCGCGGGAGTCGGCCCGGGCTGGCTGAAAGAGGAGTACGACGCGCTCCAGAACCCGCACTATGCGGCTCGGGGCAAGGTCCTCGACGAATACCTCGCGGCTTTCCGAGTCCTGTTCGGCGAGGACGAACCGCATTTCGCCGGGGATTTCGTCGACTTCGGCGGCATCGCTTTCGAGCCGAAGCCGGTGCACAGGAAGATCCCGGTCTGGATCGGCGGTGAGAGCAAGCGTTCCATCCGCCGGGTGGCGAAGTACGCCGACGGGTGGTGCCCCGCGACCACGTCGCCGCGGGTACCACTGGACACTGTGGACGGGTTCACGACCGCCATGGACTCGCTACGACGAGCATGCGACGACGAAGGCCGGGACCTCAGCGACATCGACGTCGTGCTGTGGCCGGGGCGCTTTCCCCGCGACGGATCCGCGGACACCCGGGTGCCGTTCTACGGTGACACCGCCTCCGCGATCGACGACATCGGCAGCTACGCCGACCACGGGATGACCGGTCTCACGCTGCACCTGCAGAGCAACGATCTCGACGAGACGCTGGAGCAGATGCAACGCTACGCCGAAGATGTGCTCCCGCATTTCCGGGGATGACTCGCGGGCTGCCCGATACACGTCCCGGGCCTGCCGGGACGCCGGGGTGGTCCAGTCCATGGGCGCGATCGGCAGCTCCGCCGACAACGCCGCCGCATAGCCGTGCGACGGCACCAGCCTGGTGCTGCTGGTCTGCGCGCTGCTGATCGGACAGCTCCTGCGCCGCCTGCCGGGACGCGCTGGACACGTTGCTGGCGGAGGAGAATGTCAGCCGCACGGCCGAACAGCTGCGGATCGGGCAGCCGCGTCGCGGAGTCGCTGTGTGAACCGCTCGCGACGATCCGCACGAGGCCGAGCTGGTGCTCAACTCCGGATCGGCGTTCGAACCCGCGTCTTCGCGCCGAGGCTTCACCATCGCCGCAAGCGGTTATGTCGCGGTCATCCTGCTGCGCCCGCTGATCGAGCGGCTGACCACGATTGCGCCGGAGGCGAGCGTGCGGGTTACCCCGGTCGACGGCGGCATCCTGGAGAACGTCCGCGCGGGCTGGCCGACCTCGCGATCTACGGCTCGCGACGCTGCTGATGGACGAGGCCCGGTTCCGGAGCCTGCGGCCGCCGACCCCGATCGCCGCGATCCGCGAGCTGCTGATCTGGTCACCGCGGCGGGGCGTCGGCGCGGGCCACGATTGGCTGCGCGCGCAGCTCCACCACAGCGCGATACTCCTCGCCTGAGTCGCTGTTCATCAATCAGATCGACGTGGCGTATCGGATCGGGGCAATGGACGCGCCCGGCCGCGTGGCGCAGGCTGGGTGCCACGACGGGGCGAGGGCGGCCCCAGGGGGAAAGGGTCGCGCCGGATGCTCGAACCGTTCCCGGCACTGTCGCGGCGCGGTATCTCGACCCGGCAGCTTCCGCCGGACTACGCCAAAAGCCCAGTTCGACGGCGCCACCGCCAGCGCCGAGCGTTGTTTCCAGGGGCCGAAAGCCTGTCCTTTGTGGCTACGGCGGGCGGCTTCCGCGCCGAAGGTCGCTCGGTAGCCGGGCTGCTCCGTGTCGGTGCCGTTGAATTGCCTCAGGAGTGGGAGCGGGGTGGCTGAACGAGTCCGGCGACGGCGCTCACTACAGCGGCCCGGCGGCTGGCGGGGTCGTGGCAGCCGAATTCTGGTTGTAGTGCCTTCAGGGACCAGGCGGCGCTGTCCCAGCTGATCACCACTCCGATCACCATGGCCATGAGTTCCGCCGGAGGGATGTCGGAGCGAAGTTTTCCCGCTTCCTGAGCGGCTGCGATCGCGACGGCCCTGCTGCGGTATCCCGTGACCTCGGGCTCGAAGGACTGTTCTCGTTCCAGCCCTGCCCACAGGTAGAGCCGCCGGACGTGGGGCCATTTTTCCAGACGGTCGAACAGGTCGCCGGCGTAGCCGATGAGGTGATCGTCGCCGAAGGTGATCGATGCCGCGAGCTCCAGGAAGGTTTCGCCGACGACCTGGTCGAACAGTTCTTCCTTGGTGCCGAAATGCATGTAGATCGACCGCTTGTTGGCCGCGGCGTTCTCGGCGATGCGGTCGACCCGGGCACCGGCCAGACCGTACCGGGCGAACTCGTCGACCGCCGCCTTCTTGAGTCGCCGCTTGGTGTCGGTGGCGTCGGGTGGCATCCATCGATCGTACATAACTAACCAGTGGTTTACATTCGGCCCTGCCTCCGGTATGAATATATCCAGTTAGTTACAGACGAAGGGGACACCTCAAATGCGCACCTGGTTCATCACCGGCACGTCCTCCGGCTTCGGCCGGCAGCTCACCGAACAACTGCTCGCACGAGGCGATCGCGTCGCCGCCACCGCGCGACGCACCGAGACCCTCGACGACCTGGCCTCCCACTACGGCGAACAGCTCTGGCGTGCTCGCCTGGACGTCACCGATACGACCGCGCTGCGCGACGTCGTAAACCGTGCGTTCACCGATCTCGGCCGCATCGACGTCGTGGTATCCAACGCCGGCTACGGGCTTTTCGGGGCGCCCGAGGAACTCACCGACGAGCAGATCGACCGGCAGATCGCGACCAACCTCACGGCGTCGATCCAGCTCGCCCGAGCCGCCACCCCGCACCTACGCAACCAGGGCGGCGGACGCTATATCCAGATCGCCAGCGTCGGCGGGCAGATCGCCTTCCCCGCCATGAGCCTGTATCACGCCACCAAGTGGGGAATCGAGGGATTCTGGGAGTCCTCCGCCCGCGAGCTCGCGCCGTTCGGTATCGGCGTCACGATCGTCGAACCCGGCATGTCCCGCACCAACTTCGGCGCAGGCAGCGCCGTCCTCGCCGCGGCACTGCCCGAATACGCCGACGGCCCGTCCGGGCAGCTGCGACGCGTGCTCTCCGGCGAACTGCCACCGCTGCCCACACCTGGCGACCCCGCGAAGATCGCGGCGGCCGTCATCGCATCCGCCGATCAGGCCGAGGCGCCGCTCCGCCTGACGTTGGGCTCCGACGCCTACGAGCTGGCGACCACAGCCCTGCGCGACCGCCTCGAAGCCCTGGAGTCCGGGCGAAGCCTCGCCTACTCCACCGACGCAGACGACGTTGTCCACGCACCTACCCTCACCACCTCCCGCTGACGGAATCTCAATGAAGTTGTCAAGCCGCCGGCGTGGCCGGCTGGGCGGGAGTGAACAGTGGGTTGTCACGCAGCAGCGCCCGCGGCACGTCGACTCGGCGGGCGTCGATCCCTGCCCAGACCCGGGTCCGCTGCCTGCTCAAGCACGTCTCCTCGAACTCGGCGATCTTCCGTTGGCCCGCGGAACACCCCGCCGTCACCTCCGTAAACAGCGACCGAAACGCGCATCTCAATCAGCCGAACCACCAAGGGCAAGCGTCATCAACCACATCCGGCCCTCCCGGGCCGCCCAACAACTTACGGAGTCCGTCATGGTCGATTTCACCGGCAAGACCGTCCTGATCACCGGCGCATCCGGCGCGCTGGGCACCACGCTGTCCGTCCAGTTCGCGCAGGCCGGCGCGAACGTCGTCGCCGCGTCCCGCAGCCGCTACCACGAGGTCGCCGAGAAGGCCGGCGGCAACAGCGTCGGCGTCCGCCTCGACGTCACCAGCGAGACCGAGTGGACTGACGCGATCGCCCGGACCGAGGAGCGCTTCGGGCCACTGGACATCCTGATCAACAACGCCGCCTACTTGCGCATCGGCACCACTGAGAGCATCCCTCTCGACGAGTTTCGGCGCGTCATCGACACCAACCTCACCGGTGCGCTGCTCGGTATCCGCGCCGCGGCCCCGTCGATGCGCAAGGCCGGAGGTGGCGCGATCGTCAACGTCAACTCCATCGCCGGGCTCACCGCCGCGCCCGAACTCGTCGCCTACAGCAGCAGCAAATGGGCACTGCGCGGCCTCATGCGCGCGGCCGCGAAAGGCCTGGCCCGCGACAACATCCGGGTCAACTCGGTCCACCCGGGCATCATCGAAACACCCCTGGCCTACGACCCCGACGGCAAGCCGATCGTCCCCGTCGACAACCTCGCCGTCCCGCGCAACGCCGCCCCCGAAGAGATCGCCGACTTCATCCTTTTCGCCGCCTCCGACCAAGCCCGCTTCGCCACCGGCTCGGAAATCCTCGCCGACGGCGGCTACCTGCTCGGCGCCATCGCCTGACGACACCTTCCGTGGGACAAGTTGGCCCAGGCTGACCGAGCCCGGGGCCACGATCCTGGTCCATGTGGATCAAGGAAATGAAAAACACCGAGGGGAAGAAGCTGAATTGATGAACATGCGTTCGAATCACGTCCGCTTCACCCCGGATGACACGTTCATGCTTCTCATCGACCACCAGGAGGGCACGCTGGATTTCGTGCGCAACGTGCCGCGCGCCGGCGTCGTGCTCAATGCCCGTGCCCTGGCGCGGGTGGCGAAGGTGCTGGATATGCCCGTCGTGCTGACCTCCAGTCAGGAGGATCAGATGCAGGGGCCGCTGATCGAGGACCTGAGAGAAATCCTGCCGGAACAGTACGAGAAGCGGGTGCGCCGTAGTGGCGTCGCGAACGCCTGGGACGACCCGGAGTTCCGTGCCGCTGCCCTCGGCGCCGCGGGGGAGCGCCGCAACGTGATCCTCGCCGGGGTCACCAACGATGTCTGCACCGTTGCGCCCGCCATCAGCATGACCGAGGCCGGATTCACGGTGAAGGTCGTCCAGGATGCCGGCGGGTCGCCTCATCGCACCGCGGAGGAGGTCGCTGTGCGCGCATGGGAACGCGTTGGCGCACTGACCACAACGGCCGCGTCGCTGATCGCGGAGCTCGCCGTCGACTGGAGCACCGAACGCGGCGGGCGACTGGCCCAGGTCACCTCCGAGGAAGTCCTTGCCCACCTCGGCACTTTCTGAACCCTGTAGCAGACTCGTGACATGGCTTTGCACGATTTCGGCGTTGCGGTGCGCTGGTTGCGCGAAACCACGGAGCCGGCCGCCGTCGGATTGCCGGCCGGCGGAGCGTCACCTGGTGGGCGGCGGGCTCGCGGGTTGCGGCGGGAAGAGCTCGCCGAGCTGGTCGGGGTGTCGGCGGACTACGTGCGGCGGTTGGAGCAGGGACGCCGTCACCCTTCGGCCAGTGTGGTGAGCGCCATCGCGCGTGCGTTGCGGGTGGGGCGGGCGGAGTACGAACGGCTCTGCGCGCTGGCCGGGTATGCCGCGGTGGACGGGCAGGTGCCGCGCGAGGCCGGGGCGGCGGCGATGCGGCTGCTGGACCGGTTCGGCGACACCCCCGCGTTCCTGTCCGACGCGGCCTGGAACGTGGTCGCCGTCAACGGTGCGTGGATGGCGCTGGAATGCGGGGCGCCGGCCGGGCACGCCCGGGACTGGAACGTCGCGTGGCGCACGTTCCGCAACGCACTCGGCGGAATCAGCCGGACCGAGGAGCGCAAGGCCGGTTTCCAGGCGATGCTCGTCGCCCGGCTGCGCAGCACCTACACGCGCTATCCGGCTGACGCGTCGCTCGCCGAGCTCGTCGACGAGCTGAGGAGCACGAGCCGTCCGTTCGACACCTTGTGGCGCACGCCGAAAACAGTTGCGGCGTATGAGAATCGTGCCGTGTTTCGTCATCCGGACGGTGGCGAGATCAAGCTCGACGGCAATCTTCTCGAGGTGCCAGGTGACGATCTGATGGCGGTGGTCCTCACGGCGGCCCCGGGCTCGGCCGACGCGGCGCGGCTTGGTGAGATCGTGAGCGTCGCCGGCAAGCCGGCCGTCGTCAAAGTGGGACCAGCCGGCCCACCCTGACCGACCGGTGTCCGCGGAGAAGGGAGCGTGCAGTGAGTGCTACGGGACTGGCTGCCCGCCTGGCGGCGGCACGAGCCGGCGCACTGGTGGGCAGGGAGCCGGAGCGGGCGGTGCTCGACCGGATGCTGTCGGGTGCGGTAAACGCACCACTCGTGGCCTACCTTCATGGTCCTGGTGGCATCGGCAAGTCTTCGCTGTTGCGCTATGCGGCCGCGCAGGCGGAGCGTGCCGGCCGCCGCGTGGTGCAGGTCGACGCCCGGTTTCTCGACGCCGATCCGCGCCGGATCGAGGAGGCCGCCGGCCTGGCGTGCGTCGAGCCCGGTGCGGTGCTGCTCATCGACACCTTCGAACACTGCCAGGGACTGGAGCCGTGGCTGCGCGACACGTTCCTGCTGCGGCTCGCCGAGGGTGCGGTTGTCGTGCTGGCGAGCAGGGTCGCTCCCGATGCCGAATGGTTGCTGGATCCCGGCTGGGCGCAGCTGTTCACGCACCTGGTTGTGCGACCGCTCGACGCTGCCGAGTCCGATGCCCTGCTCGCCGCGCGCGGGGTCCCGGAGGATCAGCGCGGCGCTTTCGTCGCCTTCGCCGGGGGGAGCCCGCTGGCCCTCTCCCTCGCCGCGTCCGCATCCGATGCGGCGGCGCCGGGCGCACCGTGGGAGCCCACCGGCGACGTGCTGACGACCCTGGTCGAGCGGTTGGTGGGAGACCTGCCCAGCCCGGCTCACCGGCGCGCCCTCGAGGTGGTTGCGCAGGCCTATGTGACGCGCGAGCCGCTGCTGCGCGCGGTGCTGGGTGATGAGGACACCGCGACGGTGTTCTCCTGGCTCCGTCAGCTGCCTTACATCGAGGCCACCCCTGAGGGACTGCATCCGCACGACGCGGTACGGGCGACACTCGAGGCCGATCTGCGCTGGCGGGATCCCGAGCGTTACGACGACGTCCGCGTCCGCATCTCCGTTGCCTGTCTGCAGGCGGTGCGCGCCGCCTCCGAGGACGACGTCCTGATGCGCGTCGCGGAGTGGATGTTCCTCTTCCGCACCCAGGGCAGCTCGGACAATCCCTACGAGTGG
This sequence comes from Amycolatopsis pithecellobii, assembly GCF_009707865.1. Classification (GTDB taxonomy): domain Bacteria; phylum Actinomycetota; class Actinomycetes; order Mycobacteriales; family Pseudonocardiaceae; genus Amycolatopsis_E; species Amycolatopsis_E pithecellobii. The sequence goes on from NZ_WMBA01000007.1 coordinate 161,006, forward strand.
CGAGCACACCCCCAGGTCGAGGACACCCCGCTCCGGCCCGGCGACGTGCCCGACGTGCTGCGCATGGCCGAGGAGACGGAGGGCCGGGTGTCCGCGGCCGCGGTCGCGCACTGGGTGCGCCGCCAGCCGGAGGCCTTCCGCGTTTACCGCTACGCCGGCTCTGCCACGCCGGTGGCGTTCATGGCCATCCTGCGGCTGGAGGCACCGCTGCCCGATGACCGGGCCGAGGATCCGGTCATCGCGGCGCTCTGGGACTACGTGGAGGCAGCCGCTCCCCTGGCGAAGGGTGAGCATCTGGGTATCCGCCGCTTCGCGGTACAGCCCGGCTGGCATCAGCGGCCCTCGCCGCTGATGGACCTCGTCAGCAGGCGCACCATCGCCGAGGAGATGAGGACCAGGGGACGCGCGGTGACCTTCACCGTCTTCGAGGACGGCGAGCGGTGGCGGCGTTACCTCGCCGAGGCGGGGCTGCTGGAGGTCGTGGCGGTGGACGTCGGCGAGCGCAAGCAGCACGTCTTCGGCAGGGACTGGCGGCGGCAGCCCGTGGAGCAGTGGGTGGAGCACCGGGCGCGCACCACGGTCGCGCCCGTAGCCGGGTGGACCCCAGTTCCGGCAGCCGGTGGCTCGGGTGATGAGCTGCCGCGTGCAGTGTTCGAGGAGGGCGTGCTCGAGGCGCTGCGCACCTGGCACGCTCCCCGCGAGTTCGCGACCAGTGTCCTGCTGCAGTCGCGCCTCGTGCCGCACGGTTCGGCCGACCCGGTGGCGGACCTGCGCGGCGCCATCACGGCCGCCCTCGACGCATTGCAGGTCGACCCGGCCGGTGTGAAGGCGCACGAGGCCCTCACCGCCACCTACATCTCGGCTTCCCGCACCCACAAGGCAACAGCACGCCGGCTCGGGGTGCCCTACGGCACGTACCGGCGCCGCCTCGCACTGGCCAAGGAACGCCTCATCGAGCAGCTGCTGCAGCAGCACTGAACCTGCTCAGCGGGTTCGGCGTGGGCAGTGTTGGGCCCGGGTGAGCACCGCTGGACGTGGAGACCGGGCAGCGGTGCCGGGCAGGGTCGGGGGTAGGAAAACGGTGCCGCCCACGAACCTCGAGGATCGCCATGAGTATCCCGTCCTTCGCGCAGTGGGAGGACCAGCAGCAGCTCGAGTGGCCGGAGGGCGACCTCGTCCTCGGCCCTCCCCGGTGACCGCGCCGGCGTCTTCGAATCTTTCTTCGACGTTCTGCAGCGCGGAGTCCTGTCCGCCCGTGCTGCTCGCCGCCGACAGCGGCGCACCGCGGTGAGCGACCTCACTTGCTTCGAATTCGAAGCGGCAGTACTGTGAACCGCAGTTGCTTCGAGTTCGAAGCAAAAGACGACAAGCGAAGGTGGGAAATCCGATGAAGGCAGTGCGTTTCCACGAGTACGGCGACCCCAGCGTCCTGCGTTACGAGGACGTCGAGCAGCCGGTCCCCGGCGCCGGGCAGGTCCGGATCCGCGTCGCCGCGACGTCGTTCAACTCCGTCGACGGCAACATCCGCGGCGGCTTCATGCAGGGACCCATCCCAGTGGAGCTGCCGCACACACCCGGCATCGACGTCGCGGGCACGGTCGACGCGCTGGGCGCGGGTGTGGACGGCTTCGCGGCCGGTGACGACGTCGTCGGTTTCCTGCCGATGGACAAGAACGGCGCCGCCGCCGAGTACGTTCTCGCGCCGGCCGAGCTCCTGACATCGGCGCCCAAGAATGTCCCGCTGGCCGACGCCGCGGCGCTGCCATTGGTGGGCCTGACCGCATATCAGGCGCTGTTCGAGCACGGAAAGCTGACGGCGGGGCAGCGAGTGCTGATCAACGGCGCCGGCGGCGCGGTCGGGGGCTACGCCGTGCAGCTGGCGAAGAACGCGCGTGCCCACGTGATCGCCACGGCGAGCCCGCGCAGTGCCGACTCGGTCAAAACGGCCGGTGCCGACGAGGTCGTCGACCACACCACCACCGGCGTGACCGCGGCCGTGACCGAGCCGGTCGACGTGGTGCTCAACCTGGCCCCGGTCGACCCGGCCGAACTCGCCGCGCTGGTCACCCTGGTCCGCCCGGGCGGTGTGGTGGTGAACACGACGGTGTGGATGCCCGCACCCAGCGACGAGGAGCGCGGCGTGCTGGGCATCGACCTGTTCGTCCGCAGCGATGCCGGACAGCTGGCGAAGCTGGTCGGGCAGGTCGACCACGGCGAGCTGCGCGTCGAGGTCGCCGAGCGGGTGCCGCTGGCCGAGCTGCCGGCGCTGCACGCACGAGCCGCCGAGGGCGCGGTGCACGGCAAGGTCGTCGTCGTCCCGCCCACCGCCTGATACCCACTCGATCCCGGAAGGCAGGAACCATGTCACTCAGCTTGGATCCCGAAATCGCCGCGGCGCTGGCCCCGATGGCCGGCGCGATGGCGGAAGCCACACCACCGGCGGTGGGCGATATCACGGGCCGCCGCGCCATGTGGGAGCCGATCATCGGTGCCGCCAGCACGGCCCAGCCGATCCCATCCGACGTGACGACCAACGAGTACCACGCGACCGCCGACGACGGCGCGCAGATCCAGATGCGCTGGTACACCAAGAAAGGCGCGACACCGGGCCCGGCCGTGCTGTTCTTCCACGGCGGCGGATACATCTTCGGCCACATCGACCACTTCGACGGTCCGGTCGCCCGCTATGTCTCCGCCAGCGGCGTGCCGATGCTGTCGGTCGAATACCGCCGCGCCCCCGAGCACCCCTACCCGGCGCCGCTCGAAGACGCCTACGCCGCGCTGCTGTGGCTGCACAAGCACGCCGCCGAACTGGGCGTCGACCCCGAGCGGATCGCGGTGATGGGTGACAGCGCCGGAGGCGGGATGGCCGCGGCCGTGTCGATCCTCGCCCGCGACCGCGGCGGCCCCAAGATCGCGCGCCAGATCCTGCTCATGCCGATGCTCGACGATCGCACCACCACTCCCGACCCGCATATCGCGCCGTACGTGCTGTGGTCCTACGACGACAGCCTCACCGCGTGGCCGGCCCTGCTCGGCGACGCCGCAGGCGGCCCCGACGTTCCCGCCACGGCGGCCCCGGCCCGGCTCGAAGACGCCAGCGACCTCCCGGCGGCCTACATCGAGGTCGGCCAGCTCGACGTCTTCCGGGACGAAGACACCGCCTATGCGACCAAGCTCAGCCGCGCCGGGGTGCCGGTGGAGTTCCACCTCCATCCCGGAGCCCCGCACGAGTTCGACTCCATCGCCTTCGGCTCCGACGTCGCCCGGCGCGCCATCGCCGACCGCGTCCGGGTGCTCAAGTCGATCTGAGCTTTTCCCGCAACGAAAGACCGAGATCATGACACTCAGCTTCGACCCCGACCTCGTCACCGGATGTCCATCTGACCCGGTTCACCAGACCGCACAGAAAAGGAAAAGCTGATGACTCTCTGGAACCCCATCACCCTCGGCGCCATCGAGCTGCCGCACCGGCTCGCCATGGCGCCGATGACCCGCGACCGCTCCAGGCCGGACGGCGTCCCCACCGACCTCAACCGCGAGTACTACCGTCAGCGCGCGTCGATGGCCTTCATCATCACCGAAGGCACCCAGCCCTCCGCCGACGGGCAGGGCTACCTGCTGACCCCCGGCATCTACACCGAAGCGCATATCGCCGGCTGGCAAGAGGTCACCAGCGCCGTGCACGCCGAAGGTGGGCGCATCGTCGTCCAGCTCATGCACGTGGGCCGCATCTCCCACCCCGACAACACCCCGCACGGCCGCCGGCCGGTCGCCCCATCGGCCATCCAGCCCAAGGGCGCGATGTTCACCGCTTCGGGGCTGCAGGACATGCCGACCCCCCGGGCACTGGCCGCCGACGAGATCGCCGGCGTGGTCGACGAGTTCCGCCACGCGGCGTCGGCCGCCATCACCGCCGGTTTCGACGGGGTCGAAATCCACGGCGCCAACGGCTATCTGCTCCACCAGTTCCTCTCCAGCAACGCCAACCGGCGCGCCGACCGATACGGCGGCTCCGTCGACAACCGCATCCGGTTCACGACCGAGGTCGTGTCGGCCGTGGCCGACGAGATCGGTGCCGAGCGCACAGGTCTGCGCATCTCGCCGGGCAACCCGTACAACGACATGGTCGAGCACGACACTCGCGACCTGTACCCCGCGCTGGTCAGGGCGCTGGCGCCGGTGGACCTCGCCTACCTGCATGTGATCCAGGGCGGCGACGAAGAACTGTTGCGAGAGCTGCGACAGGAATGGCCGACGGCCCTGGTGCTCAATCGTGCGGGCGCCGACCTCGACACGCGGGTCGCCGATCTCGACGCCGGGCTGGCCGACGTCATCACGGTCGGCACGATGGCGCTGGCGAATCCCGACCTCGCGGCCCGCCTTCGCTCGGGCGCGCCGCTGAACCAGGCCGACCCGGCCACCTTCTACGGCGGCGACCACCGCGGCTACACCGATTACCCCACCCTCGCCGCGGCTGCGAGCTGACCTGGGCCGGCCCCTTTCCCGCCTCGCGGTGATCGAAGCGGACAGCTAGCGACGCGGGCGGACCAGGCCGTGGTCGATCAGGCTCTGCCCCGTAGCGCGCAGGATCTCAGCGGGCGGGCGCATGGTCCAGTCCAGTTCGTCGATCGCCTTGCGGCTGGACAATGGCTCGGTGCGGCCGACGAAGGCGAGGGCCAGGCGGATCGTCGGATCGAAGTGTGCGACGATCCACATCGCCCAGTACGGCAGGCGTCGGGTCGGCACCCGGAATCCTCGGGGGCCGAACTCGGCGGCCAAAATGGCAGCCATATCGTGCATCCAGGTTTCCGGGCCGGCGCAGATGTAGCGGTTGCCCGCCGCCTTCGGGCTTTCCATGGCGAGCCGGTGAGCGACCGCGAGGTCCCGGACATCGACGAGACTGAAGCTGAGCTGCGGCACCGCCGGCATCGAATGGTTCAGCAACCGGTGGACGACCTCGACGGATGTGCTCACTTCGGGGCGTTGCAGGGGGCCGAGGACGACTCCGGGATTCACGACGACCAGCTCGAGTCGGCGCTCTTCGGGGAGGTCATCGACGAACTGCCAGGCGGCTTGCTCGGCGAGGGCTTTGCTTTTCCCATAAGGCGCGCTGTGTTCGACAACCGCCCAGTCGTCCTCCGTATACGGGGCGGCTCTCTGTCCGGTACGGCCCGCGCTGATCGCCAATGACGACGAGGTGAGGACCACTCGGCGGACGGTGCCGCTCGCGGCTGCGGCGCGTAGTACCCGCAGCGTGCCCTCGACTGCGGGGCGGATGATCTCGTTCTCGTCGCGGGGAACGGTGGGCGGGTTCGGTGAGGCCGTGTGCAGTACGAGGGTGCAGCCGGCGACCGCTTCGGCCCAGCCGTCGTCGGTGTCCAGCTCGGCGGCCACGAAATCGAGGCGCCCACCAAGCTCGGAAGCCAGGCGGGTGAGATGGGCGACCTTCTCGGTCCGCGCCAGGTCGCGAACCGTGCCGCGGACGGGGTAGCCGTGCCGGAGCAGTTCCTCGATGACATGCCCGGCGATGAAGCCGGAAGCGCCGGTGACCAGGACCGTGCCGGTCTGGTTGGAGCTCATGGATTCCTCCAGTGAAATCGGACCGGATCAGATCTGGTTTTCGCCGCCGTCGACGGAGAGGTTGCCGCCGATCAGGTAGCTACTGTCCGCCGAGGACAGGAAGGCCACGGCGGCCGCGACCTCCTCCGGACGTCCCATCCGGCCCATCGGGACCCGGGCGCCCTCACCGGCCTTGTAGGCGGCCGAGTTCTGCTCGCCGACGAGCTCGGTGACGCCTGAGGTGTCGATCGGGCCCGGTGAGATCGCATTGACCCGGATGCCCCGGCCCTTGAGCTCGTTGGCCCAGGTCCGCGTGAATGAGCGGAGGGCGGCCTTGGACGCCGCATACGCCCCGAATGCCGGTGTGCCGCGCTCGGCGGCGGTCGAAGCGTTCACGATCACTGAGGCGCCGTGGTTAAGCAGCGGCAGAGCCTTCTGCACGGTCAACAGCGTGCCCTTGACGTTGACCTCGAAGACGCGGTCGAAGTCCTCCTCGGTGAGCTGCTCGAGTGTCGCGAACGAAGCAGTGGCCGCGTTGGCGAACAGCACGTCCAGACCCTGCCCGTGGTCGCGGACCGTGCTGTACAACCGGTCCAGATCGGCCGGGTCGGTGATGTCGCCGGGCACCGCGGTGACGTCGGATCCGATGGCCTCGGCAGCCTCGTCCAGCTCGGCCTCGCGGCGCCCGGTGATGAACACGTGCGCTCCCTCGGCGACCAGCCGGGCCGCGGTGGCACGGCCGATTCCCCGCGTGCCGCCGCCGGTGACCACGGCTGTCTTGCCTTCGAGCCTTCTCATATCCCAAGCCCCTAGTTTAGTTCTGTTCGGAACAGAACAGAACTGTAGCAGTTCCAGTCCGGCTGGTACAGAAGTGCTAGAATGCTGGACGTGGAAGGCATCGAGCGGGCGCCTGTCGGCCGGCCGCGAGGGTTCGACGCCGACAAAGCCCTGGAGCGGGCCATGATGGTCTTCTGGAAAGAGGGTTATGACGGGGTCAGCCTGAGCGAGCTGGCTCGCGCCATGGGGATCACGAAAACCAGCTTGTACGCGGCCTACGGCAACAAGGAAGACCTGTTCCGCAAGGCCCTCGAGCGCTATGCCGAAGGCCCCGCCTCCTACGCCGCCCGGGCCTTGGGCGAGCCCACCGCCAAGGCGGTGGCCACGGCCTATCTCACCGGTTCTGTCCGAGCCACCACCCAGTCCGGCTGCCCCGCCGGATGCCTTGGCGTGCAGGGCTTCATGGCTGCCGGCCACCTCGGCGAGACCGGTCGCGACGCCCTGCGCGCCTGGCGTGACGAGGACCGGGCACGCCTGCGCGACCGGTTCCGGCGAGCGGTCGGCGAAGGCGACCTGCCGCCGGACGCTGATCCGGAGGCGCTGGCGCACTACCTGATGACCATGGCGAACGGTATCGCGGTTCAGGCCGCCGCCGGCGCCGGCCGCGACGAGCTCCAGCGGTCGGTTGACGTTGCGCTGCGTGCCTTCCTGTCCGTCTAGTTACGCCGACGGATTGAGCGGATGCCAGAGGACTCGGTCACGTCCGGCCATGTAGTCCTTGCCGTTCGGGAAGGAAACGAATTCCAGGATCATGCCCCACGGCGACAGGAAATGGGCGAACTTGGAGCCGTCGCCCGCTTCGACGCCGGCGCCGTCCTTGGCGCCGCCGAGGATGCGGATACCGCGCCGTTCCAGGTCGGCCAGTGCGGCGTCCATGTCGTCGACGTAGAACGCCAGATGTACGGCGCCCCAGTCGCTCATCCGCGGCATCGAGCGGGTCTGATCGGGGGCCTCGAACTCGAAGATCTCGAAGTTCGAGCCGTGCCCGCAACGCAGCAGCGCCGCGCGCGGAATCCATGCCCGGGGGTGCGTGTCCAGATTGTCGGCGAACCATGTGCCGTCGTCGTCCCGGAACGGGCCGAGATCGTAGAAGTATTCGCAGCCCAGCACCTCGACGAAGAACTTGATCGCCTCCTCGAGGTCCGGCACGGTGAACCCGACGTGCTCCGTGCCGCGCAGCCCTGGAACCGGGCGCGCGTGCTCGTCGACCCGGATTCTCCGTTCGTCCATGGCGGACCGATCCATGCTGCTCTCCTTCGTTGGCGAGGTTCAACAGGCCGCGCGAGGCTAATCCGCGTCAGCCGGGTGTGACCACAATTCCGTCCCGGTCAGCGGGACGACCGTCTAATAAGGACGGACGCCGGGGTACGGGCCGTCCGGGTCGATCGTGCGCATGATGCGGCCGCAGATGTCGTGCAGCTGCCGGGGTTGCGCCTTGGTCAGCGGATCGAAGACCAGGCGGCGGACCTCGGCGACGTGGCCGGGCGCCGTCGCGACGACCTTGTCCAGGCCCTCGTCCGTGAGGATGGCGAGGGTGTAGCGGCCGTCCTCCGGGTCGGGGGAGCGGCGCACCCAGCCACGCTTCTCCAGGCGGCCGATGGCCTGCGACAGGCGGGGGAGCGAGCCCTCGGAGATGGCCGCGAGCAGGCTCATCCTCAGCCGGCGCTCCGGCCTCAGGGAGAGCGCGGCCATGATCATGTATTCGAAGAGGTTGATGCCGGCGTCGCGCTGGAGCTGGGTGTCGAGCTCGCCCGGGAGGCGCATCAGCACGGAGAACAGGGTCACCCAGGTCTGTTGCTCGTCCTGGGTCAGCCAGCGGGGTTCGTCGGTCACCTCGGAAGCATAGCAAGCACTTGCATGTTTAACTCATCGTCGCTACGGTCAACTTAACTATTTAAGTCATCTCTCGAGATGGGAAATCATGAACATCGCTCTGTGGGTCATCGCGGCGCTGGTCGCTGCGGCCTTCCTGTTCTCAGGGTTCTTCAAGCTCGCCCTGCCGCACGAGAAGTATGTCGCCGCGCAGGACTGGGCCGAGAACGTGCCGCGCTGGGCTCCCAACGTCATCGGCACGCTGGAGGTGCTGGGCGCGATCGGCGTGATCCTGCCCGCCGTGCTCGACGTCGCGCCGGCGCTGGTTCCGCTCGCCGCGACCGGGTTGGCGCTGGTGATGATCGGCGCCGTGGTGATGCACCTGCAGCGCCGCGAGTTCCCGGCGCTGGCGCCGAGCGGGGTTCTGCTGATCCTGGCCGCGGTGGTGGCGTGGGGGCGGTTCGGGCCGTACGCGTTCTGATCCGAATCGCAAGATGGACAACTGTCTAAAACGCGCCTATCGTCGGCGCGCGGGGGAGTGAGCCGACGATGCCCACTCACAGAGGAGCCGACATGAACCAAATCCGTCCCTTCCATCTCGACATCCCCGAACGCGAGCTCGACGATCTGCGTGCGCGGCTCAACTTCACGCGCTGGCCGTCGAAAGAGACCGTCGACGACAACAGTCAGGGGCCTCGGCTCGGCACCCTCCGGCAGCTGATCGATCACTGGCGCGAAAGCTACGACTGGCGCAAGGTCGAGAAGGAGCTGAACGGTTTCGGTCAGTTCCAGACCGAGATCGACGGCATAGACGTCCATTTTCTGCACGTGATCTCGCCCGAACCCGATGCCCTGCCGCTGCTCATGACGCACGGTTGGCCGGGATCGGTGCTCGAGTTCCGGAAGGTGATCGGGCCCCTGACCAACCCCGTGGCCTTCGGCGGCGACGCCCGGGACGCCTTTCACGTCATTGCCCCGTCGATGCCGGGCTTCGGATTCTCGAGCGCGCCCACGACGACCGGCTGGTCGTTCGGAAAGACGGCCGACGCGTGGATAACGCTGATGAACCGGCTCGGGTACTCGGACTGGGGCATCCAGGGTGGGGATCTCGGCGCGGGGGTATCGGAGACGATCGCCGCGAAGAACCCCACGGGGCTGGTGGGAATGCATCTGAACTTCTCGACGATCCAGCCGAGCCCGGACGAGATGGCCGAAGCGACACCAGAAGAGCAGCGCATCCTGGCGGACGCACAGGAATTTTGGGTCAACAACAGTTCTTACGCCCAGCAGCAGCAAAGTCGTCCGCAGACGATCGGCTACTCGCTGGCCGACTCACCGGTCGGCCTGGCCGCGTGGCTGTACACGATCTTCCAGCAAGGATGTGACACTCCGGAAAACGCCTTGGACACCTTCACCGAGGACGAACTGCTCGACTACTTCATGCTCTACTGGCTTCCGAACGCCGGCGTGACCTCAGCGCGCACGTACTGGGAGCTGAAGAATTCGGGCTTCTCGCCGGCGGCGACGATCGAGAATCCCATCACCGTTCCCACCGGATATACGCAGTTCCCTGGCGAGCCGGTGCGCCAGTCGCGGCGATGGCTGGAGCGCCGTTTCACCGACCTTGTGCGCTACCACCAGGCTCCGCGCGGTGGGCACTTCGCGGCGCTCGAGCAGCCCGATCTGTTCGTCGACGACGTCCGTGCCACGTTCCGGTCGCTGCGATCATGACCGGGAAACCGGCGCCACTTTCCACCATCGAGGACGTCCGGCGCAACATGAGCCGCTCGCAAGCGACGAGGGTGGCGCGAACACGGCAAGCGATCTTCGAGGCCGTCGCGTCGATCGACGACGAAGCCGCAGTGACGGTGGGCGAAGTGGTGCGCCGCGCCGGTATCAGCCGGGCTGCGTTCTACACGCATTTCTCCGGTCTGGACGAGCTTGCGATCGCGATCATGCGTGACATGGTGCAGACGGTCTCGGCGCTGCACCACGAGGCGCGTGGCACCACCTATGCCAGCTGGCGCGAGGCCTCCGTCGCCATGCTGCGCCGCACCGTGGACCACATGGTGCAGAATCGGCGCCTGTATCTCAGTGTGCTCGAAATGCCCGGCAGTTCCGGCGCTTTCGACGCCGCGGTCGTCGAATTGGCCGGGTCGATTGTCGCGGCCTTCGAACGCATGGCCGACGTGCTTGACCAGAAGGACGTCGAGGACATGGCCCGCTTCATTGCCAGCGGCACGCTCACGATGATCATCCACTGGATGCGGACCAACCCGTCGATGCCGGTGGACGAGATGGTGGCACGGCTCATCTCCTTCTTCCCCAACGTCGAGCGCTGAACCGGAAATCAAGAAAGGGAATCATGAGCGAATCCACGAGTTCGCAGCCGCGAATCTTCGGCAGCGATGTGCCCAAGACGCTGTTCGTCCTGCGCCACCATTTCCAGAAGTCTCCCCAGGCTTTTGAAGACGCGTACAAGGGGCATCGGGCCTATATCGAGCGAAACATGGCGGAAGGGACCTTCCTTCTCGCCGGACCTGCTGTCCCGTGGGACGGAGGAATCATCTTGGCTCGGGCGGTTGACCGGGCCGAGATGGAAGCCGTGGTCGCGACGGACCCGTTGGTTGATGCGGGCATTACGAAGTACGACGTGACCGAATGGAAGACCACGATCCGCCGGCAAGAGTTCGACGCGATCATCCCGGCCTGACCAGGCTCTCGTCAGGCTTCGGGCCGCCTCGCGCTTGACAGCTCCAGGTCGAGGACCACGACTGCCCGACGTCGAGCTGCGCCCCGGCCGGGTCGCCGTGCCGGACCGGAACCGGGCGGGTGGCGGTGCAATACCACACCGCGCGGTTCCGGCTCGTGCCCTCGCTCGCCAAGGCGCTCGCTGTGGCCACACCCGCACTGCGCAAGCCGGGCCACAGCATGGACCGAGCTGCCCCGGCCCGCGGCAGCCGGCGCCGAACCGGCTGGGCACGCCGGATCGGCTACGCCCGCGCCTTCACCGCCCGCCAGTCCCTCGGCACCCAGCTCGCCTCCCTCGCCCGCGCCGGGGTCACCCCAGTGTTCTCCGAGAAGATCTCCACCCGCGCGCTGCGCCGCCCCGAACTCGACAAGGCCGTCACGCTCGCCCGGGAGATGCGCGCCTCCGGCCTCTCGGTCACCCTCGTCGTGCACGAGCACAAACGCCTCGCCCGCGGCATCGAACTGGCCACGCTCGCCGAACAGCTGCGCGCCGCCGGCATCGGCCTGCAATTCCTCACCGGCGAACTGCAGGGCTCTCACGACCCGACCGGGATCGTGTTCACCGTGCTGGCCGCCCTGTCCGGGATGGAACGCGAGTACATCCGCGACCGCACCCTCGAGCGCCACGAAGCCGCCCGCGCCCGCGGCAAGAACATCGGCGGCGCCGCTGTCACCGACGACGCCATGCTCTCCCACGCCCTGCACCTGCGCGACCAGCAGAACCTCAGCCTTCGCGACATCGCCGCACGCCTGGTCATCACCACCGGCAAAAAGAAGGACAGCACCCCTCCCCGGCCACCGTCCTGCGCATGCTGCGCGACCACGACCAGCCCGTCGCCGCGGCGGCCGGATCATGACTCCGGTACCGGGCCACCGAAGCTCTTCGGAGGCGGGGACATGGGGCGTCATTGGGTCAGGAACACGTGGCCTTCGTCGTGTCCAGTCCGGCGCGTGCAGTACCGCCCGTTGGGATGGGACCGGAATACGCCAGAAACCTGCCGTGTCCTTGGGTAGCTGCTGGTCAGAGGCCGGTAGGTGGATGGTCGCGGCTGGTGGCTAGGGTGCCGATGTTCTGGACCTGGTTCCGCTTGCCGCCGGGGGCTCAGCGGGCAGGTGACTCGTTCGCCTCCCGCGGGGAGGCCATGGTGGCCGAGGTGACGTACGTCCGGCTCGGTGGCAGGGCGACGTCGATGAGGAGGCCGCCATCCTCCTTCGCTCGCGCGTCGATCCGGCCTTCGTGTGCGCGAACGATGGCTCGCACGATGGAAAGGCCCAGCCCCGCGCCATCTGTCGTGCCGACGCGGCCGGCGCCACGCCGGAACGGTTCGAACAGGCCGGCCACCTCATTCGGGCCGACCATCGGTCCCGTGTTGCCGACCCGCAGTCGCCCGTCCCGGTGGACCTCGATCAGTACGTGCCCACCAGGAACGTTGTAGCGCACCGCGTTGTCCACCAGGTTGTGCACCAGTTGGCTCAACAGCACCGAATCCCCCCACACGCGGCACACCTCAGACGCATGCAGGGTGATCCCGGACCCGTCCGTGGAGTCGTCGACGGGGCGATCGGCGACCACCCGGCGAGCCACCTCGTCCAGTGCGACAGCCTCTCGTCGATGCAAGCCCTGTTCACAGTGCGCCAGTGTGAGCAGGCCATTGATCAAGGCGACGCACCGGTCGTTGTTGTGGAGCAGTTCCCGGCGTACTCGTTCGACCCGTTTCGGATCGGTGGAGGAGAGGCCGACCTGGATTGTGGTGCGAGCCACCGCGAGCGGGGTACGCAGTTCGTGCGACGCGTTGGCGATGAACCGACCCTGCGCGTGGAAAGCGTCGTCCAGCCGCGTCAGCAGGTCGTCGAAGGTGTCCGAAAGTTCCTTGATTTCGTCCTGGGGACCCTCGACGCCGATCCGCTCGTGCAGATTGGCGGTGGAGATGCCACGGGCCTGAGCGGTCATCCGCTGGACCCGGTTCAGCACGCGACCGGTGGCCCACCAAGCCAGGAACCCGGCCAGCAACGTCATTACGGACAGCGCGACTGTCCACTGGAGCAGCAGACTGGACAAGGTCGTGCGGCGCCATAGCTCGACGCCACCCGTGGGGCCCGCGGAGGTCGCCAGCTCGGGGACCGGTGTTTCGCCCTCGACGTCGGTGAACCTGGCCGGCATGATCACTACCTGGTTTTCGAAGTAGGCCAGGGTGACGACCACGGCGCCCGCGACAAGGAACAGGCCGGTTTGCAGCAGCGTCAGTTTCCATCGTATGCCGAGGCGGTTCAGCATGCCGGGTCCACGATTCGGTATCCGGCGCCTGGGACGGTTTCGATGACATCCGGTTTACCGAGTTTGGCGCGGAGCCGGAACATGGTCATGCGAACGGCATTGGTGAACGGGTCGGCGTGTTCGTCCCAGACGGACCGGAGCAGTTCTTCGGCGCTGACAAGGGCGCCCGCCGCGGCGATCAGCGCCGCCAGCACGCCGAACTCCTTGTGGGTCAGGGACAGGTATCTGCCGCTGCGGGACACGCGCCGGTGTGCGGAGTCGAGCACGATTCCGGCCAGGCTCAGCACCGGCGGGGTGGCCGGCCGCGAGCGCCTGCCCAGCGCGTCCACCCGGGCGACCAGTTCCTCGAAGTCGAACGGTTTGCCCAGGTAGTCGTCGGCGCCGAGGCGAAGGCCGGCGACCCGTTCGCGGACCGCGGCCATGGCGGTGAGCATCAGCACCCTGGTCCGTCCGCCTCCGGAGACGAACCGGCGGCAGACCTCGTCGCCGTGTGTTCCCGGCAGATCCCGGTCCAGCACGACGACGTCGTAGCAGGCGGTGCCGAGCTTTTCGATCGCCGTGTCGCCGTCGTAGGCGATATCGACCGACATCGCTTGCCCACGAAGGCCCTCCGCGATGTAACCGGCGAGGGTTCTTTCGTCTTCGACGACGAGCACGCGCACGGTCGCCTCCATTGTCGACACTATTTCTTCGATTATTCTCGCCAAAATACCAAGCGGTGTGTTTCACCGGCGTAACGCGGGCATGTGCTGTTGATCGTGCGCCCATGAAACGGCGTCGATAGGTGTGTCTGGATAACTTTTACCGGGCAAGGCCAAGAACCGGTGGAAACACCGGGAAACGGCACAATCGAAAGAGATCGGAGAACCATGCGTAACATCTTCTCGGCAGTGATCCCC
>NZ_WMBA01000080.1 GCF_009707865.1 Amycolatopsis pithecellobii
GCCCTCCCAGCCCGAAACCGAATACCGCGAGACATGACCGTGATGGCTCCCACAACTCCAACCACCACCACAGCCACACCGCACTCGACGGCCACCCACCCGCGAGCCGTGTGCCTAACCTCTGGCGGCACGACACCTAGGTTGTTGCCGCGAGTGCGAACGGGAGGACCGCGGGCGCACCTCCTTTCCGTAGCAGCCGTGTGGCCATTGTCATCGTCCAGCCCGAGTCCACGACGTCATCCACCAGTAGCACCGGACCATCCACAGTGGACAACTCCGCGGCCAGGTAGTCGGGCACGGCGAGGTGGTGCCACAGATCCGCCACCCGCTGCGCACTGTTCGCCCGTCGGGGCGGCGGACCGGGCGCCGAGAGTGTGCCGAGGAACTTCAACCGTCCGATTTCGGACAGGCGTGTCGCGAGACTGTGTGTGAGCTGTGGTCGTCTGCTCGATGGCAACGCCACCACCGCCACCGGCCGTCGCGCCCAGTCCCACGCCGCGAGGACCGAGACGCATGCCTGGAACACCGGCGCCGGTACTTCGCCGTCGGGCGCCGTCGCGCCGACCAGTCCTCGTAACCGGCTGCCCCAGCCGATATCCGTGAGCCGCCCGAGCGTTCGCCCCGGTTCGGCTCGTTCGTCTGTCGCGATCCGGCCTGACAGCGGCACATCGAGCGTGCGAAGCCCGGTCGGCCACTGCCGTCGCGGACCCAGCTCCACACCCGGACGATCCAACCGGGTGTTCGTCTCCGCCACCACGTCCGCGGAAATCGCCGTTTTCCGGTGCTGCCCGGTGCAGTTGTCACACCTTCCGCACGGTTGCGCGTACGGATCGTCCAGCTGGCGCAACAAGAACTCCATCCGGCAACCCGTCGTCGCCTGATACTCGATCATCGCTTGCTGCTCCGTGCTGCGAGCTTCGCTCACCCGTCCATAGCGGCCGGAGTCGTACTCCCAGCTCGCACCGGTCGACTCCCAGCCGCCACGGACCCGCCGCACCGCGCCGTCGACGTCAAGCACCTTGAGAACCATTTCCAGTCGCGTGCGAGACAGCTCCACCAGCGGTTCCAGCGCCGCTGTCGAAAGTGGACGGTCGGCCGAGGCGAGTGCGTCCAGTACCTCGGTAACCCGCCGCTCGTCGGGGAAGGCCAGCGAACTGAAATAGTTCCAGATCTCGCGATCTTCAGTGCCAGGCAACAGGATCACCTCGGCATGGCGTACCCCACGCCCGGCACGTCCGACCTGTTGGTAGTAGGCGATCGGCGAGGACGGCGCACCCAGATGCACGACGAAACCCAGATCCGGCTTGTCGAATCCCATGCCCAGCGCCGACGTGGCGACCAGTGCCTTGACCCGGTTGGCCAGCAGATCGTCCTCTGCCGCCTCGCGCTCGGCCGGGTCCGTCTTGCCGGTGTATGCCGCGACTTCGTACCCACGCTCGCGCAGGAACCCGGCCACGTCGTGCGCCGCCGCGACGGTGAGCGTGTAGATGATGCCCGAACCGGGCAACTCGCCCAGCTGCTCGGCGAGCCAGGCAATGCGCGCCTGCGGCGTCGGCAGTGCGGCGACTGAAAGATGCAGGCTTTCCCGATCGAGCGGACCACGCAGCACCAGTGTGTCCGCGCCATTGCCGAGTCCGAGCTGCTCGGCCACATCGGTCACCACCCGGTCGTTCGCGGTAGCTGTGGTCGCCAGCACCGGGACCGCATCCGGCAGATCCGCCAGCAGCGTGCGCAGCCGCCGGTAGTCGGGCCGGAAATCGTGCCCCCAGTCGGAAATGCAATGTGCCTCGTCGACCACCAGCAGGCCCGCACTGGCGGTCAGTTTGGGTAGCACCGCATCCCGGAAATCGGGATTGTTGAGCCGTTCCGGGCTCACGAGCAACACGTCGAGCTCGCCGTCGGTGACCCGGGCCTGCACTTCGTCCCACTCCTGGGAGTTCGCGGAGTTGATCGTCGCCGCGGCGATCCCGGCCCTGGCGGCGGCCGTGATCTGGTTGCGCATCAACGCAAGCAGCGGAGAAATGATCACCGTCGGACCGGCGCCGCGTGCCCGGAGCAGCGCCGTCGCCAGGAAGTACACCGCCGATTTGCCCCAGCCGGTGCGCTGCACGACGAGCGCTCGCCGGCGTTCAGCGACCAGCGCTTGGATGGCGGTCCACTGATCTTCGCGCAGTGTCGCGCCGTCACCGGCCAGCGCCCGTAACAGCGAATCGGCTTGTTCGCGTAGTTCCTGGATGTTCACGAGTTCACGTCTACCGCATGGGTCCGACAATGGCTCCTCGAAAACTGCATGACTGGCCCACTCATGCAGTCCTGTGAGGATGAACACGGGGGTCATCGGGTCCACCTGCCCGCGGGCGGCTCTATACGCTGCAGTTATGTCACCACGGCGTCTCGGGGTCATGGGCGGAACCTTCGACCCCATTCATCACGGCCACCTCGTCGCGGCGAGCGAGGTCCAGTCCAGGTTCGGCCTCGACGAAGTGATTTTCGTGCCCACCGGGCAGCCGTGGCAGAAAACCGGCCGCCTCGTCACCCGCGCCGAGGACCGCTACCTCATGACGGTGATCGCGACGGCGTCCAACCCCGTGTTCTCGGTCAGCCGCGTCGACATCGACCGCGGCGGCGAGACCTTCACCGTCGACACACTGCGGGATCTGCATCAGGAGTACCCCGAGGACGAGCTGTTCTTCATCACCGGCGCCGACGCGCTCGAACAGATCCTCACCTGGCACAACGCCGACGAGGTGTTCACGTACGCTCATTTCATCGGCGTCACGCGACCCGGTTACCGGCTCAACGATCACCATCTGCCCAGCGGGAAGGTGAGCCTGGTCGAGGTGACCGCGATGGCGATCTCGTCCACCGGATGCCGTGAGCGCGTCGAAAACAGCGAGCCGATCTGGTATCTCGTGCCCGACGGGGTGGTGCGGTACATCGACAAACGCAGGCTCTACCGCAAACCGGAATGAGCCGTTGAAAGCCGCCGTCAGCCGGGCGCCTTGCCTGCCAGGTACCCTCGGTGAGCCGACAGATGCCCAGCCGTGAGGGAGCAGGAGTGCCAGCGACGTCCCGAGCACGTGAGATGGCAACCGTGGCCGCCCATGCGGCGGCCGACAAAAAGGCCACTGATGTCGTGGTGCTGGACGTCTCGGAACAGCTGGTGATCACCGACATCTTCGTGATCGCCTCGGCGCCGAACGAACGCCAGGTGGGCGCCATCGTCGACGAGGTCGAGGAGAAGCTGCGCCTCGCCGGTCACAAGCCGGTGCGCCGCGAAGGCGCCCGCGAGGGGCGCTGGGTGCTGCTCGACTACGTCGATGTCGTGGTGCACGTCCAGCATGACGAGGAGCGTTCGTTCTACGGCCTGGAACGGTTGTGGAAGGACTGCCCGCGTATCGAGATTCCCGACTTGACCGAGGCCGGGGAAGCACGGTGAGCTTGCGGCGGCTGGTGCTCTGGCGCCACGGGGAGACCGACTACAACGCCGCCGGCCGGATGCAGGGGCACCTCGACTCGGCGCTCACCGAGGTCGGCTGGAACCAGGCACGGTTCGCCGTCCCCGCACTCGCGAGGTTCGAGCCCGACCTGGTGATCGCCTCCGACCTGCGCCGCGCCACGGACACCGCCACGGTGCTGACCGAGGCGATCGGCGTGCCCCTGCGCATTGACAAACGTTTGCGCGAGACGCATCTCGGCGAATGGCAGGGGATGACCGGGCCCGAGGTCGACGCCGGCTGGCCGGGGGAGCGGTTCCGGTGGCGGGACGACGCGACCTGGGCCCCGCCTGGCGGTGAGACTCGCGTCGAGGTTGCCGCAAGGGCAAGTGAAGTCGTCAACGACCTGCTCGACGACGCCGAGCACCGGCAGACCGTGCTGCTCGCGGCGCACGGCGGGCTCATCACGGCGCTCACCGCGAGCCTGCTGGGGCTGCCGGTCACGGCCTGGCCACAGCTGGGCGGCATCGGCAACTGTCACTGGGTGGAGCTCGGCCGGCGCGACGACGTCTGGCGGCTGGGCGCCTACAACGCGGGCATGTACGGCTGACCGTGCCGCGCCTGCTGGTCTTCGGCGACTCACTGAGCTTTCACGGCCCCGACGGTCCCCGTGCCGCCGATGAGCCGCGGTTGTGGCCCAACGTCGCGGCCATGGCCCTTGGTGGAAGCGCGGACCTGGTGGCCGGTGCCGGCTGGACAGCACGCGACATGTGGTGGTCGCTTATCGGTGACCCGCGCGTCTGGGCGGATCTGCATCAGGTCGACGCGGTCGTGCTGGCGATCGGCAGCATGGACACGTTGCCTTCGCCGCTGCCCACTTACCTGCGGACCGGCCTGCGTTATCTCCGCCCGGACGGCCTCCGCCACGTCACCCGCAAGGCTTATCTTGCCGTTCAGCCGCGACTGGCCGTGGCCTTGCGCGGCCGCCCGACCGTGCTCCCGTCGAAACTGACGGTCCATTATCTCGACACAGCGGTCAAGGCTCTGCGGATCCTCCGGCCGACGCTGCCGATCGTCGGCGTCCTGCCGAGCGTGCACCGCGCGGACTCCTACGGGCGGGTGCACACGGCCCGTGATGGCGCTGCCGCGGCGATGGCCGCGTGGGCACGGCGTGCCGAGGTGCCGCTGCTCGACCTGCCCGCGCTCGTGGCCGACCACGTGCTCAGCGGCCGCGGCAATCCGGACGGGATGCACTGGGGCTGGGAAGCGCATGCGTCGGTGGGCAAGGCGATGGCCGCGGTGCTCACCCCGCTGTTGGGCCCGGACTCCCCGTAGGCTTGCGCCGTGCCGGTCGCCGTGATCACCGACTCCACCGCCCATCTGCCCGAGGGCTTCGCCGAGCGGTTCGCCATCCGGGTGGTGCCGCTGCATGTCCTCATCGACGGCGAGACGGCGCTCGACGGTGTCGACGTCGGGCCGGCGTCGCTCGCGGAAGCGTTGGCGCAGCGGCGAATCGTGACGACGTCGAGGCCCACGCCGGGAGAGTTCGCGTCGGTTTTCCGTGCGGCGCTGGACGAGGGGGCCGACGCGGTGGTGTCCTTACACCTGTCGAGCGAGATATCGGGCACCTGGGAGTCGGCGGTGCTGGCCGCTCAGGAGGTCGGGCCGGACGTCGTGCGGGTGGTCGATTCACGTGGTACGGCGATGGGACTCGGTTTCGCCGCTCTGCATGCCGCCGCCGCGGCCTCCTCTGGTGCGGCACCCGAGGATGTCGAGCGGGCCGCGATGGCAGCGGTGCGTTGTTCGAAGACGGTATTCGTCGTGGAAACGCTCGAATACCTGCGGCGGGGCGGGCGCATCGGCGCGGCCGCGGCGTTGCTGGGCACCGCGCTGGCGGTGAAACCGTTGCTGCACATCGAAGACGGACGGATCGAACCATTGGAGAAGGTCCGGACCATGCATCGCGCGATGGCACGACTGGTGGATCTCGCGGAGGAGGCCGCGCAGGGGGAGGCGGTGGAGGTCGCGGTGCATCATCTCGCTTCGGCTGAGCGGGCTGCGGAGCTGGCGAACCAGTTGGAGGAGCGCGTCCGCGTCCCTGAGGGCTGTGTGGTGTCCGAACTCGGCGCGGTGATCGGGGCACACACCGGTCCGGGGGTGATCGGTGTGGTCGTGCAACGGCATCCGGTTGGTCTTTCCTGAGTACTTTCCCGGCTCAACGGTGTCAAGGGCGTTGACCAAGTCCTCGTCGCGCGATTTCGGCGTTCGCTCGCGCGGAATCCCTTTCGCTCTCCTGTTTTCCCCGCGTGTGCTGGGTGTTTTTGCCTTGCCGCCGCCCATCGTCTTCGCCCTCCGGTGCGCCAACTTGTCCACAGGACCCCACTTATCCACACCCGCCGCAATTTCCCCTGGCCAACCCAGAACGCCCCCAATAGCGTCGATCGCATGTTCGAACAAACATTTCCCCAAGCACCCCCGGCCCGTCACCGCCTCCGTCAGCTCGCCGCGCAAGCGCTGACGGCGGGCCGTACCACACCGCTTACGGGCAGGCTCGTCGAACGCTGGGCGCCGCCAGCCCTGACCCGCAGCCCGACCCGCCTACGGCTCACAGCCGTGCTCGCCGCGCTGGCCGTTGTGGTGGTCCTGATCGGCGGCTCCGTCCTGCTTCTCGGCGGCGGGCCACCGGCGGAACGAGCGCCGCTGCTCCCAGCTGCCCGGGAGACGCCGTCGGCGATCGCGGCGCCCGCAAAACTCGCCGACAGCTCCCTCGTGATCAGCGTTGTCGGGAAGGTCCGGTCTCCGGGATTGGTGACCGTCCCGAGTGGCGCTCGCGTGGCCGACGCCCTGGGTGCCGCGGGTGGCGCCCTCGACGGCACCGACCTCACATCGCTCAACCTCGCCAGGAAACTCGCCGACGGGGAGCAGCTCAACGTCGGCGTCCCGGCAGCGCCGGATGTGGCGCGTGCCGACGGCCCTCCCACACCTGGAAACCCCGCCAAGCTCAACCTGAACACCGCCTCTGTCGAACAACTCGATGCGCTCCCGGGCGTCGGAGCGGTCACCGCACAACGCATTCTCGACTGGCGAACGCAGCACGGCACGTTCACGTCGGTGGACCAGCTGCAAGAGGTCGACGGCATCGGTCCGGCGAAGTTCGCGCGGCTGCGTGACCTGGTGACCGTCTGATGCCGGCCGGCGCCGAAACCGCGGCACAGCAGGATTTCCGGCTGGTTCCCTCGGCGCTGGTGCTCTGGCTCGGTGTGCTGGCCGGGCTCCTCCTGCATTGGTGGGTCGCGGTGGTGACCGGTTTGGCCGCCGCGGCTTCGGCGTCATTTCTGCTGTGGCGGTGGCGGGCGGTGCGCCCCAGGTGGTTCGCCGGTGCTTGTGCGTTGCTGATGGCCGGGCTGCTTCTGGCGGTTCCACTGACGGTCCGGTTGTTTCAGGCCCAGCACGACCCACTGTCCACTTTGGCCGACCATGACGCGACGGCGACCTTGCGTGTCACCGTGGACGAGCGTCCGAAGCCGATCGAGTCCGCCGGTTACGCCGGTCAGCAAGCAGGAGCCCGTTCGGTTGTGGTCGCGGCGACAGTCGTTCGGGCCGAGGCCGCAGGGCAACCGGTTGCCACGACAGGGCGGGTGGTGCTGTTGGCGCCGTTCCAGTCATGGTCGAAGTTGCTACCGGGACAGGACGTGACAGCCACGGGTTCCCTGGCCCCACCCCGTGACGCCGATCTGACCGTGGCCGTGGTCTATGTCCGGGGTCCGCCTGTTGCCACGACGAAGCCATCCTGGTGGCAAGGCGCAGCCGAATCGACCCGGCAGGCGCTGAGGCAGGCCTGCTCGGTGCTGTCCGAGGACGCGGCCGGGTTGTTGCCCGGACTGGTCGTCGGTGACACCAGTGGTGTGCCGGCACAGATTCAGCGCGAGTTCAAGGACGCCGGGTTGTCACATCTGATGGCGGTCAGCGGCAGCAATCTCGCGGTGGTGGCCGGCGCGGTCCTGTTGCTCCTTCGTGCCTTGAGGCTCGGGCCACGGCTGTCGGCCACCATGGCGGGATTGGCACTCGTCGGCTTCGTCGTGCTCACCGGTGGTGAGCCGAGTGTCCTCCGCGCGGGCGTCATGGGCGCGGTCGGCCTGCTGGCCTTGGCGCTGGGGCGAAAACGGTCGGTCGTGCCCGCCCTGGCGGCTGCCGTATGCGTCCTTGTGGTCTGTGACCCGGCTATGGCGGTGAATTTCGGTTTCGCGCTGTCGGTGCTTGCCACCGCGGGACTGGTACTGCTGGCTCCACGCTGGGTCGAAACCATGACCACCCGGGGTGTGCCGCCCGGTCTCGCCGAAGGGTTGGCCATTCCACTCGCGGCCTTCCTGGTGACGGCACCGGTCATCGCGGGGATGGCGGGCCGGATCAGCGTTGTGTCGATCGCGGCCAACGTGCTGGCTGCTCCGGTGGTCGCCCCGGCAACGGTACTGGGGGTGGTGACCGCCGTACTGGCCACTTTCTGGCCGGCCGCGGCCCACCTGTCCGCGTTTGCCGCGGGACCAGAGGCGGAGTGGCTACTGGTGGTCGCTCGGCATGCGTCTCGCGTTCCGGGCGCGGTGGTGCCGTGGCCGGATGGGTGGTGGGGTGGGCTGCTGGCCCTGCTCGCGGTGATCGTGCTGGTTGTCGTGTTCCGGCGGCCACGGTTGCGAATGGGGGTGGCGCTCGCGCTGGTGTGCGTGCTGCTGATTGTTGTGCCGGCACGGGTGATCGCGCCGGGTTGGCCGCCGGCCGGGTGGGCGATGGTCGCGTGTGACGTCGGTCAGGGTGACGCCGAGGTGCTGTCCACGGCGGAAGCCGGGCGCGCGATCGTCGTGGATACCGGTCCCGAGCCTGGTCCGGTCGACCAATGCCTGTCCCGGTTGGACGTCGACCGGGTGCCGCTCGTGGTGTTGAGCCACCTGCACGCCGACCACATCAGTGGCCTGGATTCCGTGTTCGACGGCAGGTCCGTCGGCGCGGTCGCCGTCGGGCCGGGCCGGATGCCGGTGTGGGCGTGGCGGCAGGTCGCGCAAGTCGCGGCACGGCACGGTGTGCCGCTGCTCGAACTGGAACTCGGTCAGCGACTCGACTGGCCCGGACTGTCCATGGAGGTGATCGGACCGCGATACGTCAGCGCCAGGCAGGACGATGACGGCGCGGACGGAACGAACATCAACAACGCCTCGATCGTGTTGCGTGCTTTCACGCCTGCCGGGCGTGTCCTGCTCACCGGCGACGTCGAACTGCTCGCGCAGGGCGATCTACTCGACAGCGCAACGGACCTCCACGCGGAGGTGCTGAAAGTGCCACACCACGGAAGCCGGTTCTCCAATCCGCGTTTCCTGGCTTCGGTGGCGCCGCGGCTCGCGCTCATCAGCGTCGGTGCGGGCAACAGCTACGGCCACCCGAGCAAGTCCACTGTGGACACGCTCGTCGCGGGTGGTGCTTTGGTCACCCGCACCGACACCGACGGAGACACGGCGGTCATCGCCGAGAAGGGAGAACCGGCGGTGGTGCGTAAGGGAAAGTGAGCTCAGCTCTCGAGCGCGCGGCGGACAGCATCCGCTGTCGGCGGGACCGTCGCTTTCGGACCGACCCTGCCTTCGATCGCATCGAGCGTTTTCAGACCGTCACCGGTGATCAGCAGGACGGTCTCGGCCTCCGGGTCGAGCTTGCCGGTCTCGATGAGCTTCTTCGTTGTGGCCACGGTGACGCCACCGGCGGTCTCAGTGAAGATGCCTTCGGTGCGAGCCAGCAGGCGGATGCCCTCGACGATCTCCTCGTCGGAGACGTCCTCGATGGCGCCGCCGGTGCGGTTGACGGTGTCCAGGACGTACGGGCCGTCCGCGGGGTTGCCGATGGCCAGCGAACGGGCAATGGTGTCCGGCTTGACCGGCTGGACCACGTCCTGGCCGTTACGGAAGGCGGTCGAGACAGGGGAGCAGCCGGTGGCCTGTGCGCCGAACACCTTGTACGGCGTCTCCTCGATGAGGCCGAGCTTGCCGAACTCGCGGAAACCCTTGTCCACCTTGGTCAGCTGCGAACCCGAGGCGATCGGCACGACGATCTGCTCCGGCAGCCGCCAGCCCAGCTGCTCGGCGACCTCGAAGGCGAGCGTCTTCGAACCCTCCGAGTAGTACGGCCGCACGTTGACGTTCACGAACGCCCACGACTCGTTCTCGGCGGCAAGCTGCGTGGCGAGGCGGTTCACGTCGTCGTAGTTGCCGTCGACGGCGATCAAATTCCCGTCGTACACGGCGGTGGTGAGGATCTTGGCGCGTTCGAGAGAGGAGGGAATGAGTACAACCGACTGCCAGCCGGCGCGGGCTGCCGCAGCGGCGGTGGCGTTGGCCAGGTTGCCCGTCGAGGGGCAGGCAAGAGTGTCGAAGCCGAACTCGCGGGCCGCGGCGAGCGCGACAGCGACCACGCGGTCCTTGAACGAGTGGGTGGGGTTGCCGGTGTCGTCCTTGACCCAGACTCGTTTCAGGCCAAGGGCCTTGGCGAGCCGGTCCGCGCGCACCAGCCTGGTACAGCCGGGCTCGGTGTTGGGGACCTCTTCGACGTTCGAGGGAACCGGCAGCAGCTTCTTGTACCGCCAGATGTTGCGCGGGCCGGCCTCGATGTCCTCACGGCGGACCCTGCCGAAGTCGTAGGCGACCTCGAGTGGCGAGAAGTCCTCGGCGGAGACGAACTCGGGGGCCAGCGGCTGGCGGTGGCCTTCCTCCTTGGAGACGAGCTCCACGGCCGGGCCGAGGTCCAGGGTGCGCTTGGTCGAGCTGAGGGCTGCAGTCATCGCGAGGTCCTTTCCTCATCTGTCCCGCTTATGCGGGCCGGAATTGGCACCGTGATCGTCAGCTACCTCGCGGGATCGAGATGACAGGCTGACGCCGGTTGCCGGGGCTTCATCGGGCCGTTCCCTCTGCCCCTCTGGATGAGCGGTATTCAGTTGTCGACGTGCCACCAAGAGCAACGTCCCTGTAACAACATACGACACGCGTCGCGGGCGACGCCATGCCCCTGCGGGCTTCGTCACCGTGGCAGGATCGTGGAGTGACCGCGCCCGCCACCACCACGTCGCCATTGCACCTCGTGCTGGGCGAGGAAGAGCTGCTCGTCGAGCGGGCCGTGCGAGCCGCGCTCGATTCCGCGCGGCTGGTCGATCCGGCGGCCGACCTGACCCGGGTGCGCGTGCCGGAGATCACCGTTCCGGCGCTCGCCGAGCTGGTGAGCCCGTCGCTGTTCAGCGAGGGGCGGGTCATCGTGCTCGACGCCGCGCAGGACATTTCGCAGGAACTTGCCGACGCGGTCCTGTCGTACGTGAAGTCGCCGGCGGATGGCGTCGTGCTCGTCGTCGTGCACAGCGGCGGCGGCCGGAGCAAGGCGGCGAAGGCGTTGCCCGCGGCGTTGCGCAAAGCCGGCGCGCAGGTCACCGACTGCCCCAAGATCACCAAACCCGCCGAGCGGGAAGCGTTCGTGCGTAACGAGATCCGGCAGGCGGGTGGCCGGATCGACGCGGCGGCGGTCGCCGCGCTCATCGACGCGGTCGGCTCGAACCTGCGGGAACTCGCATCCGCCGCGGCGCAGCTCGTCGCCGACTCGGGTGGCAAAGTCGATCAGGATGCCGTGCGGCGGTATCACCGTGGCCGCGCCGATGTGACCGGCTTCGCGGTGGCGGAAAACGCCGTCGCCGGTGACCGTTCCGCTGCGCTCGAGTCGATGCGGTGGGCCGAGCAGATCGGCGTGCCGCACGTCCTGGTGGCTGACGCACTCGCGGACGCGGTCCGGACCATTGCACGGGTTTCGGCCGCGGGGCGCGGAAACCCGAACCAGATGGCGGGCGCGCTGGGGATGCCGCCATGGAAGATCCGTAAGGCACAAGGTCAGGCGCGCGGCTGGGGTGCCGCCGGTCTGAACAAGGCGATGGCGATCGTGGCCAGGGTCAACGCCGAAGTCAAAGGCGCGGCCGCCGATCCGGCCTACGCGCTGGAACGGGCGATCCTCGACCTGGCCGATGCCCGCGACCTGCGCTGACCCGGGACCTACGCCGACCTGCGAACGGCGGCTCCCCATACCCAGTGCTCAGGCCACGATCGCGCGCTGGTTATGTGTCGCAGACTAGGGAATGGCTGCGTGAGCCAATCGCCGACGGGAGCGGATGTCGGTGCCTGGACCCGCAGGTCACCCGGCAACGCTGTGCCCGGAGCCGATCTTGTCCAGCTCCGCCAGGTCGTCATCGGAGAGACGGGTTCCCGCGCCGGCGACGTTCTCGGTCAGGTGCGCCACCGACGAGGTGCCGGGGATGAGCAGGATGTTCGGCGATCGCTGCAGCAGCCAGGCCAGGGCGACCGACATCGGTGTGGTGTCCAGCCGCGACGCGACAGCCGATAGTGCCGAGGACTGCAGCGGGCTGAAACCACCAAGCGGGAAGAAAGGCACGTAGGCGATGTCCTTGCCCGCGAGCTCGTCGATCAGCTGGTCGTCGTGCCGGTGAGCGAGGTTGTACATGTTCTGCACGCACACGATCGGCGCGATCGCCTGGGCTTCGGCGACCTGGTCCCTGGTGGCGTTGGAAACGCCGAGGTGCCGGATCAAGCCCTGTCGCTGGAGCTCGACCAGCGCACCGAACGCCTCGGCGAGTGAACCGGGCTGCGGGCCCTGAGCGTCACCGAGCCGGAGGTTGACCAGGTCGAGCCGCTCGAGGCCGAGGGTTTCCAGGTTCTCGTGGACAGCGCGGCGCAGATCCGCGGGCCGCCGGGCGGGCGGCCAGCCGCCCTGCTCGTCGCGGCGCGCGCCGACCTTGGTCACGATGTGCAGCGACTCGGGGTAGGGGTGCAGCGCCTCGCGGATCAGCTCGTTGGTGACGCGCGGGCCGTAGGCGCCGGAGGTGTCGATGTGGGTGATGCCGAGGTCGACGGCCTTGCGCAGGACGGCAATCGCGCCGTCGTGGTCGGCGGGCGGGCCCATGACCCCGGGTCCGGCCAGCTGCATGGCGCCGTAGCCGAAGCGGGTGACGGTCAGCTCGCCCAGGGACCAGGTGCCACCGGGCAGGGGAACAGCGGGTTTGTCAGTGCTCATGCCGTCGATCGTCGCTCGCGGCGGGTGCGCAGGCCAAGATCGATCCGGTGAGCTGTGATACTTGGGAGGTATCACCACGGAGCTACGCTGTGGCATGGACACCTTGGAGACCCGCGAGCTGCGGTACTTCATCGCCGTCGCCGAGGAGCTGCACTTCGGCCGGGCCGCCGAGCGTCTCGGCATCGCCCAGCCCCCGTTGTCCCGGGCGATCCAGCAGCTCGAGCGGCGCCTCGGCGTCGTTCTGTTGGCGCGCAATCGCCGCGGCGTCTCGCTGACGCGCGCCGGAGAAATCCTGCTCCAAGAGGGCCGCGCGGCTCTCGACGCGACCACCGCCGCCGTGCGCCGCACCCGGCGCGCCGGGGGCGCCGACAGTCCGGGTGGTCCCCGCGACCGTTTGGTGCTGGCTCTGAAGGCCGGTGTGTTCCATGAGCTGCTGAACAAGCTCCTCGACGCCTACGCGGCCGAGCCCGGCGCCGCCGAGATCGAGGTCCTGCCGAGCGGCCTGTGCGAACAGGAAGGGATGCTGCGCGACGGTCGTGCCGACGTAGCGCTCATGCACACGCCCTTCAACTCCCTCGCCGGGTTCGACAGCATCGAACTGATGACGGAGGGGCAGGTGGCGATCCTGCCCGCGAGGCACCCCCTGGCCGCGCGCAAAACGTTGTCCCTGGCCGAAATCTCGGACGTTCCCGAGCTACCGCTCGCCCGCTGGCCCCGCCACGACACCTATCCGCCCGGCCCTGGTCCCGAGATCCACGACCAGACGCAGCTGGCCCAGCTGATCGCCCTCGGCCGCACGATGGCGGTCTTCCCCGAGTCTGCCCGCACCTGGCTGTGGGACGAGCACGCCGCGGTCCCCGTGAGCGACGCTCCAGTGGTCACCACCCACATCGTCTGGCCGGCGCACAGCCGCTCCCGCGTCCTGGCCGGGTTGATCCGGACGGCATCGAGGCTCTGATACCGCACCGATATCACAGCTGATCGAAGCGGTCTTGGACGAGACCGTCAGTCCGGACGCACCGTCTGCTTGTCACCTGAAAACCCTTGAAGGAGCAAGCAGTGAGGAAACCCGATTTCCGCCGGTGGACGTCCGCCGTCACGATCGGCGCCGCCGTGCTGGGAGCGATCACCATCGCGCCGAGCGCCGCGTACGCCGGCCAGCCGGCTCAGTACCACGGCGACCTCGACCTTCAGGTCGCCGTCGGGGTCGACGGCGTCGGATCGGTCAAGATTCACGCCAAGCGGTACGCCCCGGCCGGGCAGGCTCGTGGCGTGCAGATCATGGTGCCCGGCGCCACCTACGACCACCACTACTTCGACCTCGACGGGGGTGGCGACGTCGTTTCACAAGCGCGGCAGGCCGCTCGGGAAGGGTGGCTCGTGATCGCGCTCGACCGGGTCGGCACCGGCGAATCCTCGAAGCCGCCGGCCGCCTCCGTGACGACCGCGGTGCAGGTGACCTCGATCGACCACTTCGTCGACAAGATCGACAACTTGTATCGAGGGCTGCCGATCGTCCTGATAGGACACTCGTATGGCAGCGTGGTCGCCGAGGGTGTGGCCGCCGCGTCGGACAAGGTCGACGCTCTTGTGGTCACGGGCTTCATGTACCGCCGGACCTCGCCGTCGTTCGAGGGATTCCCCGAACTCACGCCGGCGGCCACCGACCCCGTTCTGGGGAAGGAGAAGCTGCCCGCGGACTACCTGACCACGGCACCGAACTCCCGGACGTTCTTCTACTACCTCCCGAACGCGAACCGGGCGACAGTGGCCGCCGATGAGCGGACGAAGACGACCACGACCGCGGCCGAGGTGCCGGGCTTCGGGCAGGAGCTGGCGACCCACGCCTTCGCGAAGGCGGTCCGGGTGCCGGTTCTGGTCGTCGTCGGGAACCACGACTACCTCTACCGGGGCGACGACCCGGCAGCCTTCGAGCCCGACCAGAAAAGCGCATTCGGCGACGCCACCACCGTCCAGGCGGTGCTGATCCCGAACGCGGCGCATGATCTCGCCCTGCACCGCAACGCGCCGTTCACCACGGCGCTCATCGACCGGTGGGCGTCCTCGGTAGCCGCATAGAAAAGCGCCAGGCCCGCCACATGCGGGTGGCGGGCCTGGCGGAAGAACGAGCTCAGAGTGCGTTGGCGCGCTTCGCCATCGCCGACTTCTTGTTCGCCGCCTGGTTCGGGTGGATGACACCCTTGCTGGCGGCCTTGTCGAGCTTCTTGGCGGCATCGCGCTGCAACTCGATCGCCTTGTCCTTGTCGCCCGCCTCGGCGGCCTCGCGGAACTTGCGGATCGCGGTCTTCACCGAAGACTTGACCGACTGGTTGCGCAGGCGCGCCTTCTCGTTCGTCTTGATGCGCTTGATCTGGGACTTGATGTTGGCCACGCGGGCGCTCCTTGATCGTCTCGGCGTATTCGCTGCCGCGTCCAAGTGGCCCCGGCGAACCGGGCTTCCTCCATGACGGAATGCCACACGGCAACGACCCGCAACGTTACCAGCCGGGCCCGCGCCGCCCGCGCCCCGCCTGGCACTACGGCACTCTGGCGCGCAGCTCGGCCGCCGTCGAACCGAAGCCGGGCGGCTCCCAGGTCCACGTCTGCAGGTCGGTGAACCCGGCCGCGGCCACCTCGGCGGCGAGCTCGTGCCGCGGCACCGGCAGCCACCTCTCGTGCGCCGACAGCACGAGCCGGCCGCCGGGGCGCAATACCCGGCGCAGCTCGGTGAGCGCGGCGGCCCGGTCTTCCCACAACTGCACGTTGTTGACGCTCAGCACGACATTGACCGACTCGTCCGGCTGCCCGGTCCGCGCCGCAGTGCCAAGGCGCACCTCGGCGTCCGGGCACCGGGCGTGTGACAGCGCCAGCATCTCCTCCGACGGATCGACACCGATGACCGTGCGCCCCTCGCCGGACGCCGCGGCAAGCCCGATTCCGGGACCGGGGCCGAGCACCAGCACGGTTTCCCCGGGCGCGAGCCTCGCCAGGCTCACCACATGACGTTCGGTGGCGGCATTGCCGCACGCCATCACCGCGCCGCCGATTCTGCCGAGCAGTCCACGCGGATGGCCGAAGGCCCGGTCCAGCACCTGGGTGTACGTAGCGCTCATATCTCCAGATCAGCACGGGCACGGTGATCCGGCATCGGGGATGACCCGGAAATCCCCCCGCCACGGCCATGGGACACTGGAAGGGACCCCGAGAAGGAGCCGAGAGTTCAGTGACGTTCGCCGACACCACGTTCACGCCGCCGGAGCTGATCCGGAACTTCTGCATCATCGCGCACATCGACCACGGGAAGTCCACGCTGGCCGACCGCATGCTGCAGCTCACCGGCGTGGTCGAAGAACGTGCCATGCGCGCCCAGTACCTCGACCGCATGGACATCGAACGCGAGCGCGGGATCACGATCAAGGCGCAGAACGTGCGCCTGCCATGGCAGCTCGACGGCACGGATCACGTGCTGCACCTGATCGACACACCTGGCCACGTCGACTTCACCTACGAGGTCTCGCGGGCACTGGAGGCGTGCGAAGGTGCGATCCTGCTGGTCGACGCGGCGCAGGGGATCGAGGCGCAGACGCTGGCGAACCTGTATCTCGCGCTCGACAAGGACCTGCACATCATCCCCGTGCTCAACAAGATCGACCTGCCGGCGGCCGACCCGGACAAGTACGCCGCTGAGCTCGCGCACATCATCGGCTGCGAGCCGGCCGACGTGCTGCGCGTGTCGGCCAAGACAGGCCAGGGTGTGCGGGAACTGCTCGACGAGGTCGTGCGTCAGGTGCCGGCGCCGCAGGGCGAAGCGGACGCGCCGGCCAGGGCGATGATCTTCGACTCGGTATACGACACCTACCGCGGCGTCGTGACCTACATCCGTGTCGTGGACGGGCAGATCACCCCGCGCGAGCGGATCCGGATGATGTCCACCGGCGCCACCCACGAGCTGCTCGAAGTCGGTATCATTTCGCCGGAACCCAAGCCCAGCAAGGGACTCGGCGTCGGCGAGGTGGGTTACCTGATCACCGGCGTGAAGGATGTCCGGCAGTCGCGCGTCGGGGACACCGTCACGAGCGAGCGCAAGGGCGCGACCGAACCGCTGACCGGCTACCGCGAGCCGAAGCCGATGGTCTACTCAGGACTGTACCCACTGGACGGTTCGGACTACCCGGAACTGCGTGAGGCACTGGACAAACTCCAGCTCAACGATGCGGCGCTGACCTTCGAACCGGAGACCTCGGTCGCACTGGGTTTCGGGTTCCGCTGCGGGTTCCTCGGACTGCTGCACCTGGAGATCACCCGGGACCGGCTCGAGCGCGAGTTTGGTCTGGACCTCATCTCGACCGCGCCGAACGTGGTGTACCGCGTCGTGCTCGAAGACGGCAGCGAGCACATCGTGACCAACCCGTCGGACTGGCCGACCGGGTACAAGATCGCCGAAGTGCACGAACCGCTGTCGAAGGTCACGGTGATCGCACCCGCCGAGTTCATCGGGGCGATCATGGAGCTGTGCCAAGGAAAACGCGGCCAGTTGCTGGGCATGGACTACCTGTCCGAGGACCGGGTCGAGCTGCGGTACCACCTGCCCCTCGCGGAGATCATCTTCGATTTCTTCGACTCGCTGAAATCCCGCACCCGCGGGTACGCCTCGCTGGACTACGAAGAGGCGGGCGACCAGATCGCCGAGCTGGTCAAGGTGGACATCCTGCTGCAGGGCGAACCGGTGGACGCGTTTTCCGCGATCGTGCACAAGGACGCGGCTTTCTCCTACGGCAACAAGATGGCGACCCGGCTGCGTGAGCTGATCCCGCGGCAGCAGTTCGAGGTGCCGATCCAGGCCGCCGTCGGTTCCCGCATCATCGCGCGTGAGACGATCCGCGCGATCCGCAAGGACGTTCTCGCCAAGTGCTACGGCGGTGACATCTCGCGGAAGCGGAAGCTGCTGGAGAAGCAGAAGGAAGGCAAGAAGCGGATGAAGAACATCGGCCGGGTCGAGGTCCCGCAGGAAGCCTTCGTCGCCGCGTTGTCGACCTCCGAGCCCAGCGACAAGGGCAAGAAGAAATAGCTGCTCAGGGGCTACCGGCAGTGCTGGTGGTTACCCAGCCGGCCGGCAGTCACGGCGATCGGCGAAACGTAGGCGGGCTGCCGGTCGGCCCGCTGGCCTACTTTCGGTCGGCTGGGTAAATCCGTTGTGCGGCAAGGAAAACGGCGCACCGGCGTTCGGCGGCCATGACGCGATCGTATTCGTGCCAGTCATCGTGGCTGCCGGTCGCGGCGATGAACACGTCACGCAGCAGGCGCGGCAGGCCGGCCGGATCGAACGCCGGGTCCTCGTCGTCCGGGCCGATCAGCCGCACCGGCCCCTGCACCGACGCCCACTGCCAGCCGCGGCGGAACACGATCGTGCCGTTCCCGCGCTCGCGTAACAGGGCGAGCTTGCGGGTGCCGCCGCGTGCGACGAAACCGACGCCGGGCGTGCCGGTCACCGGGTCGTCGATGAGCCCGGCGTTCACCACCGAGGAATGCACCGTGCCGTCCGTGCGGGCGACGGAAATCGTGGCGAGCCCGTGCTCAGCCAGTGCAAGGTCGCGCACGCGCGAAAGATCTGCCATGCCTCGACATTAGTGTGCCGCGCCTCGTGACGGGGGCGGTCAGCCCGCCATCGGCAGCCGTGCGGCCTTGGGGCGGCGGCGTTTGCTGGTGACGTCCGCGATGAAGTCGCCGACCAGTCCGGCGACGGCCGTCGGGTCGTCCAGTTGCGGGCAGTGGCCCCAGTTCTCGCGGATCAGCAGGCGACTGTGCGGTACCAGCGAGTGCAGCCGCCGCCCCGAATCCGGGGTGACCAGCCTGTCCTTGCCGCAGGCGACGACGAGCAGTGGGGTGGCGATGTCGCCGATCCCGTCGTAGGCCTTGGTGAGTTCCTCGACCAGCTGGCGCGCCTGGTCCAGCCGGGTGGTGGCCGAACGGTAGTCGGGGAAGAGGCTGGTGAACCGGCGGACGTGTTCGGCGGCCGCGACACCGTGGTCGGCGTACAGCAGGCGTGGCACGACGTACTCGGCGACACCGCGCACGACGAAGTCCGGCACTGGCAACGGAAGCGCGGCCCACAGCCGCAACGGGTACGCCACGACCGCACGGACCAGCCACGAGTCGGCGAACCCCGGCGCGGCGACCGAGATGACGCCCGCGATGGGGCGCCGGGAGTCGTGCGCCGCGCGCAAAGCCATTGTGCCGCCGAGGGAATTGCCTGCCAGCACGACCTTTCCGTGTTTCGTCTGCTCCTCGAGTACGGCGTCGACGAACTGGTCGAGCTGGGGGAGCATCGGGCCGGGACGCAGGGGATCCGCCTCACCGAAGCCGGGCAGATCGACTGCGACCGCGGAGATTCCCGTCTCGGAGAGCTGTTCGAGGACCGGGCGCCAAGTGTCGGCACTGTCGCAGTAACCGTGGAGGAAGACCAGTCTCGGCGCGCCGCGGATCAGCCGTCTCGGGCCGATTTCGAGGACGCGCGTGCGGACACCGGCATAGCTGCGCTCCCCGGCCCGGATCTGCTCCGGGCCGGCGAACCGTGCCGTCGTCTGAGGCTGTTCCCGCTCCATCGCGGTCATGTCTCCAGATTAGCGAGGAAATCTCATGTTCAGCGGCCAAACCGTGGGTCACAAACACGTGTCGGCCAGGTGTCGACAACGCGTCTGTGCAGCTCAACCCGCGAATGGGGGGTGTTAACGAGTGAAAACGATTTTGCCCGCCGTGTTCCCGGACTCCATGTCCGTGATGCCCTTTTGGGCATCATCGAGCGGCAGCTCCGCACCGATCTGCGGTTTGATCCCGGCCAGATCGACGTAGGACAGCAGGCTCGCCAGCTCGTCGCGGGTGCCCATCGTCGAACCGACCACCCGCAGCTGCAGGAAGAACACCCGTTGCAGGTCGGCACTCGGGTCGGGGCCGCTGGTGGAACCCGACACGACGACGATGCCGCCGGGCTTGAGGGACTTGAGCGTGTGGCCCCAGGTCGCCTTGCCGACCGTCTCGAACACGGCGTCCACCCGTTCCGGCAGGCGCGCTCCCGACTCGAAGGTCTGATGCGCGCCAAGGCTCTCGGCCAGTGCGCGTTTCTGTTCGCTGCGGCCGGTCACCCACACCCGGAACCCGGCCGCGCGGCCGAGTTGCACCAGCGCTGTCGACACGCCGCCGGACGCGCCCTGCACCAGCATCGTCTGGCCGGGCCGCAACCCGGATTTGACGAAGAGCATGCGGTACGCGGTCAGCCACGCGGTGCCCATCGTCGCGGCCTCGCTGAACGACAGGCCGGCGGGCTTGGGGATCGCGTTGCGGGCGGGGACGACGACGTAGTCGGCGAAGGTGCCCTGGTACTTCTCGGTGAGCAGGGTGCGCTTGGGGTCGAGGGTGTCGTCGCCCTGCCAGCCCGGCGCGTTGATCACCGAATGCAGCACGACCTCGGTGCCGTCCTCGAGCACGCCGGCGCCGTCGCAGCCCAGGATCATCGGGAACTGCTCGGCTTTGATGCCGACCCCGCGCAGCGTCCAGATGTCGTGCATGTTCAGGCTGGCGGCGCGGACCGCGACCTTCACCCAGCCGTCCGGCACCTCGGGTTCGGGGCGCTCGCCGACCACGAGTGAGTCCAGCGGGTTGTCGTAGTTGGCTTCTTTGGCATACACGGCGAACATGCCAGCAAACTACCTCGCCTCAACCCCGCGTACGCTGTGATTCATGTTCGGTGGGCTGGCCAACTGGTGGGACAGGGCCGAGCTGTGGCTGGCGCAGCTGTGGTTCCCGCTGCAGTTCGTGCTGGTCATCGCGGTGCTGGCGCCGCTGTGCGTGGGGGCGGCGTGGCTCATCGACCGCATCGTGGACCGGGTCGCGGCATGGTTGCGGCCGTCCCGTGACGAGGACTATCCGCCCCGGTCCTAGGGATTTCGAAGCGCCCGCGCGAGTTGAGCGTTGGGAGCGCGCGAGTTGAGCGTTGCGTGCGGCGGGAACGTGCAACTCGCGCACCGGGAACGCGCAACTCGCGCGGCGGGAACGCGCAACTCGCGCGGACCGGGACGCAGGCCGCGTCCGACCGTCATTAGAGTGACGCTGGTGTCCAGCAGAAGGCGCATCACGGCCGCTCTGATCGGCCTACTGGTGCTCGTGGGTGGGGGCTGGCTGGTCAGGGACCTGAGCAGCGGGAACGCCGGGGCGGCGACGACCGCCCTGTCGGCGTTGCCTCCTGAGGCCGGCCAGACGTGGCGGCTCATCGAGCGTGGTGGGCCGTTCCCGTATCCCCGCAACGACGGGGTCGTCTTCACCAACCGGGAGAAACGGCTGCCGGACAAGCAGAGTGGTTACTACCATGAGTACACCGTGCCCACGCCCGGCAGCACGGACCGTGGCCCGCGGCGGCTGATCACCGGTGCGGGGCACGAGCTGTACTACACCGGTGACCATTACGCGTCCTTCGTCGTGGTCGATCCCTCCAGATAGCAAGTTGAAGGCCCATGGAGCACCTCAGTATCAAGATCCTCACTGACCAGGCGCGCGCCCGGGGCGCCTACCTGCACGTGATGGCGGGTCATCCCGTGGACAAGCTGTCCACAATGGACGCCATTGCGACGGCGCTGTCGTTCCCGGAGTGGTTCGGCCGCAACCTCGACGCCCTTTACGACTGCCTGACCGACCTGTCCTGGCTGCCCAGCGGTGAACACGTGCTGATCTGGAGCGGCTCGGACGAGTTGAAGGCCGCGGACCCGCGCGCCTATCTGGCCATCCGCAGCGTGCTGTCGGACGCCGAACGCGCCATGGCGCCGGGCGGCGACCGGGCCGACAGCCGCCGCCTGACGCTGGCGCTTCCCGCAGACTGACGCGGGTCAGTCTGCGGGAACCCAGCTGGGTTTGCGCTTCTGCGCGAACGCGCTGATGCCCTCCTGCCCTTCCTCGCCGGCGAAGAAACGGGCGGACAACGCGTTCATCGCGCGGAACCCGGCCGACGGGGTGGGCGGTTTCGGGCTCGACAACAGTTCCTTCGTCGCGGCCAGCGCGTTCGGGCCGCCGAGCGCGAGCGCCCGGACGTAGTGGTCCACCTCGTCGTCGAGTTTTTCCACATCCGTCGCCCTCGTGATCAGGCCGATTTCCGCCGCGCGGGCGGCGTCGAACGTTTCGCCGGTGAGGAACAGTTCCTGCGCCGCCCGCGGTGCGATCCGGGGGAGCACCACGAGCGAGATGACGGCGGGCACCACCCCGATCCGCACCTCGGAGAACGCGAACGTGGCCTCGTGCGCGGCGACGGCGATGTCGCACGCGGCGACCATGCCGACCCCGCCTGCCCGTGCGGGACCCGCGAGCCGTGCGACGACCGGCTTCGGGCTGCTCCACAGTTGCTGCAGGATCTCGGGAAACTCGTTGACGCCCTGATCACCCGCATCGGCGCCGCGAGCCTCCTTGAGGTCCATTCCCGCGCAGAAAACCGGGCCGGTGTGGGTCAGCACGATGACGCGCACGGCTTCGTCGCCCTGCGCCTTCGCCAGCGACGCACGCAGTTCACGGCGCAGCTGTGCGGACAGGGCGTTGCGGTTGTGCGGCGAGTCCAGCGTGATGGTCGCGGTGCCGCCCGCGTGCGAGTAGTGCACCAGTTCGTCAGCCATGGCCGCCACTTTAACGACGCGACGTCCGCGACACCATCCATTATGGACTAGGCGCGGAGCTTCCCGAGGTCGAGCTCGAGCGGGAATGGTTCCGTGGTGGTGAAACTGTTCGTGGCCGCCGGGGTGTCCTGATAGCCGAGCTCGCCCGCACGATGGCAGGAAACAAGGGAAATCGGCTCGTCGAGGTCGACGATCCAGTAGTGGGGAATACCGGCGTCGGCGTACTCGCCGTGTTTGACGACGGTGTCCATCCGGTACGAGCTGGGCGAGAACTTCGTACCGTTCAGGCAGCTGAGCATCGAGCCGGTATGCCAGTCGTTTGGATGCACGATTGTGCGCGGGTCGCGGGATCGGCGACAGCAACGGGTGGCCTTCCTGAAGCTCGGTGTAACCAGGCTCGGTCTCGCCGAGCGCCGCATACGCCACCCACTCTCGCAGGCCCGCCGCCGACCGAAACCGCGGTCTTCCGCGTCAGTTCTGGCGCGGCAGCAGTTCCCGCACGAAGGCGTCCAGGAACTCGCCGAAGGGCTGGGGACCGCGGTGGTACACCACGAACTTCGTCAGGCCCGCGTCGAGATACGCGTCCAGCAGCCGGTGCAGGTCCGGCCAGCTCGCGGCGATGATGTCGCCGGGATCGGCGTCGGGACGGCGGGAACGGGCGACCGCGGCCAGTTCCGGGGTGATGCCGCCGCCGGCGAGCAGCAGGCTCATGCCGTAGTGGTCCGGCTCGATTTCGCGCCCCGCTTCGCTCGCCGCGGATTCGATGGCGAGCCGCGCGGCGCGGGCGTCGGGCGCGGGCAGGAAACTGCCCAGCCAGCCGTCACCGTAACGGCCGATCCGGCGCAACGCTGCCGGGGCGGCTCCGCCGAGCCAGATGTCCAGCGGTGTGGCGGGCACCGGGCCGAGGCCCACCTCGTCCAGTTTGTAGAACTCGCCCGCGAAATTACGCGCGCCGGCGAGCGCGGAACGCAGCAGCCGCAACGATTCGTCGAACACCTCGGCCCGCCTGCCGTCGGGCACCTCGAACAGGTCCCGCTCCTCCCGCCGCGCCGGGCGCAACCCGAACACCGGCAGGACCCGCTTCGGCGCCAGCGCGGCCAGTGACGCCAGTTGCTTCGCCACCAGCACCGGTTGCCGTCCCGGCAGCACCGCGACCGAGGTGCCGACCTTGAGGTGCGTGGTGCGCGCAAGCGCATGCGCCATGCCGATGAACGGGTCGACACCGTCGGAGTACACGTGCTCCGACAACCACAGCGAGTCGATTCCCGCGGCTTCGGCCCGGTCGACGATCCTGCTGAAGTTCTCCGGCGAAGTTTCCGAACCCAGACCGATGCCGATGCGGAT
The DNA here is from genome assembly GCF_009707865.1 of Amycolatopsis pithecellobii. Lineage (GTDB taxonomy): Bacteria > Actinomycetota > Actinomycetes > Mycobacteriales > Pseudonocardiaceae > Amycolatopsis_E > Amycolatopsis_E pithecellobii. Next base: position 23,525 of record NZ_WMBA01000080.1, read on the forward strand.
TTTCATACCAGCCACGATACGGCTTACGCGGCGCGCGCGAGGGTCGCGTGATACCGGGCCAGTACCAGTTCCGCCACGCGCGGGTCAGGAGCGAGGGAATCGGTGAGCAGCACCGACGGTTCCGCCTGCCGGGCCCGTGCGGCGATCCGGTCCGGCAACAGTCCCGGCGCCAGGAACCACGAAGCGACCGCGAACCGCCGGGCGCCACGGGCCCGCAGTTTCGCGATCGCGGACGCCACATCCGGCTTGGCCGTCGCGAAAGCCGGAGCGACGAGCATCGGGTACCGCGTGTTCCAGCGCCGTGCCAGTGCGATGACCGCGTCGTTCGCCGGCGCGTGGGAGGACCCCACCGCGGCCACCACGACGCCGAGCGAGGGATCAGCCGGGTCCGCGCCCGCCGCACGCAACCGGTCGAGTGCGATGTTCTCCAGCAACGGATCCTGACCCAGAACGTCCGCAATGGACACTCGCAGCCGGGGCACCTCCCGGACCAGCGCGGGCAGGTCGACCCGGGCGTGGTAGGCGCTGCCGAGCAGCAGCGGCACGACGACCGCGTCGCGATGTCCTTGTGCGGCAAGGGAACACAGCACATCCGTCAGCAGCGGAGCTGACAGGTCCAAAAAGGACACTCGGGCACCGAGTGGCAGCGCGCGGATCGTCGCCGCAGAGCGGGGATCCCGGCTCCCGTGTGCGACGACGACCAGCGGCGCGTTCATCTACACCGACCCGGTCAGCCCGCGGGCACGCAGCACGGCCCGCTCCAGCGGCCGGAACACCAGCAGCTCGATACCCACGCCCACCAGCAGGATCAGCACGATCGCCGAGATCACCGTCGGCATGTCCGACAGCGTGCGGCCGTCGTCGAGATATGCGCCGAGACCCTTGCCCAGCAACGGCGAAGTGGCGATGATTTCCGCCGCCATCAGCGACCGCCACGAAAACGCCCAGCCCTGCTTGAGTCCCGCGAGATACCCGGGCAGCGCGGCCGGGAGCAGGATGTGCCACGACGCCTGCAACCGCCGCGCGCCCAGCACCTTGCCGACCCGCGGCAGGATCGGCGGGACCTGGTCGATCCCGGCCACCAGACCGTTCGCGATCGAGGGCACGCTGCCCAGCAACAGCACGGCGTACATGGCCGTCGGGGTGACGCCGAACCACAGCACGGCCGCCGGCACCCACGCGACCGACGGCAGGCTCTGCAACCCGGACAGGAACGGGCCGATCGCCGAGCGGATCACCCGGATCTTCGCCACCGCAAGGCCCAGTGGCGTGGCGATGACGATCGCGGCGAGGAAGCCCAGCACCGCGCGGTGCACGGACGTCCAGATGAACCCGAAGGCCTGTGCATCGGTGATCCGCGACCACAGTTCCGTCCACACCGCGAGCGGCGCGGGGAGCTGGAACTCGGGCCAGAACGCGGCGGCCCACAAGATCTGCCACACCACGACGACGACCACCAGGAACGCCACTGGCGGCAGCACGGCCCACAGGATCCGTTGCGTGCGGCGGCGGCTCGGCTGTTCGGGTGGCGTGTCGAGCGCGTCGAGACCCGCTTCGACCGCCTCGTCCAGATCGTCAAGCCGCGGCATGACTGGAGATCACCTCGCGCAGGCGCTGGTTGATGACCGTGACGGTCGCCTCCTCGTCCGCCGGTGAGAGGTTCCGGACCCACCACTCCTGCACGACACGGCCCGGCCGCGAGGACAGCAGCACCACCCGCTGTCCGAGACGCACGGCCTCGCGGACGTCGTGGGTGACGAACACGGCGGCCGCTCCGGTCGAACTCCACACCCGCAGCAGCTCCGACTGCAGCACGTCACGCGTGATCGCGTCGAGCGCGGAGAACGGTTCGTCCATCAGCAGCAACGACGGCAGCGACGCATCTTTTCCCGTGTGCAACGCCGAAGCGAGTGCGCGTGCCAGCGCGACCCGCTGGCGCATCCCGCCGGACAGCTCGTGCGGGCGCTTGCCGCCGACGCCGGACAGCCGCACCAGCTCCAGCAGTTCGCCGGTGCGGGTGCGGCGTTCCGTGCGCGGGATTCCGGCCAGCCGCAACGGAAGTTCGACGTTCGCGGCGGCGGTGAGCCACGGCATCAGCGCTGCTTCCTGGAACATCACCGCCGGACGCGAGCTGTTCAGGTAGATCTCGCCGGCGGTGGGTTTTTCCAGCCCCGCCACCAGGTTCAGCAGTGTCGTCTTGCCGCAGCCCGACGCGCCGAGGAGGCAGACGAACTCGCCGGGGGCGACGTCGAGGTCGACCCCCGCGAGCGCGGTCACCGCGCGCTCGCCCTGGCCGAAGGTCTTGTGCACCCCGGAAAGCCGCACAGCGTGGTCCGTCGCGGGCCGCACGGTCGATTCGTCCAGTGTGGCGGTCATCGGCTTCGCTCCTCGGATGGGGTCACTTCCGGTCCAGTCCGGCGGCGCTGACGGTCGGTTTGCCTGCCGCGGTGAGCACGGCGTTGAGCGAGTTCAGGTCGAAGAAACCGTTGAGTTTGGCCGCGCTCTTCGCGATCCCGGCGGTCACCTGATCCTGCGCCAGCTGCGGGAACTGCGAAGCCAGCGGATCGGTGGTCAGCTCGATGTTCTCGAACGCGCGGTCCAGCACCGGCTGCGACAATGCCGAACCGGTCAGGGTTTTCAGCTGCCGGTTCACCGCGGCCTTCGCCTCGGTCGCGTCGGTCGCCGCGAGGTTGTTCGCGTCCAGGACCGACTTGAGTACGGCCTGCACGGTCTGCGGGTGCTGGGTGAGGAAGTCCTTGCGCACGATCACGACCGTGGTCGGGAACTTTCCGTTCGGCCACAGGGTTTTCTCGTCCACCAGCACCTTCGCCCCCGCCTCGGCGACGAGGCGGGAAGACCACGGCTCCGGGAGCCAGGCACCGGAGACGGCGCCTTTGCGGAACTGGTCGAGGGTGACCGAGTTGTCCTCGCTCTGCACGTTGACCCCGGTCAGCTTCTGGTCCGAGATCCACTTCTTGAGGGACACGTCCTGTGTGTTGCCCGCCTGCGGGTCGGCGACGATCTTGCCCTGCAAATCCTGCGGGGTGTTGATCTCGGGCTTCACCACGAGCTGTGCGCCACCGGAGGTCGCACCGGAGACGAGCCGGACGGTTTCCCCGTCCGACTTGGAAAACGCGTTGATCGCCGGACCGGACCCGATGAAGCCGATGTCGAGGGAACCGCCCAGCAGCGCCGAAACCTCATCCGGGCCGGCGTTGAACTTCGTCGGGGTGAGCTTCGTGCCCGCGCCCAGTTGCCGGGTGAAGTAACCCTTGTCGAGCCCGATCAGCGCGGAAGCGTGGGTGACGTTGGGGAAGTAGCCGAGCCGGACCTCGGTCGCCGGCGTGCCCCCGGTGGTCGCGGCGGGAGCCGCGCTGTCGGTGGAATCGGCACGGGAACACCCGGCCACTACCGCCAGCAACGACACTGCCACGGCGAGGGCTCGGGTGCTGCGTCGCACACTTCTCACGAACGGGCCTTTCGGTTTTCAGGAAGACAGAACGGACAGTGGAGCGCCGACCAGTCCGGCGGCGAGCGTGGTGCCGTCAGCCGCGTCGATCACCAGGAACGACCCGGTGCGGCGGTTGACCGCGTAGTCATCGACCGGCAGCGGCTCCGCGGTGCGAATCCGGACCCGGCCGATCTCGTTGAGCTGCAACGTTTCCGGAGAGTCTACAGTGGACAGCTTCTGCTCGTCGAAACGCGCGGTCAGCTCCTCGACGAACGCCTGCACGGTGCGGGTGCCGTGTTTCACCAGCACTCGCGCACCCGATTTCAGCGGCTTTTCCGACAGCCAGGCCAAAGTCGCGCCGAACTCGTCCGAGGACACCGGCGCCGATTCCGCGGCGGCGATGACGTCACCGCGGGAGATGTCGAAATCGTCGGCGAGCAACAGCGTGACCGAACGCCCCGCGGCTGCTTCGTCCAGCGGGCCGTCCGCGGTGTCGATGCGCTCGACGGTGGTGCGCAGCCCGGCGGGCAGCACCACGACCTCGTCTCCCGGGCGCACGGTGCCGGCCGCGACCTGCCCGGCGTAGCCGCGATAGTCGGGGTGTTCCGGAGTGCGCGGGCGGATCACGTACTGCACCGGGAACCGGAGCGGCACGTCGTGCGGATCCGGTGCGGCGGGCACGTTCTCCAGGTGCTCGAGCAACGTTGGCCCGTCGTACCAAGGAGTTTTGGTGGAGCGGTCCACCACGTTGTCCCCGACGAGCGCGGAGACGGGGATCGACAGCACCGAACCGGCGGGGTAGCCGAGTGTCGTGGCGTGGTCGGTGAACTCCTTGGCGATCACGGTGAACGTCTCCTCGTCGTAGTCGACGAGGTCGATCTTGTTCACCGCGAGCACGAGCCGCGGCACGCCGAGCAACGCGAGCACCGCGGCGTGCCGGCGGGTCTGCTCGACCACCCCGTTGCGCGCGTCCACCAGCAGGATCGCCAGCTGCGCCGTCGAAGCGCCGGTGACGGTATTGCGGGTGTACTGCACGTGGCCGGGGGTGTCGGCGAGCACGAAGGAACGCTGGGGGGTGGCGAAATAACGGTACGCCACGTCGATCGTGATGCCCTGCTCGCGCTCGGAGCGCAGTCCGTCCACGAGCAGCGACAAGTCCGGAGTGGACAGTCCGCGGTCGACACTCGCCCTGGTCACCGCGTCCAGCTGATCGGCCAGCACGGATTTGGTGTCATAGAGCAGGCGTCCGACCAAAGTGGACTTTCCGTCGTCCACGCTGCCCGCGGTGGCGAGCCTCAGTAGAGAACTCATCAGAAGTAGCCCTCCCGCTTGCGGTCCTCCATCGCGGCCTCGGACAACCGGTCGTCGGCGCGGGTCGCGCCGCGCTCGGTGAGCCGGCTCGCCAGCACCTCGGCGATGACCTCGTCCACCGTGGTGGCTTCGGATTCGACCGCGCCGGTGCACGAACCGTCGCCGACGGTGCGGTAACGCACGGAAAGCTCCTTGACCTCCTCGCCATCACGTGGGCCGCCCCACGGGCCTTCGGTGAGCCACATCCCGTCGCGCCGGTAGACCTCGCGCCGGTGTGCGTAGTAGATCGAAGGCAGCTCGACGTTTTCGCGCGCGATGTAGTTCCACACGTCGGCTTCGGTCCAGTTCGACAGCGGGAACACCCGCACATGTTCCCCTGGACGGTGCCTGCCGTTGTACAAGTTCCACAATTCGGGACGCTGCCGGCGCGGTTCCCATTGACCGAAGGCGTTGCGCAGGCTGAAAATCCTTTCCTTCGCCCGTGCGCGCTCCTCGTCGCGGCGCCCGCCGCCGAACACCGCGTCGAACTTGTGCTCGGTGATGGTGTCCAGCAACGGCTGGGTCTGCAACGGATTCCGCGTGCCGTCGGGCCGCTCGGTCAGCCGCCCGTCGTCGATCCAGTCCTGCACGTTCGCCACGATGAGCCGCAGCCCGTGCTTCTCGACGACGTGATCGCGGAAGGCGATGACCTCGTCGAAGTTGTGCCCGGTGTCCACGTGCAGCAGGGGAAACGGCACCGGCGCGGGCCAGAACGCCTTGATCGCCAGGTGCAGCAGCAGGGTCGAGTCCTTGCCGCCGGAGAAGAGGATCACCGGCCGGTCGAACTCACCGGCCACCTCGCGGAAGATGTGGATGCCCTCGGATTCCAGCGCCTGCAGGTTGTCGGTCGTCTCAACGGTGGTCATGCCTTGTCCCCTCAGCCATGCAGTCCGCACTCGGTTTTCGACGAACCGGCCCACCGGCCGCTGCGCGGGTCGGCGCCGGGGGCGACCTTCGCGGTGCACGGGGCGCAGCCGATCGAGAGATAACCCACTGACACCAGCGGGTTCTCCAGGATCCCGTGCTCGGTGATGTAGGCGCGGAACTCGTCGTCGGTCCACGGCGCGATCGGGTTGATCTTGACGAGGCCGTTGCGCTCGTCCCACGTGACGATCGGGGTGTCCGCGCGGGTCGGCGCGTCCACCCGGCGCACGCCGGTGACCCACGCCGAGTACTTCGACAGCGTCTGGCGCAGCGGGACCACCTTGCGCAGGTGGCAGCACTGGTTCGGGTCGCGCTCGTGCAGTTTCGGGCCGTACTCGGCATCCTGCTGCGCGACCGACTGTTCGGCCTGTGCGTTGACGATCCGCACCTGCGGGTACACCGTCGCGACCGCGTCACGGGTGCCGAGTGTCTCCGCGAAGTGGTAACCGGTCTCCAGGAACAGAACGTCCACATCGGACTTCACCTGGGTGGCCAGGTCGATCAGCACCGCGTCCTGCATGTTGGACGCCACGATGAAATCGTCGCCGAAGGTCTCCGCCGTCCAGCGCAGCACCTCCAGTGCGCTCGCGTCGGCCAGCTCCTCGGATGCCTTGCCCGCCAACGCTTTCAGGTCTTCGGTGACCGCCGTCATTTCGCTCCCTCGGGTAGCCGGATGCCCAGGAAATTCACGGTGAAGACGCGCCGGCAGGCACCGCAGAGCCAGCCGCGGTCCTCCTCGACCGGACGAAGGTCTTCATCCCCGCAGAAGGGGCAGTAGAACGGCGTCGCGCGCTCGCTCATCGCAGCGCGTCCTCGTCGGCGCGGGCGACCCACTGGGCGAAGCGTTCGCCTTCGGTGCGCTGCGCGTGGTAGTTGCGCACGACCCGTTCCACGTAGCCGATCAGCTCGTCACCGGTGACCTTGTGGCCACGCAACTTGCGGCCGAACCCGGCGTCGAGGCCGAGCCCGCCGCCGAGGTGCACCTGGAAACCCTCGACCTGGTTGCCCGCATCGTCGGTGACGATCTGGCCCTTGAGGCCGATGTCGGCGGTCTGGATGCGCGCGCACGAGTTCGGGCACCCGTTGATGTGCACCGACACCGGAGTGTCCACATCGGACTGGATATCGGCCAGTCGCTCTTCGAGCGCGGTCACCAGGTCACGCGCGCGTGCCTTGGTCTCCACGATCGCGAGCTTGCAGAACTCGATCCCGGTGCAGGCCATCACGCCGCGCCGCCACGGGGTCGGCTCGGTGGGCAGTCCGAGTTCCTCCAGTTCCGCCTGCAGGCCCTTGACTTCCGCCTCGGGCACGTCGAGGACGACGAGCTTCTGCAGCGGGGTCAGCCGGACCCGGTTCGAGCCCGCGCGCTCGGCGGCCTTCGCCGCGGCGATCAGCAGCGAACCCGACACGCGGCCGGCGACCGGGGCGGCACCGACGTAGTAGTTGCCGTCCTTCTGCCGGTGCACACCGACGTGATCATGCTGTGTCTTCGGCACTTCCGGCGCGGGGCCGTCGATCAGCTTCCGCTCCAGGTACTCGGATTCGAGGACTTCGCGGAACTTTTCGGCGCCCCAGTCCTTCACGAGGAACTTGATGCGCGCCCGCGAGCGCAGCCGCCGGTAGCCGTAGTCGCGGAAGACGGAGATGACGCCTGCCCACACTTCGGGCACCTCGTCGCTCGGCACCCACGCGCCGAGCCGCTGGCCGATCATCGGGTTCGTGGACAGCCCGCCACCGACCCACACGTCGAAACCGGGGCCGTGCTCGGGATGCACCACGCCGACGAACGCGACGTCGTGGATCTCGTGTGCCACGTCCGGCAGACCGGAGACCGCCGTCTTGAACTTGCGCGGCAGGTTCGCGTACTCGGGCTTGCCGAGGTAGCGGCGTTTGATCTCGTCGATCGCCGGGGTGCCGTCGATCACCTCGTCCTCGGCGATGCCGGCGAGCGGCGAGCCGAGGATGACGCGCGGGCTGTCGCCGCACGCGGTCATCGTGGTGAGCCCGGCGCCCTCGAGTTTCTCCCAGATCGTGGGCATGTCCTCGATTCGGATCCAGTGGTACTGGACGTTCTGCCGGTCGGTGATGTCCGCGGTGTCGCGCGCGTAGGTCTGCGAAACCTCACCGATCACCGCGAGCTGCTCGGTGGTCAGGTCCCCGCCGTCGATGCGCACGCGCAGCATGAAGAACTCGTCGTCGAGCTCCTCGGGTTCGAGCGTCGCGGTGCGTCCGCCGTCAATGCCGGGCTTGCGCTGGGTGTACAGGCCGTACCAGCGGAAACGGCCGCGCAGGTCACCCGGGTCGATCGAGTCGAAGCCGCCGTGGGCGTACGTGCTCTCGATCCGCGACCGCACGTTGAGCGGGTGATCGTCCTTTTTCGACCGTTCGTTGGGATTGAGCGGCTCGCGGTAGCCGAGCGCCCACTGGCCCTCGCCGCGCCGCTGCTTGCTGCGCGGGGCACGGGCCGGGGATGTTTCGCGCGGCGGCGAAGCCATGAGGAGTCCTCCGGGGGTGTCATCGGAGGGCGTCGGCGCGCGGCAATCCCCGGGGAATCGAGCGACGGGGAGCGACCGACGCCCGGGTCCATGGTGGTGGGTGGCGTCAGTGGAACATGCGGCACAGCGCGCTGGCGACACGCCGGAGATCGACGTGGCGTCGCGCCACGAGGAGCACACCGGCATAAGTCACGCATCCAGCGTGCCACGAGCCCAGATGGTGGTCCAGCCACGTCCGGATCGTGGGAGGAGCATCACGCTTCTTGACATGGGGGACACTTAGGGGCGTGTGCAGTGCCTTTGGTGTCTACGTCCATGTGCCCTTCTGCGCCACCCGGTGTGGCTACTGCGATTTCAACACCTACACGGCGGGGGAGCTCGGCTCGGCCGCGTCGCCTTCGTCGTGGCTGGAGGGGTTGAAACGGGAGCTCGCGCTCGGCGTCCAGCGGGTGGGCGCGCGACCAGCGGAGACGGTGTTCGTCGGCGGGGGCACGCCGTCGATGCTGGGTGCGGACGGGCTCGCCTCAGTACTCGGCGCGGTCCGTGGCAGCTTCGGGCTCGCGCCGGGCGCGGAGGTGACGACCGAGTCGAACCCCGAGTCCACGTCGCCGGAGTTCTTCGCCGGGATCCGCGAGGCCGGGTACACGCGCGTGTCGCTGGGCATGCAGTCCGTGGCGCCGCATGTACTGCGGGTGCTCGACCGCGTGCACACTCCCGGGCGCCCGGTCGAAGCGGCGATCGAAGCGCGGGCCGCGGGCTTCGAGCACGTGAACCTCGACCTCATCTACGGCACCCCGGGTGAACGCGTCGAGGATCTGCAGGCTTCGCTGGACGCGGTGCTCGCCGCCGGGGTCGATCATGTGTCGGCGTACTCGCTGATCGTCGAAGACGGTACGGCGCTTGCCCGGCGAGTGCGGCGCGGCGAGCTGCCCATGCCGGACGAGGACGTGCTGGCCGAGTACTACGAGCTGATCGACGCGAAGCTGGCCGCGGCCGGGCTGACCTGGTACGAGGTGTCGAACTGGGCGGCTTCCGCTGGGGCACGGTGCCGGCACAACCTGGGCTACTGGCGGGGCGGTGACTGGTGGGGCGCGGGG
>NZ_WMBA01000081.1 GCF_009707865.1 Amycolatopsis pithecellobii
CCACCGCGCGCCTTGGGACAACACCGGCACCCGGACCCCGACCCCCCCCGGCGAAGGCGGCTGGCAGCCACTGGCTCCCTCCCCGATCCCCTTCGCCGGGCTGGCCACCCCCACCGAGATGTCCACAAAGGACGGAACCAGGATTCTGGAGGACATCGAACGCGCCGCCCGCAACGCCCACCACGCGGGCTACGAAGCCATCGAACTCCATGGGGCCAACGGATATCTGCTCCATGAGTTCCTCTCCCCGCTGGCCAACCATCGCACCGATGAGTGGGGCGGCGACCTGCAGGGGCGGATGCGGTTTCCGGTCCAGATGGTCGAAGCCCTGCGCGCGGGCTGGCCGGACGGCAAACCGGTCCTCGTCCGCCTGCCCGCCACGGACCTCATCGACGGGGGCCTTACGGTGGACGACATGGTCGCCGTCGCGACCCGGATGGGCGCGGCCGGCGTCGACCTGATCGACCTCGTATCCGGGGCGCTGATCCCCGATGCCTCGCGCGCGGCCGAACCCTTGCACAACGCCCGATACGGCCCCCGCTTCCGCGAAGCGGGGGTTCACATAGCGGCCTCGGGCCTGGTATCCGAAGCGCACCACCTCGATGAAGCAATTCCCGATCTGGTGGACGCGATCCTCGTCGGGCGGGCCACCCTGCGCGACCCGTATTGGGCACTGCGCGCCCTCGACGCGGAACCTCGCGAGTCGTGGCCGAAGCAGTACCACCGCGCGTTCTGACACCTATCGAATCGTGAGGAGAACCATGAGGGCAGCGCGAATCACGGCGTTCGGCGGACCTGAGGTCCTGGAGATCGCGGAGGTCCCGGCTCCCGAGGCGGGTGCGGGCGAGGTACTGGTGCGAGTGCGCGCCGGCGGGCTGAACCGTGCCGACATCCTGGTCAGGGAGGGGCGGTTTCCCGAAGCGCCACCGCCTCCGATGATCCTCGGGGTCGAGGGCGCGGGCGAGATCGCCGCGCTGGGCGACGGCGTTTCCGGGTTCGCCGTGGGAGACCGGGTCGCGATCAATCCGATGAGGACCTGCGACGAGTGCGAACAATGCCGTCGTGGCCACGACAATGCGTGCGCCCGCCTGCAGTTCGTCGGGGAACATTTCGACGGAACCTATGCGGAGTACATCGTGGTGCCCGCTCGCAGCGTCATTCCGGCCCCCGCCGGGCTGAGCCACGAGCAGCTGGCCGCCGGCGTGCTGGCGTATATGACGGCCTGGCACATGCTCAAGACCCGCGGTCAGGTGCGACCCGGTGAGACGGTGCTCGTCGTCGGCGCGGGCAGCGGGGTCGCGAGTGCGGCGGTGCAGGTCGCGAAGGCGCTGGGCGCGACGGTGATCGCCACGACCGGTACCGAGCGCAAGGCGGAACAGGTCCGTGCGCTCGGCGCCGACGAAGTCATCAACTACCGCGCCGAACCGGATTTCCCTGAGACGGTGCGCAAACTGACCGGTGGGCTCGGGGCCGATCTCGTGCACGAAACGGTCGGGCGGGCGACCGTGCAGAAGTCCATTTTGTCGTTGCGCCACGGCGGCCGGCTGGTCGGCATGGGCTCGCATACCGGCAGGACGGCGGAGCTGGACCTGTCCAGCCTGTACCGGCGGGAAATCTCCGTCTTCGGTTGCCACGCCTCGAATCTCGCCGAAGTGGCGGAGTTCCTGCCCCTGCTGGCCGACGGCACACTCAGCCCGGTGATCGACTCGGTCTTCCCACTGGACGCCGTGGTCGAGGCCGAGGCCCGGCTCGACGCACCAGACCGCTTCGGCAAGGTGGTGCTCGCCATCGATTGACCTCTAGACGAGGTCGGATACCGTGCCGCGGATACCGAACAGCGACTTGCCGTAGATCTCGGCCGCCACCTCGGGGTTGAGGATGCCGTGCCGGCTGCCGGCTTCGATGTCGCGCCAGATGCGCTGCAGTGGGTTGGACTCGCCGAAGCTCGAAGCGCCCTGGGCCGAGCACACGAGGCGGACCGCCTCACGGGCGTGGATCGCCGCCATCCCGGCGTCCATCCGCATCCGGGCCCTGGCGTCGTAATCGGGGTACACCCCGGCCTGCGCGGCCTCGTCGAGGTCCGCGGCCGCCCGGTAGGCGTGCAGCTGGGCGGAGTCGGCGAGCGACGCCGCCTTCGCCGCGGCGAGCTGGATCGTGGGTGCCTCGGCCTGGGAGGTGTAGTTCGTGAAGGTCAAACCTCGCCGCGGGGCCTTCTCCGCCAAGATATCGATCGCGGCGGCGGCCAACCCGAGCTGCGGCCCGGTCAGCGCGAGCGCGGCGGCCGGCACGAACGGCGCCCGGTAGAGCACCTCGTCGGTGAAAGGCGTGGCGTAGCGGCCGTCGATGGCGTCGGGGACGGAAAGGAAGCGGTGCGCCGGCACGAACACGTCCTTGCCGACGAGCGTGTTGGACGCGGTCCCGCGCATGCCCGTCACGAACCAGGTGTCCTCGACGGTGAGCTCCGCCATCGGGGCGAGCACGATGCCGACCCCATCCGGGGTACCCTCGGCGTCCGGCCTGGTGACGCCGAGGACCGCCCAGTCGGCGTGGGCGCAGCCGGAAGCGGGGAGCCAGCTCCCGCTCACCCGGTACCCGCCGTCGACCACCTGGGCGGTGCCGGACGGGGTCACCACGCCGGCGACCCTGGCCTCGGGGTTGCCGGCCCAGACGTCGTCCTGGGCCTCGGCGGAGAAGAGACCGGCGAACCACCCACTGGCGTTGAGCAAGGTGGTCACCCACGCGCTGGAGCCGCAGGCACGACCGACCTCACGGCTGACCTCGAGCAGGGTGCGGAAGTCGGTCTGCAGACCGCCGTAACGGGCGGGCCGCGTCAGTGCGAGCAGGCCGGCCCCGGCCAGTGCGCTGATGTTCTCGTCGGGCACCCCGCGTTCGCGGTCGGTGCGCTCGGCGTTACCGGCCAGCAGCGGTCGCAACGCGGCGGCACGCTCGACGAGTCCGGCCCGCACTGTGCGCGCGGCGTCGGTGGTGCGGGGGGCGTCCATGATGATGCTCATCGTCACTCCGAGGGTTCGTACGGGGGCACTCGAAGTAAAGCCCGGCTCCGGATGCGATCGCTTGGTCTGCGGGCTCAGGATCCCGGGCTACCTTTGACCTCGAGCACCAGGTCGCCCAGTTCCTCGGCGAGCGCCAGTGCGTTGTAGAGCGCGAAGTGGCGCTCGTCCAGGTCGTGTCCCAGCACCTCCTGGGCCCGCTTCACGCGGTAGGTCACGGTCCCTCTGGCCACGTGCAAGCGCCGGGCGACCTCCACCAGGCTGCGCTCGGCGGCGAGGTAGTGGTACAGGGTGGTCCGCAGCGCCGCTATCGATGTGCTGCGTGCGGAAAGCCCACCGAGTTCCCGCCGCACGAATTCACCGGCCGCCTCGAGATTATTGACCAGCAACGCGATGACGGCGACGTCGGCGTAGGCGGTGACAGGCCGGGGAACCCGCCCGGCCTCCTGCCGCAGCAGCTCGAGTTTCTCCGCGCGCTCGGCTTCGCGGTGAGAGCGGCGGAAGCCCGCGATGCCGTCCACGGGGGTGCCGAAAGCCGCTCGGATCCGTTGCCGTGACAGCGCTTCCGAGATGGTTTCCCACGAACTCGCCGGGCCCGTGCCGGTGCCCCAAGCCCACACTCGTCCTGAGGCCACGGGGACGACCAGCGTCGTGGTGGCGCCACGGGCCTGGAGCGCCTCGATCGCCGCCGCCGGCAGCCGGGAACTGCTGTCCGGCGAATCCGACCACACCACCACCGCTTCGTGGGTTCGGCGCAGGTCGTAGCCGAGAGCGCGCGACGTCTGGCTGACGTCGGCCGTCGTCGCATCAGCCAGCAGGGAACGCACGATATCGGCCCGTGCCGCGGCGGCGCTGGTGCTCCACACCTCGTGCTCCGCGAGGTAGGTGCGGATCATGGTGTCGGAAAGGTCGTCGACGTAGGAGAACAGCTCGCGGGAGGCCGCCGTGACCTCCTCGACCGCCACCTCCGGGTCGACCAGTTCGGCACAGGCTCGCAAGACCGCCTCGGTCGTGGCGGCGTGCCCGATTCTGAGGCCCTGCAACACTTTTTCGAGCGGTACGGCCCGGTGCACGAACTCGCGGATGCCTTCCAGGGTCGCCTCGGCGGGGCGTGCCGCCGGGCCTTCCACCAGCGCGACCAGCGCTCCAAGGGTGGTCGCCTCATTGCCCCGGCGGAGCAGCTCGATGGCGGCCGGGTAACCGCCGAGGGCCGGCACGCCGTCGACGATTCGCCGTACGACAGCGGAACTCAGTTCGATCGCCCAGCGCACCGGGTCCGCACCGACGCGCGCGACGGCATCCTCGGCGAGCGAGCGGGGGCCTGCTGCTTGGTCGATCCCGACCTCGCTCTGCGGGCGTAGCCGCGCGATCCAGGCGCGCCGCCGACCGGTCCCGGCCATGCTCAGGCGGCGGCGAGCGCCTTGCCCGCGTCCCGGGCCGCCGCGAACGCCTGTGCCCGCATCGACGCGGCCAGGTCCGTGAAATTGTCGAAGTCCGGCAACACCCCGACGAGCGTGAACTCGCGCTCGATCACGGTCAGCTCGGCGCCCCACACGTCGGCAAGGATGCGGCGCATGAACGGCGTCGCGTGATCCCAGCCCTCGCGCGGCGTGCCGGGCCCGTACGCCCCGCCGCGGGCCGTCACCAGCACGGCCTTCTTGCCCTCGAGGAACCGCTGCCCGTGCGCACGCGGATCGGTCCAGACCAGGTCACCGTAGGTCTTGAAATGCTGCGAGACGCCGTAGTTGTACAGCGGCACGGTGAACAGGAGCGCGTCGGCGGCGAGCAGCTCGTCGACCAGGGTGGCGGCCAGCGCGGCGGCCTGCTTCTGCGCCGGGGTGCGTTCGGCATCGGGAAGGTCACGGGCGCTGACGGCGGTACCCCATGCGTCCGCGGGCAGGACATCGACACCGATATGGCGCCGCTGGACCGGGTCACCGGGGCGGGCCGCGAGCCACTCCTGCTCGACGATGTCACCGATCTCGCGGGTGGCGGAGCCCTCCGTCTGGATGCTGGCGTCAATGCGGAACAGAGTCATTGAGAGTCCTTTCTCACTTCAAGCTTTATGAACAGCAAGAGACCTGGCGGGCACTCGTCGGTCTGATCCTCCGGCTCCCCGCGGGCGATGCGGATGGGCGAGCTTGCCGGTGAGCTAGTCGAGGACCAGCTGGCCTTCGAACCGCAACTCCTCGACCGAGCTGCCCGCTTTCGCCAAGAGGCGGTCGCGGCTGTCTTCGCCCTGACGCACGAGTGCGGGCCAGTCGACGTCCACCAGCTCCCCCGCCCACTTACGCAGCCGGCCGTCGACCACGACCGTCTGCACGTCCCGGGCCGTCGCGTAGCTCACCGCCGCGCCGAGTTCGGACGCGATGGGGCGCAGGTGCTCGGTGCTCAGCAACACCAGATCCGCCTTCGCACCGGGCTTGAGCACACCGATACGACCGGCGAAATCGGCTGCCAGCGCACCGCCGGCTGTGGCGGCACGCAGCGCGTCGCGCACTCCCCATGGACGCGGCACATCCGCCTCACCCGCTTGCGTCGCCGCGAACGATGCGCCACGTTGCGCGCTCATCAGCTGACGCATTTCTTCGAAAAGGTGGGAGCCGTACTCGAACTCGTTGTCACTGCTGAGCGCCACCTGTACACCGGCTCGCTCGGCTTGGAGCACGGGAGCCGCGACACCGAGCCCGTAGTGGGGGTCCGAACGCGGCGCCACCGCGACCGCCGCGCCGGAGTCCGCGATCCGGGACCATTGTGTCCCGGACAACCCGGCACAGTGGTCGAGCGTGAACGACGGCCCGAGCAGGCCACTGTTGAGATAGGAGTCGAGATCCTCCACCCAGCCGCCGATCTCCGCGACCACACCCAGTCCGTGCTCGACCGCGAATTTCCAGCCCTCCACCGTGGGAAAGGCCTGCATCAGCCGGATCCGGGTCAGGTCGTCGTCATAAGCGGTGCGCAGCTGGAGCAGCAACGGAAGAAGGTGCTCGTCCGGCTGGCCCATGCCCACACCGGCCGCGAAAACGGTCCGGATACCGGCGGCGCGCAACGCCTCGATCGCAGCCTCCGCGTGCTGCGCCGAGCGGACGTTGTGGTTGTTGTCGACGATCGTGGTGACACCCTGATCGAGGGCTCGCGCGGCGGTGAGGGCCTGCCCGATGGCGACGTCCTCCGGAGTCATCAGCGGGGCCAGCTTCCCATGCGTCAGGCTCATGTAGGTCATGAAGTCGCTGTCGGGCGAAACCCCGCGCAGCGCCCCCTCCCACGCGTGCACATGTCCGTCGATCAGCCCGGGGATCGCGATCGCCCCGCCGGCGTCGATCACCAGCGCGTCGCCCGGCCGGCCGGCCCGCGGACCGAGGTCGCGAATGGTGTCGCCTTCGATGACGATGTCCCCGACGAAATCACCGATCCCGGCGTCCATGCTGATCACGTGGACGTTGCCGAGCACCACCGGCCGGCCGGTGGTCCACTGCTGCGGAACAGAGTTGTCCGAAAGATTCATCATTCCTCCGTGAATGGTGGGGTGTTCGTGCGCCAGCCCGCCGCGGCGAGGCTGCCGGCGAGCTCGTCGACCAGCGCGGGCAGGTCGTCGATTTTTTCCGCGGTGCCGAAGACGTAGTGGTCGGGCCGCGCGAGGTACGCCTTGCGGCCGTTGCCCCGGAACCACAGGTCGTAGTCGCCGTCGAGGTCGATGAGCGCGCCGTCCGCGGTGCCCCGCGTGACATGCACGAACCGCATCCCGAGCCGGTCGAGAAGACGGCGCTGCGCCGGGGTGAAGATCGCGCGGTCCACGCGGTGCCTGGAGACGATGCGCCACCCGCGTTCGACCACGTCGTCCAGTTTTCGCACCACACCGGCGTTGACCACCCGCGCTTGCAGCCCCGGCCGGCCATCGCCGCCGAGCGCTTCGATCGCGGCCGGTGCACCGGCGGGTGTCACGATGCCCGCACCGAGCCGCGGGAAGATCGCGGGCGGCGGCATCGTCCCCGCCCGGATCGCCTCGTCGCGGGCCGAGGCCGCGACCGGGTCCGTCATCGTCACCAACTGTCCGGTGGCGATCGAACGGCGGGTGAGATCGAGGACATGCGGCGCGCGCTCGGTCTGATACGTGTCGAGCAAGCTGCCGTCCGCCTGGCCTCGCAGCACGGCGGCGAGTTTCCAGCTCAGGTTCACCGCGTCCCGGATCCCGGAAAGCATGCCCTGGCCCATGAACGGGGGTTGCGTGTGCGCCGCGTCTCCGAGGAGGAGGACGCGGTCACGCCGCCACTGCTTCGCGACCGTGCTGCGGAAGTCGTAGACGGCGCGCCGGATGATGATCGCGTCCGCCGGGGTGACGCCCCATTCGGCGAGCAGGCCCCAGGCGAAGTCCTCCCGCTCCAGGGATTCGCGGCTCTCCCCTTCGAGCGCCGTGTACTCCCAGCGCGACCAGCGGGCTCCGTTCCAGCGACCGGCGAGCACGGGCCGCGCGGGGTCGAGCACCTGGGCCACCTCGGGCAGTGATTCGAGATCCCGATCGGGGTCGAGTTGCTCGATGTCGAGGACCAGATGCGGGTTCGGGAAAAGGCCCAGATCGTCGAGTTCGATCTCGAGCGCGCGGCGCACGAAGCTACCCGCGCCGTCGGCACCGAGCACATATCGGGTGCGGATCACGACCGGTTCCGCGTCCGGTTCCTCGCGATGTCGGGCGGTCACGGTGACGCCATCGGCGTCCTGGGCGAGGCCGGTCGCTTCGAGTCCCATCACCACGCGGGCACCGAATCCTCGTGCCGCGCCGTCGATGAGCGTCTCGATTTCGGGCTGGAAGGAGATGTAGTCGGGCTTCCAGCCGTGGCCGTCCTCACCGAGGTACCGGCTCGTAAGCGGCTTTCGTTGTGCGTCGACGAGCCGGAAATCCGCGATGGCGCGGGCGGCGATCTCGACCTGCTCACCGATGCCGAGACCCTGAAAAGTCCGCAGCGTCTCCCCGTCGAGGTGACCGGCGCGCGGCAAGCCGAACAGGCGCGGGTGCTTCTCGATCGCGAGGACGTCGAACCCCTGTTGGGCGAGCAGAGCCGCGGCGGTCATCCCCACCGGGCCGTAACCGATGACGAGGACATCGGCCTCGAACACCCGGGAACCTGCGTCATTGCTCATGTTGTTCCTCTCCACTGCGGACCATCACAGCGCGAATCTTTCGTTAAGTCAAGAGATTAACGAAAATCTGCGTATTGGCGATTGATACCAGAGTTGGGGTAGCTTGTGCCAGAAGATCGGGGAGGTGCGATGGCCGCGACCAAGTCGTCGGCGAGCCGGGCGCAGATGGTCCATGACAGCCTGCGCAGGGACATTCTCAGCGGCACGCTACAGCCGGGCAGCCCGCTGAGGCTGCAGGCTCTCGCCGCGAAGTACGAGGTCAGCATGTCCGTCGTCCGGGAGGCCCTGACCCGGCTCGTCGAGCACCATCTCGTGGCGCTGGAGACGAACCGTGGGTTCCGGGTGGTCGACGTATCGCGCGCCGACCTCCTCGAGATTTCCGAGCTGTTGAAGCTGCTGGCCGGGCGCGCCCTCGAAAAGTCGATCCGCCTCGGCGATCTGCAGTGGCAGGGACAGGTGGTCTCCGCCCATCACGTGCTCGAGCACACGCCTCGACTGGACGACGACGGCACCCCGACGGAGGAATGGGTGAGGGCGCACGCGGAGTTCCATGACGCGCTCGGCTCGGCGTGCGGCAGCCCCCGGCTGCTCGATTACCTGCGGACGCTCATGAGCAGTTCCGAGTTCTACCAGCGGTTGGCCGGTACCCCTGTCGCCGACATGGCCGAGGAGGTCATCGCGGAGGATCGCGAGCTCATGGAACTGGCGACCGCACGGAAGACGCGTGAAGCCGGCGCGTTGCTCGACAAGCACATCCAGCGGAGCATGGACTGGCTGCTGGAGCACCTGTTCGGCGAGGACTGAGCCCGCCGATTATCGGGCTGGGCCGCGATGTCCTCGCGCTCGGCGGCGGCGTGCGACCCGGCGAGCCGGCGACAGCGGGGCCGCCGCTCGCACAGGCACCGCATACGGCTTTTTGCCATTCTCACGGGAAAAGAGCACGACCATCGTCGACGCTTCGCCGCCGATCCAAGCCTTTCGTGGTTCTCCTGTGGCGAATCGCGCTGCCCGGTGGGTCGAAAGAACACCATCCAGCTGAAGCTCACCACCCCGGACATAGCGCGCGGATATCCGTCCTCCCGGGGCCACCAGTACCGATGCAGCATGCCAGCCGCTCTGCCGCACCGCCCGGTACCGCCGGGCCCAGCGCACCATGGCCATGGCCCCGAACGGAATTCCGGCCAGTCCCGCCAGCATCGGTTCCACGAACAGGGACAGCTGCACGTCGCCGGTGTTGTCGTCCAACGGGGTGCGAACGCGGCCGGGATCCTCGCGGTCATAGATCACGAGCACCTCCTGCCCCGGCACGAATTCGCGCTTCGTCTCCAGCCTGATGTCGGCCTTCCGCCACGTGGCACCCACCGGGTAGTCCACGGTGATCGTCCAGCTGCTCTTGGCCGGCTCCGCCACCGACACCACCGTGCCCGTGACCCGCGCCCCGGTTTGCAGCAGTTCCTCCCCCTCATGGGAACTCTGGATGCCGGCCATGATCCCGCCCACCAGCAGGCCGGCGAACACCACCATGACGCCTGTCGACCGCAACGCGAGCATTCCCAGGCGTGACACCTGCGCCGGCAGGTCGACGTCGCCATCGACCGTCTCGCCAGGACCAGCCGGCACCCAGGTCTGAGATGGGGTACCGGTCGCCCCCAGCCGTTCCTTGACCCGCTTGTTCCACTGCACGGCCTTGACAGCCGTGAAGACAGCCGGCAGCGCGAGCAGCACGAAAATCACCGTCAGGCCACCGATGACGTTCACCTCGACCGGTGACTCACCGAGCAAGCCGGAGATCCCCCCGCCGAGAACCACCCCGGACGCGATCAGCAAAACGAGAAAGATCCCGAAATAGTGATTCCGGGTGCGCCGATATCTTCGTACGTCCGCATCCCGGTCCAGACCGGCCCCCAGTTCCACATCACGAGATTACCTGAGCGGCCCGGCCTCGAGAGCGGAAAGAGTGGACCACGACGGCATTGATCTTGGCGCCGGTGCACGGCCTATGTCGTGCACCGGCGCCAAAGCGGGGTGGTTCAGCTGACGGCGTGCCGGTCCTCGAGTCTCCTCGGGACCACGGACAGTCCAAAGAGGACGAAGAACACCAGTGCG
Source organism: Amycolatopsis pithecellobii (assembly GCF_009707865.1). Classification (GTDB taxonomy): domain Bacteria; phylum Actinomycetota; class Actinomycetes; order Mycobacteriales; family Pseudonocardiaceae; genus Amycolatopsis_E; species Amycolatopsis_E pithecellobii. The sequence continues at coordinate 10,254 of NZ_WMBA01000081.1, forward strand.
ACGATCGCGACGCCGGCGTACAGCCAGCCGAAGACCGATGCGGTCGGCCACGTGCTCGCGCCCACGTTCAGGACGGCGAGGATCACGGCATTGACGATCCCGGCGGTCACCATCTGCCCGGCGGTCGCCACGCCGAACATGATGGATGTGTTGTCCTTGCGACCCGAGGCGGCCACCATCGACCAGCCGAGGTTGAAGCACATGACGGCGCCGACCGCGTAAAGGAACACCCAGAGGTAGACCGTCCACGCCTCAGCACGGAAAAGGCTCATCCCCAGGAACGCGACCACTGTCACCAGCCCACCGGTCACGATCGGCAGCCGCGGGCCCCCGCGCTTCAACAAGGCATTGCCCAGCGCCGCGGCGACGAACGAACCCGGCAGCATCATGATCAGCGGCAAGGCGGACTTGAGGAGGTCTGCACCGAGGCCGTACCCGGTCGCCACCGGCGCCTGCCGCATGACCGGCACGAGGATGTAGAGGGCGAAGGACACCACAATCATGGTGAACATGGCGACAAAACCGGACACCAGCTGCCGAACGTCCATGTTCCGGAAGTCCATCAGGGGTGCCGGCGCCCGGCGCTGCTGAAGCAGCCAGCCTGCGAACACGACCACGAACACGGCCAGCAGCGTGAGGATGTATGCCGACCCCCATCCCGCGGAGTTCCCCTCGCTGATCGCGAGCAGCAGCGCGCCCAGCCAGATCCCGAGCCCGATCGCGCCGGGCCAGTCCAGCTTCACCCTGGCGCGCGCCGATTCCGGCGTCTCGGGCGCCCACAGCGCGATGACGAGCATCGCGAGGTAAGCCGCGCCCGTGACCCAGAAGACGGCCTGCCAGCTCGTGCCGAGCCTGACCAGCACACCGCCGAGCAGCAGCGAAAGCGGCGTCAAGATCGAGATCGTCGTACCGAGCGACAACCCCGCCGAACGGATCTGGTCCGCACTCGCCCTGGCCCTCAGCAGCCCCCACCCCAGCGGGGTCGCCACCGCCAGCCCCATCAGGAACCGGCCGATCACCAGCATGAGAAAGCCGTTCGCCAACGCCCCGAGTGCGGCGCCGAGCAAACCCACGGCGAGCATCGGCAGCAGGACCTTGCGATGCCCGATGAGATCTCCGAGCCGGGACGTGACGCCGACTCCCATCGCACCCGCCAGCATGAAGACGGTCAGTGCCCAACTGGCCTGTGCGCTGCTGAGCGACAGGTCGGTGGTCATCGTCGCCACCATCGGAGACAGCGACACGCTCTGAATGTCGGTAGCGACGCCCGTGCTGAGCAGCAGCGCCAAAAGCAGCGGAACCCGGTCCGCTACCGCCCGCCGCGTGGAGACTGGGGTGACCACAGACCTGGACGATCCGACGTCGCTGTCGGGGACCATAGGAGTGTCCTTTCCTTCGCTGAGAACCAACGGACACGGGAATGAAATCGAGTCACGTGCGGAAATTGTTGCCCGCCGCACCCGGGAAAGCGATGTGTGAACACACAGAATGCGACCGCGATCGGTGTGGGCCGGGTGCCCAGGGCCCTCAAGCCGGGCGTACGCCGGTGGTCGGCCAGTGATCGACGACCGCCAGTTCGGCCATGATGGGCGCATAGGCGGCGACGTCCTCGGGCCGCTGTGGGCCGGCGGCTCCGGATGCCACATAACCGCCGTCGACGGCCAGGTTGTGGCCCGTGACGAACGACGCCTCCGGCGAGGCGAGAAAGACCATGGCGTCGGCGATATCTTCCGGCGCGGTCATTTCCGGGATGAGCAGAGCGCTCTCCACCACACGGCGTGGCTCACTGCCCTCCTGCCCGTAGAACGACAAGCCATTGGGAGTCGCGACACAGCCGGGAGAAATCGCGTTGACCCGGATCTTCCACGGTGCCAGCTCATTCGCGAGCGCCACCGTGAGCCGGAGGACACCCGCTTTCGCGACCGCATAAGCCGGGAGGAGCGGCAGGTTGCCGGCATAACCGGCGCCGATGGGCGCCGCGACGGCCGAGCCCATGAAGATGATGCTCCCGCCGCCCCGGGCACGCAGGTGAGGAATGGCGTGCTTCGACACGAGAAAAGGCACCGTGAGCGTGTTGTCGATGGTGAGCTGCCAGTCCGCCAGGCTCATGTCCTCGACCGGGCCGAGGCGTAGCTGCATCGCATTGTTGTCGACGATATCGACGCCGCCGAACTGTTCCGCAGCGAATTCGAGCAGCCGGTGCGCCTCCTTTTCGTCGAAAAGGTCCAGCGGATGCAGCGATTCCATCCGTCCACCCGCCGCCCGCACGATCTCCAACGTTTCCTGGGCCGCCTCGGCATCGATGTCGCAACCGACAACGGACGCGCCCTCCCGGACGAATCGCAGCGCGACCTGCCGGGCCATGCCCCGGCCCGTTCCGGTGATCACCGCGACCTTGCCCGCCAACCGACCAGCCATTACTCCTCCTCGAGCGGCTTGTGAACGTTTTCCTCCGTGGCGAATCTGGTCGTCACGGAGCCGAGATCGGCGAAATCCGCCGTCAAGGTGTCCCCGGCGGCCACCGCAACCGCGGCGGTGAGTGCCCCGGCCAGCACCAGATCACCCGCTCGCAATCCGACTCCGAACTCCCCGAGCTTGTTCGCGAGCCAGGCGACACAGCGGATCGGGTTGCCGAGCACGGCGGCACCGGCACCGGTCGCGACGACCGTCCCGTTGTGGCGCAACACCATTCCCGTCAGCCGGAGGTCGACGTCGGCGAGCGGAGTGAGGCGGGCGCCGCAGATCACCCTGGCCGCGGAAGCGTTGTCGGCGATCGTGTCCTGGATCGCGATCTTCCAGTCGGTGACGCGACTGTCGATCACCTCGATCGTCGGCAGCGCCCCGGCGACGGCCCGGAGTGCGTCGATCGCCGTGACTCCCGGCCCTTTCAGCTCCTCCGCCATCACGAAGCCGATCTCCGCCTCGGCGCGCGGATGGATGAGTTCAGCGGTCTGGACCTCGTCGCCCTCCTCAACGATCATCGAAGCGAACAGCGCCCCGAAATCGGGCTCGTCGACGCCGAGCTGACGCTGCATCGCCTCCGACGTGAGGCCGATCTTGCGCCCACGGATCGGGTCGCCGTCGTTCACCCGCGCGCGAACGTTGAGCTGCTGAATGCGATATGCGTCGGCGACGGTCAGCTCAGGAACGTCCGAGGTCAGGGGCTCAACCGGGGTGCGGTCGGCCTCGGCGATGCGCAAGCGCGCCGCGAGTTCGGCCAATCGTGATTCTTCCAAAGCCAGTCCTAACTTTCGACGCTGATCGTTTTCAGTTCGCCGAACAGCGGAATCGCCTGGCGTCGCAGGGCGACATGCCGCTCGTCGGCGAAAAAGGCGTCCCGCTCGGCGATTCCGCGGAAGGTGAGGATTGCCGCGTGGGTGAACGGATCGGAAAGCGCGGGGTCACCGCGGTTCTCGCTCACGGCGACCGTCTCCACCGAAGGGATGTCCGTGAACCGCGAGATGCCGTCGAGCACCGCCTTCACTTCGTCCGGCCCGGCACCGTCCTTGAACCAGAAAAGCAGCACGTGCTGGATCATTTCCCCGCCTTCGACCAAGCGGCCTCCACACCCCGCCGGCAACGCCTCAGCATCTCGTCGTTGTCGATCTTGGGGACCGAGTCATCGGCGGGCGGCTCGGACAACACCTCGAGGTCGTACCAGCCGGTGTATCCGGCCGACTCCAGTGCGCCGAACATCCGATCCAGCGGTATCACTCCCTCACCCGGGATCGCCCGATCGGTGGCATGAGGACGGTCCGGCCAATCCCCGAGCTGGACCACCGTGAACAGGTGCGCGTAGGACTTGATGTCCTCCAGCACGGTCGGCGAATCCCAGTGATGCCAGACGTCCCAGATGATGCCGACGCTCTCCAGGCCGATCTCGGCGACCAGATCGGCGGCCTCGGCGACCGTCGTGATGATCGACTCGTCCGCGAGGCGAATCGGCTCGATCCCGATCACCGCACCGATCTCGGCGGCCGCGACGCCCGCCCGCCGGTAACCGTCGACGACGATCTTTCGCTGCTCGGACTTGCTCAGCGAGTCGTCCGTGCCGGTGATGGTGACAAATTGCGCCGGGGCAAAGGGTTTGAAACGATGGATCGAGGCGACCAGCTGCTCGATCCGCTCCTGTGGGTCCGACGGGCCGGGAAAGAACGACGAGGGCAGGATGGTCGGCGCCGTCGGCGCGCAGACGGTTGCCTGCAGCCCGGACTGGCCGAACAGCTCGATCAGCTCCTCGTCACGGCCGTTGCCCAGCTTGTCCTCCCAGATCCCGATCCCGCGGATCCCGGCTCGCCGGCACGTCTCGAGGTCGTCCTCAAAGGACGAATCCGGCCACATGAACTCGTTGACGGAAAGCCGGCTCGCGATGGATGCCTGCATGTGCTTACCCTTTCTCCGGTATGACCGGCACCAGCAAAAACGAGTCGTGCCCGGGCCCGGAAAACACGGTGACCGTGTTGTCGAACAGCTCCGCCGGCCGGTCGCTGGGGTTGTCGTGCAAGAAGAATCCGGTGCCGCGCATTTCGACCCCGAGGTGCGACATCGCGCCCGGCAGGCCGTGCTCGAAGTCCCGGCCGAGGATGGTGAGTTTGAGCTCGTAGCCGGCCGGGATCACGATCGACGTCGGCCAGATCTCGATGTCCAGCGGGTACACCTGCCCAGGTTCCAGCATTTCCCGTTCACGGTGCGGGTGGTAGGGCGCCCAGGGCTCGCTCTGCTCGGCATCGAGCTTCCGATGTGAGGCCCGGAGCCAACCGAGTGAGATGGGCGCTTTCGGCTCGTTGGCCCCGTGGAAGAGCACTTCCTCGCCATCCGGATCAAACAACCGCAAGGCAAGGAAAATGTCGGCATCCTCGGTGTCGGAGGCGATCCAGAGCCGGCAGGCCACGGGGCCGGTCAGCTCCGTCTCCTCCTCGAACGGACCTGTGGACAGCGTCAATCCCTCGCCCAACGCCGCATACGACCGGGTTTGCTCCTCCCGCGGGGCTTCGGGCGAGAGCCGCCCGTCCGCGGGATGAAGGTGCAGTGACCGCCACTCGGTGCGCGCCAAGGGCCATTCGTGCTCGGCCCGTTCGACGAAGTGCTCACCCGGGTGACGGACCTGAAGCAGAACCGGCGGTTGGTGCTCCCAATCGCCCTCGCCGTCCTTCAGGAAGTAATCGAAGAACCGCTTTTGCAGCTGCCTTCCGTAATCGGTGTAAAAGAGCGTCCAATGCTCCCGTCCGTGCACTTCGAGCCATTTCTTGTCACTGGCCGAATGCGTGAACCCGCGGAGGGTGCCCCTGGTGTGCAGGCCCTGCCCGCCCCAGTTGGCCGCGGACAGAATGGGGATCGTGATCTTGGCCAGATCCGCGCTCCGGTCACGGTGGTACCGGTCGTCGAACTCGTGCTCGAGCACCTCTGCCGCGATGTCCCCGCGCCGGGCGGACAACTGGTCGTCCCCGAGGTCTTCGTCACCGCAGACCTGTTGACCCGTAAGGGGATTGACCGGTCCTCGCGAACCGAGCCCGTACTGGACGATGGTGGCCTGCTTGTGAAACCACTTCCCGGGGAAGGTACACAGAATCCCGCCGTGGCGGTGCGCCTCACGGTAGATATCGTTGAACCCCTCCCACGGACAGATCGCTTTGAGCGCCGGCGGCGCGAGTGCCGCGACCTGCCACTGATTCGACGCGTAGTACGAGATACCGGCGAGTCCGACGTTTCCGTTCGACCAGTCCTGCTCCGCGACCCACTCGATGCAGTCGTAGTAGTCCTTGGCCTCACGATCGGTGAAGCAGTCCATCCGCCCTTCGGATCGGCCGGCACCGCGAGAATCGATCCGGATGACCGTATACCCCTCGGGCACCCATTTTTCCGGGTCGACCACCTCCCAATTCTGGTAGGCGTTGGTCGATCCTTTCGGGACGTCCGGGTACTTGGCGCACATCTGCTCCCACAGCTTGTCGTACGGCGGATCCTGGAACGGCAGTCCCTTTCCGTAAACGCCCATACTCGCGATCGTCGGGAATCTCCCCTCGCCGACCGGACGGAAAACGTCGGCCCTCAGCAGCACGCCGTCATCCATCTCGATCGGCACGTCCCAGTCGATCCGCATGTTGTCGCGGACTTCGCTTTTCCAGCTACTTCTCGTCACCGTTGTCCCTTCGGTTCGACGTTGTCATGCGGCCCCTGCAGCGGTTGTCAGAAGATCGCCAGCGGGTGGACCGGCGAAGCCACCGCACCGGTGATCGGCAGGGGTGGCGCCACGAACAGGAACTCGTATCGGCCCTCCCCGGCGCATACCTGGGCCAGATTCTCCAGGTCGAAGATCTCGCCGAGGTGGATTCCGGCGTTGACCAGCAGGATCAGGTGCAGTGGCTGGAAAACTTCATCCGTGTCGTTCGGCTGGACCTCGGCTCCCCACGTATCGGTGCAGACCGCGGCGATTTCGTTCTCGTAGATCCAGTGAGCGCTGTCGACACCGAGGCCTGGCGCGTCGCCGGCCTCGTAGGTGCCCCAGGTGCCCTCCGCCCGGGCCTGGGCGATCTGCCCCGTCCGGATCAGGACGATATCTCCACTTCGGACCTCGACTCCCTGCTGCCGGGACGCGCCGGCCAGATCCTCGCTGGTGATCGCGTGGCCCGGCCGCATCCATTCGACGCCGAAGTAGCGGGGCATGTCCAGCAGCACCCCGCGGCCGGCGATCCCGTCGGCGACCTTCTCGATGCCGTTGCGGGCGGCGCCCTTGCTGGTGACGTATTCGACGCCGTGACCGCCGTACATCCGTCCCTTGTGGAAGATGTGGGCGAGCGCGTCCCAATGGGTGCCGCACTGCAGCGGCATGGTCACGCTGTCGTCGGTGAACCGCAGCTCGTCGAGGTGGTCCTGCGCGCCGAACGCGATATCCCCGCCATCCTGCAACATGGCGTGGATCGGGTTGTGCCGTCCGCCGAACCGGCCGGACTGCGGGCCGTTCTCGTCGAAGGGCAGCGCGCAGGACACGATCCTGCCGGTGCGTACCAGCGCGACGGCCCGGACCAGGATCTCGGGGGTGATGAAGTTGAGCGCGCCGCGCTCGTCATCCGCACCCCATGCGCCCCACCGGCGATAGCGCTGACAGAGCGCCTCCACATACCGGCGGTCCCGCTTCTCGATCGTGGTCATTTACCGGCCTTCCATGGATTTGCGCGGTCGATCTCGCGAGGAAAGCCTCGCACCCGAAGACCACCCGGTCCATGTGTGTGCACACATGGCTACGCCGGGAATTGTGTGTGCTCACCTGTCGCTCGGCGTGTCTCGCCGCTTATGCTGAAGAACGCGACCGCGGGAGCAAATCAATGACGATGATCGTTCCAGTACTGCGGACCTGGATGCGGGCAGTGTCCGAGATTTCGCGTTCGGTGAATGTGGGCGACCCGCTGGAAACCGTGCTGACCCGCATCGCGGATCTGGCCCGCGAACTCATCGGCTTCGATCTCTCGGCGGTGATGCTCGCCGACGAGGCGTCCAACCGGCTCGACGTCATCGGGTGGTCCGGGCTCAGTGACGACTACATCGAGCGGCTGCGTAACGACAGCTTCCTGCAGATCCGGCCGGCCGCGCCGGACACCGACTCCCCCGCCGCACGGGCCGTCCGCGACGGCGTGACGATCATGATCTCCGATGTCGCACGGGAATCCGAGACCTACGGGCGGCTCGGGCTGGCCCCGATGCAGGGCTATCGGAGCCTCGTCGCATCGCCGTTGCACGGAACCGACTGCCCTATCGGTGTCCTCGTCGGGTATTCGACCGCGCCGCGCAGCTACGGTGCCGCCGACGTCGAGCTGACGGAGCTTCTCGCCGAACAGACCGCAACGGCGATCCACACCGCGCGCTATCGGGCGCGCCGCGACTGGGCCGAGCAACAGCACCGCAGGCTCATGCAGCTCGTCCTGGCCGAAGCCGGGATGGACGGCTTGGTCGACGCCCTCGCCGAGATCCTCGCCGCATCGGTCACGGTGACCGACCTCGACGGCCGCATCCTGGCTTCCTCCGCGGCCGGCGATGCCCCGGCACTGCCGCAACGGCTGGCCGAGCACCGCCCGAAGACCGACCGCCACTCGGCGGATGTGACCGAGCATGTTTCGCTCGCCGGTACCGAAGGGTGGGTTACCCGGGTCATGATCGGCGGGGAAGTGGCCGCACGGCTGTGGGTCGTCGGCGACCAGGCCATCCCGGACACCACGCGGCTGCGGCTTGTCGAACAGTTCGCCCTCGTCACCGGGATCGAGCTGCTCACCGCCCGGCACGCACTGGAGATCGAGGAACGCCTGTCCGGCGACCTGCTTTCCGACGTGCTCCGCGGAGCGGCCCTTGCCCGGCCCCGAGTCTTGCTGGAACGAGGCAACGCCCTCGGGTTCAGCCTGGAAAACGCCCGGAACGTGGTGGTGGTGCGAGGCGAGCGCATCGGTGAGCAGCTTTCGACGGTGTCTCGCCGCGTCCAGCACGCCGTCCGGACCAAGATCCTCGCGTCGTCCAACGGCGACGACGTCGTCCTGCTGCTCCCGGAGATCCGCGATCTGGGGGCCGCACTGGACGGCGTCCGAAACCAGCTCGAGCAGACCACCGCATCGCCGGTCTCGATCGTCATCGCCCCGCCCGTGCACTGTCTCGAAGACATACCGCCCGCCTATCGGGCGGCGCAGGGGGCGGCGCAGCTGCGGGCGAATGCGGGTCTCGCCGGGTTGGCGGATCTGCGGGAGCTGTCCGTCCTCGGGCTCATGCTGATGGCCGATACCCCGCCCGCATACCTGCAACGGCTGGCCGACCAGCTCATCGCACCGCTGGCGGACCAGGACGCCCGCCGCGACTCCCAGCTCGTCACCACACTCCGCGCCTGGCTACGCGCCGGTTTCTCGACAGCGCAAGCCGCCGCCGCACTCACGGTCCATGTCAACACCGTCGGGCAGCGACTGGTCCGCATCGAGCACCTCGTACAGCGCGACCTCAAGATCGCCGACACCCGGCTCGATCTGCAGTTGGCACTGCACGTCCGGGACATCCTGCACATCGATCCCGCTCGCGGCGCGGAGCCAGGGTACCGGCACCAGGCGCGCTGAGAACCTTTTTCTCGTTTCCCTTTCACCCCGGCCCGATTTCCCTTTTCTTCTCACCTGTTCGGACGCAGAGATTTATTGTGTCAAAGCCACCCTTCTTGCCCTTGACGCGGTTGCCCCCGGTGCTGAACCATCACATCGTCGAACGATCAGATCGCCCGTCAATATCGGCGAGATCTTCCAGCACGTGAAACGTCACCACTGGAGTGTGATCGAGCAGTGTCACTGTCAATTCGCGATTCCTTCACCGGGCTGTCCAGCCGTACATCGCATTTCGTGCTGCCCAAGCAGTGGGCGTCGATGCGGCGCGCCGAACAACTGGAGCGAGAAACCGGACGGCGAATAATTCATCTGGAAAAAGGGGATTTCCAGGGCGAAGAGTTCCGGCCCGCCCCGCACATCATCGACGCCTGCGAGCGGGCACTGCGAGATGGCCACGTCCGCTACGTGCCCGGCCCCGGCCTGCCGGAGCTGCGTGACGCCATCGCCGAGGAGATGACCAACCGGGGGCGGCCCACCAAGCGGTCGGAAGTCCTGGTCACGATGGGCGCCAAGCACGCGCTCACCCAGAGTCTGCTGACCCTGGTCGACAGCGGTGACGAGGTCATCTTCCCCAATCCCGGCTACCCGCCGGACGAATTCTGGATCACCTACGCCGGCGGACAGGTGAAATACGCCCCGCTCGCCGAACCCGGTTTCCAGTTCGACCTCGAGGGCCTGCGCGAAAGCATCACGCCCAGGACGAAACTGCTCATCATCAACAGCCCCCAGCGGCCGAACGGCCTCGTCGTGACCGGACTGGAAAAGCTCGCGGAGCTGTGCCTGGAGAACGGAATCCGGGTGATCTCGGACGAGATCTTCAGTCATATGGTCTACAGCCCCGCCGCCCATCAGACGATTTCGGCCGTGGACGGGATGGCCGGACAGTCCATTGTGGTCGATACCTTCAGCAAGACCTACATCATGACCGGCTTCCGGATCGGCTGGTGTGTCGCCGACGAACGGCTGATCACGGCATTGGACGTGTTCCAGCAGAATTCGGTCACCAACGTCCCCGCGTTCGTCCAGCTGGCCGCGCTCGCCGCGCTGACCGGCCCCCAGGAACACCGGACGGGCATCCTGAACCGGTTGCGCGCCAAGCGGGACAGGACCGTCGCCGCACTCAACGCCCTGCCCGGGGTCAGCTGCCCGGTTCCGGACGGTTCGTTCTATGTGTTTCCCGATATCCGGGGCACCGGAATGTCGGCCCAGGAGTTCACCGACCATCTGATGGATCACCACTCGGTGGCGGTGGTGGCCGGCACGGCGTTCGGCGACCGGGGCGACGGGCATGTGCGCATCACCTACGCCGTACCCGACGACGTGCTGGAGGAGGGTCTGGACCGCATCCGCCGGGCCGTGGAGGACCGTCGATGACCTCTCACCCGGGTGGTGCTGAGGCGTTGCCCGGCAGCACGGTCGTCGTCACCGGTGCCGCCCAAGGGATCGGGGCCGAATACGTGCGGGCTTTCCGCGTGGCGGGGGCGAATGTCGTCGCGGTGGACCTGCCCGGCGCGCTCTGGGACGACGGGACGGGCGTCGCCGGTGACGTCACGTCGGAGGCGGACTGGGCGAGGATCGTGGAGCACTCGCTCAGCCGCTTCGGCCGGCTGGACGTGCTGGTCAACAATGCGGCTGTCTACGCGGAAATCGCCGGCAAACGCCCGCTGACCGATATCACCATCGAGGAATGGGACCACGTCCTCGCGGTGAACGCGCGCGGGACGTGGCAGGGGATCAAGGCGGTGGCACCGGTCATGACGGAAGCCGGGGGTGGTGCGATCGTGAACATCTCCTCGGTCGTGGCCCGCACCGGTGCACCCGGCTTTCTCCACTACGTCGCGTCGAAGGCCGCGGTCGAGGGCATCACCAAGGCCGCGGCACGAGAACTCGGCCCGCGGGGAATCCGGGTCAACGCGGTTGCCCCCGGCCTGGTCGACAACGAGTCGACCCGGGTGCTCAACTCGCCCGGCTACCTCACTTCCGCCGCGCAGAGCCGTTCGCTGGCCCGCCCGATGACGCCCGGCGACCTCGTCGGCACGGTCACCTGGCTGGCATCGCCGGTGGCGCGGTTCGTCACCGGGCAGACCGTGATCGTCGACGGCGGGCAGGTGTTCGGGTGAATCTCCGCGCGTGGCTGGATGACCTGCGCCGGCACGGTCAGCTCGGCGAAGTCCGTTCCCGGATCACTCCGGACCAGGATGTGGCCGCCGTCCTCGAACACGCCGACGGGAGTTCGGCCGTGTTGTTCACCGATGTCGAGGGCAGCGAATTCCCGCTGGCCGGAAATCTGGTGCCGGGCCGCGATGCGCTGGCACGCGCGGCGGGTTGCGCACCGGCGGAGCTGGCCGGACGGTACGCGCAGGCGCTGCGCGAACCACGTCCCTGCACCGTGATCGACGCCGCGCAGGCGCCCGTTTTCCGGCACCGGCTGCACGGCGACGTATTGTCCCGGCTTCCGCTCACGGTGCAGCACGAGCACGACGCGGGCTACTACCTGACCGCCGGCCTCGTGCTTGTGCGTGATCCGGTGAGTGGGAAAACGAACCTGTCGATCAACCGGATGCAGGTGGTCGGTGACCGCCGGCTCGGTGTGCTGGTACTTCCTGGGCGGCTTCGCCGGATTCTCGGCGAGGCGGAGAGCCGGGGGCAGGATCTCGACCTCGCGATCGTGGTCGGCGTGGACCCGCTGCTGGGTTTGGCCAGCCAGGCGCCGGCGGACCGCGAAATCGATGATCTCGAAGTGGCCAGTGCGCTGCGGGCCACGCCGCTGCCGGTCGCGCCATGTCCTGGCTCGGGGCTGCTCGTGCCCGCCGAGGCCGAATTCGTGCTGGAGGCCCGGTTCCGGGCGAACCAGCGGGTGCAGGAGGGACCGTTCGGCGAATTCCCGCGGACCTACGGGCCGGCGGGCTCGGCGCCACTGGTGGAAGTGCTCTCCTGCCGGCACCGACCGGATGCGGTGTTCCAGACCATTCTTTCCGGCGGCAGGGAACATTTCCTCCTCGGCGGGATTCCCCGGGAAGCGACGCTGCTCAGGACGCTCCGCGAGGCACACTTCGACGTCACCTCGGTTCGGCTGACCGAAGCGGGTTCGTGCCGGCTGCACGCCATCGTGGCGTTGCGCGCGCCCGGCCCCGGAGTGGGGGTCAACGCCCTGCTGATCACGTTGGGGGCGCTGACCACCGTGAAACACGCGATCGTCGTGGACGACGACGTGGACATATTCGACGACGAACAGGTCGGCTGGGCGATGGCCACCCGGGTGCAAGCCGATCGCGACGTCGTGATCATTCCCGGCGCGCGGGGAAGCAGCCTTGATCCCTCTTCCGCGGGAACGACTGCGAAAATGGGGATCAACGCCACCGCGCCCGCCACCGACCGGGACCGGCACGCACGGATGAGGACGGCTCCGAAGGACCCCGGAAAGCTCGATCGCTATCTCGTGGAGCTGAGTCGCCGCGACGCGACCGGAGATGGCGTTGACTGAGCCGAGCCGCCTCGTCGTCGCCATCACCGGAGCTTCCGGGGCACAGTACGGAATCCATGCGCTCACCGCGTTGCGTGCGTTCCCCGATGTGGAGACGCACCTGGTCATGACCCGCTCGGCACGAGCCGTCATCACCGCCGAGACCGGCCTGTCCCCAGCCGACGTGGCCGACCTCGCCGATGTCCGGTACTCCGACAACGACCTGGGTGCCACCATCGCCAGCGGGTCCTTCCGCACCGACGGGATGCTGGTGGCACCGTGCAGCATCAAGACGTTGTCCGGTATCGCGAACTGCTACGACGATTCGCTGGTCATCCGAGCCGCGGACGTGATGCTCAAAGAGCGCAGACGGCTCGTGTTGCTGGTGCGCGAAACTCCGTTACGGGCCAGGCATCTCGAACTGATGTCCGCGCTGACGCGGGAAGGCGCGGTGATCATGCCACCGGTACCCGCCTTCTATCCGCGGCCGGAGTCGGTCGAGGACATCGTGGCGCACACGGTCGGGCGCGCACTGGACCTCTTCGGGATCGAGACCGGGATCCCCCGCTGGACCGGCCGCCCCGACGGGTGACGCACTCAGCTTCGTCCCGTTACCTGGACCGGGCGTTTCTGCACCTCGAGTGTGTCTCCCTGCCAGCCGGTCCGGCGCGTCCAGTTCTCGAACGATTCGAGCCCGGGATGAATGGTCCGGAGCGCGGCGATATCACGGGCTTTCGTGAACACGTCGTATTCCTGGAAGAACTCGAACATCGCGGCCATGTCGTGTCCGATATCGGGCATCGCGGCACGGAGGTCGTCGAGCGGGACGGGCCGGTAGACGCTGGGGATCCCGGTCGCGCGCTCGAACGCCGCCGCGATCTCCTGACCGGTGAGACTCTCCGAAACGACTCGCAAAGTGCCGCCCTGCCAGCGCTCCCACTGGTCCAGCAGATGCGACGCGAACCACCCGATGTCGTCGAGGCCGATGAGCGGATACTTGCCGTCCCCGAGGGGAATCGCGAACACGACACCGTCGCGCCCATCCGGCAGTTGTTCGCGCAGCGGTGCCAGCCGGTACTGGAAGTTCTCGAAATAGGGAGCGGTGACCAAAACGGCAACGTTTTTCGAATACCATCCGTCCGTGCGCTTCGCCATCATTTCCTCGGAGCGCCGCAGGCCGATGTAGGACTCGACGGCCGCCTTGCCGTCGTAGTGGGGCACGGTAATTTTCCCGTCCGTGAGCGTGGCCGCATAGTCGAGAGAGGACCACACGAACTTGCCGACCCCGGCTTGTTCGGCCGCATGGAGCAACCGGACGCCCTGTTCGTACTCTGCACGGGGCGAGAGCGTGGAAAAGAAGTCGGTGTTGCAGAACACTTCGTCCACGTCCTTCATCGCCGCCGCAAGGGAAGACTGGTCGTCGATGTCGCCTTGCTGAAGGGTGACGCGCCCGGCCCCCGAACTCCGCAGGGCTTGCGCCCGCGCCGAGGACGGATCGCGGGTCAGTACCGTGACGGCCTTGTCCGTGGTCGCGACGAGGTTCCGGACGACGGCGGAACCCATCGCGCCGGTTCCGCCGATCACGAGAACGCTGGTCATCAAACTCTCCTTGTGGTGTCGGATTCTTCTGTGCGGAGTGTCCACTGTGCTATCTCGGCGTGGGTGGCGATCCAGACGTCGTCTCCCTGCGCCACCACGTGGTCGAGGACACGTTCGAAAACGGCGGCAAGCAACGGGCGCCCGCTGACATGAGCGTGCACGGTGAGGTTCAGGATCTCTTGCCTGCCAGTGGAAAGCAGATAGTCCAGCGTGGCGCACTGCACGTCTCCGATCGCCGCCGGTGCGGCGCGCACGTCGCTGATATCGCTGTGCATGATCGCCACCAGCGGACCGTGCGGCGTCCGGATCAGCCTGGGCAGTTCGGCATCGTTGTGGTCGCCCGACCACAGGTAGCCCGACCGTGCCAGCAGTTCCGCGGTCCGCGGGGAAGCGGTCGCCCGCGGGCTGAGCCAGCCGGTGGGCCGCACCCCGGACACCTCGGCGAACGCGGCGGTGCACCGTTCGATGACCTCGAGTTCCGCCTCGGGCGCCAGCATCGGCATCATGACGTCCTGGCTCACCGAATGGGCCGCGATCTCGTGCCCGGCCGCGACGATCGCCCGCACGGATTCGGGGTTCTGCTCCGCGGCGAGCGCGCTGGTGGGAAAGGTCGCCTTGAGCCGGCGTGACTCCAGGATGTCGAGCAGGCGCCACACCCCGGCGGTTGCCCCGTAGCGCGACCAGGAAATGCTGTGCAGGTCCGCCACGTCACCCCCGAGCGGCCACGACGTTGCCATCGGCGCGTAGACCGGCCAGTGGTCCGGCGACCAGTATTCGTAGGCGACGGTGATCATCACCGCGAGCGAACTTCCGTTCGGCCAGGCCGTCGGCGGGGTCACCGGCCGGCTCCCGCCGGCCTGCGCCAGCCTGCCAGCGCTTCGACCACTTCGGCGATGTCCTGCGGGGAGTGGTTTACCGACACCTGCAGGCGCAGCCGTGCCTCACCGCGAGGGACGACCGGGTGCGAAAGGGCGGTCGCGAACACCTGGTGCCGGCGCAGGTGACGGGCCGCGTCGTGGGCCGCGACATCGTCGCCGATGAGGACCGGAACGATCGGATGCTCGCCCGGCACGGTGGGCAGCCCCAGCCGGGTGATCCCCTCGCGAAGGCCTCCGATACGCGCACGAAGATCGGCGAGCGGCCGGGGATCGTCGGCCAGAATGTCCAATGCTGCCAACGCTCCCGCGACCACCGGGGTGGGCGGATTGTTCGAGAATATGAACGGTCGCGCGGTGGCCCGCATCGTGGTGACAAGGTCCGGAGTGGTCGCCACGAAGCCACCGGATGCGCCACCGAGCGCCTTCCCCAGTGTTCCCGTGATGATGTCGATCTGCCCCAGCGCACCCTGGGCCTCTGCCGTGCCACGACCGGTCTCGCCAAGGACCCCGATTCCGTGGGAATCGTCCACCACCAGCAGCGCGTCGTGAGCACTGGTCAACTCGACGAGCCGGGACAGCGGCGCCTGGTCGCCTTCCATGCTGAATACGCCGTCGGTGACGACGATCTTGAGCGCATCCGCGGGTGCTCGCCCGAGAGCGTCCACCAGGACCGCGTGATCATCGTGGTCGTAGCGCGTGAGCTCGGAGACGGCTTTGCGCTGCGCGGATATGCCGTCGATGATGCTCGCGTGGTTGAGCCGGTCGGAGAACACCGCGAGCGTCCGGCCCGCCTGCCGGGCGAGCGTCGCCAGCACCTCGAAGACGGCGGCGTTGGCCGTCCAGCAGGACCCGTACAGCACACTGTCTCCGGTGCCCACCCAGCGCGCCAGCCGATGCTCCAGCGTGCGATGCGGGGCGGTGCTCCCGGACAGTACCCGGGTGGCGGCCATGCCGAGACCCCACTCACCGATGGCCGCGATGGCCGCGCCGGTGACACGGGGATCGCGCGCGAACCCGAGATAGTCGCAGGAGGCCATGTTGATGAGTTCCGCCGAGTCGAGGCGAACCCGGCCCCGCCCGGCCGATTCGACGACCAGGGGCGGCCCGGTCGGTGCGCGCGCGATGTGATCGGAAATAACGCTGGGAATCATGGCATCGACTTCTAGAAATAGATCGACTTGAGCTGCTGGTAGCTGGCCAGTCCTTCGGGGCCGAATTCCCGGCCGATACCGCTGGCTTTCACTCCGCCGAAGGGAGCGATCGGGTCCGACATGTAGTGGTTGATGCCGAATGATCCGGTGCGGACCTGCCGGGCGATCTGCAGCCCGTGGTCGGTGTCCTGGGTCCACACCGAACCGCCGAGCCCGAAATCGGAATCGTTGGCCAGCCTGATCGCATCGTCCTCGTCCTCATAAGGGGTGATCACGAGGACCGGGCCGAAGATTTCCTCCTGCGCGATCACTTGCGCGTTGTCCACATCGGCGAACACCGTGGGTTCCACATACCAGCCGCGCTCCCGATGCGCCGGCCTGCCACCGCCGGCGACCAGCCGCGCCCCGCCCGCCGTGCCCTGGGCGATGTAGCCCTCCACCCGCTCACGCTGCACCGCGGACGCCAACGGGCCGACCATGGTCGCCGCGTCGAGCGGATCACCCACCTCAAGCGACTCGGCCAGCGCCACGACCGCATCGACCACCTCGCCGTATCGGCTGCGCGGAGCCAGCACCCGGGTGCTGGCGAAACAGGCCTGCCCGTTGTTCATCATCGTCGCCGCGAAGAACTCGTCCCGCATCAGCTCGACACTCAACTCGGCGTCTTCGAGCACGATCGCCGCCGACTTCCCGCCCAGTTCCAGCGTCACCGGCCGCAACAGCCGGCCACAGACCTCACCGACCTTCCGGCCGGCCGCGGTGGACCCGGTGAACGCGACCTTGTCGATACCGGGATGCGCCACCAGATAAGCGCCGACCTCCCGCCCCGCCGGGACGATGTTGATCACCCCGTCGGGCACCCCGGCCTCCGCCACCGCCTCCCCCAACAGCACCGCATCCAGCGCCGTTTCCGGCGACGGCTTGATCACCACCGTCGCACCCGCCGCGAGCGCGGGCGCGTACTTCAACGACGCCAACGTCTGCGGCGCGTTCCACGGCACGATCGCGGCCACCACGCCGATCGGCTCGCGCCGCACGGTCACCGGCCTGCCCAGCAGCCCATCGCGGTGCTCCTCCACGACGGCGTCGCAGATCAAATCCGCGTAGTACCGCAACAGCAGGCCCGGCACGGTGCCCTCGAGGTTTTCCGACAACGCGATCGGCATCCCGTTCTCACTGCTCACCAGCCGGGTGATCGCCGTCTTGCGCTTGTCCAACGCGTCCGCCAGGCGCCGCATCACCTCCGCCCGCGCGTGCGGTTCCCCATGCGCCCAGCCGGTGGGCGAGTCGATCGCGCGGCGCGCCGCGGCCACCGCGCGATCGATATCCGCCTGCTGCCCCTCCGGCACCGAACCCAGCACCTCTTCGGTGTCCGCGTTGACAACCTCAAGACGTCGCGTCGAACTGGGTGCGCCCCACTCACCATCGATGTAGAGCAAGTTGTGATTGTCGGTCATTCCATCACCCTGCCCGAACGAACCTCAGGACCGGGATTGGCCGACGAGACATCCTTGGATACATTTGGGCCATGACTCATCGCGTCGCCGTCCTGGCCCTGGACCGGGTGAAAAGCTTCGACCTCGGCCTCGTCGCGCAGGTCCTCGAACACGCAGTCGACGCCTCCGGAAGGCCGCTGTACTCGGTCTCGACCTGTTCCCTCGGCGGGCGCCCGGTCCACACCAACCACGACTTCACCATCACCGTGCAGCACGACGAGTCGCTGCTGACGCGGGTCGACACGGTGATCGTGGCCGCGCAGGACGAACGCATGGAGTTCCCCGGGCCCGGCGAGCTCCCGGCGGAACTGACCGCCGCACTGGCCTCGATCCCGGCCCGCACCCGGGTGGTCAGCCTGTGCACCGGGACGTTCGTGCTGGCCGCGGCCGGAATGCTGGACGGCCTGACCGCCACGACCCACTGGGTCAAGTGTGAAGAACTCGCCCGCCGCTTTCCGGACATCGACGTCGACCCCCGGGTGCTCTTCGTGGACAACGGCCGCGTACTGACCTCCGCCGGAGCGGCGGCCGGTATCGATCTGTGTCTCCACCTGGTGCGGCGGGATTTCGGAGCCGAAGTGGCCAGCGCGACCGCCCGGGTATGCGTTTTCGCCCAGTGGCGCGAAGGCGGGCAGGCGCAGTTCATCGAGGCCCCGGTTCCGGACGCGGCCGACCGGTCGACCTCGCCCACCCGCGAGTGGATCCTCGGCCGGCTGTCCGAGCCGTTGACGCTCGCGCAACTGGCCCGGCACGCACACATGAGCGTGCGGACGTTCACCCGGCGCTTCCGGGCCGAGGTCGGCCAGAGCCCCAGCCAGTGGATCATCGCCCAGCGGGTCAACCTCGTCCGCCGGCTACTGGAGTCGACCGATCTGAGCGTCGCGGAAATCGCGCGTGCCTCCGGCTTCGGGACGCCCTTGGTGCTACGTAAGCATTTGCGGGCCGTCGCTGGGCTGACGCCCGGCGCTTATCGCAACGCCCATGCGCTCGCAAAGCCCACCATGGCGGCGTGACCTCGAAACGGCGAAATGCCTCCGCTCACCGTGGTGAGCGGAGGCATTTGCCGTGTGTTGTCAGCGAATCGCGGATGCCGGGGTCGGGACCACGCGGGTGACCACGATTTTCTCCGGAATCAGCAACTCCTGGACGACGGGGGAAATCTCGTTCTGCCACCGGTCGCTCTCGTAGACCGCGGCGTAGCGCTCCTTGCGTTGCGCCTCGTCTTCAAAGCCCCGGATCCACACGTAACCGTCCGGGTCGTCCTCGTCGATGAACGACGCGGTCACCGACATGCCCTTCGATTCCTGGAAGGGAATGACCACCTCTTCCATGTATCGCACCCACTCGGCGCGACGGCCGGGCTGGGTCTGGTATCGGCGAATCTCGTAGAACATGCTCAGCTTTCCTGGACCCGCAGGACGAGCTTTCCCTGCGTACGGTTGGTTTCTCCGCGGGAATGGGCCTTGGCGACCTCCTCGAGCGGGTAGGTCTCCTCGACCGCGATCGACACCTCTCCGGCGTCGATCAGGCCTGCGATACGGGCAAGAGCCGGCGCGTCGGGTTCGACGAGGAACGCGCTGGTGCGTACGCCCTTGGCCTCGGCCCGGCTGAGGAGATCCGCGGAGACCCCGGAGGGGATCGTGACAATCAGGCCACCGGGACGCAGCACTTCGAGCGAACGGATACTGGTGTCCTGCGCGTCGCCGATCAGGTCGATGACGACGTCCACGTCCCTTACGGCGTCCTCGAAGCGGACCGCCGTGTAGTCGACGAGTTCGTCAGCACCCAGCTTCGTCAGCCAATCGTGCCGGCCACGACTGGCCGTGCCGATGACGTGGGCGCCGAGGTGCTTGGCGAACTGGACGGCGAGGTGCCCGACCCCGCCGGCGGCCGCGTGGATCAGCACTCGTTGACCGGCTTGGACATCGGCGGTGTCCACAAGGGACTGCCACGCGGTCAATGCGGCCAGCGGTACGGCGGCTGCCTCCTCGTGGCCGACCTTGGTGGGCTTGCGGGCGAACTGGCGGGACGGCGCCGTGACGAACTCGGCGTATCCGCCCGCGGCGCGGGGAAACCACGGCATGCCGTAGACCTCATCGCCGGGTTTGAGCGTGGTCACGCCGAAACCCACTTCCGCCACCACGCCGGACACGTCCCAGCCGAGGATGAACGGCGGCTCGCCCAGTACACCGGCCATGCCCGAGCCGGCGCGGGTTTTCCAGTCCACCGGGTTGATTCCGGCCGCGTGCACCCGCACGAGAACCTCGGTCGGGAGCGGTGTGGGCCGGGGAACCCGTTCGACCCGGAGGACTTCCGGGCCACCGAAATCGTGCTGGACCACCGCGCGCATCAACGATGCGGACATACACCATCTCCTGAGAACACTGTCCGAAGGCTTACGCTGCGACCTTGCACGATCGAAGGCGTGTTCCGCGATTGGCCGACGAGACATACTTGGTTATGTTCGGGCCATCACTGGCGCGAACGACCCGGAACCACGGAGCGTTCACCATGCGGAAACTGATAGCGACAGTGTTCAACTACTCCCTCGACGGCTTTCTCGCCGACGAGGGCACCGATTTCTGGAAGTTCTGCTTCGATCTGCCCGAAAACCGTCGACCCGACGACCCGGTGCGACTCGACTTTCTCCGCAGCGCCTATGCGCACCTCATGGGCCGCACCGCCTACGAGGCCATCTCACGGTCCATGACGACGTCCCCGGACCATCCGTTCGCCGACATCCTGAACACGGCGCGCAAGGTCGTCTTCTCGCGGACTCTGCACAAAGCGGGCTGGGCCAACACCGCTATCGCCAATGGTGATACGGCCGACGAGATTTACCAACTCCGGCGAGGCGGCGACGGCCACATGGTGGTCTGGGGCGGCATCACCCTCTGGCGCTCGCTCATGCGGCTCGACCTGATCGACGAACTCCAGCTGACCATGTACCCCTACGTCGCGGGCGAGGGCACCCGGCTGTTCGCCGGCTCCCCCAGGTCCTACCAGCTCGATCTGGTGTCCAGCAAAGCCTCCAGGAGCGGGCTTGTAGAGCTGCACTACCGGCGACACCGCTGACGTCAGGTTCGCACTTTCAGGCGCAGGGAATCCTTGTCCCAGCCCGAAATCCGGAAACCCCCCAGACCCGCCACACAGCTGTACCAGACGGCATGACGGCTGCCCGTGGCGCGGCGGTCGATCTCGAAGCCGGTATCCGCGCTCACCGCGAAATAGGGACCAGTCCGTTCGACCCGGACGCGCTCGTCGCGCTCGGCAACCTCGACGATCGGGACGTTCTCCGGCACGTCCAGGAAATAAACCGTTGCCATCAGATACTCGTCTTGTGCCGGACGGCGACGTCGTAGAAATCCGTCCCGGATTCGAGCAGCGAACCGGCGCCCGGCACCGCCGCCGGCACGTCGAGCGCCCGCAGGATGCTGAACGCCCCGGCCGTGGCCGCGCTGATCACCGGAAGGCCGAATTCGGCCTCGGCCTGGGCGATCAGCGACAACGACGGCATCTGGACGCAGGCGGAAAGGACGAGCGCGTCCACTCCGGTCAGATCCAGCTCGCGGGCGGCCGCCATGACACGGGATCCTTCGATGCAGCCGACGGCATGGTTGTCCTCGACCTCGAGTGCACGGTAGTCGGCGACGGTGACGCCTTCATGCTCGATGTAGTCCACAACCTTGCGCGCCAGCGGCGCCATATACGGCGTCACCAGAGCGACCCGGCGGACCGACAACGCCGCGAGCGCCTCCATCAAGGCCCCGGCACTCGACCGGATCCGGGCCGGCGAATCACCGGTCGCCAGCTGCTCGGCGATCAGCGACTCGACCCGATGGTGCTCCCCCCGCTCCCCGGCCATCAGCGCGACCAGGCACGCATAGAGGATCACGTCCGGCCCCGCATCGGCGATCTCGATGACGCACCGTTCCCGTTGCACGTTCATCGCCGCCAGCCCGGCCGGGCTGACCGTCGTCATCCGCATCCGCGAGGAGTGAAAACTGATGTCGAGCCCCGCCTGCCTGCGCAGGATTTCCGGAAGCTCCGTCTCCACCGTCACGTTCGAACTCGGGACGATCAGCCCCACTCGCCTGTGTGCCATGTGTCTCCCTCAATCACTGGTGAGACCAATCTATGGCCTTTTCATCTCATATGTCAAACTCTCAACGTGTACGTCACATTTCCGCGAGAGGCCGTCAGTGCCAGGGTGAGTCGCCGTCCGGAATGACGATGTACCGGCGAATGGCGGACGGTTCGAGGAAATTCACCTCGTCGGCCACGATCCTGGCACGCACCGCCGGTTCGGCATTCTTGTTACGGAAAGCCTCGAACGCCTCCCAGTCCTCGAAGAACGCCTCGGTAATGGAATCGAAATCGGTCTGCGCCTGCGCCGCGTCAGCGTTCCGCTCGGTGAGGGCGGTACGTTCACGGTCGACATAATTGCGGCGATAGACACCGACGGTGGGAAAAAAGGACCGGATCAACGGGGCATGCACGTTCTCGTAATAATCCCGATACTGCTCAAGGGACAGCCCGTCCTTCTTCTTGTTGAACACGATCATCTTGATCACGAAAACCTCCTGAAGGGGTTATGTCTCGTCGGGGTCGGGGATGGGTTGTTGTCGGG
>NZ_WMBA01000082.1 GCF_009707865.1 Amycolatopsis pithecellobii
ACCCGCCCCAGCCGACCGCCACGGCGATGTACTGCCTGCCGTCGACCATGTAGGTGGTCGGGCTGCTGTGGTGCCCGCTTCCGCACTGGAACTGCCAGAGCAGTTCCCCGGTGCGCGCGTCGAGTGCGTTGAACTCGCCGGTGGCTTCGCCGGCGAACACCAGGTCACCGCCGGTGGCCAGCGTCGAGGCGCACATCGGGAGTTCGTTGCGCCAGCGCCACTTCTCCTCGCCGTTCGCGTCGAACGCGCTGACCGATCCGGCCATGTCGTCGGCGTCCACCTGAACGCCGGCACCCCAATACGGGATGCTTTCCTTGAACTCCCGGCGGCGCCGGGTGGCCGTGGCCCCGGTGTCCTGGACCGGGACGTAGAACAGCTCGGTCTTGGGGCTGTAGGACGCGTGGGTCCATTCCTTGGCGCCGGCCGGACCGGGGTAGAAGTGAACCGGTTCTCCCTCCTTCTCCGGGTACTTCCGTCGCGTCATCTGACCGTCGCGGGTGATGGCGCCCCAGTCGATCCGGTCCACGAACGGGGTGATGTTCACCAGCTCACCGTTCGTGCGGTCCACGACGAAGAAGTACCCGTTCTTGTCGAAGTGCCCGAGCAGCTTGCGTCCTTCGTGCTCGAACAGGATGCACTCGGCGATGCTGTCGTAGTCCCACACGTCGTGCGGGGTGCACTGGTAGTGCCACCGGATCTGGCCGCTGTCCACGTCGACGGCGACGATGCTGTCGGTGTAGAGGTTGTCGCCTTCCCGGACCTCGCCGTCGAAGTCGGGTGCCGGGTTGCCGGTGCCGACGTAGAGCAGGTTCGTCTCCGGGTCGAACGTGCTGGTGACCCAGCAGTTCGCGCCGCCGCGCGCCCAGGCCTCGCCGTCGGACGGCCAGGTCTCGGAACCGGGCTCGCCGGGCTTCGGCACCATGTAGCAGCGCCACTGGTGCTCGCCGTTCTCGAGATCGAACGCGTCGAGGTGACCCCGCACTCCGAACTCCCCGCCGGAACTCCCGACGATGACCATGTTCTTCACGACCAGCGGGGCCACGGTGGCGCTTTCCCCGGCCCGCACATCGCCGAATGTCTTGGCCCACACCGGTTTTCCGGTGGTCGCGTCGAGTGCGAGCAGCCGCGCGTTCGCCGTGACGAAGAAGACCTTCCCCTGCGCCACCGCGCATCCGCGGTTCACATTCCCGCAGCACAGCGACACGTCGAACGGCACGGCGTGCTTGTACCGCCAGATCTCCACACCGGTTTTCGCGTCCAGGGCCCAGATCCAGCCGTCCCATCCGGTCACGAACATGATCCCGTCGACGACGATCGGGGCGGCCTCGAACGAGTAGGTCGACGCGCCCGCGATCAGGCCGGTCGTCCCGGCCTGGAACACCCAGGCGGGAGCGAGGCGCTTGACGTTGTCGGTGTTGATCTGGTCCAGCGGGCTGTACCGCTGCCCGTTGTAGGCGCCGTAATAGGTGAGCCAGTTGTGGGGCTCCTCGCGGGCGTTGAGGATGCGCTCGTAGTTCACATCGGCCGTCACCGGCGGTGCGACCTCGCCGCCCGGGATCTTGCCGCTCAGGTTTCCCTGGTCGATGGCCTCACCGGCGTCGACGTAGTCTTCCGAGGTGGTCATGAACTCCTCCTTCCTACGGCTGCGGCTGCTCGGGACGGTCGAGACGGGCCTCCGGCGGTGCGTCGCCCAGGACGACGATGGCGCCGGTCAGCCCACGGCCCTCGTCGTTGCCGGTGGGTGAGCTGAACCAGTAGTAGCCCGGCCCGTCGAGATTGAGCCTGGCCCGGCCCCGCGAATGATTCACCAGCCAGATGAACTTCCGGTCGCCATTACTCGGCAGGAGTGCGCAATGGGTGTTCT
Source organism: Amycolatopsis pithecellobii (assembly GCF_009707865.1). Classification (GTDB taxonomy): domain Bacteria; phylum Actinomycetota; class Actinomycetes; order Mycobacteriales; family Pseudonocardiaceae; genus Amycolatopsis_E; species Amycolatopsis_E pithecellobii. The sequence goes on from NZ_WMBA01000082.1 coordinate 1,865, forward strand.
TGTCGTCGTTGATGAGTTCGAGATCGATATCGCCGCCGTGAGGCATGACGAGAATGGACGGATCCCAGGTCAGCTCGTCCACATTGATGCGAATCGTGGCCTTCATCCGGCCGTCCGATCCTTCGCTGGCCCGTTCGATCTTCCCGGTGCCGAGCACCCGGCCCAGTGTTGCGTGGTTCTGCACGTCCAGCCCGAGCTCCTTGAGCAAGTCGGGCCGTTCTGGCGCGGTCGTCATCGGGCATCACACTCCTCATGCCGGGTATAGGTGTCGACTTTCTCTTGCTACGCCGGATGAATGACAGCGACAAGAGCAGGCGCCGAGGTGAGCCGTTGTGCGCCGTTCATTCGCGAACAGCTACCGTTCACACCCGATTCGGCACCGCCTGCTCAGCGCAGGTCGTATCGATCGAGGTTCATGACCTTGTCCCACGCGGCGACGAAATCCCGCACGAACTTCTCCCCCGCGTCGTCACTCGCATAAATCTCGGCGATGGCACGCAGTTCCGAATTCGAGCCGAAAACGAGATCGACCCGGCTGCCGGTCCAGTGGTGTTCGCCGCTCGCGCGATCGCGGCCGTCGAATGTCTCCGCGGAATTCGGCTGCCATTCGATGCTCATGTCAAGCAGGTTCACGAAGAAATCGTTGGTCAGCACACCGGGCCGGGTGGTGAAGACACCCAGCGGGGACTGCTGGTGGTTCGCGCCGAGGACACGCAGACCGCCGACGAGGACGGTCATCTCGGGCGCGCTCAGGTTCAGCAGGTTCGCCCGGTCGACCAGCAGGTGCTCGGACGGCAGCCGGTGGCCCTTGCCGCGGTGATTGCGGAACCCGTCGGCGGCCGGTTCGAGTGCGGCGAAGGACTCCTCGTCGGTCCACTCTTGCGCGGCGTCCGTGCGTCCCGGAGTGAACGGGACCCGGATGCGGTGGCCGGCGAGCCCGGCCGCCCGCTCCACGGCGGCACACCCGCCGAGCACGATCAGGTCGGCCAGCGAGATCTTCTTCCCGCCGGGCTGCGCGGCGTTGAAGGAATCCTGGATTCCTTCCAGCGTAAGCAGAACCTGCCCGAGCGCACCCGGGTCGTTGACTTCCCAGCCGCGCTGCGGCTCGAGGCGGATGCGTGCCCCGTTCGCCCCGCCCCGCTTGTCGCTGATGCGGAACGTCGAGGCCGACGCCCACGCGGTGGACACCAGCTGGGCGACCGTCAGGCCCGAGGCGAGGATCTTCGCCTTGAGCGCGGCAATGTCCTCCTCGGTGACCAGCTCGTGGTCCACGGCGGGGACAGGATCCTGCCACAGCAAGGATTCCCGGGGCACCCACGGTCCGAGATAGCGCTGGATCGGGCCCATGTCGAGATGGGTCAGTTTGAACCAGACGCGCGCGAAGGCGTCCGCCAGCTGGTCCGGATTCTCCAGGAAGCGCCGCGCGATCGGCTCATAGACCGGGTCGTACCGCAGCGCGAGGTCGGTCGTGAGAATCGTCGGGCCGTGTCGCTTCGACGGATCGTGGGCGTCCGGCACGGTGCCGGCTCCGCCGCCGCCTTCGGGGATCCACTGCCACAGCCCGGCGGGGCTCAGTTCCAGGATCCACTCGTAGCCGAACAGCGTCTCGAAGAAACTGTTGTCCCACCGGGTCGGGGTGGGCGTCCAGGTTCCCTCCAGCCCGCTGGAGATGGCGTCCGCACCCTTCCCGCTGCGGTAGCCGCCCTTCCAGCCGAGGCCCTGCTCCTCCAGGCGCGCGGCCTCCGGTTCCGGGCCGAGGTAGGTGGCCGGGTCGGCGGCGCCGTGGGTCTTGCCGAACGTGTGTCCGCCCGCGATCAGCGCGACGGTCTCCTCGTCGTTCATCCCCATACGCCGGAACGTCTCGCGGATGTCCCTGGCCGCCGTGAGCGGGTCCGGCACCGTGTTCGGGCCCTCCGGGTTGACGTAGATGAGGCCCATCTGGACGGCGGCCAGCGGCTTCTCCAGGTCCCGGACGCCGCGGTGTCGCGCGTCGCCGAGCCAGACCCGCTCGGGGCCCCAGTAGACGTCGTCGTCGGACTCCCACGCGTCCGTCCGGCCACCGGCGAAACCGAAGGTGTGAAACCCCATCGTCTCCAGTGCCCGGTTGCCCGCGAAAACCATCAGGTCGGCCCACGAGATCTTGCGGCCGTACTTTTTCTTTACCGGCCACAGCAGCCGGCGCGCCTTGTCGAGATTGCGGTTGTCCGGCCAGCTGTTCTGTGGTGCGAAGCGCTGCATGCCCATGGCCGGGCCGCCCCGGCCGTCGTCGACACGGTAGGTCCCGGCGCAGTGCCACACCATCCGGAGCACGAGCGGCCCGTAATGGCCGAAGTCCGCCGGCCACCACTCCTGCGAGGTCGTCAGCACCTCGTCGACGTCACTGGCCAGCGCGTCGAGGTCCAGGGTCGCGAACTCCGCGGCGTAGTCGAAGTCCGCTCCCTGCGGATTGGCCGACGCGGGATGTTTCCGGAGGATCTTCAGGTCGAGCTGGTCCGGCCACCAGTCACGGTTGCCCGGGGCCGCGGCCGGAGTACCGCGTTGCCCGGACGCGCCGGGGAGTCCGAGGCCGCCCGCGCTGCCATCGTTCACCTCACCGGCAACGGCTTCCGGATTGTCAGACACTGCATCCCTCCACGACCTCAGATGTCGAGCGCGCGGCGCACAGCCGGGGCGTTGCGCCGCGAAACCGGCACCATCTCGTTCGGCCCGTCTTCCATCACCAGCAGCAGCCCGCCCTTGGGGCCACGCTCGATCTCCCGGATGCGGCTGAGGTTGACCACATACCGGCGATGCACCCGCAGGAAGCCGGCATCGGCCAGCTCGTCGTCGAGCTTGTCCAGGCTCGGGGTGGCGGCCCGCAACCGTCCTTGCCCGGTGCACAGCCACACGTCGTTGCCGTCGGATTCGGCGAAGGAGACTTCCGCCAGCCGCAGCAGCACCATCCGGTTCGCGCGCGTTGCGACCAGCCGGCGCGGCTGCCGTGCGGGCGCGGGCTGGTGCGCCGGGGGCAGCTGCGCCCCGTCGGTGGCGCCGAACGAGACGAGGTTCCCGATCAGATGCCCGGACGAGAAAACGGGCCGGATACTGATCGAAGTCGGCTCGTCGGCGAGGTGGGTGAAGATCTGCGTCGAGCCGACCCAGCCGGGATCCTGCGCCGCCTGCTTACTGGCATACCGGGCGGCGCCGATCAGTTCCGGCAGCCGCGGGTTCCAGCGCAGCGTCGAGTCGACCGCCGGGGTGGAGGCCGGGACGCCCATGAGCACGCTGGCCGAGTCGTCGGCGATCACCACCTTGCCCGCGGTGTCCACGGCGGCGAGCGGCTCATGGGCCCGTGCCCTGGCCTGCGTGAAGGCGGCGACCAGCTCGGCGCCGCTGTCCCTGGCGCGTCTTTTGAGCGTGCGCTGCGTCTTGGCGACCACGTTCGCCAGCCGCCCGCCCGCGGACGCGGGAAGCTGCCTGCGCCAGCACGACACGTTCAGCACCGCGATCGGGTCCCCGGTCACGACGTCACGCACCGCGATGCCCGCGGAAACCCAGTTGTGGAACGCCTGGCACCAATGCTCCGCTCCCCTGATCAGGACCGGGCCGTGCGCCTCCAGCGCCGTGCCCATTCCGTTCGTGCCTGCCGCGCATTCGGACCAGCAGAACCAGGGCGCCAGATTGGCTTCGGTGGCTCTGGCGAGCGTGGCCTGGTCACCCCATTCGCCCAGGATCCGGCCGGTGGCATCGGTGACGGTGACGACGCCGCCGAGGTTGCCCATTTCATGGGCCACGGACGCGGCACGAAAGCCCAGCTCCGCGAAAACCGCGTCGTGCTCGAGCGTGTGGTCTCCAGCCGCGACGGCGACCGGGGCCGCGGGCAGATGCGGATCCACCCGGTACTGCTCGCGGCAACGATGCCAGGAGATCGCCACCACCGGCCGGACGCCGGGGACCTGGTCCTCGCCGCGCACGAACCGTTCCCACGCCGCGAAAACGGGGCCGCTGCCGGGTCCCGCCGCCATGGGCTCGAACGGGTGCGCATCCTTCATGTGGGGAACCGCCTTTGGTCCATCCAGGCTGTCTCACCAGGCATTTCCCACTGTAGGTGCCGCTGCCGGGTTTGCCCAGACGAGACGACGGGAACCAGCCGACGGCGCCTGACCTTGACTGTCCATAATGGACTCGACTCGAACGTGGACACGCTGCCGCGCCGGTGTCCACTCGGGACTGTTACCGCGGGGTCGCGGAAACCGTGCTCAGCGAACGACGCTCCGCGACCTGACCGGGGAGTCGCCGATGGCCGCCGGAATACTGTTGGGGCTTTCGCCTCTAGTGTCCCGGCGCGTCGCGGGCCGATGCTCACCGGTGTAGCCGCGTTGGCGGCGACGCGGTGACCGCCACAAGGAGGTCGTCATGACAGGTCTGCGCAAAATGAGCATGGACGCTCCCGAAGAGCTACGCCCGTTCGAACAGGACAGCGGGCAGGTGGAGCTGGTGAACCTCGCCAGTGGTCCGGTCGGCCGGGCCACCTTCCGGCCCGGGTGGCAGTGGTCGAAGCACATCAAGCCGATCGCGGGAACCGACAGCTGCCAGGCTTCCCACATGGGCTATGTCCTCTCCGGACAGATGACGATCCGGATGGACGACGGCGAAGAAGCCGAATTCCGCACCGGCGATGTGATGATCTGCCCGCCGGGCCATGACGCGTGGGTCGTCGGTGACGAGCCGTGTGTGGTCATCGACTGGCAGGGCGTCAGCGACTACGCCAAGAAGTGAATCAGGCGGGGGCGGTTCAGCGCTGCCGCAGAAGGTAGCGCTGAACCTTGCCGCTGGGTGTCTTCGGCAGCGCGTCGATGAAATGCACCGAGCGCGGATAAGCGTGCTTGGCGTAGTTGTCCCGCACCAGCTGCTGAAGTTCTCCGGCCAGGTCGTCGTTCGCTTCGGTGCCTTCCGCCAGGACCACGAACGCTTCGACCACCTCGCCGCGGATCCCTTCCGGGTCCGGCCTGCCGACGACCGCGACGTCGGCGACCGCGGGATGGGTGATCAGCACGCTCTCCACGTCGAACGGCCCGATCCGGTAGCCCGCGGCCAGGATGACGTCGTCGTCACGGGCGGTGAAGAAGAAGTACCCGTCCTCATCGGTCCGGCCTGAGTCGGCGGTGAGATACCAGCGCCCGTCGGCGGTGAAGCGCTCCTCGGTCTTCTCCGGGTCCTCGTGGTAGCCGGTGAACCACAGCAGCGGGCTGTTCCCGACGTCGATGGCGATCTGCCCGTCGTGGATTCCGGCGGTGTACCCGGGCAGTGGCTGCCCCATCGAGCCGGGCTTGACCGGGCGTGCCAGGTCCGGGTGCCAGTGGTTGTTGATGACCATGCCGAGTTCCGTCTGGCCGTAGTGGTCCCGGACCTCGGTGCCGAGTGTTTCGCGTGCCCAGTCGACGACGTCCGGCGTCAGCGGCTCACCGGCCGACGATGCCCGTCGAAGATGGACGTCGCGCACGAGTCCGCTTTTGCTCAGCGCCCGGTACATCGTGGGCGCGCCGGCGAAGTTCGTGACCCCGAACCGTTCGAGGACGGCCACTGTGGACTGGGGGGTGAACCCCGCGTTGAGCAACAGGTTGCGGCGTCCGGAAACCAGTGGGCCCACGACGCCGTAGTACAGGCCGTACGCCCACCCGGGGTCCGCCGCGTTCCAGAAGACGTCGTCCTCACTGACGTCGAGCCCGAAGTGCAGGTAGCAGTGAAAGGACGCCAGTGCCCGTGCCGGCACGGCGACCCCCTTGGGCTTACCCGTCGTGCCGCTGGTGAACAGCTGCAGCATCGTCCCGCGGCCGCCGACCGCCACCGAGCTCGCGAGTGGCTCGGCGTCGCTGACGAGCCGGTCGAACGCCGGGCCCGTTTCGAGGATCTCGATGCCCTCGATGGGGTCGAGCTTGGCTCGCTGGGACGGCTCGGTGACGACCAGCCGCGCTCGGGAAGCCTCGATCCGCATCCGGGCGGCGCCGGTGGCGAACGCGGTGAACAGCGGTACGTACACGGCGCCGAGCCGCCAGATCGCCAGCAGGGTCACCGGCAGTTCGAGCCGCTTGCCCATGAGGACGGGCACCCGGTCCCCCTGCCGCACGCCGAGTCCGGCGAGGACGGTGGCCAGCCGCCGGGACTTCTCGGCAAGTTCGCCGTACGTGACGTCGCGCGAGGTGAGATCCGGCTCGATGAACGTGAACGCGAGGGCCCCGGCGTCGTGGCGATCGCACGCCAGGTGGGCGACGTCGGCCTCAGGAGTGTCGTAGGCGGCGAGCCAGGCGTCGACAACCGGCTGCACGTCGAGAGTGTGAGGCTGCATCGGGCTCCCCGGGTTCGTCTGGTCTGGTCGAAGCGGCACGACCCGGTCACACTGTGAACGTGATCGACGACATGAGCCACCCTCCGAAGAGGGGGTCGGTGGACCAGGCCGTGACGGCTGCGCTGGCGAGACTGCGGCGCAGGACCGGGGTGCAGTTGGCATTCGCCGGCCAGGTGGGTGAGTCGGGGGTTGTGCTGAACGCGTTCGATGGTGCCGTCGTCGGACCTCTGCGGGGAGCCCTGCTCCAGGAGGGACACGGAGTGGGCGGCCGGGTCGCGGCACAACAACGCGCACTGTCCATTCAGGACTATGTCGGTTCACCGATGATCACGCATCGCTACGACCGGATCATCCGGGCCGAGTCCCTGCGGGCGATGGCGGCGGCACCGGTGGTGGTGGCGCGCCGATCCGTCGGGGTGCTCTACGTCGCCCTGCGCACCAGCCAGCGGGAAATGGGACGCCTGCTCGACGCGGTGTCGCACGAAGCCCGTGCCCTGGAACAGAATCTGGCCGTCAACGACGTGCTGCGGCGGCTGCGCGACCGGCACGATGGATCGCCGGACCGCATCCGGCGGTCACGAGTCGCCGAGGCCTACGCGGATTTGCGTGCCCTCGCCGGCGAAACCGGTGACCCCGGGCTGCGGGCGCGACTGCTGAAAACCGCCGGCCTCCTGGTGGACGACCCCGCGCCGGCGGCGGACGTGCCGCGCCTGACGGGACGGGAGAAGGACGTGCTGGCGTTGCTCTCCACGGGTTTGTCCAACCAGGCCATCGCGCAGCGGCTGGGCATCGGCCTGTACACGGTCAAGGACCACGTCAAGAACCTGCTGGCCAAGCTCGGCGCCGAGGGCCGGATGGAGGCGGCGGCCCGCGCGCGGGGGCTGGGCCTGACCCCGTGAGCTCAGCCCGCCCGTGACAACCGGTCCGGCGCCGGCGTTCGTGCATTCAGGCGGGCGAGGCCGCCGCTGTCGTGCCGAGGTCGACCGAGATGGCTTCCACCGTACGGGCCAGCTCCCGCTCGACGAGTGCCACGGTCGCGTCATCGGCCAGGCGTTCCGGCATGGCGACCGCCACCACGAGCGGAATGGTGTCACCGGGGGAAAAGACCGGGGCCGCGATGGACATGATCCCCGGGATCACCCCGCCCGACGTCACCGCCAGCCCTTGCTCGCGAACCTTCCGGCGCACGTCGTCGAACCACTTCTCGTCCGGCGCCTTGACGCTCCGGCCCGCGATCTCCGCGTCGAGCACGGGCCTGGTCATGGTCTCGGGGAGATGGGTCAGATACACCAGCCCGACCGACGAGGTCAGCAGGGGCAGGGTGGCGCCGACGCGCACGGTGATGGGCAGTGCGTGGGCGCCGTAGTCCCACCTCACGACGACCGGGCCGGCTTCACCCCACACCGCCAGGTTGACGGCATGCGACGTGCGGTCGCGCAGGCCCGGGAGATACTCCGACGCCAGCCCGACCTCGTCCATCCGCCGCAGTGACTCGATCCCGATCCGCCGCATGGCGGGACCCAGGTCGTACAGGCCCGACCGTTGCGACTGGACCGCGAGGCCGACGCGGCACAAGCTCACCAGATACCGATGTGCCTTGCTGGCGCCCATTCCGCAGCACTGCGCGATCTGCGTCAGGCTCATGGGCCCTCGACCGGCCTCGATCGCCTGCAGCACGGTCATGGCGATCTCGACCGACTGGATTCCCTGACGGGGGTCGGCGCGAGAAGGTTCTTCGCCATCCACAGGATCAAGCTCCACCATGCCTCGGACTCTATCGGGTCGCGCTCGGCCATCGCGGCCCAGCGAATTCACTATAACGTATTGACTTTATGATTGGTGAAACATAGCGTCGGGTCCGTGAATGGCGCAGCGGATCCTGTTCCCACGGCGGACGTCGATGTGGTGATCGTGGGCTTCGGCCCCACCGGCATGACGTTGGCGGCGCTACTGGGCCAGCTGGGGCACCGCGTGCTGGTATTCGAGCGCTACGCCGGCCTGTACAACCTGCCGCGGGCGGCGGCGTTCGACGACGAGACCATGAGGACGTTCCAGAAGCTCGGCGTCGCCGAGCGCATGCTGCCCGGCACGAACATCCAGCCCGGATATGTGTGGGTCAACGGGCAGGGCGACGTGCTGCTCGACATCGAGTACGACAACCCGGGCCGATGCGGCTGGCCGTCGAATTACATGATGTACCAACCACATCTGGAGTCCGTGCTGGACGCGCGCGTCCAGGAATTCCCGGCTGTCGAGGTGCGGCGCAGCACGACGGTCACCGATATCCGGCAGCTGGATGACATCGTCGAACTGGACGCCACGGGGGCCGACGGCGCCACGCACCGGGTGCGGGCACGGTTCGTCGTCGGCTGCGACGGAGGGAACGGGATCACGCGCACCTTCGTGGGCGGGACCCTCGACGACTACGGGTTCTTCGAGAACTGGCTGGTCTGCGACTTCAAGCTGCGCCGGGATCTGCCCTCGCTCCCGTCGTTCAGCCAGGTGTGCAACCCCGACGAGCCGATCGCCATCGTCAACATCGGTCCGGGCCACCACCGTTTCTCGTTCCGCTTGGAGCCCGATGTCCGCCGGGAGGACGCCACCGAGGCCGAGCGGGTGTGGCGGCGGGTCGCGGACTATCTGACCCCCGAGGACGCCGATCTCATCCGGATCGCCAACTACACCTTTCGCTCCGCGATCGCCGACACCTGGCGCCGGGGAAACGTGCTCCTCGCCGGCGACGCCGCACACCAGATGCCCCCGTTCCTGGCGCAGGGCATGGTCTCGGGGATCCGCGACGCGCGGAACCTCGCCTGGAAGCTGGATCTGGTGCTGTCCGGCCATTCCGCCGAGCTGCTGGACAGCTACCAGCCCGAGCGCGAACCGCACGTACGGTTCATCACCGAGAAGGCGGTCGAACTGGGCCGCGTCCAGACGATGCGGGACAAGGACGAGGCACGCCTGCGTGACGAGCGGATGATCGCGGCGCGCAAGGCCAACCAGAAGCCGGACAAGCTGCGCTATCCGGGACTCACCGGCGGCCTCATCGCCAACCACGGCGATATTTTCCCGCAGGGCCTGGTTTCCGACTCCGCGCGGACGGCGCTGTTCGACGATCTGCTCGGGACCGGGTGGCTGCTCGTCACGAATGGACGCCAGGCGGTATCGGATATCGCGGAACAAGATCTCCTCGCCTTCGCCGGCCTGGGTGGACGCCACGTGAGCTTCGGGTTCGACAGTCTCTTCGACAGCGCCGATCTCTACGACACCGGCGGCGTCTACGCCCGCTGGTTCACCGAGCACGACTCGGCCGGCGTGATCGTCCGCCCGGACAGCTACGTCTACGGGCTCGCTCCTGACGCTCAGGAGTTGTCGACGCTCCTCAAGCAGTTGCTCACCGTTTTCCCGCGCACCCACCCATCGGTTTGACACCGCCGTACCCCAGGAGAACCATGCCAGGCAAGATCGCCCTCGAAGAACACTTCGCCATCCCGGACACGCTCCAGGACTCGGCCGGCTTCGTTCCCGATGCGTACTGGGAAGAGCTGCAGGACCGGCTTCTCGACATCCAGGACCGGCGGGTCCGGCTCATGGACGAACACGACATCGAGATCATGATCTTGTCGCTCAACGCGCCGGCCGTCCAGGCGATCGCGGATCGTGGTCGCGCCGTCGAGGTCGCCAGGAAGGCGAACGACTACCTGGCCGAGCAGTGCGCGAAGCGCCCGGATCGCTTTCGTGCCTTCGCCGCGCTGCCCATGCAGGATCCCGATGCGGCCGCGGCGGAGCTGGAACGATGTGTCCGCGAGCTGGGTTTCGTGGGCGCGCTGGTCAACGGCTTCTCCCAGGACGCGGCACACGGCGACGGCCGCGAGCCGCTGTACTACGACCTGCCGCAATACCGTCCGTTCTGGGCGCACGTCGCACACCTGGACGTCCCGTTCTACCTCCATCCCCGCAACCCGCTCCCGCAGGACGCCCGCATCTACGACGGCCACCCGTGGCTCCTGGGACCGACGTGGGGGTTCGCTCAGGAGACCGCGGTGCACGCGCTGCGGCTGATGGGCTCGGGCCTGTTCGACGAACATCCGTCGCTCCAGATCGTGCTGGGGCACATGGGTGAGGGCATTCCGGCGATGCTGTGGCGGGTGGACAACCGCAACGCCTGGATCGACGTGCCGCCCCGTCATCCGGCCAAGCGCCCGTTCGCGGACTACTTCACGACCAATTTCCACATCACGACGTCGGGCAACTTCCGTACCCAGACCCTGGTGGGCGCCATACTCGAACTCGGGGCGGAACACATCATGTTCTCCACGGACTGGCCGTTCGAGAACGTCGATCACGCGGCCCGGTGGTTCGACAACGCCGCCATCTCCGAGGCGGACCGCATCAGGATCGGGAGCACGAACGCCCGCCGCCTGTTCAAGATCGGAGGCTGAGCCGGGTGCAGACCTTCACACACAGCACCAGCCCGATCCGGGTCCTTTTCGGACGGGGCAGGGTGCGGGAGGCGTCGGACGAGCTCGGACGGCTCGGTGTCCGTCGCGCTCTGGTGCTCACCACGCCGGAGCAACGGGACGCCGGTGAAGGTCTCGCGGCGCGGATCGGGTCGCTCGCCGTGGGCGTTTTCCCCGGCGCCGCAATGCATACGCCGGTGACGGTGACGGCCGAAGCGATGGCTGTCATGGAAAGTCTCGGCGCCGACGGGGTGGTCGCACTCGGCGGCGGCTCGACGACCGGCCTCGGGAAGGCGATCGCCGCCCGCACCGGCGTGCCGCAGCTGGTCATCCCCACCACCTATGCCGGCTCCGAGGTCACCCCGATCCTCGGTGAGACGGACGCCGGGGTGAAATCCACTCGCCGTGGGCCGGAGATCCTGCCCGAGACCGTGATCTACGACGCCGACCTCACCGACACGCTTCCGGTGTCCCTCAGCTGCACAAGTGGCCTCAATGCCATGGCACACGCGGTCGAGGGCAGCTACGCCCAGGACGGCAGCCCGATCTACACGTTGATGGCCGTCGACGCATTGGCGGCCTTGCGCGAGGCGCTTCCGGTCATTGCGAAAGACGCCACCGATAAGGATGCGCGCGACCGGGCGCTGTACGGCGCTTGGCTGTGCGGCACGGTTCTGGGCGGCGTGGGCATGTCGATCCACCACAAGCTCTGCCACACCCTGGGCGGAGCGCTCGACCTCCCCCATGCCCAGACGCACGCCGTGCTGTTGCCGCACACCATCGCCTACGTCGAAGAAGCGGTGCCGGAAGTCCTCGCTCCCGCGAAGACGGTCTTCGGTCCCCGCACCGGCGCCGCGTTGTACGACTTCGCCGCCACACTCGGCGTCCCCCAGCGGCTCGCGGACCTGGGTGTCGGCGAGGCAGACCTGGACCGGCTCGCCGAATTGGCCACGGCCAATCCGTATTGGTCGCCGAGGCCGCTGGAGATCGGCGGTATCCGGGCGCTGCTGCACCGCGCCTGGGCCGGTGACCGTCCTGAGTAGACAGTTCGGAGGATCCGACGATGGACCCGTTCTTCCGTGAAGCCGATTCGGTGGCGACGGTCAATGCCCGGATGGCCGAGGACGTCGACCCGAGACTGGCGACGGTGCTGACCAGCCTCGTCACCCACCTGCATGCGTTCGCCAAAGAGGTGCAGCTGACGCAGGACGAGTGGGGCACGGCCATCGACTTTCTCACCCGTACCGGACAGTTGTGCTCCGCCGAACGGCAGGAGTTCATCCTGCTTTCCGACATCCTCGGTTTCTCGATGCTGGTCGACGCCATCAATCACCGGCGTCCTCCCGGTGCCACCGAGAACACCGTGCTCGGCCCGTTCCATGTGGCCGGCGCGCCGATCCGGAAGATGGGCGAGAACATCTGCCTGGACGGCCTCGGTGAGCCCTGCCGGTTCCACGGTTCGGTCCTCGATGTGGACGGCCGGGCCATTCCGGGTGCTTGCGTCGACGTGTGGTCGGACAATGCCGAGGGATATTACGACGTGCAGCAGCCGGATATTCAGCCGAAATGGAACAACCGGGGGCGGTTCTTCACGGGCGAGGACGGCCGCTATGACTTCATCGGCATCAGACCCACCCCCTACCCCATTCCCGATGACGGCCCCGTCGGCGCATTGCTGCGCCGGCTGGGCCGTCATCCCTACCGTCCCGCCCATATGCATTTCATCGTGAGCGCGCCGGGCTATCAGCCGGTGGTCACCCATACGTTCGTGAACGGCGATGAATATCTGGACTCGGACGCCGTGTTCGGTGTCAAAGAGTCACTCATCGCGCACTACCACGAAGCCACCGGAGACGATATTCGGTGGCGATCGGCCTTCGACTTCGTGATGGTGCCAATGCAGGAAACCGACTGACGCTCATTTCCGGAAAACCCGACAGGCAAATGTTGACATTTTAGGGCCGCCCCGTTAACGTAAATGAGTACCGCGGCTCAGCGGATTCAACAATGTCGTTGGAAATGAGATTTCATGGCTACCTACGTATTGGTCCATGGTGGTGGGCACGGCGGTTGGGCCTGGCAGAAGGTCGCCCGGTTACTGGAGGCGGACGGGCACACCGTGTATTACCCGAGCCTGACGGGATGCGGTGACCGGGCGCATCTGATCAGCGCCGATGTCGACCTGAACACGCACATCACCGACGTGGCGAATTTGTTGTTCTACGAGGACCTGAAAGATGTGGTGCTCGTGGCCCACAGCTACGGCGGAATCGTCATCACCGGAGTTGCCGACCGGGTCGCCGACCGGGTCGCGAAGCTCGTGTTCGTGGACTCCCCCCGTGGCCGGTCGAATGCCGAGGCATTCCCGCCCATTGTCGAAATGAGAAAATCCGGTCAGGTCGTCGACGGTGTCGAGCTGGTCGTCTTTCCCAGCGAGGATCTGGTGGCGTTCTACGGCGTGACCGATCCCGAAGAGGTGAAATGGATGATGCAACGCCTGACCCCGCATCCCTGGAAATCGATCGAGCAGAAACTCGATCTGCGCAACGAAACAGCACTCGACACCATCCCGCGCTATCACATCGTCGCCACTTCGAGCGTGCGGATGGGCGCCCATGACAACCTGCCGGCCGACGAGCGCGTGGCGGGCCGGTTCTGGCAGATCGACGGTCCCCACGACCTCATGGTCACCGAGCCACAGGCGATCGCCGGGCTGCTCACCGAGATTGCGTGCGCGCCGGCGCCGATCCAGGAAAACGAAGCGAGGCGAAGCAGCAGTCGTGTCCCGGGAAGAGTTTGACGTCATCATCGTCGGTTCGGGGTCGTGCGGCGGGGCACTCGCCGCACGGCTCACCGGGGACCCCGATCGCCGGGTGCTGGTCCTCGAAGCCGGCGCCGTGTACGAGTCGGTCGCGGCCCTGCCGCAGCGAGTGCGGGACCCGGCCGACGTCTCGGGTGGAATGCCCGGAAGTCCGCACAATTGGGAGCTGACAGGCGAATTCGCGGACGGCTTCGTGGCGCCGGTCGCGCGCGGGAAGGTGATCGGTGGCTCCAGCTCGATCAACGCCGCCTACTTCATTCGTGGCACGAAGGAGAACTTCACCGAATGGGCCGCGCTGGGCAACGACGAGTGGAGCTACGAAAAGGTCCTGCCGTTCTACAAACGCAGTGAGTCCGAAAAGGACTTCCCACACGATACCGAGCACCATGGCACGACGGGCCCGATTCCGGTGCAGCGCGAGCCGATCGACCGTGCTCCCGAATTCACGCGGGCGTTCACCGACGCGGCGATCGGGCTCGGCTTCCCCGTCGAGGACGATAAAAACGGGCCCGGGTCCGGCGGGGTCGGGCCGGTTCCGACGAACATTTCCCATGGCCTGCGGGTCAGTTCGGCGGTCGGCTATCTCATCCCGAATCTGGGCCGCACCAACCTGACCGTCAAGGGCGGCGTCCAGGTCACCCGGGTCCTGTTCCAGGGCACGCGATGCATCGGGGTGGAGGCGTCCGTCGAGGGGCGAACACAGCGGTTCCACGCCCGGCAGACCGTGCTTTCGGCCGGCGCGCTGCGCACACCGCAACTGCTGATGCTCTCCGGCATAGGGCCGGCCCGGCAGCTGAAAGAGCACGGAATCGAGGTCCTGGCCGACGTGCCGGGCGTCGGGCAGAACCTGATGGATCATCCGAAAATGTCGAGCCCGTGGACGTTCAGCGGCACGTTTCCGGTGCTGCCGGGACGCAATGTCATGACGAGCAATCTGAACTGGACCGCCGAAGGCTCCGGGCAGGCCGGTGACCTGGAGATCCTGCCGTTCGTGGCCAGCCGCGCCTCGATGTTCCGCGTCGATACAGACGCCGTCGCTATGCGGGTTCCGGCGGTGCAGGTCAGCGTGATGCAGGAGGACTCACGGGGCGAGGTCACGCTGGCCTCGGCCGATCCGCTCGGCAACCCCCGGATGAAATGGAATTTCTTCCAGCAGGAAAGCGATCGGGTGCGCATCCGGGAAGGGATGAAGGTCCTTGACGAACTGTTCCATTCGGCGCCCATGCGGGCGATCGGCGCGAAGCTTCTTTCGCTGGACAAAACCGACCTGGCGAGCAACGCGGCGATGGATGCCTGGATGATTTCGCACCTCAACTACGCGGGGCACCCGTCCTGCACCTGCAAAATGGGCCCGGACACCGATCCGATGGCCGTCGTGGACCAGTACGGCACCGTGCGGGGTGTCGAGAACCTGCGGATCTGCGACCAATCGGTGTTCCCGAAACTCACGTCTCGCGGCCCCGCCGCCACCGCCTACCTGCTCGGCGAACGCATGAGCGCGTTCTTCGCCTGACCGCCGCACTGTTGACCTTACCGTCTGCTCATCGAGGTGATCGTCATGCCAGAAAACGCTTCGTCCGACTATTCGCAGCTTCGCATAGGGGTGGTGGGCCTCGGGACGATCGGGTCCGGGGTGATCAAAAGTCTCGACCGCTCGGGGGTGACCGCGACCGGTTACGACATCGACCAGGGCAAGGCCGGAAGGCTGCCGTGTGCCGGCGCCGCATCGGCCGCCGAGGTCGCTTCGGCGTCGGATGTCGTGCTGATTTCGGTCGTCAATGGAGACCAGGCGAGAGACGTTCTCTTCGGGCCGAAGGGAATCGCGGCCGGCGCCCGGCCGAACCTGATCGTGGCATTGCTCAGCACGGTGTCGCTCGAGACATTGCTCGAACTCAGCGAGGATGCCGCCAAGGCCGGTATCAGGCTCCTCGATTCTCCGGTGACGGCCGGCCAGCATGCCGCCACCAACGGCCTTGTCGTGATGCTCGGTGGCGACGAGGCGACGGCGGAAGAGGCACTGCCCGCGCTGAGGGCCTTCGCCAAGGCGGCGATCTATTGTGGACCGCTCGGTGCCGGGATGGCGGCGAAGCTCGTCCGGCAGATCATCGTCGCCGGGTCCTGGAAAGTCATGTACGACGCGGCTTGCTTCGCCCGTGCGGTGGGCGTCGAGTACGGGCGTGTCAAGGAAATCGTCCAAGCGGCCGACCCGGATGGCGAAACGGTACTGGGCTTGATGGGGCTTCGCGGAGACTCACTCGCCGAGCTGCCGGCGCCGAAACAACAGGAACTGCGGAAGTACTACGACCTCATGGTGAAAGACATCACCGCCGCCCGGGAACTCGGCGAAGCCCATGACTTCCGGCTGCCGATGGTGGACGAGCTGATCACCGACCCGGGCCCGGCGATGTACGGCGTAACGAACGGAGTTGAGCACCATGGCTGACACACGTCACCCGGTTGGTCTGGACATCGTGGACAAGGTCCTCGGCGAGGGTTTCAGCGCCAACTTCGCCTCGCCCGAACCCTTCGTGCAGGACGCGGCAGATCATCTCTACGGGGAGATCTGGAGTCGTCCCGGACTGTCCATCCGGGACCGTCGTCTGCTGACGTTGGGCGTGCTCGCGGCCTTCGGGCAAGGTGACCAGTTCGCCCTGCACGCCGCCGGCGCACTCAAGAGCGGCGACCTCGACGCGGACCAGCTGCACGAGATCGTGCTCCACCTCGCCTACTACGCGGGTTCCAGCAGGGGCACGGTCTTGCGCCGCGCTGTCCTCGATGCGCTGGCCCAGCACAAAGCCGGCTGACTCGGCCGGATCAACGGAAAACAGGAGGTCTCCATGGTCAAGGTGATGGTCGTCGTCGGCAGCGTGCGCCCGGTGCGCATCGGTTTGCCGATCGGCGAATGGGTGCGTGACGCCGCCCTTGCGGACGGGCGGTTCGAGGTCGACTTCTGTGATCTCAAGGAACTGGATCTTCCGTTCATGGACGAGCCGAAGCATCCGCGCCTGCACGAGTACTCGCAGCCGCACACCCTCGCGTGGAGCGAGCGCGTGGCGAGCACGGACGCTTTCATCTTCATCAGCCCCGAATACAACTACGGCTACTCGCCGGCGTTGAAGAACGCGATCGACCACCTCTTCGTCGAGTGGAATCGCAAACCGGTGGCTTTCGTGTCGTACGGCGGGGCGTCCAGCGGCAGCCGGGGCGTCGCGGCGCTGCGTCCGGTCATGGCGGCGACCGGGATGGTGGCGGCGATGGCCGGCGTCGAAATCACGTTCGTCCGCCAGCACGTGCACGAGGGCGTGTTCACCCCGGCCGATGCCCACACCACCGCCCTCACCACCGTGCTCGACGAACTGGCGCTTCTCGGGCCGACGCTCGGTGAGCTGCGTCAGACTCTGACGGCAGGGCAGGCAGCTGCCGCCCGTTGACGGCTCGCCGCACCGTGATCCTCGCAGCGAGGTTGCCCGCTGCGAGGATCACGACCGGCTAGCGGTCGACGTGGATGAGCTTGTTGGGAATGTGGTTGAGCTCCTCGACCCCGTCGGCCGTGCTGACGACCGTCCCCCCGATGTTCACGCGGCGCCGTCCGAACACACAGTTCGGCTGCACGGCGTAAATCATCCCGGGGACGAGCTCCAGATCGCCCCCGCCCGTAGGGTTGCGGGACCGCTCGCCGGAGTCGGGATATGCCTTCGTCCAGTCCTGCGGTTCGAACGGCCCCATCGAGCCGATCGCCCCGTGCGGCAACGTGTGGATATTGGGCGTCGAGTTCCAGCCTCCCGCGTCCTTGATCACCGCGGTCATCGCTGTTTCGACCTCACCGAAGGTGGGGAAGCCCGACCGCAAAGCCTGAACGCCTGTCTCGTAAGCACGTTCCACGACTTCGGCGGCACGGGCGATGTCCGGGTGCACGTCGCCGACCGCGATGGACAGCTGCTGCTGCGTCTCGTACAGCCCGTAAAACGGGAAAAGCTCGAACCGCAGGACCCAGCCATTGAGGATCTTCCGTGGCCCTCCCCCGCGATGAACCCACATCGGCGCGCCCCAGGAAATGTCCTCGTCGCCGGCCGAAAGAATTGTCCAGTGAGCCCAGCTTCCGTCGCGAATGGCGGCGGAAGTCAGTGCGGCGAGGACGTCCGCATCGGTGGCCCCCACCTGTGCGGCCTCAATAGCCGCCTCGCACATTTTCTCACCCGTCGCGGCGCTCTTGCGCAGCATTTCGAGTTCCTCCGCGGATCGGCTGAGCCGGGCCTTTCCGTAAGCTTCTCCGACCGAGGAGAAACTGGCCCGCGGAAGTGCGTCGAGAATTCCTTGATAGGTACGCCACGGCGCGATTCCATCGGGAAAGAACGGGGCCATCCGCTCGATACCGACGACGCCGAACCTGGCCTGGGTCAGCTTCAGTTCGTCGATCGTCCGCAGCATGCCCTCGGCGGTGCGCCCCAGCCGGAACTGATCAGCCGAAAGCCAGGACAGCTCACCGCGTTCGACCGATTCCATGTGGTCCACCAAGGGATTGATCGACCAGACGTGAGCGATGGGCACACCGTCACGGGGGAACACGACATACGACCCGACTTCATGATTTGTCAGCCAATGATCGGTTCCCCACAGTGCCGACCCGGCACCATCCCGGTCACCGAACACCAAAAGAGCGTCGACTTCGTGCTGGTCCATGATAGTGCGCGCGACCTCCCACCGGCGATCGCGCTCGTCAAGGGAAAGAAAGGGAAAATCACCGTCGGATGCCGGCATCGACGTCCTCCTTGTTGTTTAAGGAGAGCCTACGACCGGCTTCTCAAAAATGTCAACATCTTGTCCGGTTATGAGCCGGCGAAATGTTGACTCCTCTCGGCGTTCGCATTACGTTGGTTTTATGACCATCTCAATCCCTTTCCGCGCATGATCGACTTGGCTGCCCCGCGCCGGAAGGACGAAGTCGAAGCGGTTCACGATGAGCTGCGCCGGCAAATCCTGCACAATGAGCTCGAGTCGGGGGCGAGAATCAATCAAGCCGTCATCGCGCGTGATCTGCGGGTGAGCCGCGGACCGGTCCGCGAGGCATTGAGACTGCTGCAGCGCGAAGGTCTGGTCGAGCACGTCCATCAGCACCAGATGCGCGTGGCCTGCGTGTCCGTGTCGGACCTCGAGCAGCTGTATGCGATGCGCATCGCGTTGGAGGCGTTCGCGGTCGGCATCACGGTGCCGCAGCTGTCGGGTGCGGAGTTCACGAGCCTGGAGTCCGCGCTCGGGGAAATGGACGAATTGGCCGCCGCGGGTGACATCGATCCCTGGGAGGCAGTCCACACGCGGTTCCACGCCCAGCTCACTTCCCACGCGGGCGAGCGCATCTGCCAGGAGCTGCGCGACTTGTCGGAGTACTGCGCCCGGTACCGGCGCCTGTACATCACGGGCGAGCCGCTCGCGTGGGCTCAAGGCGCCGAAGATCATGCCGCCATCGTGGACGCGGTCAGGTCACGCGATGCGAGCCTCGCGGCGTCACGACTGGGAGCTCACCTCGGAAAGACGGCTTTGACCGTAGCCACGATGATCGACCAAGACCACGAACCGGCAACGGTCCGCGCCGCAATCCGGATGGTCCGCGCGAGTTGAACGTTGCGTGCGCGCGAGTTGCACGTTGCCTGCGCGCGAGTCGCACGTTGCGTGCGCCTGAGTTGCACGTTGCGTGCGACCACTAGCGCCAGTCGGCAGGCCGAATAGCGAGTCGTCGGTGAGGACCGCGACGCTCCTGCCCGCGGCGGACAGGGCCTGAGCGACCTGGACGTTGCCGCAACGGTCCGTACCGCAATCCGCATGGTCACTTCGGAACAGCAGACCTGACTCGCCGAGGTCAGCCTCATCCCTCCGGGACCACCTCGGTTCCGTATCGTTCCGCAGCGAAGGTGCGTAACCGTTGGGACAGCTCGGAAAGTGACCTCGCCGCGTGGTGCGATCGGGCCCACGCCGCGAAAAGGGAGATCCGCAGCGGTCCCGCCGGCCCCTCGATCCGCAGCCCGTGCAGGCCGAATCGCGAGTCGTCGGTGAGGACCGCGACGCCCCTGCCCGCGGCGGACAGGGCCTGGGCGACCTGGGCGTTGCCGCATTCGACCAGGTCCGGCGCGGCCAGGCCGGCGGTGGTCAGCGCTTCCTGCAGGATCTGCCGCGCCCGGAACGACGGGTCGAGCACGACGAGCGGTTCACGCACCAGCTCGGCCAGCCGCACGCTTTCCCTTTCCCGCCAAGGATGTTCCGCCGGCACGTAGGCCCACACCGGCAGCACGGCCAGCGCGAGCGACGCCCACGACGGAGCCGGCGGGCGGGTCACCACCGCGAGATCCGCGCCCTGCGGCAGCACCTCGGCACCACTGGACTGAACCACTGTCGGGAGCGGATCGGCCGGGCCGAACGTCGCCAGGAACGGGGCGATCAGGTCGGTCAGGGTCGTGGCCGGGGCGGCGATGACGATCCGGACCAGCCGGCCGGCCGCGAACGCCTCCGCGGCCGACAACGCGTCGTCGGCCCGCCGCAGGACATCGCGCGCGACCGGCAGGAACTGGGCGCCCGCCGCGGTCAGCTCCAGCCGGTTGCCCCGCCGGACGAACAAATCGAGCCGCAGCTCGCGCTCCAGGTTCCGCAGCGCTCGGGAGAGCGCGGGTTGCGTCATATGTACGACCCTCGCGGCAGCACTGACCGAGCCGTGCTCGGCGATGGCGACGAAATACCGCAGGGTCCGCAGCTCCATCCAGTAAGTATGCCTGACAGGCATGGTGAGCCAAGAAAGTAGGCCATGGACGGCATGGATGACCGCTCCCATGATGGGGACATGACCACCACGCAGGCAACGCCCCCTCATGTCACGAGCGAGTTTTCCGTCGTAGATCCGTCGACCGGCGAGACGATCGCGACCGTGCCCGACGGTGGTCCGGCCGAGGCGACCGCGGCCGTCGACTCCGCATCGACGGCCGCACGCGCGTGGGCACGCACGCCCGCGCGCACCCGTTCCGAACTGTTGCACCGCGCGTTCGAGCTGATGCTGCGTGACCGGGAGGAACTGGCCGCGCTCATCACGAAAGAGAACGGCAAGTCCCCCGCCGATGCCCGCGCCGAAGTCACCTACGCCGCGGAGTTTTTCCGTTGGTACGGCGAGGAAGCCGTGCGCACGGACGGCGCGTACGGCCCCTCCCCCGCGGGTGGCGCCCGCACGGTGGTGACGCGCCGCCCGGTCGGCATCGCCGCACTGGTGACCCCGTGGAACTTCCCGGCCGCGATGCCGACCCGCAAGATCGGCCCGGCGCTCGCGGCGGGGTGCACGGTCGTGCTCAAGCCCGCCGCCGAGACCCCGCTGACCGCACTGGCGATCGCACGCCTGCTCACCGAGGCCGGGGTGCCGGATGGCGTGGTCAACCTGGTGACCACCACCGACGCGAGTGCGGTGGTCACGACGTGGCTCGAGGACCCCCGGGTGCGCAAGATCTCGTTCACCGGATCCACCGGGGTGGGGCAGATTCTCTTACGCCAGGCGGCGGACCGGGTGGTGAACGCGTCGATGGAACTGGGCGGCAACGCGCCGTTCGTCGTCACGGCGGACGCCGATCTCGACGCCGCCGTCGACGGCGCGATGATCGCGAAGTTCCGGGGCGGCGGGCAGGTGTGCACGGCCGCGAACCGGTTCTATGTGCACGCCACGATCGCCGAGGATTTCCTTGCCAGGCTCGGAAAACGGGTCGAGGCGCTGCGGGTCGGGGCGTCGGGCGAGATCGGTCCGTTGATCAGCGCGAAGGCCGTATCGGGGGTGACGAAACTGGTCGAGTCGGCGCTGGCGGCGGGGGCACGTGTAGTGGCCCGCGCCGAGATTCCCAGCGATGGCAAGGGATATTTCTTCGCACCGGTCGTGCTGGCCGATGTGCCTGCGGACGCCGATATCGTCCGTGAGGAGATCTTCGGCCCGGTCGCCCCCGTGCTCACCTGGCGGGACGAGGACGAGCTGCTGGAGCTGGTCAACGCCTCGGAAATGGGCCTGGCCGCCTACGTCTACGCCGGGAACCTCCAGGACGCGCTCCGGCTCGGTGAAGCGATCGACGCCGGGATGGTCGGGATCAACCGTGGTCTGCTCTCGGACCCGTCCGCACCGTTCGGCGGGCTCAAACAAAGCGGCCTCGGCCGTGAGGGCGCCCGGGAAGGATTGCACGAGTTCACCGAGATCCAGTACCTCAGTGTCGACTGGCCGACCGCATAGTGTCCACATGGGACGCCCGTTCCCGGTCCGTTGATGCGGACGGGGAACGGGCGCCGGGCACCTACTCAGGGAGCCACCGTCGACGGGTCACGCTCGACCTCGCCGGCCGCGCGTCCCAGGTAGAACGAAGATCCGTCGTACGCCTTGGAATTCGGGCCCAGGTCCACACGGGACCGATCGCGCAGCAACAGCGTGCAGCAAAGGCTCACCGCGACGATGCCGACGACGTACCAGCCGACCGAGTACACCGACCCGGTGCTGTCGTAGAGAGCAGTGGCGATCAACGGAGCGAAAGCGCCGCCCAGAATCGAACCGAGCGCGTAGGCGACCGCGATTCCGGAGTAGCGGATCCCCGCCGGGAACAGCTCGACCATATAGGCGGCGAGTGGTCCCGAGGTGATCATCAGTGCGCCCATGTACAAGGTCATCGCCACGAAGAGGAGTGCGGCATTTCCGCTCTTCATCGCCAGCAGCAGCGGGAAGGTCATCACGATCGTGGTGATCCAGCCGATCACGAAGGTGGTGCGGCGGCCGATCCGGTCCGACAGCAGCGCCGCGAAGTGCAGCGCGACCAGCCACAGGAGCCCGGAGAGGGTGACCATCAGCAGCACGGTCGTCTTGGAAAGGTGGCCGGGGTGCGCAGGTGAGGTCATATAGCTCTGCAGGAAGCCACCTGTCACGACGTACGTCCCGGCGCTGTTGGCGCAGTAGGCGAGCGCGGCCACGAGCACGAGGAGGGGACGGGTGCGGAACAGCTCACCGAGGGGCGCCTTGCGCACCTGACCACCACGGGTCATCTCGACGAAGGTCGGGGACTCCTCGACACGACGGCGGATGAAGTAGCCGACGAAGACCAGCACGGCGCTGGACAGGAACGGGACCCGCCATCCCCAGCTCAGGAACGCCGCGTCGTTCGGCGTGACGGCCGTCATCAGCGCGAAGTACCCGGTGGCGAGGAGCAGACCGACCGGGGCGCCCTGCTGCGGTGCGGATCCGAACCGTCCCCGCCGGTTCGCCGGTGCCGATTCGACGGCCATCAGCGCGGCGCCGCCCCATTCACCACCGGCGGACAGGCCCTGTGCGATACGCAGCACCAGGAGCAGGATCGGGGCGGCGACACCGATGGTGTCCGGGGTCGGCAGCGCGCCGATGAGTGCGGTCGCACCACCCATCAGGAACAGGGTGATCACCAGCATCCGGCGCCGGCCCACCTTGTCCCCGAAATGACCGGCGATCAAGGCGCCCACCGGACGGAACAGGAAGCTGATCCCCACTGTCGCGAGCGACACCAGCAACCCCGCCTGCGCACCCAGCGACTTGAAGAACACCGGACCGAAGACAAGTGCGGACGCCTGGGCGTAAATGAAGAAGTCATACCATTCGATCGTCGTTCCGACGCCCGTCGCGAGCACGACACGGCGCTTCTGCCGCCGATCGGCAGTCACGGTCTCGGTTCTGTCCATTAAGGAACTCCTTCGGTCCTCAGCGATTCGCCTTGAAGTGTTATGCCTGCGTCGCGGACCTGGCAAATGCCAATTGCGGCATGGCTGCGATAAGCAGCCGGTATTGGTCGCTGCCGTGCAGGTCAGGCTAGGGTCGTGGCAACCAATGAGGGTGAGGGCGGATTCCCAGACATGACCGAATTTCAAGACACCTACGGCCCGCGTGAGTTCCTGGAACTCGATCGTCCTCGCGACGCGATCCTGCGGGTGACGCTCAACCGTCCGGAAAAGCGCAATGCCATGAGCAGCGAGCTGCGGCGGGAATTGTTCGACGTTCTCGAGCAGGCGGATGCCGACAGCGATATTCGCGTGATCATTCTGCGCGGCGCGGGAAAGTGCTTTTCGTCCGGATATGACCTGACCCAGGGCGCGGCGGGGGACGGCAGCGACCGGCCACGGCCCTACTACACCGCGCCAGGGATCGGTTACTGGGCGCGCCATGTCGTGGAGGGCTGCTTCCGGTTGTGGGATCTCGCGACACCACTGATCGCGCAGGTGGACGGCTATTGCCTGGCCGGTGGTACCGAACTCGCCGCGTCGTGCGACCTCGTCTACGTCGCCGACGATGCCGAAATCGGCTACCCGCCGGTGCGGCTGATGAGCCCACCGGACAACCAGATTTTCCCGTGGCTGATGGGAATGCGGCAGGCGATGGAGATGATGCTGACCGGGGACCCGATCTCCGGCAGGCAAGCCGCCGAGCTGGGATTCGCGAACCGTTCGTTCCCGATCGGGGAGCTGGAGGGGGCTGTCCTCGACATGGCCGAACGGGTGGCAAAAGTGCCGGCGCCGCTGCAGCAGATGAACAAGCGCGCGCTGCACCGCCAGATGGAGGCGATGGGGATACGCAACGGTCTCCGGGCCGGCACCGAGGTGCAGGCGCAGGCGTGGTTCACGCCCGAGGTCATCGCTTATGTCGCGCAGCTGCGCACGAGTATCACCAGCGCGCTTGATCAACGCGATGGGCAGTTCGGCGACTATCGCACGACGGGCCGGGCTTGAGATGAGCGCCGAGATCAGGTCCGATAGCCGGCTGCCGCTGGTCGATATCGAGACGATGGAAGGAGCCGCCGGTGCTGCCTTGCGCGCCTCCCCCAGGCGCCTGAACATCATCGCGATGATGGCCCATGCCAAAACCTGCGTGCTTCCGCAGTTGGCTGTCGGGCGGGCCGTCATGACCGAACAGTCGCTGCCGCCGTTGCCGCGGGAGCTGCTGATCCTGCTCGCCGCGCGGCTGGACGGTGGCCGGTATGTGTGGTCGCAGCATCGCACGATCGCCGAACGACTGGGCGCCACTTCCGCGATGGTGGACGCGATCGATGCGCTGGACCTCGCCTCGACGGCGTTCGGCGAAACCGACCAGGCCCTGCTGTCCTTCGGCACCCAGGTGATCCGCGGTGGCGACGTCGAGGATGCGGTATTCGAGCGCGTCTCTCGCCATTTCACCGCGCAGGAAATCGTCGAGGCGATCATCGCGATCGGCTACTACATGACGATGAACCGGCTCACGCTGGTGACCCGGACACCGCTCGAAATCCCGACCACGACCTGACAGCCCCTGATCGAGGAGGAGCCGGAATGGCGACCGCAAGTGAGAACTACCAGTTGCTGGTTGACTACTACGAAGCGCACGGCGACGGTGGTCCCGAAAGCGTCGAACGGATGGCGAGCTTCTACACCAAGGACAAGCCGGCCTATATCGCCGGCAATTCGTCGCTTTCCGGAAACATCAAGAACACCGAGGAAGCGGTGGAGTACCTGCTTCGCCTCCAGGAACTGAACGGCGGAAAGGTCGAGCTCGTCGGAAAGCCGACCATTCTGCTGGCCGGTGACACGGTCGTCGCGGTCGTGATCAATCAGCGGCACACCCAGGTCGGCAAGCCCGAGCTGATCGTGCCGCGGCTGTGCGTCTACGAAATCACCGACGGCAAGCTCAGCCGTGCGTTCATGTGGCAGCTCGAGTCGAAGATCTTCGATGAGTACTATCCCCGCTCGGAGTGAGCGTCAGCTCGCGAGATGGCGGCGGATGAAGGCGATGGCCTTGTCGTGCGCGTCGGCGGCGGCGCGGCAGGGCATCGCGACGAAGTTGTGCGGGGCGCCGGGATAGACGTGCAGCTCGCTGGGATTTCCCGCCGCCAGCCAGCGCATGTGCATGAAGAGGGAATCCTCGAGCAGCGCATCCTCGGTGCCCACGACGAACACCGCGGGGCACAGCTTCGACAGGTCGGCATACAGCGGCGAGATTTCCGGTGACCGCCGATCACGGTCAGAGCCGATGAACGCATCGACGAAACCACGCAGGTCCGCCGTGCGCGGCGTGCTGCGCTCCGCACCGAACTGCCGGGCACCCGGCGTCAGCGCCAGATCGAAGAACCCGAAGATGAGATGCGCGCAGACGAAGCGGGTGCCGGCCAGGTCGCGCAGCTGCACAAGCGTCAGCGCGGCCAGATGTGCACCGGCGGAATCGCCACCGATGACGAGCCGACCGGTACCCCACAGGCGCGGCGCATTCTCGGCCAGCCAGCTCGCCGCCGCCACGCAATCCTCGAGTGCGGCGGGATAAGGGTGTTCGGGTGCAAGGCGGTAGTCGACACTCACGCAGGCCAGGTCCGCGTCGTCGGCCAGCGCTTCGAGCTTGTGGTCCTGCAGATCGGCGCCGCCCATGTACCAGCCACCGCCGTGAATGTGCAGATAAACGCCTTGGGGCGCCGCCGATGCGATCACGCGCAGGAGGATTTCCCCGGCGGGGCCCGGAATGCGGATGGTTTCCGCCCGCGGTGACCGGATGATGGGCGGAAAGCCGCCGGTACCGGCTTTTTTGGCCGCACGGATGGGTTTGGCGTGCTCGGCCGTCCACGCGGGGAAGTCCCGGATCCGCGCCTTGGCCGCGGCGGCGACCGCCCGGGTGTCCTCGGGGATATCGCTCCCGTCGAACAGCGTGGAATCGAGTGTGGCCACGATCTCTCCCTCGGATATCGGCACGGAATCAGGCATCGGCCGGCGTGACGTCCGCGTTGGTGCGCAAGGCGATCCGCTCCGCCCGCAGGCGACTGCGCCGCACCTTTCCGGCTTCGTCACGCAGCGGCTGCTCGGTGAATTCGTAGCCCGCCGGCAGCTTGTATCTCGCCAGCTTCGTCGCCAGGAACGCGCTCAGTGTCTCCGCCGTCACCGGTTTTTCGTTGTTCCGCGAGCGTTGGACGATGGCGTGGACGATCGAACCCAGGTCCCGGTCGGGCAGTCCGATCACCACCGCGACGTCGACGCCAGGATGCTCGGACAAGGCATTTTCGATTTCGGCCGGGTAGATGTTCATGCCGCCGCGGATGATCAGGTCGTCACGGCGGTCGGCGATGTAGAGAAAACCGTCTTCGTCCAGCCACCCGAAATCACCGATCGATTCGTAGCCGTCGCGGGACCGCCGCGGTTCGGCGCCGAGATAGCGGTAGGTCGAGCCGGCGCCGGTCACGGGCAGCAGCTGAATTTCGCCGACCTCGTTGCACCCGAGTTCCTGACCGTCCTCGCCCACGATGCGGATATGGCAGTTGATCGGACGCCCGACCGAGCCTCGATGGGTCAGCCAGTCGGTGCCGCTGATGACGGTGTTGCCCTGGCGCTCGGTCCCGCCGTAGATCTCCCACACCTTTTCCGGGCCGAGCCAGCCGATCCAGGCTTCCTTCAGCCACGCGGGCATCGGCGCCGCCGTGTGCCAGACCGCTTCGAGCGAGGACACGTCGTACCGCGAACGCACCTCTTCGGGCAGGCTCCAAATGCGGTTCATCATCGTCGGCACCAGGTTGGCCCAGGCGACGCGATAGTGCTCGATCAGGCGCAACGCCTCTTCGGCATCGAAGCGGGGCATGCTGACGACGCTGTTCCCGCGATGAAGCGCGCCGGAGATGAACCTGAACGGCGCGTTGTGATAGAGCGGACCGGCGTTGAGCACCGTGCCGCCCTGCGGCAGGTTGAGCAGCGGCTCGTCCGGGTCGACGGCGCCCGGACCGAGGTCGATGATCACCTTCGGCCGGCCCGACGAGCCGCCGGACGTGATGGCCTTCCAATGCTTTCCGATGACCGAGGGCAGTACGTCGTCAGTCCCTTCGCGCAGGCCGTATTCCGCGGGCAGCGCGCCGGCCGCCTGCTGGATCGCCGGATCGGAGGCGAAGATCGCGCTCGGCCCGGCGACGTCCAGGATTGCGCTGAGCTCGGCCGCCGGTAGCCGTGGCGATATCACGCACGGGGTGGCACCGAGCTTCCACAGCGCGAAGGCCAGCTCGAACACGGCGTTCTCGTTCGGCAGCACCAGTGCGACGAGGTCGTTTTTCCTGACGCCAAGCCGTTTCAGGGCTACTGCCCGGCGATTGGCTCGTACGGCCATCTCGCCCCAGGACAGGCTCTCGTCCGGATGAACCACGCACAACCGGCCGGCGCCGAAGCGATCGGCATACCAGGCCGGAATATCACCCATCGGAATTGCGGGCATGCGTAACTCCTTGAACGGTTTTTCCGGTGTTGCGGCGGGAGGTGGCTTGTTCGAGATGTGCGCCGGCGTCGATGATGAGCGTCTCGCCGGTGATGCTGGCGGCGCCGGCAGAACACAGGAATGTGATGCCGGCGGCGATGTCGTCCGACGTGGTGACGCGCTGCAGTGGCAGGTCGTCGGTGACCTGCCGCACGGTGGTGGTGTAGTCCTCGGGTGTGAGGCGGTCCTGGTACCAGCGGGTGCCCACGAAACCGGGGCAGACCACGTTGACCCGGATCTCGGGCCCCAAGGCACGTGCCAGGGTTCTGGTCAGGTTGACCAGGGCCGCTTTCGATGCCCCATAAGCGGCGCTGGAGCCGCCCCCGAACAGGCCCGCGATCGAGGCCACGTTCACCACCGCCCCGCCACCAGCGGCCCGCATATCCGGCGCCACCGCGCGGATCATCTGGTACGCGCCGATCACGTTGGTGCGATAGATATCCGCGAAATCCTCGCCCGATAAACCATCCAACTGGGCGTGGGGCACGAACTTCGTCGCGGCCGCATTATTGACCAGCACGCCCACCCCGGCGCCGAGCTCCCGTGCGGCCTCGGCGGCCAAACGCCGGCAATCCTTGTCATCGCCCACATCCGCCGCGATCGCCACCGCCGAAACACCCCGTGCCCGGCACTCCCGGGCAGTGTCCTCCGCCTCGTCACGACTCACCCGGTAATTCACCACCACGTCCAGCCCGGCCGCCGCCAGACTCAACGACGTGGCACGGCCGATACCCGTCCCACCACCCGTCACCACCGCAACCCGGCCACCCACGAACACCCTCCCTGCCGAAAACGCATGACCTCAGGAATGACCCGACCCTAACCGCCCGCACCCGGCGGCGGCCAATACCCGCTGTTTATCGCAGCCATGCCGGAATCGGCATTTGCCTGGTCCCAGGATTCATGCTTCACTTTTCATCCGGCGAAACAATGTGCGATTGATGACCAAGGATTCACAGCGGAATGGGCATTTTCAAGCGCGAGACGCGAGGTTTGTCGGCCGCGCCGGTGACCGTGCAGCTCGAACGCGGCCGGATCGTGTCTTTCGCCAGGCTGCTGGGCGAGACAGACCCCATCTTCATCGATGTCGCGGCTGCGCGCGCGAAGGGGTATCCCGATGTCGCCGCGCCGCCGTCCTTTCCCGCGGTGATCGAGCTGCTGGCGAACGAGGAGCGGCGGAGGCTTGGCGTGCCCAACCTGACGAATACGATCGGCTGCGACTTCCGCTATTTACTGCACGGCGAGCAGCATTACGCCTATGAGGGCCTGATGTACGCCGGTGACGAGGTTTCGGTCAGCACCGAGGTGCTGGATTTCTACGACAAACGCGGCGGGCTGCTGGAATTCGCCGTTCTGGGATCGACCATCAGCCAGGCCGACCGAGGCGTCATCGTCCGTGCCAGGCGCACGCTTCTGCATCGGCTCGGATGATGACGCAGATCGAGACCGGCACCATGCTGCCCGAAATCAGTTTCGGCCCGATTTCGCGCGCCATGCTGGCCCTTTATGCCGGCGTATCCGGAGATCATGATCCGGTACATATCGACACGGATTTCGCCAAGGCGGCGGGGCTGCCCGACGTTTTCGCGCACGGCATGCTGTCGTTCGGGGTGTTGTCACGGGTGGTCACCCAGTGGTGCGGGGCGGAACGGCTGCGTGCTTTCGGGGCGCGTTTCGTCTCGATCACACACGTCCATGACGTGCTCACCTGCCGTGGACGGGTGACCGAGTGCGTGGACGAGGATGGCGAGCGGCGGGCCCGGATCGAGGTCGTCGTGACGGCGCAGGACGGCCGGCAGACGCTCGTCGGCGAGGCGACCGTTGCGCTTGGCTGAAGCCACCTGACATTCTCCACTGGGACAAGGAGTTCGCATGCCGGAATTCGCCGGGAAAGCAGCGCTGGTGACGGGTGCCGGAAGCGGCATCGGACGGGCGATCAGTCTCGCACTGGCCGCCAGGGGCGCCTTCGTATGGGCCACCGATTTCGACGAAGCAAGCGCCAACGGCACCGCTGAGCTGATCGAACAGA
>NZ_WMBA01000083.1 GCF_009707865.1 Amycolatopsis pithecellobii
GGGATTCATGAGGAGGCGATCCCGGAGCCAGGGGCCCTCAGGTTCCGCCACCCGCACCGCTGAGCAGACGATTCCACAACATGATGAGGAGAGACCGCAAATGGTGAGCAGCACAGAGGGCAGCAAGGTCGCGACCTTGAAGGGGCCGCTGCTGCGCTACCGGGTCATGGCGTATGCCACCGGTGTCGCGCTGCTGTGCCTGACGGCCGCGTTCATCCTCAAGTACGCCGCCGACTCGCCGGGCATGATGAGCTGGGCCGGGGTCACGCACGGCCTGTTCTACATGGTGTACCTGGTGGTCGCGGTCGATCTCGCGCTCAAGTCGCGGTGGTCGATCCGCGGCACGATCCTCGTCTTGCTCGCCGGCACCATTCCGTTCCTGTCCTTCGTCGCCGAGCGCGCGGTCACGCACCGGGTCGAGGCGGGCCGGAAGCTCTGATCCGCAGCGGCGGCACGGTGTTGCCGCGCAACGCGTCGGTGTCGATGGTCTCCGGACGGTAGTTCGCTTTGCCGAGCCGGGCCGCCAGCTCCGGTGGGCCCGTTTCCGCGCGCCCGGACAGGAACGCCCACTCGTGCTCGTCGGAGCCGTAGTACACGACGGTGCCGAACGTCTCGGTGAACCGCTGCCAGGCGTTGATCAGCGTGTCGTTGCGCCACATCGTGGGGCAGCCCGCCTGGCTCGACACGACCCCGCCCGGTGCGAGCAGCGCGGCGCAGCGGTCGAGGAACTCCTTGCCGTACAAGCGATTGTGTTGCGCCGCAGGATCGTCGTTCTCGTCCGGTAGGTCGATCACGATCACGTCGTACCCGGGTTCGGCCGCGCCGAGGAACTCCCAGCCGTCGCGGTAATGCACGCGGACGGGGCCCGCACCGAGCTCCGCGGCGGTGAGCTCGGCAGGGGTGTAGCCGTAGGGCAGATACTCGGCGCAGGCCCGCACCGCAGCTCGGTCGATGTCGACGTGGTCGACGATCTCGGCGCCTTCCGCGACGGCGAGCTGACTCGCGACGCCTTCGCTGGAACCGACGATCAACACCCGCCGCACCTGCCCGGCCAGCAGCATCGGGGGCACCATGAGCGCCTCGTGGTAGGTGAGCTGGGTGGCTTCGCTGCTCTGCCGTTCGCCGTCGCAGAACAGGGTGATCCCGTGCGCCGTCCGGCCGATCAGCAGGTGCTGGAAGTCCGTGCGCGTCTCGAACAGCACGTCCGAGACCTCCCATGACCTCCTCAGCCCGCGGCCGACCGGTTCGCTCAGCTGCCGCGCCCCATGCCCGCGGCGAGCGGTGGTCATCCGGACCGACGCGGTGCCGAGCGCACGGGCAAGGAGCTCGACGGCCAGCTCCGGGTCGGCGCGTTCGCCGCAGGTGAAGACGTCGGCAAACGCGGCGCCGATCTCCGGATACGCGTGCACCGACGCGTGGGACTCGGCCAGCAGCGCCAGCACCGTCACGCCGTGCGGGGAGAAGCGGTGCGCCAGCGTGTCGACTACCGTCGCGCCCGCCCCGGTGACCGCCGAGCGCAGCGCCTCGCGAAGGAACTCCGGGTCGTCGAGCAGGCCCGGTTCGATCCCGTCCAGCTCCGCGAGCACGTGCCGGCCGGAGAAAGCGCCGATCTCAGTCAAGGCAGTACGTCCGCAATGGCTCGATTCCGTTGAACGCCACCGACGAGTAGCTCGCCGTGTACGCGCCGGCGTCGAGGATGTCCACCTCGTCACCCGTCTTCAACGCGAGTGGCAGTTCGTAGTGCGTGTGTTGATAGAGCACGTCGTCACCATCGCATGTCGGCCCCGCGATGACGACCGGCCCCCGTTCACCGGGGCCGGCGTCGAACCGGTACGGGATGGCCTCGTTCTCCGTCTCGGCCAGCCCGTTGTAGCGCCCGGCATCCAGGTAGACCCACCGGTGCCCGGCACGCCAGGCGACCAGCACCACTTCAGCGCGGATCAACCCGGCCTCGGCGACCACCGCGCGCCCCGGCTCGAGCGCGATTTCCGGTGCGCCGCTGGGAAAGTGCTCGGCCAGGGACGCCCGGACAGCGGAGGCGTACCGGGCGAGCGAGGGCGCCGGCGCGCGATAGGTGATCCCGAAACCACCACCGATGTTCAGGCGCCGCAACGGAAACTCGGCGGCCACCTTAGCCGCGACCGCGATTCCGGCGTCCCAGGCCGAAACGTCGGACTGCTGGGAGCCGACGTGGAAGCCGGCGCCCACGGGGTCGAGGCCCAGTTCGGCGGCCAGACGCAGCAACCGCCCGGCTTCGGCGGGCGGACAACCGAACTTGCGGCCGAACGGCGTCGCCGAGGCGGGCCCGTCCACGAGCATCCGCACCGTCACCGACGCGCCCGGTGCGTGCTGGGCGATATGCCGAAGGTCCGACTCGTCGTCGGTGGTGAACTCGCGGACCCCGTGGGCGAAGGCGAACGCGATATCGGCGGGTTTCTTGATCGGATTGCCGTAGGACAGCCCCTGCGGCCGCGCGCCTTCGGCGAGACATGCGCGGATCTCGGCCGGGCTCGCGACGTCGAAACCACCGCCGGCGGCCAGCACCGCGCGCAGCACAGCCGGCTCGGGGTTCGCTTTCACCGCATAGAAAAGGAGCGAGTGCGGGAATTCGGCGGCGAACTCCCGCACTCGCTCGGTCACCACGACCGGGTCGACCACGAGGAACGGTGTCGGCGGGAGCTGTCCCTCGAGGAACCGGCGGATCCGTTGTGAACTCACGCCATCCAGCGTGTCAGCTGCCGATCCCGGTCAGCGACCGGACCTCCATCTCGGCGTGCTTGGCTGGGTCGGCCTTCGCCCTGCCGACCAGCGTGCCGATGAACCCGCACAGGAACGAGAACGGGATCGACACGATGCCCGGGTTGTTCAGCGGGAACCAGTGGAAGTCCACGCCCTTGATGATCGAGGTCGCACCACCGGAGACGACCGGCGAGAACAGCACCAGTACCACCGACGCGCTCAGCCCGCCGTACATGCCCCACAGCGTGCCGGTCGTGTTGAACCGCTTCCAGAACATCGTGTACAGCAACGTCGACAGGTTCGCCGACGCCGCGACCGCGAACGCCAGCGCCACCAGGAACGCCACGTTCTGGCCGTTGGCCAGGATGCCACCGATGATCGACAGGATGCCGATGCCGATGGCCGTCCGCCGGGCGACCCGGACCTCGTCGACCGGATCGGCCTGGCCCTTCTTGATCACGTTGGCGTACACGTCGTGCGCGAAGGACGCCGATGCGGTGATCGTCAGACCGGCGACCACCGCGAGGATCGTCGCGAACGCCACCGCGGAGATGATGCCCAGCAGTACCGTGCCGCCGATGTGCAGCGCGAGCAGCGGCGCCGCGGAGTTCTCCCCGCCGGGCGCGGCCTTGATCTCGGCGGTACCGACCAGCGCGGTCGCGCCGAAGCCGATCACGAGCGTGCACATGTAGAAGATGAACACGCACGCGGTCGCCCACACCACCGAGCGGCGCGCTTCCCGCGAGTTCGGCACGGTGTAGAAGCGCATCAGCACATGCGGCAACCCGGCGGTGCCGAGGATCAGCGCGATACCCAGGGAAATGAAGTCGAGCTTCGACGTGTCGGACTTGCCGTACTGCGCGCCCGGCTGCAGCAGCTTCTCGCCCAGTGGACTCTGGTAGGCGGCCTGCGACAGCAGGTTGGACAGGTTGAACCCGAACTTGCCGAACAGGAACACCGTCATCAGCACCACGGACAGGATCAGGATCGTGGCCTTGATGATCTGCACCCACGTGGTGCCTTTCATGCCGCCGACCAGCACGTAGACGACCATCACGAGACCGACGACGCCGATCACCACCGACTGGCCGAACCGGCTGTGCACGTTGAGCAGCAAGGCGATCAGCGCACCGGCGCCCGCCATCTGCGCGAGCATGTAGAACAGCGAGATGACCAGCGTCGAGGTGGCTGCGGCGGCGCGGACCGGGCGCTGCTTCATCCGGAAACTCAGCACGTCGCCCATGGTGAACCGGCCGGTGTTGCGCAGCAGCTCGGCGACCAGCAGCAGATCGACCAGCCAGGCCACGAGGAAGCCGATGGAGTAGAGGAAGCCGTCGTAGCCGTTGATGGCGATCGCGCCGGCGATCCCCAGGAACGACGCGGCGGACAGGAAGTCGCCGGACAGCGCGATGCCGTTCTGCCTGCCGGTGAACCCGCCGCTGGCCGCGTAGTAGTCGGCGCGGGAAGACTTGCCGCTGGAGGCCCGGTAAACGACGAACAGCGTGATCGCGACGAAGATCGCGAACACGGTGGTGTTGAGGATCGGGTTGCTGTCCGGGCTCTCCCCGGCCGCGAACGTGGTGATCATGGGGTTAGCGCACTCCTGCCTGCTGCCGAACCTTCTCGACCTGTGGGTCGATGCGGCGCTTCGCGAATCGCAGATAGGCGATCGTGATCACGGCGGTCGAGACGAATTGCAGGACCCCCATGACGATCGCGACGTTGACCTCGCCGATGAGCTTGTGGCTCATGAAGTCGTGTGCGTACGCGGCGAGCACCACGTACACGAGGTACCAGGCGATGAACGCGCACGTCATCGGAAAGGCGAAACCGCGGAACCTGCTGCGCAGCGCCCCGAATTCCGGGCTTCTCTGGATCGCCACGTAGTCCACGTCCACCCGGCGTTGGCGAGGTTCGGCGGGTTCCTCCGCCGACTCGAACAACGCCGGCATCTCTGGAGTGTCCTGGGCGGGTGTCCTCGCTGCGGACCCCTGGGCGACGTTCTGCATGCTGCCTCCCGGCGAGCTGGCGAACCGTTGAGCGGCACATGCTAGCCACAGCTCCGTAACGCGATGACGAGAGGCTGGGTTCGCTGAGTGAGCATCAAGGGGGGCCTTCACCAGCTGTAATCGGCCGTTCAGGCGAGGAGTGCCGGAGGATCATGCGGGTGGGCGTTGCTGACGGTAGTAATGGTCGGAATAGTTCACTCTCCGGAGTGGACGGGCAGGGATTGACCGCGCCGCCATGCATCGGGGGAAGGCTTGCCGCTTTCGTTGGAGGGCCGGGAAAATCCGGGAATCGACGACCGCGCGAAGCCACATCATCGGGCGTTATTCTTCTGTAACTCGCATGCGCGGTACACGGTCGGTACACCTTTTACGCGCGGCTCCGGACAGTGCATGGGCTATGTGGGTGAATGTGGGTGAACGCGGCCCCATCAGGGCCGTAACGTATCCGAACAGACGGGCAACCACATTGCCCGCCAGCTCGGTCAACCCCTTGTTACAACGGGTATTTTCCCTGGTCGGAGGCACTTTTCGGGCAGACTTCGTGTCGTGCCCCATTGGTGTACGCTTCCCTGGCTACATTGACTCGCTGTGACCGAAGGTAACTGATCTTGTTCGGACCATGCTGCGAAACGCATCATGCAGGAACACCGCAGGTCAGCGAGTTGACGAGCCTGGGGACAACGCCGTCAGCCCGGACCGGGCACGCACGAACAGACGTCGCAGCACGCGCACACGAGACGCCGGACAGGGAGTCACTTTCGTGACCGTTGCAGGACAAGGCCAAGTGCCTGTGGGACAGCTCCTAGGCCAGCAACCGCGGCGACCCTCCAAGTGGCGCGCGATCAGCAGATGGCGCGACTGGAGACTGTCGGTCAAGCTGGCGGCGGTCACGCTGATCCCGATCCTGATCGCACTGGTGCTCGGCGGTATCACCATCAGCAACCAGGTCCAGCGGTCCGGTGACTACGAGCGCATCAACCGGCTGGTCGTGCTCAGCACCGACGTGCGGGCGCTCGTGGACGCGTTGCAGCAGGAACGCACCCGCACCGCGGCACTGCTGACGCAGGGCACCGTGGGCAGCTCGCCCGAGCTCGACGCGGCCCGCGCCGCGACCGACCGGGCACTCAAGCCGCTCAGCGCCGACACCGGCCGGGTCACCGAGGTCGACACCGCCGTCGCCGCGCCGGGCACCGCCAGTAACAACGCCCTCGCCCGGATCGGCGAGGTCCGTCAGCAGATCGCCGCCGGCCAGCTCGATTCCGTGCAGGCACTCGACGCCTACTCGGCGATGACCACCGCGCTGCTCGCGCTGGACACCTCGCTGGTGGCCGGGATGGGCGACCCGTCGATCAGCGGCACCGCCAACGCGCTGCACGACCTGCAGGTCGCCAAGGAAGAGGTGGCCACGTCGCAGGTGCTGCTCAACTACGGCATCGCGCGCGGCAGCCTCACCCCGACCCAGCTCAACCAGCTGCGCACGGCCGAGGTCCGGCTGGCCGACCGGCTGGAGGACTTTCGCGCGGCGGCCAGCGGCGCGCAGGGGCAGGACTTCGACCGCACCGTCACCGGCCAGAACTTCGACACTCGCAGCCGTCTGGTCAGCGGCGTGCTCGCCACGCAGGGGCTGACCGCGGGCGACGCGCTCAAGGCGATCTCCGGTGACCAGTGGAACACGGTGGCGACCGCCGTCGTGGACTCGCTGCGCGCGGTCAGCGCCCGGCTCGGGGACACGGCGCTGACCACCTCCGGCGAGCTGCTCGACACGGCGGGCACCGACGCCGGGCTGCTCGCCGTGCTGCTGTTCGCCGCGCTGGTGCTCACCGCGGCCATCGTCTTCCTGATCACCCGCCAGCTGCTCAGTTCGCTGCGGAAACTGCGTACCAGCGCGCTGGACATCGCAGACCGGCAACTGCCCGCGGCGGTGGCGAACATCCAGGAGGGCCGCGAGCAGAGCGCCGAAGTCGTTCCGGTGTCGATCGGCACCGCCGACGAGATCGGCCAGGTGGGCAAGGCGTTCGACGCGGTGCACAGTCAGGCGCTGCGGCTGGCCATGGAGCAGGCCACCATGCGCACCGGCTACTCCAGCGTCTTCGTCAACCTGTCCCGCCGCAGCCAGAGCCTCGTGCAGCGGCAGCTGCAGCTGATCGAGCGGCTGGAGCGCGACGAGGAGGACGCCGACCAGCTGGCCACGCTGTTCCAGCTCGACCACCTCGCCACGCGGATGCGGCGCAACAACGAAAACCTCATGGTGCTCTCCGGCGCCGAGCCGGGCCGCCGCACCGGCCAGCCGGTCACCACCGCCGACGTGCTGCGTGCCGCGGTGTCGGAAATCGAGCAGTACCAACGGGTCACGGTGCAGACGCCGCCGACCGCGCGGGTCGTCGGCTACGCGGCGAGTGACCTGATGCGCCTGATCGCGGAGCTGCTGGACAACGCGACCGCGTTCTCCGCACCGGAGACGCAGGTGACGGTGTCGACGCGGGTCGGGGACAACCGGGGCCTGATCATCGACATCATGGACAAGGGCATCGGCATGAACGAGGCCGAGGTCGCCGAAGCCAACGTCCGGCTGACCGAGGCCGCCACCGTCGATCTGGCCACGTCGCGGCGGATGGGCCTGTTCGTGGTCGGCCGGCTCGCCGGTCGCCACCACATCGGGGTGACCCTGCACGGCGGCAAGGACATCGCCGGTGTCCGCGCCACCGTGACCGTGCCGCCCGAGATGGTGATGGGTCTGCCGGAGCCGGTGGCGCCCGAACCGGTCCACCAGCCGGATCCGGAGTTGCCGCGCCGTCGCACGGTCAACGGTGCGGGCCGGCCGGGCGCGCTGACCAGCCTCGCCGGGACCACATCGGGCACGCTCGGCGACGGTGCCGCCGCACCGGGGGCGTGGACGCAGAACGGTCACTCGGGCATGTTGCCGCCGCGGCCGGCGTCGGATGTCGAGGTCTCCGGAACCGCGTTGTTCAGCCCGATCCAGCCGGACGAGCTGGACCGTCCGCCTGCCGACCCGCAGCCGGAGGAGCTGCCGGGCGGCGAGTTGCCGTCGGGCGCGGCGCTGTTCGAGGCGAACACGAGTTCCGGTGCGCTGACCGAATGGTGGAGTGCGGCCGCCGCCGAACCCGCGCCGCCGCCTCCGCCGCCCACCCCCCGCGAGACGACGCCGATTTTCGACGAGACGCTCTCGGCCTGGTTCCGCAGTGACGAGCCGGCGCCGAAGCCCGCGAAGGCCGAGGGCGCGGAGAAGCCCGCCGAAGAGAAGCAGGCCGAACCGGCGCAGGAGGAGGCCGAGGCCAAGGCCACCACCGGCTGGGACTTCGCGGCTGACGAGAGCTTCCGCGCCGCGCGGGCCGCGTCGCAGGCCGAGCCCACCAGCTACACCCAGGCGGGGTTGCCGCGTCGTCGTCGCGGCGAGCACCTCATGCCAGGGAGTGCCACGCCGGGCGCCGGCGCGCAGCCCGCGGCGAGTGCGGCAGAGTCGGCCCCGCAGCTGCCGTCGCGCGATCCGGCGGACATCCGTGGGCGGCTGAGCAGTTTCCAGCACGGCCTCTCCCGTGCCCGGCACGCGGCGAAGCCGGCGGACGCGTCTGGTGTGGACCAGTCGTCGTCCGCGGAAGCGAGTTCCGCGGACGCCGGGACGGCGGCCTCGGCCACGACGGCGGCGGGACTCCCGCAGCGACAGCGCCGTTCGCGGCCGCAGACTCAGCCGGGCCAGGAGGTGTGGCCAGGCGGGCCCGAAAGCACTGCCGCGACGCCGACGTCCCAGCCGTGGCAGCAACCGGCTGGTGAGCCGGGTGAGCAGCCCCCCGCCGCGAGCCAGTCGTTGGGCGAGAATCCCTTGCCTCAGCGGAACTCTGGTGTCGACCATGCCGCTTCGGACGAGAACTCGCTGCCTCGGCGGAATTCTGGCGCGGAGCAGGCCACGGCGGGCCAGTCGTCGAGCGAAAACCCGTTGCCTCGGCGGCGATCCGGGGCCGAGCGTGCGGCGGCGGGCGAGTCGTCGGGCGAGAATCCCTTGCCGCGGCGGGAACCCGCGGTCGAACGTGGCGCGGCGAGCCAGTCTCCGGGTGAGGACCTGTTGCCCCGGCGGCAGCCTGGCGCCGAGCACGCGGCGGCCCAGGCTTCGGGCGAAAACCCGTTGCCTCGGCGGCGGCCGTCGGGTGAGCCGGCTGCGGCGGGTCAAGAGCCGTCGGGCGAGAACTCCTTGCCGCGGCGGCAATCCGCGGCCGAGCGTGCCGCAGCGGGGCAACCGTCGGGTGAGAGCCCGTGGCGCCAGCCGTTCGCTGCGCCGGCTGCCTCGGGCCAGCCGTCCGGCGACAACCCGCTGCCCCGGCGGCAGACCGGACCGGAGCGGGCCGCGCGGGCGGAAGGCAACCCGTTGCCGCAGCGTCGGCCGGGCACCCGGCCGCGGCGGCTCGAACCCCCGGAGGAGCAGGCCGAGGAACCGTCCACCGGATATCTGTGGCAGAAGCCGCAGCTGTTCGAGGACCAGCAGGCCCCGGTGTCGGAGACTCCGCTGCCGCGCCGTCAGGACGGCGGGTCCGAACCGGCCGGTGCAGGCGGGGAGTCCGCGTGGTCCTTTGCGACCGACGAGAGCTGGCAGACGGTACAAGCGGCCTCGCAAGCCGCGCCGTCGAGCTACACGGCGGCGGGATTGCCGCGCCGCCGTCGTGGTGAGCAGCTCATGCCGGGTAGTGCGTCGTCCGCGGGCGCCGTTGGTCCCCGAGCCCAGCGCGACCCGCAGGATGTGCGCGGCAGGCTGAACAGTTTCCAGCAAGGTGTCCGGCGTGGACGGCACCGCACTGGTCAGCCGGTCGAGTCCGAACACGAAACGATGGAGGGTGAATGACCTCGCCGCAGCCACAACACAACCAGTTCGGATGGCTGGTCAACGACTTCGCCGAGCGCGTGCCGGGGGTGGCGCACGCGGTGGTCGTTTCAGCCGATGGGCTGCTGCTGACCGCGTCGAACCGCTTGCCCCTCGACCGTGCCGACCAGCTCGCCGCGGTCGCGTCCGGTCTGGTCAGCCTCACCCAGGGCGCGGCGCGCTGCTTCGAAGCCGGTGCGGTCAACGAGACCGTCGTCGAGATGGAGCTCGGCATCATGGTGCTGATGTCCATCAGCGACGGCTCCTGCCTCGCCGTGCTGGCGGCGCCGAACTGCGACATCGGCCAGGTGGCCTACGAGATGACGATGCTCGTCGACCGTGTCGGTCAGATCCTCACGCCGGAACTTCGCGCTCAGCTGCAGGGTTCCGGGGGTCCCCTGATCGGCGAACCGGTGGGATGATGCCGCGATGACCCCACCCGACGAGGACGACGACGCGACTTTTGCGGACGTCCTCAACGGCTTCACCCTCGATTCGGGACGTAGCCGCCGGAGACGGAAGAAGGCGAAGGAGTCCGAAGTCGAGACCGAGCCGCCCCAGGACGAGCCGGGTGTCGTCGCGCCCGAGCAGCCGCCGCCGTCGGCGTATGAGCCGCCGCCGGGGCCGGGGTTCGCCGATGCCGCGGGTGGCACCGGCTATTTCGCGACCGGTCAGGGTGCCTCGGGGTACTTCGAGCCGCCGCAGAGTTCCGGCCACGTCGAGCGAAACCAGGGGTCGGGCTACTTCGAGCCGGCGCAGGGCACCAACTTCGGCAGCGGGTACTTCGAGCCCGCGGTCAACAACGCCGGGCCGGCACTGCCGGAGCGGCCCGAGCCGCTCGACGAGGAGACCGCGGCGGTACGGCCGTACGCGCTCACCGGTGGCCGGACCAAGGCCAGCTACGCGCTCGAACTGGAGACCCTGGTCTCCGTGAAGGATGCCGTCGCCGCACGGCTGGACGCGGGGACGACGATGCAGCTCGAGCACCGTC
Organism: Amycolatopsis pithecellobii; assembly: GCF_009707865.1. GTDB lineage: Bacteria > Actinomycetota > Actinomycetes > Mycobacteriales > Pseudonocardiaceae > Amycolatopsis_E > Amycolatopsis_E pithecellobii. Next base: position 10,607 of record NZ_WMBA01000083.1, read on the forward strand.
AGATAGTGGAAGAATGCCGTTCACCACGTTCGGTCGCGGAAATCGCGGCGCTGCTGCGGATTCCGGTCGGCGTGGCCAGGGTGCTCATCAGTGACGCGGCCGACGCCGGCTTGATCACCGTGCACAAGACCGTGTCCGGCAGCGATAACGCCGAGGCGCATCTCATGTTGATGGAAAGGGTGTTGAGTGGACTCCGTCGGCTTTAAAACACCGCGGCCGGCCGCGCCGCAAACCATGACCTCGGCCAAGATCGTGGTCGCCGGTGGCTTCGGCGCCGGCAAGACCACGTTCGTCGGGTCGGTGTCGGAGATCGTGCCGCTCACCACCGAGGCGATGATGACCGATGCCAGCCGTGGTATCGACAACCTCGATGCGACCCCGAACAAGTCGACCACCACGGTGGCCATGGACTTCGGCCGGGTGTCGCTGGACGCGGACCTGATCCTCTACCTGTTCGGCACCCCCGGCCAGCAGCGGTTCTGGTTCATGTGGGATGACCTCGTGCGCGGGGCCATCGGGGCGGTCGTGCTCGCGGACACCCGCCGGCTCGCGGATTCGTTCGCGCCGGTCGACTTCTTCGAGGACCGCAGGCTGCCCTACATCATCGGCGTGAACACGTTCGACGGCGTCCTGCACCACGAGATCAACGACGTCCGCGAAGCGCTCGCGATCGACCCGAGCGTGCCGATCGTGCGCTGCGACGCGCGTGACCGCGAGTCGACCAAGCAGACGCTGATCACGCTCGTCGAGTACGCGATGCGGCAGTGGATTTCGCTGCGGGCAGCCAATACCCGCTGAAGCCCGCCTTCGAGGCGCCCCGCTGGTCCCCGCCCGCGCGCTTCCCTCGGTGTGTTTCTGTCGCGTGTCGTCCCCGGTGGGACACGTCACCCTGATGCTCGGGTTTAAAATAGTAGGAAGTCCGAGTATTTTGGGTCTATGAGCGACCCTCTGTACACCCCCGTGCACCCCGTTCGGTTCGTCACCGCTTCGAGCCTGTTCGACGGGCATGACGCCTCGATCAACATCATGCGCCGCATCCTGCAGTCGCAAGGCGCGGAGGTTGTGCACCTGGGGCACAACCGGTCCGTCGACGAGGTCGCCACGGCCGCGATCGCCGAGGACGTCCAGGGCGTCGCGATCAGCGCCTACCAGGGTGGTCACGTCGAGTACTTCTCCTACCTCGTCGAGCTGTTGCGCGAGCGCGGCGCCGGGCACATCCGGGTCTACGGCGGTGGGGGCGGCGTGATCGTCCGCGAGGAGATCGAGCTGCTGCACTCGCGGGGTGTCGCGCGCATCTTCTCCCCGGACGATGGGCTCGAGCTGGGCCTGCCCGGGATGATCAACCTGATGATCAAGGAGTGTGACGTCGATCTTGCGGCGCGCGACGCCGGATCGGTCGAGCAACTGCTTTCCGGTGACGTGCGCGCGCTGGCCAGGACGATCACCCGGCTGCAGGCCGGGAATCTTCCCGCGCAATGGCACCAGGCCATCGCCGAGGCGGCCAGGAACCGGACAGTGCCGGTCCTCGGCATCACCGGTACCGGCGGTTCCGGCAAGTCCTCGCTCACCGACGAGCTGATCCGCCGCTTCCGCCTCGACCAGCAGGACAAGGTGCGCATCGCGGTGCTGGCCGTGGACCCGACGCGCCGTCGTGGCGGCGGCGCACTGCTGGGCGACCGGATCCGGATGAACAGCCTCGACGGCTCGCCGGTGTACTTCCGGTCGCTGGCCACGCGCACGACGAGCGGCGAGATCCCGGAGGGGCTCGATGAGGCGATTCTCGCGTGCAAGGCGGCCGGGCACGACCTGGTGATCGTGGAGACGCCGGGGATCGGCCAGGGCGACGCGGGCATCATCGATCACGTCGACCACTCGCTGTACGTCATGACGCCGGAATTCGGTGCGGCATCGCAGCTGGAGAAGATCGACATGCTCGACTTCGCCGATGTCGTGGCGATCAACAAGTTCGAGCGCCGGGGTGCGGAGGACGCGCGCCGCGATGTCGCGCGCCAGTTGCTGCGCAACCGTGAGGCGTTCAGCGCCTCGCCCGACGACATGCCGGTTTTCGGGACCAGCGCGGCGAAGTTCAACGACGACGGCGTCACCGCGCTGTATCAGGAACTGCGGGATGCCTTGGCGGACAAGGGTCTTTCGGTCTCCGCCGGCACGTTGCCGCGGGTCGAGGGCAAGGTGTCCAGCGGCGCCGGCACGATCATCCCCACGTCGCGCACACGGTACCTCGCGGATATCGCCGACACCGTGCGCAGTTATCACGAGCGCACCCAGGAGCAGGTGGCGGCCGTTCGTGAGCGTGACCAGTTCGCCGCGGCGAAGGCGGCGCTGGCGAAGGCCGGTGCGGACACCACGGCGATCGGCGAGTTGCTCGACGAGGCGGAGTCGCGTGTGGACGATGCGACGCGGCGCCTGCTGGAGGAGTGGACCACGCTGTCCGAGTCCTACCGTGGCGAGGAGCTCGTGTTCAAGGTGCGTGACAAGGAACTTCGCACCCAGCTGTGGCGGGAAACGTTGTCGGGCAGCAAGATCCCGCGTGTCGCCCTGCCGCGCTACACCGATCGCGGTGAGCTGCTGTCGTTCCTGCGCCGTGAACACCTGCCCGGTTACTTCCCTTACACCGCAGGCGTTTTTCCGTTCAAGCGGGACGGCGAGGACCCGGCGCGGATGTTCGCGGGCGAAGGTGACGCGTTCCGCACCAACCGCCGGTTCAAGTACCTGTCCGCCGAGTCCGACGCGAAGCGGCTGTCCACGGCGTTCGACTCCGTGACGTTGTACGGGCGCGACCCGGCGACCCGGCCGGACATCTACGGCAAGGTCGGTACGTCCGGCGTGTCGATCGCATCGCTGGACGACATGAAGGCCCTCTACGACGGGTTCGATCTGACCGCGCCGTCCACGTCGGTGTCGATGACGATCAACGGCCCCGCGCCGACGATTTTGGCGTTCTTCCTCAACACCGCGATCGACCAGAAGATGGCCACCTTCCGCGCGGAGCACGGCCGCGAGCCGTCCCCGGAGGAAGCGGCAGACCTGCGCGAATGGACGCTGCGCAACGTCCGCGGCACCGTACAGGCCGATATCCTCAAGGAGGATCAAGGGCAGAACACCTGCATTTTCTCCACCGAGTTCTCGCTGCGCATGATGGCCGATATCCAGGAATGGTTCATCGAACACGGCGTGCGCAATTTCTATTCGGTCTCGATCTCCGGCTACCACATCGCCGAGGCGGGCGCGAATCCGATTTCGCAGCTGGCGTTCACGCTGGCCAACGGGTTCACCTACGTCGAGTCGTATCTGGCGCGGGGAATGCACATCGACGATTTCGCGCCGAACCTGTCGTTCTTCTTCTCCAACGGGATGGACGCCGAGTACTCGGTGCTGGGCCGGGTCGCCCGGCGGATCTGGGCGACGGCGATGAAGGAGCGCTACGGCGCCAACGAGCGTTCGCAGAAGCTCAAGTACCACGTGCAGACCTCCGGCCGGTCACTGCACGCGCAGGAGATCAGCTTCAACGACATCCGGACCACGCTGCAGGCGCTGTGCGCGCTGTATGACAACGCGAACTCCTTGCACACCAACGCTTTCGACGAGGCGATCACCACGCCGAGCGAACATTCGGTTCGCCGCGCGATGGCCATTCAGATGATCATCAACAAGGAATGGGGTTTGTCGAAGAACGAGAACCCGTTGCAGGGCGCGTTCATCATCGACGAGCTCACCGATCTGGTCGAGGAGGCCGTGCTCACCGAGTTCGACCGGATCTCCGAGCGCGGCGGTGTGCTCGGCGCGATGGAAACCGGTTACCAGCGCGGCAAGATCCAGGACGAGTCGATGCTGTACGAGCGGCTCAAGCACGAAGGCACGCTGCCGATCATCGGGGTGAACACGTTCCGCAACCCGCATCCGGAGGAGGACGAGCAGGAGGTCGAGCTCGCGCGGGCGACCGAGGCGGAGAAGCAGTCGCAGCTCGACCGGGTCGCGGACTTCCAGCAGCGCCACCAGGCCGACGCCGAGCAGGCGTTGAAGGCGCTGCGCGAGGTGGCCGCGGGCGGGGAGAACGTGTTCGCGGTGCTGATGGACGCGGCCAGGGTGTGCACGCTGGGGCAGATCACCGAGGCGTTCTTCGAGGTCGGCGGCCAGTACCGGCGCAACGTGTGACGGTCAGGCGCGGGTCGCGGCCAGCTGCCAGATGGGCATCAGGAAGCGGCCGCGGTCGTCGAGCGAGATCTTCGGCGCTTCCGGCGGCGGCTCGGGCATGAGGTTCTCCGGCATGACCGACGTCGTGTAGCCCCGCCGCTCCAGCCGCGTGATGTGCCAGCCCTCGCCGAAGGTGCCGCGGAGGTTCTCGGGCGTGATCACCATCGGCCCGAGTTCGGCTCCGAGCCGCTCGGCGAGGCACAGCAGGTGCAGCGTCGCGCCGGGCCGGGTGACGCGATGGAGCGTGGCCGCGTACTCGCGCTGCTGCTCGATGGTGAGGCAGTGGTACAGCGCGCTGTCGAGGACCGTGTCGAAGCGGCCGTCGAAGCCGTCGAGCCGCGTCGCCTCGGCCACCGCGAACCGCGCGTCCAGGCCGAGTTCCGCGGCCTTCGTCCGGACCCGTTCGATCGCGGTGGGCGAACCGTCGATGCCCGTCACGTCGTAACCGCGGCCGGCGAGGAACAGCGCGTTCTCCCCGAGCCCACAGCCCGCGTCGAGCACCGCGCCGCGGAACTCGCCCGCTGCCTCCAGCTCGACCACCAGCGGCTGGGGCTCGCCGATGTCCCACGGGATTCGCGGCATTCCGCCCAGTTGCGTCTCGCCGCGGTAGAGCTCGTCGAAATCGGGAGCCGTCATCGCACCGAGTGTCGGGGAATACGCGATCGATGGCAAGGAGTTGCGGAGTTACATGAGGTTCGGAGTCGCCACTTTCTTGACCGACGAGACCATCCGCCCGGTGCCGCTGGGCCGCGCGCTGGAGGACCGCGGGTTCGACTCGGTGTGGCTCGGGGAGCATTCACACCTCCCCGCCGCCCGCGAAGGCCGGCCCGCGATGATCGGGCGCCAGCATTCCCGCATGCTCGATCCGTTCCTGACGCTGGCCTCGATCGCGTCGGTGACCGAGAACCTGTTGCTGGGCACCGGTGTCGCCCTGCTGATCCAGCGGGATGTCATCCACACCGCGAAAGAGGTCGCGAGTCTGGATCTGATTTCCGGCGGCCGGGCGCTGCTCGGGGTCGGCGCGGGCTGGAACCGGCAGGAGATGCTGAACCACGGCACCGACCCCCGCACCCGTGGCGCGCTGCTGAACGAGCAACTCGAGGCGCTCAAAACGATCTGGACGCAGGACGAGCCGGCCTACGAGGGCGAGTATGTCCGGTTCGGCCCGATCCTCCAGTGGCCGAAGCCGGTGCGGAAGCCGCACACGCCGATCTATGTCGGTGGGGAGAGCCCGGCCGCGCTGGACCGGCTGCGCCAGCATGCCGATGGGTGGCTCCCGCGCGGGAACACCAGCGTCGAGGAGATCAAACGGGTCCGGAAGTGGCTGGACGACAACGGCCGTTCCGACGTGCGGTTCACCCTCTTCGGCGCGCCTGCCGACAAGGGTGCGCTCGGGGAGTACGCCGAGGCGGGCATCGAACGGGTGGCGTTCATGCTGAACCCGGTACCCGAGGCGCAGGCACTGGCGAAGCTCGACGAGTTCGCGTCCTTCGCCGCCCAGTACCGGTAACCGGATCGAGCCGGCCGCGCCGGAATTGTCGGTGCCGGGCTCTATCGTGGGCCCGTGGAGCTGACACTGGACACCAGGGCGATCTTCGTGCCCTCGGACCCGCCGCGCGAGGGCGTGCTCGCGTTGTGGGGTGACGGTGCCGGTCCCACGAAGGTGGAACTCGTGCTGCCGAAGGGAAAGGCGTTCGGGCGCACGGAAGTGGCCGCCCATGTGCTGCCCCTCACCGAGGCGATCCCGCTGCTGCTGTCCGCGCCCGCCGAAAGCGGCCCGGCGATCGCTGCCTGGTCGGCGGCGGTCAATGCCGCGCTACAGCTGATCGCCCGCGGCCGGGTGCTGCCCACGGCCACCTCCGGCGGGGTCGATGCCTGGCGGGTCGGCCCGCTCGACGGCACGGACGAGACGCTGCTGCGTGAGCTGGCCGCTGCCCTTCCGCCGGAGGCACACGCGCTTCCGTTGTCGGGACTGAAAAACGTCCGTCTGCACGCGCCGGAGACCCTCGTGCGGGCGTTGTGGGACGCGACGGCAGACGTGCTGGTGCGAACCCCGGCCGCGCGGGTCGTCGCGGGCGGGCCCGCGTTCGCCGCGCCCGAGCCGACCCTGCTCGACGCCGCCGATCTCGACTGGCTCGCCGCGCAGCAGCCGAGCGGCGCGAACCTGCAGCTGCGGGTCGAGATCCGCGGCGAGGACGAGCCCGAGTTCGCGGGCGTGCTCGCGTTGCGCAGCTCGATCGACCCGAGCCTGGTGGTCGACGCGGCGACGCTGTGGGATGCGCCCGACGCGGTGCTCGCGCGGCTCGGTGAGCAGGTCGAGGCCCAGTTGCTGATCGCGGTGCGCCGTGGTGCGCGGGCGTGGGCGCCGTTGGGACGCGCACTCGACGAGGCCGCCCCCGCCGAACTGGTCTTCACCGACGACGAGCTCGTCGAACTCCTCGGCCACGGCGGTTCCGCGCTCAGTGCGGCCGGGGTGGAAGTGTTGTGGCCCAAGGGAATGTTCAGCGACGGCATCCGTGTGAAGGCAAGCGCGACGCCTGCCCCGGGCAGCGAGGGCGGCGCGGTCTTCCGGATGACCGACCTGCTGAAGTTCCGCTGGCAGCTCTCCGTCGGTGGCGAGAACCTCACCGAGGCCGAGATCACCGCACTGGCCGAGGCGAAACGGCCGATGATCCGGTTGCGCGGGCAGTGGGTCCGGGCCGACCCCGGCTTGCTCGCGAAGCTGCGGCGCCGGTCGCCCGGCGAGCTCAGCGCGGCCGAGGCGCTCGCGGCGGCACTGTCCGGCACGATGGAAGTCGACGGCGAGCGGCTGGAGTTCTCGGCGCCACCGGCACTTTCCGGCCTGCTCGACCGGGTCCGCAGTGGACCGTCCACAGTGGAGGTTCCGGCGGGCCTCGAGGCGACGTTGCGGCCCTATCAGCGGACGGGGCTGGCCTGGCTCGCCCAGCTGACCGAGCTCGGCCTCGGCGGCATCCTCGCCGACGACATGGGGCTGGGCAAGACGATCCAGCTCATCGCCCTGCACCTGCACCGCCGCGCGTTCGGTGCGGGCCCGACGCTCGTGCTGTGCCCGGCTTCCCTGCTGGGCAACTGGGAACGCGAGTTCGCGAGGTTCGCACCGGCCGTCTCGGTGCGGCGTTTCCACGGCGGCGGCAGGCATCTGGACGAGATCGCGCCGGACGAGGTCGTGCTCGCCACTTACGGTGTGCTGCGGCGGGATTCGGCGGAGCTGGCCGGCGTGGCCTGGGGGCTGGTGGCCGCCGACGAGGCACAGCACGTGAAGAACCCGCTTTCCGTGACAGCCAAGGAACTTCGCCGCATCCCCACCGCGGCCAGGGTTGCGCTGACAGGCACCCCGATGGAGAACCGGCTCACCGAGCTGTGGTCCATTGTGGACTGGACAACACCGGGTCTGCTGGGCACGCTGGAACACTTCCGCCGCACCATCGCCCGCCCCGTGGAACGCGACCGGGACACGGCGAGCACCGAGCGGCTGGCCGCGACCGTGCGCCCGTTCCTGTTGCGCCGCCGCAAAACCGACCCGGACATCGCGCCGGAGCTGCCGCGCAAGACCGAGACCGACCAGTTCGTCCCGCTCACCACCGAGCAGGCGACGCTGTACGAGGCCGTGGTGCGGGAGAACCTGGCGGTGATCCGCGAGTCGAAGGGCGTGCAGCGGCGCGGCCAGGTACTCAAGCTGCTCACCGAGCTCAAGCAGATCTGCAACCACCCGGCGCAGTACCTCAAGCAGTCAGGGCCGCTCACCGGCCGTTCCGGCAAGCTCGCCGCCTTCGAGGAGCTGCTCGACGTGATCCTCGACGAGGGCGAAAGCGTGCTGGTGTTCAGCCAGTACGTCCAGCTGTGCAAGCTCGTCGCCGCCCGGCTCGGCGAGCGCGGGCTGCCGGTGGAGCTGCTGTCCGGGGCGACTCCGGTGCACCGCCGCGACGAGCTGGTGCGCCGGTTCCAGTCCGGTGACATCCCGGTGTTCCTGTTGTCGCTCAAGGCAGGCGGGGTCGGCCTGAACCTGACCCGCGCCACCCACGTCATCCACTACGACCGGTGGTGGAACCCGGCCGTCGAGGACCAGGCCACCGACCGCGCCTACCGGATCGGGCAGGACCGGCCGGTGCAGGTGCACCGGTTGATCGCCGAAGGCACCCTCGAGGACCGGATCGCGACGGTGCTGGAGGCCAAGCGCGGGCTGGCCGAAGCCGTGGTGGGCGCCGGGGAGGACTGGCTGACCGAGCTGTCCGACGACGAGCTGACCGAGCTCGTGCGCCTGGGCGAGGCGCCATGACGCCGCGCCGGACCTTCGGTGCGACCTGGTGGGGCCGCGCGTGGGTCGAGGCGCTCGAAGGGCGGGCGAAACTGGACCCGAACCGGCTGCCGCGCGGCCGTACGTATGCGCGCAAGGGGCGGGTGAGCGCGCTGGACGTCACCGCGGGCGAAGTCCGGGCGTGGGTGCGAGGCAGCCGGGCGGTGCCGTACCGGGTGAAGATCCAGACGCACCGTTTTTCCAGCCAGGAATGGGAAACGCTGCTGGAGCTGATCGGCAGCCGGCTCGGGCACGCCGCGGCGTTGCTCGATGGTGAGCTGCCGACGGATCTGGCCGCGCACGCGCGAGAGTCCGGTGTGGACCTGCTGCCTGGGCCCGGCGAGCTGCGGCCGCGGTGTTCGTGCCCGGACACGGCCGACCCGTGCAAGCATTCGGCCGCGGTCTGCTACCTGGTCGCGGACGAGGTCGACGCCGATCCGTTCGTGCTGTTCCTGTTACGCGGGCGTGGCCGGGAGGCGGTGCTGTCGGAGCTCCGTTCGCGGCGGGCGCGGGCCACGGTCGTCGTCGAGGAACCCGGGTTGGCGCCGAAGGAAGCCTTTGCCCGCAAGCCTTCTCCGGTGCCGGACCTGCCAGGGTTGCCGGCCGAGCCGGGGCAGCCGGCGCCGCTGCCGGAGCCGCCGTCCCGGTCGAAGCTGCGGACCGCCGTGCTGTCGTCGCTCGCCGCCGACGCGGCCATGCGGGCGTGGGATGTGTTGCGTGGCGCCGATCCGCGGCCGTTGAGCCTCGAGGAGGATCTGGCCCGTCGCGCTTCGCCGGACGTCCCCGCGGCCTGGGTCGAGGCGTGGCGCGCCGCCGGGCGTGGCGGCCTCGCGGCGCTGCGTGAATCCTGGCAACCGCCGCGTGCCGCCCTGTTCGCCGCACAGTCCGAATTGGACGATGCAGACCTGCCCGGCGAGACCCGGGTCTGGCGCAACCGAGTCACCCGTGGGGACGTGCAACTGCGGCTGGGTAAGGACAACCGCTGGTACCTGTTCCACTCGGCGCCCGGCGGCTGGCTGCCCGTGGCGCCCGGCGCCGGTACCCCGCTCGACGCGTTATCGGGCCAATGACCGCAGATAGGACCACTCCAGAAAGCGCTCCACACCGCGGACGACGTGGGCGCTGCGGACCGACGGAAAGACGTCGAATGCGTGCTGTGCGCCCGGAAGTTCCGCGTAGGCAACGGGATTCGGCGAGACGTCACGCAGCCGCCGGACGAACTCGCGCGCCTCCCGCACCGGCACCATGGTGTCGCGCTCGCCGTGCAGCACGAAGAACGGCGGCGCCTTGCCGTTCACACGGTCGAGCGGGGAGGCGGCGAGGTAGTCGTCGAGATGCTCGACCGGGTCCTTGCCGACCACATACCGAGCCAGCAGGTTGTGCAGCCGGTGCTCGCTGGCATGCGAACCACTCGTCGCGGCGAAGTCGTATACGCCGTAGTGCGGGGCGCACGCCTGGATCGCCGTGTCCGCGTCCTCGAAACCCCGTTGCAGCGTGGGATCGTTCGCGGTCAGTGCGAGCAACGCCGCGAGATGCCCGCCCGCGGAACCCCCGGTGGCGGCGAGGAACGACCCGTCGCCGCCGTATTCGCTGATGTGCTCGCGAATCCACACGACCGCCCGCTTGACCGCGACGATGTGCTCGGGCCAGCGCGCCGAGGGCGAGAGGGGATAGTTGATCGCGACGCACACCCAACCGCGCTGCGCCATGTGCAGCATCAGCGGGATGCCCTGGTGGTCCTTGCTGTCGACCATCCACGCGCCGCCGTGGATCTGCAGCAGCACCGGCCGGTCCCGCACCGGTTCCTTCGGGCGGTAGATGTCCAGCAGGAACCGTTTGCCGCCCGGCGCGTACGCCATGTCCCGGTCGCGGCGGACGTCCGGGTTGCGCATCCGGAACGGCAGCACCAGCTGGCCCCACGGCGTGGCCAGGTCTTTCGGGTCGGGTGGGCGCCGCAGGTCCTCGACGTAATGCGCGCCGAGCGCCCCGGCCAGCGCCTGCTCGACCTGGCCGCGGGCGCGCTGCGCGTCGGCGATCAGCGCACCGAGACCCACCGCGGACGCCCCGGCGAGGGCGAGCGCGGCCCGGTCGGTGCGGGTCCGCGCGCCGCGCAGGGCGAGATGCGCGGCGGTGTCGGCGGCGGTCAGCGCCAGCAGATGCGGCGCGAGCTCGCCGGTGAGCCAGCCGGCGAAGAAGGCCGGGATCGCGGCGCGCGCGCCGGGCACGGGTCGCAGCGCGTTGGCGGTGAGCGCGAGCTGGACCGCCCGGCGGGTGAAGAAACGCGGTCTCATCCGCCAGATCGTAATTTGCCGCATTGCGCTGACGTCGTTTTCGTATCGGGAAACGCCTTCGCCCGGAATTCCGCCGGCCGCCGGGCTCGCCTGAGCAGCCCACATGCCCCGCAGTGCTACAGGTGTACAACGCCGGAGGCCGTTTTTCACCTGGTTGCCCCTAGACCGGCTGCCAGGATGTCGGCGAACGTGGAGCCATGCACATCCCGGACGCCGTCGCGTGGAGCCTCACCGTGGGCTTCGCGCTGCTCGCCGTCCCGAGCGTGTACCGGCTGGTCCGGTTCCAGTCGTACGAGCCGGACATCCGGCAGATGGACCTCGCCGAGGTCCTGATGGTGGTGGCCATGGTTGCAATGGTCTCGCCGTTCGGCGGGCCGATCCCGGCGGCCGGCTGGCAGGCCGTTCTCGCGCTGATGGCGGGCTGGTTCTTCGTCGCGGCGCTGCGCGGCCGCCGCTGTTGCGCGGTGCACCATCTGATCTGTGCCACCGCGATGCTGTACATGATCAGCGCGATGCCCCAGCATGGTCTCAACCACGGGCCGTGGCTGGTGATGTCCTCGATGCCGGGACGGCTCGCCTGGCCCGCGCTCGCCGTCCTCGCCATCGGATACTTCGCGTTCGATGCGGCACGTTCCGGCGTGACCGCGACCAGGCTGGCGCGCGGGGCGCCGGTACGGCAGGTCCTGATCGCCCGCCCGGTCTACCGTTCCGCGATGGGCCTTGGCATGGCGTACATGCTCGTCGCGGGGATCACGCCGGCCTGAGTGCGCACAGTCCACAGTGGACTCCGGTGGCGGGGGACTGTGGTTCGATGACGGAATGGACTTACGGACAGACGCCGCGGCCATGGCCGAAGACCTGGTGCGGCTGCGCCGGGACCTGCACCGGATTCCCGAGGTCGGACTGAGCTTGCCGCGGACACAGGAAAAGGTCCTCGACGCGCTCGACGGGTTGCCGCTGGAGATCTCCACCGGCAAGGACCTGAGCTCCGTCACCGCCGTTCTGCGCGGCCACGGCGGGGACGGTGAGGTCGTGCTGCTGCGGGGCGACATGGACGCGTTGCCGGTCACCGAGCAGACCGGCGTGGAGTACACGTCGCAACACGACGGCGTGATGCATGCCTGCGGTCACGACCTGCACACAGCCGGTCTCGTCGGCGCGGCCCGGTTGCTTTCCCGGCACCGCGACCGGCTCGCCGGGGACGTCGTGTTCATGTTCCAGCCTGGCGAGGAGGGGTGGAACGGCGCTGGGCACATGATCGACGAGGGCGTTCTCCAGGCCGCCGGCCGCCCCGCTGACGCCGCGTTCGGCATCCATGTCCTGTCCTCGGTTCTGCCCAACGGCATGTTCAGCTCCCGCCCGGGGCCGCTCATGGCCGCGTCCGATGCGCTGGTCGTGCGGGTCGTCGGCTCCGGCGGGCACGGCTCGCGGCCGTTCCAGGCGCTCGACCCGGTGCCGGTCGCGGCCGAGATGGTGACCGCGTTGCAGACCATGGTCACGCGGCGGTTCGACGTGTTCGACCCGGTCGTGGTCACCGTCGGCGTCTTCCATGCGGGCACCCGGCGCAACGTCATCCCCGATGACGCGCGTTTCGAAGCCACCATCCGCAGTTTGTCCGCTGAGGCAAGGGAAAAAGTCGCCGAGCTGGCCGTGCGGCTGTGCGAGGACATCGCCGCGTCGCACGGCCTGGTCGCCGAAGTCCGTTACGAGCCGGAGTATCCGGTCACCGTCAACGACGAGTCAGGGCACGAGTTCGCCGCCGAAACGGTCCGCGAGGTCTTCGGCGGAGAGCGCTTTCAGCCGTTGGCCAACCCGTTGACCGTTTCGGAGGATTTCTCCCGGGTGCTCGATCGCGTGCCCGGTGCGTTCGTGTTCCTCGGTGCCACGTTGACCGAGGATCCCACCGCCGCCGAGTACAACCACTCGCCCCGCGCGGCGTTCGACGATCGGGTGATCCCGGACGCCGCCACCCTGCTGGCGGAACTCGCGGCGCGGCGGCTCGCACCGTGACGGGTGTCCACAGTGGACTCGGAGAAGGCCCCCGGGCGCGTCGAACTGGGGGAGGAGGACGCGGCCCGGGAGCCGGTTGCCCCGGCGCCCGAGGGGGAGTGTGCGCCGGAGCCGCGGCGAGCGCGTAACTGGGGAGGAAGGCGCCCGCCGCCTTACTCCAGCGTACAGCGGTTTCGCCGATGGTGGACGCGCTAATTTGGGGCGATGGGCGATCACAAGGAACGCATGCTGCGCGGCGAGCTCTACCGCGACAGCGACCCGGAGCTGGTTTCCGACCGCCGGCGAGCACAGCGGTTGTGCGACGAGTTCAACACTTGCCCCGAGGAGCAGCGCGAACCGGTGCTTCGCGAGCTACTCGGCCGGTTCGGCACAAGTTCCTGGATCATGCCGCGATTCCAGTGTGACTACGGCTACCTGATCGAGATCGGCGCGAACAGCTTTCTGAACTACGACGCCATCTTGCTCGACTGCGCCCCGATTCGCATCGGCGATGACGTGTCCATCGGGCCGCGGGTCCAGTTGCTGACGGCCCTGCATCCGATGGAGGACCACGACTTGCGCCGTCAGCGCTGGGAAACGGCGGCGCCCATCACCATCGGGAACAATGTCTGGTTCGGCGGTGGTGTCATCGTCTGCCCCGGAGTGACCGTGGGGAACGAAACCGTGGTCGGCGCGGGCAGCGTGGTGACCAGGGACCTGCCGTCGCGCGTGTTCGCGGCGGGCAACCCGTGCCGGGTGATCCGGGACCTCTAGAGCACGAGATCCGTGAGCAGTGCGGACAACGCGGCGCCGAAGTCGGCGGCGTTGCGCTGCGGCGCGAGGTGGGCGCCCGGCATTTCGACGAACGGCAGGCCGAGTTCGAGCGCCAGCACCCGCGCCGGGCGGTAGTGGTAGTAGCCGCGGCTGCCTTCCCCGGCGGCGAGCACTATCGGCACCTGCGACCGCCGCAATGCTTCGATATCGGGCAGGTACTCGTAGAACCGGCTGAGCTCCCGCGTGAAAAGCACGCGCCACTCGGCTTCGTGGGACAGCCGGATCGTGCCGACCTCCGGCAGCCCGGCGCCCGCGATGGAGCCGAGAAAACCCTTGAACGCCGTCATGAGATCGCCGGACTCGGTGTGGGCGAGGGGTTCCGCGGCGAACTCCAGCCACTCCTCGGCATCGGGCAGCAACCGCACCGCGGGCGGCTCGTGCGCCACCAGACCGTCCACGGTTTCGGGATGCTGCGCGGCGAGCGCCAGCCCGATCTGGGCGCCCGCACTGCTCCCGAACACCAGTGCCTTGCCGAAGCCGAAATGCCGGATCACCGCGCGTGCGTCCGCGGCCTGCCGTTCGACCGGGATCGGCCCCGCGGTGCGGTCGTTACTTCCGAAATGTGCGCGCCGGTCGTAGGTCAGGACGGTGTATTCCTCGCCGAGCCGCCGGGCGACGGCCTGGTAGCTGTCCGCCGCACCGACGCCGCCGGGGATCATGAGCAAGGGCGGCCCATCCCCGAGGCGCCGGACACGCAGTTCGGCGTCTTCGACCGCGCAGGTCCCGTCCTCGGTGTCCATGGCCGAAGTCAAGCACAGCGCGGCGACGACGTTGCCGACCGCCCAGGCAAGCGAGCATCGCCGCGCTCGACCGTCCCGTTAGGACGGTTGAGGTCAGATCGACTTGACGATCTGTGCCACGTAGTCGGCCATCGGGGTGGTCGGCCGGCCGATCAGCCGTTGCAGTTCCCCGTTGACCTCGCCGATCAGGCCCTTCTTGATGTCCGCGTCCAATGCGACGGTGAAATGCGCGAGGCCTTCGGGCAGGCCTGCCTCGAGGAGTGCCGCCGTGTGCTCCTCGGGCGTCAGATCGGTGTAGGTGACGGGTTTTCCGGCTGCTTCGGAGATCATGGCGGCCAGTTCGGCGCGGGTCCATGCGATGTCGCCGAACAACTCGTAGATCTTGTTCTCATGCCCTTCACCGGTGAGCACGGCGACGGCCGCGTCCGCGAAGTCGGCGCGCGATGCGCTGGATGTCTTGCCTTCGCCGGCGCTGCCGACGAAATTGCCGGTCTGCGCGCCCTGCCGCACGGTCGGCTCGTAGTTTTCGTTGTACCAGCCGTTGCGCAGGAACGTGAAGCTCAGCCCGGACTCGCGGATGATCTCCTCGGTCGCCTTGTGCTCGGGCGCCAGGATGAGCGGCGAACTGTCGGCTTTCGGCGCGCTCGTGTAGACGATGTGCGCGACGCCCGCCTCCTGCGCCGCCTCGACGACCGCGCGGTGCTGCGGTACGCGCTGACCCACCGCGTTGCTCGAGATCAGGAGCACTTTGTCCGCTCCCGCGAAGGCTTGGGACAGTGTCGCGGGATCGCTGTAGTCGGCCTTCCTCGCGGTGACGCCCAGGTCGGCCGCGTTCTCCGGGCTGCGGACGGCGGCGACGATCTGCTCGGCGGGCAGCTTCGCCTTGAGCCCTTCCACAACCAGGCGGCCGAGCTGTCCGGTGGCCCCGGTGACGACGATCATGTGGTCTCCCTCAGTGACGCGTTCTCTCGGTTTGTACTAACCAATAGTAAGTACTACCATAATCCACATGAGTGGTGACGGGTTGGAGACCGATCAGCTGGTCGTGGATGTCTTCGCCCGGAACTGTTCGTCGCGCGGCATTCTGGAGCACATCACCGGCCGGTGGGGGACGCTCGCGCTGGCCGCGCTCGCGGAGGGGCCGTTCCGCTTCAATGCCTTGCGCCGCAAGGTCGACGGCGTGAGCGAGAAAATGCTGGCGCAGACGCTGCAGGCCCTCGAACGTGACGGCTTCGTCCACCGTGAAGCCGAGCCGACGATCCCCCCGAAGGTCGAGTACAGCCTGACGCCCCGCGGGGCGGAGGTGGCGGCGAAGCTGACCGCACTGATCGAGGTGGTGGAGAGCGCGGTCCCCCAGGTGGCCGAGGCGCGCGCCCGATACGACGCCGCGAAGGCGCGCTAATCCTGTGAGGAAGTGTTGGCACGCCGGGAAAAGTAGGCGATCGCACCGACAGCGAGCACCGCGCATCCGATGACCACAGACCACAGCGGCAGGCTGAACGCGAGCACCACGCAGCCGATGAGCCCGGCCGCGGGCACCACACCGCGCCGCAACGTCCACGCGCTGGCGTTGGCGATCGCGTAGTAGGTCAGCACGGCGAACGAGGAAAACCCGATCGCGCCACGCAAATCCGTGAACAGCACGAGGACCGCGACGACGACACCGACCGCGACCTCGGCCCGGTGCGGCACCCCGAACCGTGGATGCACCGCGGCGAGCCGGCGCGGCAGATGCCCGTCCCGCGCCATCGCGAACGTCGTCCGTGACACCCCGAGTACCAGCGCGAGCAAAGCACCGAGCGCCGCCACGGCGGCCCCGGCCCGCACCACCGGCGCCATCCCCGACGGCACAGCCCGCGCGATCGGGTCCACAAAGGACGCAAGACCATCCGCGCCGAGCTTGTACAGCAAGGCAAAGGCGACCGCGATGTAGACGACGAGGGTGAGCCCGAGGGCGATGGGGATCGCACGCGGGATGGTGCGCGCCGGGTCGCGGACCTCCTCGCCGAGCGTCGCGATCCGCGCGTACCCGGCGAACGCGAAGAACAGCAAGCCCGCGGACTGCAACACCCCGCCGAACGAGAACGCGAACACCTCGTGACCGGAACCGTTGCCCGACAAGAAAATCGCCACCACCGCGGCGACGAGCACGAGTAGCGTCACCGCGACGATCACGCGTGTGACGAGCGCGGACTTATGCACCCCGCGATAGTTCAGCGCGGTCAGCGCGAGCACCACCGCGGCCGCGACGTAGGGCCGCCAGCCTGCCGGGACCAGATAGGCGGCGACGGTCAGTGCCATCGCCGCGCAACTCGCGGTCTTCCCGACCACGAAACCCCAGCCCGCGAGGTAACCCCAGAACTCGCCCAGCCGTTCCTTCCCGTACACGTACGTGCCACCGGACGACGGATACCGCGCGGCGAGGCGAGCCGAAGACGTCGCGTTGCAGTAGGCCACGAGCGCCGCGAGGGCCAGCCCGATCAGCAACGCCGACCCGGCGGCGCGTGCCGCGGGCGCGAAGGCCACGAAGACGCCGGCGCCGATCATCGAGCCCAGTCCGATGACCACCGCGTCGCCCGTGCCCAAGCGGCGGTTCAGCCGTTCCGTCACGCTGACATCTAACCCCATGCAACCCTGCGCACGCTCCGTTCCGTCTACCGGGCATGAGGTGGAAAGGAATGTTTGCCGGAATCGGAATCGTCCTCGTCACCGCGACCGCGTGCGGACAGCGAGCGGACAACGTCAGTCCGGGTGCCGGGCCGACGCCGCCGCCGTCGGTGTCCGTGCAGCCACCGCCCTCGCAGCCGTGGAGCGCGCAAACTCCGCCGGCGGGCAGCATGGCGGTCCAGGCAGCGCAGGTCGACAGCAGCAAGCTGCCGAAGGACTATCCGCGCGAGGTGTTCGTCAGCGCGGACGGAAAGGTGCTCTACTTCCGCGCCGAGGAGGGCGGTTGCGGGCGCGCGAGTGCCGACGTGCAGCAGGAAACCGCGCAGCAGATCGTGATCAACCTGCGGGAGACGCAGACGAACACCCAGGGGCGGATGTGCACGATGGACATCCGGTATCCGCTGGTTTCGGTGCCACTGCACGATCCGCTGGGCGATCGCAAGATCCTTCTGGTGAGCCTCAAGCAGAATCGTTAGGCCAGCCCCTCGCCCGACCACCGCCCCCGATCGAGCCGCGGTGCGCCGCTGTGTTCCCGCGGACACGCTTCGCGTGGCTAGTCTGTCCGCATGCGCCGTCAGGTCTCAGGTACCCGGGTCATCGCGGCCGAGCCTGAGGAAATATTCGCCCTGCTCACCGACCCGTCGCAGCATCCGAAGCTCGACGGGTCGGGCACGGTGCAGGCCGGTTCGCCCGCCAAGCTCGACCTTGGCAACACCGTGGTGGAGTACGAGGAGAACCGGCTCATCGCTTGGCGGCACTTCAACGGGCACCGCTGGCGCTGGGAACTGGAACCCGCCGAGGGCGGTACGCGGGTCACCGAGACCTTCGATTGGTCCACCGCCCGCATCCCCGTCGTGATCAGCCTGAGCTTCTTCCCCCGGCGGAACAGGGAAGCGATCGAGCGCAGCCTGGACCGGCTGGCCGCGATGTTCCCCGGCGCGCAGTAGCTACTCGGCGCCGGGCATCGCGACCGGCAGCCCGGCCTTGCGGGCGGCCTCGGCCATCCGAACGTCGTAGGTCACGAGCGCCGTCAGCTCCGAACCGAGCAGCTCGGCACTGGCGACGTGGATGGCGTCGAGCGAGCGCAACGTGTCCGGCACGCGGACCGCCGCGTCCCGGATCGCGTCGGTCAACTTGATCTCGTTGTGGTCGCGCAGCAACGTCGCCATCAGGTTCGGAAAACCGCCGATCTGATCGCAGGTACGGACGGTCTCGATGAAGCCGATCGTGTTGGTGTGAGTGGTTTCCTTTCGCGCGGAGAGGAATGCGTCGAGTTCGTCCGCGTGGCGTCGCCGTACGACGAAAGTCACCAGGGCCGAGGCGTCGAGATAGATCACCGCTCGTGCTCGCGCATTTCGAGCAGGATCGCAAGCGGGTCCACGTCGTCCGGCACTTCGATGCGGGTGTACTGGTCCAGATCGCTGGTGGTCAGTCCACGTTCCGCCGGACGGATCGCACCCTGGGCGACCAGTTCGTCGAAGCGGCTCTGCTTGCGTGGCGGGGGAATGAGCACCGCGATCACGTGACCGTGCCTGGTCACGTCGATCGTCTCGCCCTTTTCGACCCGGGACAGGACCGCGCTCGGGTTGTACGAGAGTTCACGGACCGATATAGCCGTCATCGCCACCTCCAGTGTGTACCTACCTGAGTGTACAACGCCGTAGGTTCAACTCCGGAAGCTGATCTGCAGCACCGGTTCGGAGGTCTCCGCGAAGAAGTCGTTGCCCTTGTCGTCGACGACGATGAACGCCGGGAAGTCCTCGACCTCGATCTTCCACACGGCTTCCATCCCCAGCTCGGGGTATTCGAGCACGTCGACCTGCTTGATGCAGTCCTGCGCGAGCCGCGCGGCGGGGCCGCCGATCGAGCCGAGGTAGAACCCGCCGTGCTGCCGGCATGCCTCGGTGACCTGCTTGGACCGGTTGCCCTTCGCGAGCATCACCAGTGAACCGCCGGCGGCCTGGAACTGCGCGACATAGGAGTCCATCCGCCCGGCAGTGGTGGGGCCGAACGAACCTGAGGCATACCCCTCCGGGGTCTTCGCGGGGCCCGCGTAGTACACCGGGTGGTCCTTCAAATACTGCGGCATCTCCTCGCCGGCCTCGAGCCGCTCGGCGATCTTCGCGTGTGCGATGTCCCTGGCCACCACGAGCGGCCCGGTCAGCGACAGCCGCGTCTTCACCGGCAGCGCCGCCAGCTGCGCCCGGATTTCGCTCATCGGGCGGTTCAGGTCGACGCTCACCACCTCATCCGACAGTTCGCTTTCGGTCACCTCCGGCAGGAACCGCGCCGGATCGCGTTCCAGCTGCTCGATGAACACGCCGTCCGCGGTGATCTTCGCCTTCGCCTGGCGGTCCGCCGAGCACGAGACGGCGATACCGACGGGGCACGACGCGCCGTGCCGGGGCAGCCGGATGACGCGCACGTCGTGACAGAAGTACTTGCCGCCGAACTGGGCGCCGATGCCGAACTGCCGGGTCATCTCCAGCACCTGCTGCTCCAGGTCCACGTCGCGGAACCCGTGCCCCAGCTCGGATCCTTCCTGCGGCAGGTTGTCCAGGTACCGCGCCGACGCCAGCTTCGCGACCTTGAGATTGAACTCCGCCGACATCCCGCCGACGACGATGGCGAGGTGGTAGGGCGGGCAGGCCGCGGTGCCGAGGCTGCGCAGCTTCTCATCCAGGAACTTGGCGAGCCGCTTGGGATTCAGCACGGCCTTCGTTTCCTGGTACAGGAATGTCTTGTTCGCGCTCCCGCCACCCTTGGCCATGAACAGGAACTCGTAGGCCGGGTCGCCGGAACCGTCTTTGTGGTACAGCTCGATCTGCGCGGGCAGGTTCGTACCGGTGTTGCGTTCCTCCCAGAAGTTCACCGGCGCCATCTGCGAGTAGCGCAGGTTCAGTTCCTGGTAGGCGTCGAACACGCCGCGGGCGAGCGCCCGTTCGTCGTCGCCACCGGTGAACACGCCCTCGCTGCGCTTGCCGATGACGATCGCGGTCCCGGTGTCCTGGCACATCGGCAGCACCCCGCCCGCGGAGATCGCCGCGTTGCGCAGCAGGTCCATCGCGACGAACCGGTCGTTGCCGCTGGCTTCCGGGTCGTCGACGATCGCGCGCAACTGCGCCAGGTGCGACGAACGCAGCAGGTGCTGGATGTCGGTGATCGCGGTGCGCGCGAGCCGGGTGAGCGCTTCGGGCGCCACTTCGAGGAATTTCCGCCCGCCCGCGTCCACGACCCGGACGCCTTCGGAAGTCACGTGCCGGTATTCGGTGTGGTGATCGGGGCCGAGTGGCAGCACGTCGGTGTACTGGAACGAGGTGGTGGCGGTCAACGCACGGCTCCCT
>NZ_WMBA01000084.1 GCF_009707865.1 Amycolatopsis pithecellobii
GCCGTCCCCGGCCGATCCGGGGCATCACCACATGGTCGTCGACGAGCACGTACAGTGCCGTCAGGAGGGTGTTCAGATCGTTCGTCACAAAATGATCATGGACACCCTCCACCCATGCCCAGACCCCCGGCCACTTCACATGATCTTCACGGAATCAGTCATCTAGTCCATCAAGCCTGTTCGCAGACCGTTCGCTGACGGCCGAGGCCGACGACTTCGACCTCCACGACGTCACCCTTGCGTAGATAGGGGAAGTGTCCGGAGAGGGCAACCCCTTGCGGCGTACCGGTGTTCACCAGGTCACCGGGCTCAAGGACCAGGAACTGCGAGAGATGCCAGATGATCTCGTCTACGGTGAAGATCATGTCCGTGGTCTTTGAGTCCTGCCGCGGATCTTCGTTGACCCACGATCGCAACTGGAGCACCTGCGGGTCCGGCGCATCCTGCGCCGGCACGAACCACGGCCCGACCGGATTGAACGTCTCGCAGGACTTCCCCTTGTCCCACTGCCCGCCCGGCCGTCCAATTTGGAACGCCCGCTCGGACACATCGTTGGACGTGACATATCCCGCGACGCAAGCACGTGCGTCACGCAGGCTCTCGAGGTAACGGGCCTGCTTCCCGATCACGACGCCGAGCTCGACCTCCCAGTCGGTTTTCGTCGAGCTGCGCGGGATCAGAATATTGTCGTATGGACCAACGACCGTGTTCGGCGACTTGTGAAAGAGAATCGGTTCGGACGGCGGCTCGTCACCCGACTCCGCCGCGTGCGCGGCGTAGTTCTGCCCGATGCACAGCACAGCCCCTGGTCGCGCGATCGGCGCTCCGATCCGGCTGCCGGTGATGTCGATCTCCGGCAGCTCTCCGGAGTCCACGGCGATGCGTGCCTGTCTCGGGCCGTCCTGGGCAAGGAAACGCCCGTCGATGTCCGGAGTGAGCGGAGTCAGGTCGTAATACCGGCCGTCGTCCAGCACCACCGGCCGCTCCAGTCCGACCGGCCCGACTCGCAGAAGCTTCATCGCCATTGTCCTGCCTCGAAAGGAAACAAGGGTTTGCGGCGGTGCGCATAGGTGAACCGCTCGAGCCCCATGGCGGTGACACCGTCCGTGTCGACGACGACAACCCGCTTGGCGATCGGCGTGTACGCGGCTCGCGGCGAGTTGACCCCCTTCGCGACCACGACCTGGAATGTTGTGGGGTCCACGCCGACGCTGAGCAACTGCTGCAGGCTCGAGCTGATGACCGCTTTCGTGCCGAGCACCAGGGTGTGGCCCGCGTCGGTCTCGAGCACCGCGGCCGGGCCCATATCGAAGAAGCGGAAGCCACCATGCGTAGGTTTGGGCTCCTCGAAGCGGCCGTCGGAAAGCGTTTTCACAAGGCCGGTGACCGGGACTTTGTCCGTACTCACTTCGAGTTCGACCCTCGCGCCCACACCCGCTTCGATGCAATGCCGCACGGCAGCGGGGTCACACAACGTCTGCACCAGCGAACGCGTCCCACGAGCGATGGCCGCCCGCAGGATCTCCGTTGAATCCCCCGGTGCACCACCGCCGATGTTGTCACCGACATCGAGCAGCACCACCGGCCCCGACTCCCGCTCGGCGATGTCCAGAGCTTCGTCGACAGTGATTCCGCGCGCCTGGAGATCATTTCGGCGCCGCCAGATCTCGTCGGCGAGTTCATCCGCGACTCTTCGCGCCCGCTGGACATCACCATCCGAAATCGCGATGCACGACATCCCCATATGGGACACATCAGCGTAGGGGAAACCCTCCACCAGGCTGACCGACAGCATCCCCCCGGCGAGCTCTCGTGCCTTGTCGAGGAGTTCCGAGATCGGGGGCTCGCTCGTATCCTGCCTCGTGATGTTGACGACGAGGGGAAGTTGAGTGAGCGCCTGTTCCGGCCTGACACGTCCTTCGGCCGTGGCCAGAATCAGCCTCGTACACGCCTCCGCTTTGTCCCGTGCGTCGATATGTGGGTTCGTCTGGTAGACCAGAGTGACTGTCAGCGCGTCAATCAGTCTCTCGGAGACATTCGCATGCATATCAAGGACAGCGCCGACCGGCACGTCGCGCCCGACGACCTCCCGGGCGCGCGCGGCGATCTCCCCGTCCGCGTCCGGAATGTGCTCAGCTACAGCGGCGCCATGAATGTTGAGCAGTACCCCGTCCCAGGGGCCGTTTTTCCTGAGCAGATCGAGCATTTCGCCGACGAGTGACTCGAACGCGTCCTCGGTGATCGCGCCGACCGGCGTGACGAATGCTTGTATCAGCGGCACGAGCTCGATGCCGAGCCGGCCACATTCAGCGATGTAACCCCCCACGGTGCTCGACGATTCGGCATACTCCGCGATGATCTGTTCACCGCGGCACACTCCTCCGTCCTCGAAGCGGCGTTTGTCTGCCTTGAACGGCGAGAAAGTGTTGGCCTCGTGGAATAACCCGAGTGTCGCAAATCGCATGTGCTCACTCTCCCGCGT
This sequence comes from Amycolatopsis pithecellobii, assembly GCF_009707865.1. GTDB lineage: Bacteria > Actinomycetota > Actinomycetes > Mycobacteriales > Pseudonocardiaceae > Amycolatopsis_E > Amycolatopsis_E pithecellobii. The sequence continues at coordinate 2,483 of NZ_WMBA01000084.1, forward strand.
AGGCGACCACGTCGATCTCGAATTTGACCGCACCGCCGAGGCAACCCGTCAACGTCGTGCGCGCCGGCAGCGGATCGCCGAAGTATTCACGGTAGCGCCGGTTGAACTCCGGCACATCGGCCGGATTGTCCACATAGGCGCCTACTTTGACCACATCGGACAGTTGTAGTCCGGTCTGGCTCAGTACCTTGCGAACGTTCTCGATCGAGCGGCGCATCTCCTCCTCGAAGGTACCCGGCACGATCGCCCCGTCCTCGACCGATGCCTGGCCCGAGACGAACACGAAGTCTCCGGCGCGAAAATACGCCGAGAAGTTCGCGGTGTTGCCGTCCTGACGTACCTGACTTGTCATCGCGCCACCCAATCGGTCAATGCTTTGTCGAACCGGGTCAGCGCCACTTCGAGCTCGCGTTCCCCGTGGCTGGCCGACACGTACCAGACGCCGCGCCCGGCGACCCAGATCCCGTGTTCGACGAGAACACGGGAGAGCTGCTCGTAACGGGCGAGGTCAAGTTGTTGCAGCGAACGGTAATCCGTGACGTCGGCGTCGCCGAAGGCCACATGGAAGGCTTGTGGCAGACCGACAATCCGCAAGGGAACGTTGTGCGCGGCACTGATTTCACGCAGCCCAGCCATGAGTGCGTTCCCGTGCTGGGTGATCCGGTCGTACGGCGGGTCTTCGAGAAGACTGGTCAGCGTCGCCGTTACGGCGGCCGTCGCCATCACCGAACTGTTGAACGTGCCGGCATGATTGACCTCACCGGTGCCGAATCGGCTCATCAGCTCGGCGTTGCCGGCAAGTGCCGCGACCGGGAACCCACCGGCGATCGCTTTGCCGTAGGTCACAAGATCCGGGGTGACACCGTAGCGGGCGGCACCGCCACCGAGACCTAGCCGGAAACCTGAGATGACCTCATCGAAGATGAGCACGCTGCTGTGTTGCCTTGTCAGCTCGCGGATAGCGTCGAGATATCCGGGCAGCGGCTCGATAACCCCGGCGTTGATCATGATCGGTTCCATGATGACGGCCGCGATTTCGTGCCGCTCCAAGGCTTCGGCCACAGCCGTGGCGTCGTTCCACGGCAGGATGACGGAGTCGTCGAGGTGCGAGGTGAGCTGACCCGCACTCGCCGCGCCCCATTTTCCGTCACGCTGGCTGATGAGAACGTTGTCGAGCCAGCCGTGATAATGCCCCTCGAAACGGATGATCTTGGTGCGCCCGGTGGCGGCGCGAGCGAGTCGCAGCGCGGCCTGGACGGCCTCGGTGCCGGTCATGCTGAAGCGAATCATGTCAGGCCAGCCGACCGCGTCACAGACCAGTTCGGCGGCTCGAACCTCGAGTTCGTGCTGGCCGCCGAAGATGATGCCGTCGCGGCAAGCGGCGAACACCGCATCCACAATCGGCTGAGGTGCGTGCCCGAGGAAGTTGGGCCCCTGGCCGAGCAGGTAGTCGACGTAGTCGTGCCCGTCGACGCTGTAGAGCCACGCGCCACGCGCGCACCTGATGAAATCCCTTGAGCCGCTGAGCCGAACGTTGGAATGCACGCCCCCTGGCGTTCGTTTCAGCGCACGTTCCCTGAGCTCGGCGGACTGAGTGAGAAGCCGCGGCCCTGCGTCATCCATCGAAGGTCCCTTCAGTGAGGGGGTTCCCAAAGAGTTTCATCTAGTGAAACGACAAATCTGCCAGATAGGTTCAAGCTACGGTGGCGGGGGTTGACACGTCAAGGGGCCATAACTCGCCGCAATATTGCGCTGACGACTGACACACGTAGGAAAACCGTCACGGCTGCGTTCTGGCCCCCTGACATGCCGGTCAGGCCGGCGGTAGCATCTGAAACGCAAACGTTAACTCTCGAAACGAGGTCGATTGTGAGTCGTCGCAGGAAGCAAGATCCCGAAGATCTGACTCCGGAAGAAGAATCCGACGAAGAGCGCGATTATTCGGTCCGCGCGGTCGAACGTGTTTGCCTGATCTTGAACCTGCTACAGGAATCTGTGGACGGGATCACTCTGAACGAAGTGGCCCAGACCACAGGGCTACCGAAGTCTTCCGCGTTCCGTTACCTGTGGACCCTGGAAAACCACCGGTACGTCGAGCGCGACGAAGAGGGTGGATTGTTCCGCCTGGGGTTGGGTTTCGTCGGCATGCAGTCGCGCCACTTGGAAATCCTGCGCGAGCGTGCGCGGCCGTCGCTGGAGCGGTTACGCGACGAGTTCAGCGAAACCGCGAACCTGGGGCTCCTGGACGGCGACCACATCATCTACCTCGACATCGTGGAAAGCCGCCGCGGCGTGCGGTTGGCCGCCAGCCGCGGTGACCGGGATCCGATCCACTGCACGGCGCTGGGCAAGGCGATCGCGGCGCAGCTGCCCGAGGAGCGGGTACGAGACCTGCTGGCCCAGACCGGCTTGTCGTCGCGGACGGGAAACACGATCACGGACATCGAGTCGTACTTCGACGAGCTCACGAAGGTCCGCAAGCAAGGCTACGCCCTGGACGACCGCGAAAACGAAGACGACGGCCGGTGCGTGGCCGCGCCACTGCTGGGCACCCACCTGCCGGTGGCGATCAGCATCAGCGGACCATCGTCACGATTCTCGGTCGCCGAGGCGAAGCGAGCAGCGAAGACGTTGATCGAAGTGGCATCGGGACTGGCAACGAACCCGGTCAACGCGAGGGCTCGCTGAACCGAGGGAAGCACGCTCGTCGGGGCTTTCAGCGATCTTGTGGGTGGGGAGGTGATCCGACAGGCTGGGGCATCGCGCCTCGGTGGAAAGGATCGTGATGGGGAGACGGTGGAACCGACGGGTTCTCAGCCCCTGGATGGCGTCGATATTCAGGGTTGATCGACAAGTCCGGGCGGATGGGATTTCGCCGGCGGCCGGATGGGTTGTTTGTCGCGGATTACGAAACCGTTCTTGAATCGGCGTTGACTGCGGAATTGGATGAGCGTCTCGGATATGAGAAGGGTGATCCGGCGGGCCGTGCCGTTGGGAATCAGCGGAATGATCGGTCACAGAAGACGGTGCACACCGACGTGGGATCGGCGCGGATCGAGGTATCGCGCGACCGGAACGGGGCATCCGAGCCGTAGATCGTGCCGAAACACGCGCCGCCGGATCGAGGGTTTCGACGAGTCTGTCATCGCACTGTGCGCCAAGGGCCTCGCGACTGGAGGGATTCAGAAACATTTGTCGGAGATCTATGGGGTGGACGTTTCCGTGGCTTGAAAATCACCAAGCAAGTCGTTGACGATATGAATGAATGGCAATCCCGCCGTTGGAGAGCGTATCTATCCCATTGCACTGAGTGATGCGGTACACATGGAAATCCGGTGCGGGCAGGTTCCAACCAACCAGTCTACTCGGATGTTGCGCGTCTGCCGGCGGCCACGCGCTGGTGATCGCCTCCGGCAGGCGTTCCAGCCCATCGCACAGCAGACGATCACCACATCCTCGACGCCGGGATTGCACAGCTGGGCAAGCACCTCGGCCCAGTGTTTTCACACCCTCGCCACCGGTACCGGCCACCGGCCCATACGTCCCGCTCACCAGCGAGATTCACTCCAAGCAATGCGTGTTTCACCTCGTCCGCAATTCCATCAAATCTCCTCCCGGAAGCACTGAGGGCAGATCGCGAATCGAATTACCCGACCATGATCGCGTTATGCCAGAACAGCTGGGAACAATTCACTCCATTCCTCAAGTTTCCAGTGTCGATCCGGAAAGCTCGTGTATACAACGAGCAGGCCGAACATCACTGGCTTCAACGACCGGATAACCGGATGATCGAAACCCCGTAATGGGCAAGGCGACCACCGCTCCGCCTCCAAAATCTGACACTCTCTTACCCGGAAAGGCTCAGTGAGGCGGGCCCATCCTGGTTCTGCATGGTGGCCGCGAGCGGCGGTGCTGCTCGGGTGTGTCGGCACCTGTCGATCAGCTGTCTGAGGGCTCGGGGCCAGTGTCGGGGCGTGGGCGATCGCGCATGAGGCGCTCCTCCTGCTCGCTGGACTGGCGGGACACGCGGTGTTGGACGCGGGTGTGCTCGATGTCGGGCTCCGTTGAGCTGGACCAGACAAGGACCGGCGGGGCCGTGGCAGATCAGGGTCCGACTTTCCGGGGCGCTGCCGGGGGTCGCACGATGGGCTCAGTCAGCGCCGCGACCCACCCGAGTTCGGGTACTGCTGCCAATCCTGCGACCACTTCGTCGTCCCGCAGCACCCAGTGAGGTCGCGAAGTGACGGCAGCCGTCAGACGGCGGTCACCCCGCCGTTGACGAATGTGACCGACCCCGTTACGTGAGAGGCATGCAGGGAAGCTGGCCACGTCACCACGTCAGCGACCTCCGGTGGCAGTCCCGGGCAGTTCGTCGGCAGCCATTTGGCGTACTACTGGTTCGCACTGTCCGTTCGGCCGGCCGATACAGCGGCCTCGCCGGTGAGCCCGCGTCGTTGATGAGCACGTCGACGCCGCCCAGGAGCGCACAACAGCCTGCACGCCGACATCCACCTACCCGGTGGCGCTGGAAAACTCTCTGTGGATCCGAGTAATGTCGTCGGTCCACTGCACCGCGGACGTCTAACCTGTCCGCGAGCAGACGATCACTGATCGCGCCACGTATTCCGGTCGCACCACCAGTTGTCGACACGACGCCGGGCATTCGAGGTCCATGTCCACCGGTCACCACAGGGTCCAGCCGCCGTCGATTACCATTTCGGCCCCCGTCATGAAACCGGACTCCCCCGAGAGCAGGAAGTTGACGGCACCTGCGATCTCGTCCGGCCGGCCCATCCGCCCCATGGGCGTCGCTTTGGCCAGCAACTCGTCCCGGCGGGCGAATTCCGGATCGTCGTCCAACCTGATCATCCCCGGAGAAACCGTGTTCACGCGGACATTCATCGGTGCCGCAGCCACGGCGAGCTCGCGGGAAAGGAGCCGGAGCGCACCTTTCGAAGCGGTGTACGCCGGAGCGCGAACCGGTCCGCCGGCTGTCTTGGACGGGTAGACGTCTTCGTAGTAGGCGTTGTCGAGCGCAACGATGCCGTACACCGACGCGATGTTCACTATGCTTCCGCCTCCCGAGGCGGCCATCCTGCGGATAGCCTCGAAAGACAGGAAGGCCGCAGCTTCGACATTCAGTGCGAACTCGTCGCGCCATCGCCGGACGTCCTGGTCAAACAGGCCCGACGCGTTCGACCCCCCAGCATTGTTGACCAAGCCGTACAGAGGGTGTTCGAGGCCGTTGACGGCCTCGAACATCTCCTTCCTGCAATCCTCTTTGGTCACGTCCATCGGCATCACTGTCGTCTCGGCCCCAGCCGATTCGAGCAGGGAAGCGGTTTCCCGCAGCGGCTCCTTGCGCCGTCCCACGAGCACGCAGGAGTACCCCGCCCGACCGAGGCGGAGAGCGATCGCTTGACCGATTCCCGTTCCCGCACCGGTGATGACGACCAGCTTCCGGGCCGCCGACTCCATCTCACGCACCGCCCGTTCCGACGCGGGCGGGAATCACGTCCGTGCCGTCAGCGGTGGCCACCATCGAAGCGAAGTCGTACTTCGGCTCGAATCCCAACGCCCGACGTGCCGCGTCGATGGACATCTCCAGGCGCCAGGTCATCGGCATCCGCACCACGGCCCGCGGCACGTCGAACCGCTCGGCGATGATCTCCGATCCGGCGGTGAAGCATGTCGGCTGGGCGGAAGCGATGTTGAATGCGCCGCCGAGTGCCCCCGGTTCGGTCAGAGCGCGGTACACGCCCTCGACAGCGTCCCGCACGTCCAGCATGTGGAGCGACCAGGGCTCACCATCCGGTCCGGTGAGCCCGACGGCCATCTGGTCGTCGGCGTCGGCGCCGACCACGTCGTCGACGATCCGAACGAGGTCGGGCTGTCCCTGGAAGAGTTGCCAGATGTTGGAGTCACGGCCCAGTCGGGCGCGACCGAACAGCTCACGGACCGACCGCAGGCGGAATTGCCGGACCGCTTCTTCCGGGCTGACAACGGTCGCGAACCTCACCATCGCGAAAGGGATGTCGAACTGGACGGCGTGGTTGCGCAGGATGATCTCTCCCAGCAGCTTGCCGGTTCCGTAGTAGTCGGCCGGCTCCTGCGGCGCATCCTCCCTGAGCGGAACGGCAGGCGGATCCCCTGGCCGGTAGGTCCCGTCCGTGCTGGCCAGGACGAACCGCTCGCAGCCACCGTTGCGCACGACTCCTTCGAGCAGGCGCAGAGTTCCGAACGCGTTGACATCATAGAACCGGTCGACCGGCGTGTCGCCCCGGACCAGCTGAGCCGCGAGGTGCACCACATGGGAGACACCGCGACAAGCACGGTCGACGGAGGCTTGGTCGAGAAGATCGGCCTCGATGACCTCCACGTCCGACAACGCCGCGAGCTTGGCGGCCTGAGGGTCTCCCGGCAGCACCATCGCCCTGACGCCGGCACCGGTGGCGGCAAGACGCTTGACCACATTGGCTCCGACGCGCCCGGCGGCGCCCGTGACCAGTACCTTCATGGTTAGGACCAGTTCCCTTCGTGTGCAGCCGCAAGTGCGGCCCCTGTTTCGTTCGCGAGCGCCACGCCTGCCCATTCGTCGATCCGTTCGGACACCTCATCGAGGCCGGACACCCGGATCCGGTCCGCCTCATCGGCGAATCGCTTCAAGTCCTTCCACCCCGCGCCGGTGAGCACGAGGACGACCCGCGCATCCCGGTCGATGCGCCCGTTCTCGAGGTCGGCGATCAACGCCGCGAGCGGCACGGCAGCCGCAGGCTCCACAAACACCCCCTCGGTCTCCACGAGCAAGCGCTGCGCTGCGAGCACCGCGGTGTCCTCCGCACACGTCCCCCACCCTCCGCTGCGCAGCACCGACTCCGCCGCGAGCAGGCCGTCGGGCGGGTGGGGCAGTTGCAGTCCCGAGATCTCGCTCGCGCACCGAGCGACCTCCGGCGCCACGATCTCCTGCTCGAGGAATCGGGCGATCGGAGCGCAGCCGGCAGGCTGGCAGGCAATGGTTCTGACACGCATCTCCCGGTGAGCGAAGCCTCGCGTCATCGCGGCGACCAGACCACCGCCACCGACCGGCACGTACACGTGAGACGCCTCGGGGAGCTGCTCGGCGAGCTCGTACGCGATCGTGTCGCACCCGCGCATCCCCTGCGGGTTGAACGCGTGGGCAGTGACACCGAGGTAGAGGTGGTGTATTTCGCCGGCCCGTCGAACCTCCTCGAAGAGCCTTTTGCCCGTCGCACCGTCACCCTGATGACCAATGCCTGACACGGCGAGTACGTGGACCGGGTACGGCACCAACGGGAGCTTCTTCTCGATCGGTGCCGACGCGACGAGACACAAGAAACCTGGGAGCCCGGCGCGCGCACCGTAGGCCGCCATCGCGACCCCGGCGTTGCCCGACGACGTCGCTATCCACCCTCGAAGCCCCTGCGACCGGGCCAGTGACACCGACATCGCCGCCACCCGGTCCTTGTAGGACCCGGTGGGGTTGACCGTCTCCAGCTTGCCGTGCAGTTCGGACATCCCGAGCCGGCTCGCCAGAGCGCTCAGTGGCAGAAGGGGTGTGTTCCCTTCACCGAGGTGGACGAAGTCCTGGACGGCCGGCAGATCGGCGGCGAACCGGGCGAGACCGCGCTGGGTGTGAGTCACGCACTACCTCCGATTTCAGCGCCCGAGATGCGCTTCGGTCACCGGCGACTGGTTACACGGTCAAACTTCGTAGAATGAACTTGCTGTTTCACTCTATCCGGTCCGGTGACGAAGTCCAACAGTCGTAAATTGAGTCCACCCCTGGACGTCATGCATGGGCATCGGACTGCAACCGCGAAGGCGCAGTTCACTCGATTCAGGGTCAGGGTTCATGAAGATGTCGAAACGATATAGCCGAGCGGTCCCGTTGCTCAGGTAGTTGACACTACCGCCGAGGGGATGTCTCATTAGCTGAAACCGCCGTATCGAATTGGGCGTAACCCAGGCGCGATACGACCTGGAACCAGCGAGGGCGACGAAGGCCAGCGCAACCGGCATGTGCACCGCGACAAACGCGGCGAACCGCCTCCGCATCGCCCCGACCCCCCGCCTCGCGAGGAGTGAATATGCCACACCACGGCCAACTGGATCGTCGCTTGTTCTTACGCGCAGTAGGCATGACCGGCGTGGCCCTCGGCGCCGGCAGCACCCTGCTGACCGCGTGCAGCAACACGCCCCAAGCGGAGCTCGCGGACGACTCCGGCGCCGTGCCCGCCGCCGACTCAGGAACCCGGACACTGCAGGTCTCCGTTGCGAGCGACCTGCCTTCGTACGACCCGTACGCGCTCGGGGGCAACAGCTACCCGCTCATTCGCAACATGTACGAGTCGTTGATCGAGTACGACCACAACGGCAAACCCGTCCCGGTTCTCGCCAGCAGCTACACCGTCGCCCCCGACCAGGCATCGGTCAAAGTCTCTCTGCGACAGGGCGTCACCTTCCACAACGGGCAGCCGCTGACGGCGCAAGCGATCGTCGACAACTACGCCACAGTCGCCGACCCAAAGGTCGGCGGTCTGCTCACGAAGATCGCGAGCGACGCGGCCAAGGTCGAGGCGGTCGACGACCACACCGTCCTGTTCACACTCAAGGGACCGCGCGCGACACAGCTGATCACCGACATCCTGCAGTCCGTTCCGATTGGCTATCCTGGCAACCGCGCGAACGTCGCGACCACCGGCATCGGTACCGGGCCATTCAAGCAGGGCCCCCGTATCCCGGGTCAGAACTGGTCGCTCGTGCGCAACGACAACTACTGGGGCACGCCGGTGAAGGTGGCCGGCATCAACTTCCGAATCGTGTCGGAACCCACCGCCGCGATAACGGCCCTGCAGTCCCACCAGCTCGACCTGACCTCCGGGACGCCGTACTCCGGGATCCCGCAGCTGCGGGGAACATTCCGGCGGATCAACAACCCGATTGCCGCCGGCACTCTCGTCATGTACCTCAACGCCAAGCGGCCGCCATTCGACCGACAAGACGTCCGCCAGGCGTTCCACCGTGCGATCGATCGGGACACCGTCGTCCGGAACGCGTTGTTCGGTGAAGCCAAGACGAAGGTGCTGCCCTGGCCGGAGACATCGCCTGCCTACGATCCGGACGCCGCCCACGACTGGGGCTACGATCCCGACCGGGCGCGCGCAGGTTTCGCGGCCGCAGGCGTCACGGCGTTGCCCGACCCGATCCTCACTCCGAGCAACCTGCCGCAGCTGAAGTCGACGGCCGAAATAGTCCAGGCGAGCCTCGCCAGCATCGGAGTCCAGGTCAACGTGCAGTCGGTGACCATCGCCGACTTCCTGCAACAGCTGACCAACGGCACCAACGGGATCTACGTTTCGACGACCGGCAACGAGAACAAATACCCGACCATGTTGATGAAGGTGCCGTTTTTCGCGACGTCAGCGAACCCCTACTTCCCGGGCGGAACACCGCCGGCGGAGTACGTGTCCGCCGTCGAAGCGGCCAACGCCGCGGTCACAGACGCCGAGCAGCAGGCCGCGTTCAAAAACCTGAACAAAACGCTGCTGCAGCTGTCATCCTTCATCACCGTCGCCTCGCACCCTGGGCTCTATTACTACGCGCCGAACGTCCACGGCCCGGACACGAACATCGACGCGGAGCCCTACTACGGAAACGTGTTCTTCAGTGCGTAGAACGTCCGCAACCCGGGTCAGACCGCCTCTATCGTCGCATTGCCGGAGTCCAACGGCTGGTCAGGAAATGGAGACAGTGTGGAACCCACACCGACACTTCGACTGAGAAACCTCACGGTAAGTTTCGCCGGGCAAGACACACCTGTCACCGCGGTCGACGACCTGAACCTGGACGTGGGCGCCGGCGAGGTGCTGGCCGTCGTCGGAGAATCCGGATCGGGCAAGACCACCACCTTCCTGTCCGCCCTCGGCCTGCAGCGGGGAGCGCGAGTCACGGGACAGGCGCTGCTGAACGGCCACAACCTCCTGGCGGCATCCGAGGCGGAGCTGAGCAAGCTACGGGGGCGCGACGTCAGCGTGATCTTCCAGGACGCTCTGGCCTCGCTCAACCCGGTCATGGCGATCGGCGCGCAGGTGGCAGAAGCCGTCACTGTGCACCATCACGACCTGTCCCGTGCGCAGGTGCGAGCGAAGTCCCTTGAACTCTTGAGGCTGGTGGGCATACCGGCCCCGGAAGAACGTGCCACCCAGTACCCCCACCAACTCTCCGGTGGTATGCGTCAGCGGGTCATGATCGCGATCGCCATCGCCAACGAGCCGCGGTTGATCGTCGCCGACGAGCCGACCACTGCCCTGGACGTCACCATCCAGGCTCAGGTCATCGATGTCCTGCGCAGGATCCACGAGAACACGGACTCGTCGATCGTGTTCATCACGCATGACCTCGGCGTCGTCGCCGGGATCGCCGATCGCGTCGCGGTGCTGTACGGCGGCAAGCTGGCAGAAATCGGGGCGACCGAGGACGTCTTCTACAACGCGAGCCATCCATACACCGCGGGCCTGCTCGCCTGTCTTCCCCGGGTCGACACCGGCGGACGGGGCACCAGGCTGCACCAGATCGATGGCAACCCACCCCGCGATATCACGAGCGTGTCCGGCTGTGTCTTCCACCCGCGATGTCCGATGGCGCAGCTGCCGGGTCCTTGCTCCACGGTGCGCCCCCCCATGATCAACGCTGTCGGCGAGAAAAATGCGGTCGGCACACCGCACATGAGCGCGTGCCACTTCGCCGACGAGGTTCCGCAACACCGTGAGGTCAGCGCACCCGAGAGGCCGGCGAACGTCGCCGAGACCCAGCCACGGCACGACGAAGTACTGATCGAGGCCGTCGGCGTGTCCAAGCACTTTCCACTCCACAAAGGATCTTTGCGTCGGAGCAAGAAAGTCACGATACGCGCCGTCGACAACGTTTCGCTGCAGGTGGCCCGCGGTGAGACGCTCGGTCTGGTCGGCGAATCGGGTTCCGGGAAGACCACAGTCGCCCACATGCTCGTCAATCTCGCCAACCCGACTTCAGGCGACGTCAACGTCGCGGGCAAGAACCTGTCCACGTTCAGCCGCAAGGAGCTACGTGGCCTGGCAACCCGAGTCCAGTTCGTCTTCCAGGACCCGTTCTCCTCACTCAACCCCCAGATGACGGTCGAACAGATCCTGGCCGAACCCCTCAAGCTCAACGGTCGCTGGAATCGAACAGCAGGGCCGGAAAAAGTCGCCACCACGCTGAATCTCGTCGGACTGGACCAACAGGCGGCAGCTCGACACGCCAGCGCCTTCTCCGGCGGGCAACGTCAGCGCATCGGCATCGCACGCGCCCTGATGCTCGAGCCCCAAGTGTTGGTACTCGACGAGCCAGTCTCCGCTCTCGACGTCTCCGTGCGGGCCGGGATCATGAACCTGCTCGCCGACTTGCAGGAGAACCTCGGTGTCGGCTACCTGTTCGTCGCCCACGACCTCGCGGTCGTCCGGCACATCAGCGACCGCGTCGCGGTGATGTACCACGGCAAGATCGTCGAGGAGGGCGGGGTGGAGCGCCTCTACACGGCTCCCGCACACCCTTACACCATCGCTCTGCTGTCGTCCGTGCCGATACCCGATCCGGACATCGAGCGAAAACGCGAGCGCATCATCCTCAGCGGCGACCAGCCCTCACCGGCAGATCCTCCGTCGGGGTGTCGCTTCCGGACCAGGTGCTGGAAGGCGCAGGACATGTGCGCGGAGGTCGAACCCGCACCCGTAGCCGTGGTCGGTGGTGGATCTGTGTCCTGCCACTTCCCGGAATCGCCGGTGGCGGAAGGCGAAGTCTCGTCGAGGACTGCCAGGATGGAGCAGCTTCATGGATAGCGTGGACGAACGGGCGACGCCGGTGGCCACCAATGCGGGTCTCGCCGTGCCGGGAAGCATGACGATCACCAAAACCTCCCCGCGGAAGCCCACGGGCGCCGGGGGGAGTCGCCTGCGGCGATTCGCGCGATCACTCGGACCCACCGGCTATATCGCGGTGGCCTTCCTCCTCCTACTGGTGGGGATCGCCGTATTCGCTCCGTTGGTGGCGCCGTACGACCCGGGTTACCAGGATGTCCGAGCTGCACTGTCGGGACCGTCGTCAGCACACTGGTTCGGCACCGACCAACTCGGTCGCGACATCTTCTCGCGAATCGTGTACGGAAGCCGTCCCACACTCCAGATCGGGCTCGCATCCTCCGCCCTCGCGGCCGTTTTCGGTGTCGCGATCGGCATTCTCGGCGGGTTTTACTCGAGTTGGCTGGATTCCGCGATCATGCGTCTGATGGATCTGCTGTTGGGAATCCCCGCGATCCTCCTGGCCATGACCATCATCGCGATTGCGGGCCGCAGCGCTGTCGCCCTCATCTCAGCCATCGCCATCGTGGGCGTGCCGGTCTACGCGCGCCTCGCCCGAGCCGGCACCATGCAGGTGAGGTCGCTCGACTATGTCAAGGCCGCCCGTGTGTCGGGCGCCGGCGACCGGTATCTGATGGGCCGGGTGATCCTGCCGAACATTCTCGGCTCGCTGCTGGTGCAGGTCAACGTCTTCACCTCCGTTGCAATCCTGATCGAGGCGTCACTCAGCTTCCTCGGGCTCGGCCTCCCGCCGCCGAGCCCGACCTGGGGTGGGCTACTCCTGGACAGCAAGACCTACCTGACCCAGGTGCCGACGTACGGCCTGTTCACGGGTCTGACCCTGACCGCCACGATCCTCGCCATCGACACCGTGGCAAGGGCGAACCGGCGGTACCGCCGAGTCGCCCAGACCACATGACCGGGTTATCGACCCGGTCGTCCTTCCACGGCGGCCTTCGAGTCCAAGGAGCTCCACATGGAGCGAGTACTCGGCCGACGCATCGGCCAACTCGTCATCGTCCTCTTCCTTGCGTCGATAGCAGTCTGGGCAATGGTCTACATGTTGCCTGGCGACGCGGCACAAGCGATTGCGGGGCCCACCGCGACCCCTGCCCAACTGGATGCGGCGCGTGAGCGGCTCGGACTGGACGAGCCGGTCGTCTACCAGTACGCGACCTGGCTTTCACATGCCCTGCAGGGCGATTTCGGGACCTCGGTGCAGAACAACTTCGCGGTTTCATCCATCATCAGCGAGCGACTGCCGGCAACGCTGCAGTTGACGGTGATCGCCATGCTCGTAGCGACACTGATTTCGATCCCGATCGGAATCTTTGCCGGCACCCGGCCGAACTCGCGGCTGACCTCGCTCATCCACGGCTACTGCAGCATCACCCTCGCCGTTCCGAGCTTCTGGGCCGCGATTCTCTTCGTGCTGGCTTTCTCCCGCGGCACCGGTCTGGGCTGGTTCCCTGCGATATCCCAGTACGAAAATGTGGTCACCTCGCCGTTCGCCGCACTGAACAATCTCGCCGGTCCGGTGACCGTGCTGGCCCTGCTCCTGTCCGGCATCCTGACGCGCTTCATCACGGACTCGGTCAGTTCCGTGGCGAACACGGAGTACGTGCGAACCGCGCGCGCGAAAGGCGTCCGCGGAGTCCGTTTGATGCTCCGCCACATCCTCCGCAACGCCGCGCTCCCCGTGGTCACGATCTTCGGCCTGCAGCTCGCGTCGGTGCTGGGCGGTGTCGTCGTGATCGAGTCTGTGTTCAACTACCCGGGCCTCGGTCTGTTGTCCTTGCAGGCCGTGGAGCAACGGGACTACCCCATGATCCAGGCCATGATGCTCCTGGCCGTGGCATTCTTCGTGATCATCAACCTGCTCGTCGATCTGCTCTACGCGGCCATCGATCCACGAGTCAAGGCGCCGGCCGCATGAACCCGACGAGGAAACAGATGTTTCGGCTGGGAATTGTAGGAACCGACAACACCCACGCGTACCAGTACGCCGGGTTCATCAACGGCTGGCGTGAAGACGTCCCGATCCCGGTCCGGCTTCCGTCAGGTGAACCGGTTCCGGCGATGTACGAGTGGGCGCAGGTATTGCGGGAGTTCACCAACGACGGCTCCCTCCCGGGGTTCCAACGTTCGTCCCAGGCTCGTGTGACGCGCCTGTGGAGCGGCCAACCGGAGGATGCCGACCTGCTGCGCAACGCCTGTGGCATAGACGTGATCTGCGACTCCCCAGAGGAGGTCGCCAGAGACGTGGATGCGGTCCTGGTGCTCAGCGAGGACCCTGCGGAGCACCTGCGCCACGCGGAAACGGCCCTGCGAGCAGGCTTGCCCACGTACGTTGACAAACCGATGGCGCCGGACCGCGACACCGCCGAGAAGATCTTCGCGATGGCACGCGAGTACGGAGCTCCCTGCTTCACGGGGTCCTCCTTGCGCTACAGCGAGGAGCTGCGCAGCTTCCGCCAGTACGCCCTTGCCCGGGTGGGCACCTTCCGCGGCATGTACGTCCAAGTGCCGATCGACAACCGGTTGTACGGACTGCACGCCATCGAAATGATCGACATGTTCCTCGGCTCGGACGTGGTCCGAGTATCGGGCGTGCGAAGCCGTTGTCGGCAAACCGTCTGCCTCGAGTACACGGACGGCCGGACGGCGACTTACGAGACACTCGGCTACCTGGCGCGGCCCTGCCAGAACCTGGTCATCAACGGGACACACCACGACGTGACAACCCAGATCCACGGTATCGGCCTCATCCCGGCCGATTTCGTCCATGCCGTGCTGCGGATGCTCACCACTCGCGAGGACCTGCCGTCCGAGAGAGCTGCACTGCGGTTCATCGACATTCGGGCCGCCGCAGAAGAGGCCCTGCGGACAGGAACGCCGCAGACGATCGACCGAGCCGAGACAAGGAGTTAGCAACGTGCGCCCAGTTGTGACCGCATCAAGGACGATCACCTGGCAGCCTTTCGAGCTGTCCGGGAGGCCGGCACCCGGGATGGTGCGTCTGACCTCGGTGAGGTCGCTCATCAGCCCTGGCACCGAACTCGCCCTCTACGAGGGCAGGGAGATGGTTGACGGTCTGAACGCAGGGTTCTCGCCCGCCGCCACGTCGCTGGTCATGGATCCACTCGACGACGACATCTCCACCAAGGCCGAACTGTTCCCGGTCGCTCTTGGTTACAACCTCGTCGGCCGTGTCACGGCCGTCGGCGACGGGGTCGATCCCGGCCGGATCGGCACGCTCGCGTTTGCCGTCGCCCGCCACCAAGCCGAGGTCGAAGTCGCGGACTGGGAAGCTGTTACGTTGCCCGAATCGGTTGATCCCGCGATCGCGGCCCTGTACTACCTGCCGACGCTCGGTCTCAGCGCGCTGCGGCGGGTCGGTTACCGCTCCGGCGAGCGAGTCGCGGTCATCGGTCTGGGGCTGGTGGGGCTGTGCGCCGCACTCGTGGCGCAGAGCCTCGGCGCGGAACCGGTCTGTTTCGACACCTCCGAGGCGCGGCGCGACTTCACCGCGCAGCTGATCGACAAGGACCTGATACACGACCCGCGAACGGCGCGGCCACTGCAGTTCATCGGCGGTGGAGCCGGGGCCGACGTCGTGGTCGAGGCTGCCGGCACGAGGGAGTCGCTGGCTTTCGCCGCCGCTCTCGCTGGGGTGCGAGCACGTCTGGTGGTACTGGGCTTGCATTCGGAAGACCTGGGCGCACTTTTCGCGCGCAACTTCTACCGAAAGATGCTGAACGTCGTCTTCTGCGGAAACGACGACTACGCACCTTCGAAGGCCGGCACTCTGACGTCGCTCGACAACGTTCTCGAGATCGCGCGTCTCGAACGGAGTGGGCGCCTCCCGCTGAACGCGATCATCACGGCGGAAGCCGGTGCGCATCGGATCGAGGAAGCCTTCGCGATGATCGCGAACGAACGCCCGACGGGAGCGGTCGTGTTGGACTGGGAATCACCCGATCAGCCACTGACCGCCCGCATGGAGTAATAGTCCGACGTGTTCGAGGTCGTGCTCAGCGCACGGACCTGCCTCGGCAGCCATGTCGCCGAGCACGATCCCGACGCGCGGCCCGCGAATTCTGAGCCGCGCGGTTGTGACCGCTATTCCGCCAAGTCCGGCCTCGGAGTCGGCAAATCGAAGAAGGACTTCGCGACATTGTCAATGCGGACCCTCTTGAGGATCGTAATGATACGTTCGGCCGCATGCCCGTCCCCGTAGGGCGAGGTGACGGATCGCGTCAGCCCACGATGTTCGGCGGCAAGCGCTGTGCACATGGCTTTCTCGATCTCATCGGCGGTTACGCCGCAATCGATCACGGACGCGGCCCTGGGCCTGCCTTCCTGTCGGGAACCGATGTTGACTGTCGGGGTGCGCACCGCAGGAGCTTCGATCAGCGCACTCGACGAGTTTCCCACCGCCAGATCCGCCAGCTTGAGAAGACTCAGATATCGCTGTTGCCCGAGAGAATCACAGAGCACAGCCCGGCCGCGGTTTCGCTGAACGTGCTCGACGAGCGGTGCGACAACACTCGTCGACCCGAGGTCCACGTTGGTACCCGTGATGACGACCGTCGCTTCCGGGAAACGCTCCAAAGCAGCCGCCAGTCCCGCCGCCCCCGCGGCACTACCGGCGAGATCCGCGGTCGCCGGGTGATACGTCACCAGGATCAGTGGCGTCCGCAGTTCCAAGCCGAGGTCCGCAGCGAGATCGGCCCGGGTCATCCAGTTCATCGTCCGGATCGTGTCCAGCCCCGGAGAGCCGACGTTGAACACCCGATCGGGCCGTTCACCGAGTTGCACCACACGACGACGGAACTCGTCCGTCGCCACGAAATGCAGCTGCGCGATCTTCGAGATGGCGTGTCTCGCCCACTCGTCCGTTGAACCAGCCGTGACCTCACCCCCGCAGATGTGGGCGATCGGCACGTGGTGAAGGGCAGCCGCGACTGCACCCGCAAGCGCTTCATAACGATCCCCCAGCACGATGAAGCGATCAGGACGTATGCGTGCGAGCGCCTGCGAATACCCGACGACGCCAAGCCCGAAGGAACTCGCAACCCCGGACGGCGAATCGCTGGCAAGCACGTTGTCCACCCGCTCGTCCACCCGGAAACCGTCGGCGAGGATGTCATCGACGGTCATGCCCTTCTCCTTCAGGAGGTGGCTCCCCGTCGCCAGAACTCGCAGATCGATTTCCGAATCTTCTTCCAGTTTCCGGATGACCGCGACAAGGGGACCGTAGTCGGCACGTGACCCCGTGAACACGCAGACGCGGAGCATCCGGCCCGCCCGCTGCTCGTTCACCAGATCGACCACCCGCCGTCGACGACCCAATCCGCCCCCGTGACGAAGGACGCCCGGTCGGAAGTGAGGAACTCCACCACGCCCGCCACCTCCTCCGGTGTTCCCATCCGCCCCAGTGGTGTGCCGTCGGCGAACCTTTCGTATCGTTCGCCGTCGAAACGGCGCTCCGGTGTGTTGATCATTCCCGGCGAGACACTGTTGACGCGCACGTTCCAACGTGCACCCGCTGCCGCCAGGTCACGCGTAAGCGCGAGGAGGGCACCCTTCGACGCGTGGTAGGCCAACGCGCGCACCGGCCCCTTGCTCGTCTCCTGCGGGTAGACACCCTCGTAGTACCTCGGATCGAGAGCAAGCCGGCCGTAGATGGAGCCGATGTTGACCACGCTTCCGCCCCCCACCCGCCGCATCCGGTCGATGGCCCATCCGGACAGCAGCGAGACCGCGAGGACGTTGACGTCCAGCTGGCTCCGCCAGTCGTCCGACGATTGGTCGAACAGCGACAGCCCCGAGCTTTGGGCCGCACAGTTGACCACCACCTTGAGGTCGAACCCGGTGACGTCAGCCGCACGCATGAGCGCCCGTCGACCCGACTCCTCGCCGAGGTCGCACTCGATCGTCTGCACCGACGCACCGCGCGCCGCGGCGAGATCAGCGGTTCCCTGGAGTTCGTCATCGGCAAGTCCGGCGATCAGGCACTGGTAGCCCGCCCGAACGAGCTCCAGCGTTATCGCCCGGCCGATTCCCGCTCCGCCGCCGGTCACCACTGCCAGTCGCCGCTCGGCGAACATGTCTGTGTCCCTTCGCGCCACTGTTGTCACCAGATGGTCCAACCACCGTCGACGACCAGATTCAGACCGGTCACGTACGACGCGTCCGCCGACATCAGGAAGCTGACGGGTCCCGCCACCTCGGCCGGTCTGCCGACCCGGCGAAGGGGAACCTGGGCAGCGAGGTCGGCGAGCACCTGCGGGTCGATCGGGTCACCGAGTTTCGGGCGTTGCGCCGATTCAACCCGCTGCGTCCGCGGGTCCAACTCTTCCGAAAGACCTGACTCGACCGTCGGGATCGTTCCCGGGCTGATCGCATTCACGGTGATCCCCCAACGGCCGACGCCGGCAGCGAGGTCGCGTGTCAATTGCAGCAAGCCACCTTTGCTCGCGGCGTACGCCGACTGCCGATATGGGCCCCGGTCTCCCTTTGACACCTCAGGCGCGCGCGCCCCATAGCCTCGATTATCGAAGCCCACGAAGGCGTAAACGGAAGCGATGTTGACCACGCGTCCGGTCTGCTGCCGGCGCATGTGCTCAACGACCGCTTGCGTCAGGAAGAAGGCGGCGTCGAGGTTGACGCCGACAATTTCACGCCACGATTCGACGTCCTCGTCGAAGAACGGCATCGCCTCAGCCAGGCCGGCGTTGTTGACCAAGCCGTATAGCGGGCCGGGCTGCTCCAGCGCGCACTGTACGAGATGGGCACGGTCGACGGGACTGCGCACGTCGGTCGGAACGACCACGGCGGCATCCCGCCCGGTCGGCGCCGAATCCATCGTCTCCTTGAGAGCCGCCTCGCGCCTACCCGCGAGCAGGCAACGGTAACCATCGGCGAGCAGTCGATGAGCGATGGCCCGGCCGAGCCCGCTGCCGGCGCCAGTGACGATCACCGACTGCCTGTCGCCGTTCGTTATCCGATCAGTCATGCGAATTCACGGTCCCACCTGTGGTCGGTTCGAGCCCGGCGTCACTTTCCAGCGGCTGCACGAGAACGCGTCGCCCGGTTCGGTGGGAAGCCATCATCGCCTCGACGATCTGGATGAGGCGCAGTGACTCCTCCCCGGCGACGGGCGGTATCCGGTCATGGGCGAATTCGACGAAGCGTCGGACGAACTCCAGACTCGTCCGCGACGGGTCGTGGAACGTCGTGCTGTGGTGCCATGTCTCCCCATTGGCCACGAGACCGTAGGTCGGCCAAGGCAGGAACTCGAGGTTTTCGATCAGCGCTGATGTCCCGCCGGCGTATTCCAGGAGCGTGATCTGACGGCCGGGAGCGGACAGCGACTGAACCGCCTCCACCGCGCTGCCGAGGAAGAGATTCGCCATCTCGACGCCGTGGATGCCATAGAGGCCGATGGAGAGCGGGCAGTGGATCGACACCGTCCGGATCGGACCGGGCTCTCTTCGCACCGCGTCGCGGGCGGCGAGCAACTCGGGTGACCACCGGAGCGAGGATCCCGTGTAGCACGGCGCGCCATGTTTCGCGGCCAGATCGAAGATCAGACGCCCTGCGCGGAGCGATTCCGCGAGCGGTTTGTCGATGTACGTAGGCAGACCGCGCTCCAGCGCGGCACGCGCATGGTCGAGGTGCGTGCCCGGGTCCTTGGACAAAACCATGACTGCGTCCACGTCCTCACAAACCTCGTGGGGTGATGCGCACACCTCGTCAATGCCACAGGCACGAGCGACTCGCTCCGCGTCGTCCCGATCCGCGCTCCAGATCGCCGTGACCCGCGCCGAGCCGGCGGGGATCGGAGGGTCGACCGCGTTGCGCAGGCGCCCGTGCAGTGCGGCCCACAGGTACATGTCCGGTACTGCGGCGCCGTCGGGCAGACGCGTGGGTACCGGTTCGGCTTCGGCCCAGCCATTGAGGTACGCCGCGTAAACGTAGGCGTGGGAATTGTCAGTCCCGACAATGCCGATACGCGCTATGTCAGGCTTTCCGCCCCGCACGTCCGTCATGCCGCAAAACCCACTGTGTGCGCGACACCGATCGCCGTTTCACCAGCCTCCGATGGCAGCTCGACTCGGATCACCAATGCACGCATTCCGGTCAATGAGGTCACGAAATCCCAATCCTCGTCACGCGGTCAGCGGGCGGCTCTGTAGGACGCCTGCCCGAATCGTTCCCCCAGAGTCTCCAACCGTTCGCGCGACAGCCACAGGAGTTGAGTTCAGCCCTTCCGCGCCGCTTCCCGCGCGCGCAACCTGCGACCAGGATCAAATCGTGGAGATCGGACCGATGTACACACCTCCGTCAAAATCGATCACCTCGGCACCGAACTTCACCCCACGTCGCCGACCAGCTGCTGCTCGGTGCGTGGAACCGTCTCATCCCCTTCGTCGTCGAGAAGGCGAGCGATTTCTCGGCTGATGTCCTCGACCAGGCTGTCCGCCTGCGAATGCGGATAAAGGTCCGACCGGTAGAACGCTTCAATGCTTAGGCAGCCCTGGTAGGTGTAAACCCCATAGGACGGGGTCGCGCCCTTGATGGATTGGGTGAAAATCTGAAAGTCGGTGATGCGGACGTTCGGAACTACAGGGAAATCAGACACCACGCCCAGATTGCTGATCGCAGCTGTGCCAAGATCTTGCCCGACGGGGGGGCTCTGGCTTCCGGTGGTGCGCGCCAGGATCTCCTGCTCAGGCCGGCGTTGCGCGATCGCGTTCTCCAGGAACTCCCTGACCTCACGTCCCAATGCGATGGGATCGGTGTCGGCCTCGACCTTCACCTCGGCGGGACTCACCCCGATGAAGTTCGTCGTGTCCAGTGCTCCGACTCGCGGGGTCACCCGTTCTCGGAGATTGACCATTGCCAGGCAGATCATCGTCGCCGGTGGCTCCTTCTGCCAGTAACGTCGCTGTGCCAGGAGGATCACTCCGCACAGAACGGCATACACGGTGGTCTTGTTCTGCCGCGCGACAGCCACGAGCCGCTTGGTCTGATTCGGGCTCAGCCTGATGTACCGGCGGAGCGCTTCGGCTCCCAGGAAGTCACGCGGATCGGACTCATTCACGACGGGTGGCATGGCCTCGCTTCCGACACGGGCGCGCAGGGTTTGACTCGGGGTGTCGGGAAGGCTTCGTCCCGGCTCGGCAATCGGCCGTGTACCGGCCACGATTTCCCCGTACAGCCGCAACAACTCGTGCAAGTACGCGAGTTTGGCCTTGCCATCGGCAATCGCGTGGTCGGTGAACATCGCGACCAGACCGCGCGTTTCGCCTTTCACCAGCGTGAGCTGGGCGACTGCATCGTCCGGACGCCAACGGCGACCGACTTCTCGCAGGTGGTTCTCTCCACCGCTGCGGTGGACGGCAACCCGGGGAGATCCACTCTCAGGCACGCGGAACCGATATCGCGTTCCGACCCGCTCGACCCGCGCCCGTAGTACGGGATGGCGAACGCACAACAATCGGTATGCCTCGTGCATGCTGGTCAGATCGACTTCACCCTCGTACACCACGACATAAGCACTCACGTGGTGCATGGCTTGCAACTCGATGTTGTCCAGATTCCGTTCCAGAGGCATCAGGATGGCGCCCTTTCAGCTCGTGCCGGCCACCCGTGGACGATCGTCGTCGACCACGGCGGGTCCGGTCATCTTGACCAAGTGCTGTTGTTTCAGCCGGCGACTAGTCGGCTTGCCTGCGTGCAGGAGTGGACGTCCGGCCGATCGCGTTCACCGCGGAGTCTCCGTCTGTTCGGCCAACGCGAACAGGACATCGCCCACGCGTGTCCTCGCCCGGCGACGTAAGAACATGACAACGCCCCGTCGTGGTGCACGCACGACCTCGAGCAGTCCCCCTTCGTAGCCGTACATCCGTCCGATCTCGTCGCCCTCGGCGACGTCCTGACCCACCGCCGCGACGGTCGCGAAAAGCCCGTTTCGCTCCGCCTGACCACCACAGTCGAGATCGCCTCCACCGTGGACCCAGCGCATCCGAGGGGCCGAGCGGCGATGCTGGGCGGGCAGAGCCCCGAATTCCGCGAGAACAGACAGAACACCCGTCACGTACGTGTCGAGCTCGTCCGAACGGATACCGCCTCCACCAGAGCATTCCGCGTACAGCGCGGGGATTCCACGTTTCGCCGCGACGGTTAAACTGCGGCCGGGCGGAACGTCCGGATGAGCCCAAACAAGCGGGGCACCGAACGCCTCCGCGGCTCGACGAGAACCCTCGGCTCCTGGCGCGTTACCGACAAGCCCACAGAACAGCGGCATGTGATAGGCCGCTCCGGCCGAGTGGAGGTCGATCAGGAGATCCGCGCCGTCGATCAATGCGCTCGTCAGAGCCCCCGCGAGTACTCCGGTCGGACTGCCGTGATCCCCTGGAAAGCATCTGGCGAGATTCCCCTCGTCGGACGGACTGGTGCGGGTTCCGGCAGCCCAAGCGGCCGGGTTCGCCGGAGCCACGGCCCGGACGCGCCCGGCAAGGTCTTCGTGGACCAGCAGGGTGAGCAGCCGCCGCACCGCGAGGACACCTTCGTCCTCGTCACCGTGTACCCCGCCGAGCAGCGCGACCGTAGGGCCTGGCTTGTCCCCGTGCACCGTCGTCATGATCGCATCGCCGGGCAGAGCCGTTCGAGTGATTCGCCGATCCACCACGCCGCCACGACCTCCCGCCAAATGAAACCGCTCAGTGAAACTGAGATTTCATCTTAGAGAAGAGACGGCGTTGAGGGAAGTGGGCGGGAGAGCCGAACGCGGACACGTCACTTGACCAACTGCCTGGCGGGCACACCGACGACGGAGGTCCCGGCTGGAACATCCGTGGTCACCACAGCACCAGCCCCAACCACGGCGCTCCGCCCGATGCAGCGCCCCGGGAGCACCACCGCGCCCGCTCCGATCATCGCGTCGGACTCAACGTGCACACCGCCGGCGAGCATCGCCAGCGGGCTCACCGACGTGTAGTCACCGATGACCACGTCATGCCCTACAACGGCGTTCGCGTTCACGAAGACGTGGTTCCCCAGCGTCGCCGAATCCTGGATCCGCACTCCGGCCATGACAATGGAGCCGTCGCTGATCGACACGTGCTGCTCGACGGTGCTCGCCGGATGCACCAGCGTTACCGCGCGCTTGCCATACCCGGACACTGCTTCGCCGATCCTGCGCCGTGCCGACGGAGCGGCAACACCGATCACATAACTGGCTTCGAGGTCGGCGAGGACGTGATCCTCTCCGAGTACCGGCACCGAAGCCGTCGTCGCTGTCGGATACCGATCAGTGTGGCCCAGTATCCGATAATCGCATCCTGTTTCGTGAAGAGCGGCGACAACCGAGTGGATTTGGCGCGCGAGAGCACCCGCACCGAGGATCAGCAGGGAGTTCCGCATGACCTGGTCTCAATCCTCCTCCGCATCGCGTGTGGAGATCCAGCCTTGATCGGCAGGATCGAGCGCGGTGGTAATAGTGGAGTCGAAGTCGTGACGGGGGTGGTAGCCGAGAAGCCGGGCAGCTTTGCCGGTGGCGAGTTCGAAAGCGAGCGTGGCGGGCATGCGGGCGGTGATCAGGTCGAGGTTGTAGTGCTTGGCGATGACGGTGGCACCTTCGGTGAAGGTCGTGGTGTGGGGGCCGACGATGTTGAACGCCTGATTGAGCGCGTTGGGGTGGTCGATCGCTGCCACGGTGCCGGCGACGGCGTCGCGGACGTCGGTGGTGTGGAGAGCCCAGGGTCGGCCGTCTGCGCCGATCAGGGCGAGCGCGGGGTTGTCGTCGCGGTCGCCGACCTGCTCCTCGAGTGCGGCTGGGAAGTCGTGCCCGCCGGCGAGGAGTTGCCAGAGGTTGCTACGCCGTCCGGCGGCGGCGTGGGTGGTCAAGAATCCGCGTACCCAGTCGAGGCGGAACAGGGCGGCGGCTTCCTGGGGCGCCAACACTGATCCGTAACGGAGAATAGTGTAGTCGAGCCCGTGCAGTTTGTGGTAATTGCGCACCAGTTGCTCGCACAGCACCTTGGAGGTGCCGTAGTAGTCACCAGGGTACTGGGGGTGGTCTTCGGTGATCGGTTCCGACGGCGCATTCGCCGGGTCATAGGTGTTGTCAGTGCTGGCGTAGACGAACTGTCGCACCGACTGCGCCGCAACAGCCTCCAGTAACCGCAAGGTGCCCATCACATTGATGTCGTAATAGCGCTCCACCGGCGTCTGGTCCAGAACCATCTGCGCCGCCAGGTGCACCACCACATCCGCACCTGACACGGCCCGGGCCAACGCCGCGCCATCGGTCAGCGGCGCCTCCACCACGTCCACACCGCCCAAGGACAACCGATCACGCGTGCGGACGACGCACCGTACGTCATGCCCGGCGCGCTTGAGGTGCGAAACGAGCTTCGAACCAATCCGTCCGGACGCTCCTGTGACACAGATCAACGCCATCAGATGCTTCTCCTTCTTCATCGACTCGGGCTGTCACTGAAGCGTCGGTTGCGCTGCGCCAACAGGTTGCAGAGTCCGGTCGCCACCAGGCCTTGTTCCTCGGCGGTGACGCCCACCGAGCTGGGCAAGGGAGAGCACCCTCTGATAAATGTCGTCGGCGACAGCACCACCCAGCCGCTCGCACGACACGTAGGTGCGCCGGCGGAGCAGAGGCGACCACAACCGGCGGCCCTGGATCCCTCGCGCGTTCAGACCTCGGACGAGGTCGACGACGCTCGCGGCTTCGTCACCAGGCATCACCGAGTAGAGCCAGCGCGAAGGTGCTGCGCGAGCCAGGAACGAATCGAGCTGCTCGACCTGGGCGACGCCGACAGCCGCCGCCAGGTGGCTCATCCGGTAGTTGTAGCGGATCTCGTCGCGCATGTAGCCGTCGTCGGCCGACTTCGCCTGGTTGACAAGGTGCCTGGCGCGAGGCGCGGACGCGGCATCGTTGCTCACGAGCATTCCACCACTGCCTGATGTGATGAGCTTGTTTCCGTTGAAGGAGAAACAGACGAAGCCTCTGATATTGCTCACTTGGCGACCTTTGACTGCCCCGGACCTCCATCGGGCTGTATGAGCCCCCGTGGCGTCCTCGACGACTCGGATGCCGAACCGGTGTCGCAACTCCAGAACCGGCTCGATCTCAGCACCCAGCTTTCCCCTTTCCGCACCTGTGAGACGTCCTCGCCACATGCAGCGCGGCGGTACCGCTCGAGCACGCCACCGCATGCCTGCTGCCGGCTTGCTTCGCGAACTGTTTTCGAAATGGTCCACAAACGGTCCGGCGGACGAGACGAAATTGCTCTCGATGCACTCCTGCAGATAGCCCAGTTCGTTTCCACCGAGCAGCGGTTCCGACAACACAATTCGTCCGGCCGCCGTCATCGGTGATACCTCGCAGGCCGGAGGTGGTCCACACGCGGCTTCAGCCACTCGGCGGTCATCGCCAGTCCTTCGGCCAAGTCTGTCGTCGGTTTCCACCCGATCACGTCCCAGGCACACGTCGGGTCCGACAGCAGGATCTCGACCTCACCCGCGTCGGGCCGGACCCGTAGGGATTCGGACTCGATCTTCGCCGACGCGCCGGTCACTTCGCAGCAGAGCTCGAAGAGTTCGCCGATCGAGACACAGGAACCGGTACCGAGCTGCACCAGTGACCCCGGGGGCGTGTCCGATGTAGCCATCCGCAGGAACCCGTCGACCGTGTCCGCAACGTAAGTGAAGTCCCGTTTGGGCCACACGCTGCCCAGCCTCACGACATCTCGCCCGGCCAGCAGCTGACCAAGGATGGTCGGGATCACCGCCCGGAGCGACTGTCTGGGCCCGAACGTGTTGAAGGGCCGCAGAGTGACGGCGTCGACGCCGAAGGATCGGGCATAGGATTCGCACAGCTGATCCGCTCCGATCTTGGTCGCTGCATACGGCGAGAAAGCCCTGAGTTGGTGGCTTTCCCGGATCGGAACGTTCTCCGGCGTGCCATAGACCTCGCTCGTCGACGTGTTCACCACACGCGTCCCGGTCGATTCCCGAGCGGCTTCGAGCACGTTGAGCGTGCCGACGACGTTCGTACTCACGAACGAGGCCGGAGCCTGGTAGCTGTATGGGATGGCGATCAGGGCCGCGAGGTGGAGAACGATGTCGGCGCGTTCGACCAGCTCTCGGACGCACCGACCGTCGCGGACGTCACCCAGTCGAAGATCGAGATTACGCGGACGACGAGCATCCAATTCGTCGAGCCACCCGTACGATCCGTTCGAGTTGTACAGGCAGAGCGCGCAGACGTCGGCTCCCTCGTCGACGAGTCTCTCGACGAGATGACTCCCGATGAAGCCGTCCGCACCTGTTACGAGCACGCGGGCACCGGTCAATCCGATCACCGGCGACACCTGCCATGACCATTCTCGGTTCGGAGAGTTTCCACGTCACCTGTCTATGGCTCACCGCGGGGCCTGCCACAGACGGCGACTTCAGGCTGAGCACAGGTTTACCGTGCCCCATACATTGACGGCCGGGCAGGCGCAGGGAAATAACAAACTTATTGTTTCATTGGCCGAAACCGGCCTCGAGCTCGGCCGGCCGGTGTAAGTCAGACGCCTTGGCCCGTCCACCCACCACGAAAGACAGTTTCGGGAGTCCGAGCCTGCCGAAGGGAATCCCCTTCCCCGACGAACGACGAGCCCGACAACGAGCGGCCGCTGACGCATCCGCGCTACATCGATCGCCGGGCCATGCAACTGCCCTCGACGAAACTTCGAGGGGCTCGGTGCCGACTCGCGCCTGTCACGATTCGACGTGCTCGACGTCCACCCCGTCCAGCTGGCCAGTTCTGCGGGACATCCACACCGGGTGTTTCCCGGTAGACGTCGCCTTCGTGCAACTGGCGGAACCGGACCAGGAGGGGAACTACAGCGGGGGTTTCGGCCACACCTACACGAGCGACCTCGTCTCGCGAGCACGAGCACTCGGCGCTTGTTCTGCAGTCCGTCGCGCGGCCCGACGTCACACACCGACACTCTTCCGAGCACGTGCACACTCCTCACCAGTTCTGACGCACTGGATGAAATACCCGGTTCACTGAACGATACCCAAGCACCATTCATTGGAGTATTGATGTTTCGCAGCGCGACCGGAGTCGTCGAGGCCTGTAGTGTGCTGTTCGTGCCGGCGTATCGCCCGGAATTGTTCGAGAAAGCTTACCGCAGTGGCGTCGATGCGATAGTCAT
>NZ_WMBA01000085.1 GCF_009707865.1 Amycolatopsis pithecellobii
CGCCCAACGCCTCCTCTCCATGGCCGCAAGCATCTGGCACAACTGGAACACCGGCCTGACCAGCAAACGATCACTCACCGCCTACGACCACTAACACCAACTTCACGGAATCAACCGTCTAGAGCCATCCCGCGGCGCCACATGGCGGCCGTTGGACGCGCTGGACCACGTCGCCGCACCGCTGTTGCTCGTCCACGGTGAGGCCGACGCGCTGATTCCCCCGTCGGAATCGGAAAAGCTGCCACCGGCCTGGCGGAGGCGGGCGACGGGTCAGGCGGCGGTGGCGAATGAGTGGATGTAGGCGAGCGCGCTGTTCAGCACCGCTTCGAGCGGACGCACGTCCCGCATGATCTGGGTGAGCAGGACGCCGCCCTGCAGACCGGTGAGCAGCGCGTAGGACAGTTCGTCGAGATCGGCGTCCGCGCGTAGCTCACCGCGGTCACGCATCGCCTTGAGACCGTTGAGGATCAGGTCCTTCCAGCGCAGGAACCCGTCCGCGATATCGGTGCGGGACTCCTCGTCACTGACCCCGAGTTCGCCGGCCAGTGTGCCGAGATTGCAGTAGCCGCGGCAGTCGTTCGCCAGCTGCTGTTCGATCGCGGCGTCGGCCCAGGCGCGCAGGGCGTCGAAACTGTCGAGCGCTTCGATCCTGGGGCGGGTGGAGTCGAGGGTGGGATCGGCGTGCCGGGTGATGACGGCCCGGATCAGCTCCTGCTTGCTTTCGAAGTAGTGGTACAGCTGCGAGCCGCTCACGCCGGCCTCGGCTCGCACGTCTTCGATGCTGGTACCCGCCACCCCTTGCCGCGCGATGAGCGCCGTTGCGGCGTCGACGATCCGGTTCCTGGTCGCCTGTCCCTTCGGAGTCAGGCGGCGGGGTTTCGACGGTGCGGTCACGTGATCAGCTTAACCCCAAAGAGTGGGTTGCACGATCCAGAATTTCCGGTAGCGTTTTTTTGGACAGAATAATCCAGAAAGTGAGCTGACCACATGACCCAGGCTTCCCGTACCGCTCTGGTCACCGGAACGACCGCCGGCATCGGACGTGCCGTCGCGCTCGAACTGGCCGCCAACGGCATCGAGGTGATCGCGCACGGGCGCGACACCGAGCGTGGCTCCCAGCTGGTGAAGGAGATCGCCGCGCAGGGCGGCACCGCGCGTTTCGTGGCCGCGGACCTCGTCGACGCCGACGAGGTGCTGGCGCTCGCGGACGCCGCCGGTGACGTGGACATCCTGGTGAACAACGCCGGGGTCTACGAGTTCGCGCCCACCGCCGCCACCAGCGTGGACAGCTTCGACCGGCACATCGCGGTCAACACCCGGGCCCCGTTCCTGCTCGTCGGCGCGCTGGCGCCCCGCATGGCCGAGCGCGGGCACGGAGCCGTCATCAACATCAGCGCGACCGCCGCGACGTCCCCGGCCCCGGTCGGCGCCGTGTACGGCGCGTCGAAAGCCGCGCTCGAGATCCTGACCCGCTCCTGGGCAACGGAATTCAGCCCCAGCGGCGTTCGCGTCAACGCCGTCTCCCCCGGCCCCACCCGCACCGCCGGAACGACCGCGATGCTCGGCGAAAACATCGAACTGCTCGGCAAGGCCAACCTGCGCGGCACGATCGGTGAGCCCGAGGAGATCGCCAAGGTCGTGCAGTTCCTGGTGAACACCGACAGCAGCTACATCAACGGCACCGTCATCGTCGCCAACGGTGGCGACCCGACCCTGCTGCCCGGCTGAGCACTCCACCCCACCACACCGATACAAGGAGGTACCGATGACCGCAACCCCGCCTGAGGGCGGCACCGACTACAACTGGCTTCCCGAGGGCTTCACCGTCCGCGAGGTCCAGACCAATGGCGTCCGGCTTTCCGCCGCCGTAGGTGGCAGCGGGCCCGTCCTGGTGCTGTTGCACGGCTGGCCGCAGACCGGGCGCGCCTGGGCACGGGTCATGCCCACCCTGGCCGAGAACCACACCGTCGTCGTGCCCGACCTGCGCGGCACCGGCTCCAGCGAGCGCCCCGCCGACGGCTACCTGAAAACCAACCAGGTCAAGGACATGCGCGGCCTCGTCGAGGGGCTGGGCCTGTCCGGTCCCATCGTCGTGGTCGGCCACGACATCGGCGCCATGGTCGCCTTCGCCTGGGCCGTGCACCGTCCCGAAGACCTGACCGCCGCCGTGGTCCTGGACTGCTTCCTTCCCGGCGTCGACCTCGAAGACTCGATGAACGTCGTCAAGGGAGGCTCGTGGCATTTCGGGTTCTTCGCGGCCCCGCATATCCCGGAAATGCTGTTCGCGGGGCACGAGCTCGAGTTCGTCCAAGCGACGTTCGGCGCCAGGACGACCCCGGGCACGTTCACCGACGAAGAGCTCGAGTTCTACGCCCGCTCCTACACCGGCCATGACCGCGCCCGCGGTGGCTTCGAGCACTACCGCGCGCTGCTCGAAGACGGCCGCGAGAACACTGCCGTGCTGGAGAAGGGCAAGATCACCACGCCGTTGCTGCTCATCGGCGGCAAGGACTCCACCGGCGACCAGACGATCAAGGCACTCGCCCCCCATGCCGAGAAGCTGACCAGCTACGTCGCCGACACTTCACACTTCGTCGCCGAAGAAGCCCCGGAGTGGTTCGTGGAGAAGCTGACCGACTTCCTGGCCAATGCGGGGGCGAAGGTCTGATGAACGTTCTGGTCATCGGCGCCACGGGTTTCGTCGGTGGCGCGGTCGCCCGGCACCTTGCCCAGCAAGGAAATCAGGTCACGGGCCTCGCTCGTTCGGCTGGGTCCGCCGATCGGCTCGCGGCGGACGGCCTGAAACCGCTGCTGGGTGACCTGGACGCCGGCCGTGGCGAGGTGCTCGCCGCGGCGGCGCAGGCCGACGCCGTGGTGTACGCCGCCCAAGTGATGGAGCCCGGCGCCGAAGAGGAGCTGACGTCGGACCTCGTCGGCGCGCTCAAGGGCAGCGGGAAGACGTTCGTGTTCACCTCCGGCACCGGCGTGCTCATGCAGCGCACCGCCGGTTCGTGGAGCGAAGACGTCTACGCCGAGGACGAGCCGTTCACCGTCGAACCGTTCGCCACCGGCCGCCTCGCGGCGGAGAACCTGGCGCGGGCGGCGGCCGATTCGGGCGTGCGTGCCTTCGCGATCCGGCCGGGCATGATCTGGGGCCCCGGTGATCACGGCAACGTCTCGCTGATCTACCAATCGGTCGCCAAGACCGGCGCGGCCTGCTACCTCGGGGAAGGCCTCAACACCTACTCCCACGTGCACATCGACGACGTCGCACACCTCTTCGAGCTGGTCATCGCCAAGGGCACGGCAGGTGGTCTGTACCACGCCGTGGCGGGTGAGACGCCACCACGGTGGATCGCCGAGGCGGTCGCGGCCGACCTGGGCGTGACCGCGCGCAGCCTCACTCCGGAGGAAGCCGCCGACGTGTGGGGCGAGTTCGGCGCGCTCATTCTCGGCGCGTCGGCCCGCAGCCGGGCGCCCCGCAGCCGGCAGGAGCTCGGCTGGCTCCCCCAGCACACCGACATGCTGAGCATGATCGGCGAGCCGCGGCTCAGGCGACTCGCCGCCTCGTGACCGGAAACCGGTACGGCACTATCGCAATGCGACGGTGCCGTACCGGCCATGCCGTCTTGCGCCAAGTGCTCGAAGCGCGGACCTCGATCGACCGTCATGATTGAGGAGTGAGGCGCACCACCTGGAGATCGCAGGCCCCGAAAACCCGGAATCTGGGTGACAATGCGGGCGTTCGGAACGGTTAACTGCTGGGGAGCCCGATCCTGACCAGGGCTCCAACACGAAAGAGGATCAGTCCACGTGCGTATCGGAGTCACACGCGAGACGAAGGCCGGGGAGACGCGGGTAGCCGCGACCCCGGTGACGGTGGGGCAGCTCATCCGTCTCGGCTACGAGGTTGTGGTGGAAACCGGGGCCGGGGCCGCGGCCAGTTTTTCGGATGAGGCGTATACGGCCGCCGGGGCGACGATCGTCGCGCCGGACGACGCGTGGACCGCGGACGTGGTGTTCCGCGTCAACGGTCCCGCCATCGAGGAGGTCGGGCGGCTCAAGCCCGACTCGGCGGTGGTGGGTTTGCTGGCTCCGGCGCAGAATCCGGAGCTGCTCGCGGCACTTGCCGAGCGTGGCGTGACGGCGCTGGCGATGGATTCGGTCCCGCGGATTTCCCGCGCCCAGTCCCTGGATGTGCTCTCCAGCATGGCCAATATCGCCGGGTACCGCGCGGTGATCGAGGCCGCGCACCGGTTCGGCCGGTTCTTCACCGGTCAAGTGACCGCCGCCGGCAAGGTGCCGCCCGCGAAGGTGCTCGTCGCCGGTGCCGGGGTGGCGGGACTGGCGGCGATCGGCGCCGCGTCGTCGCTGGGCGCGATCGTGCGTGCCACCGACCCCCGGCCCGAGGTGGCCGACCAGGTCAAGTCGCTCGGCGGGGAGTACCTCGCGGTGGACGTGGAGCAGGAAGCCTCGTCCGACGGGTACGCCAAAGCCACCTCGGAGGACTACGACAAGCGGGCCGCCGAGATCTATCACGAGCAGGCCGAAGACGTCGACATCATCATCACCACGGCGTTGATCCCCGGCCGTCCCGCCCCGCGGCTGCTCACCGAAGAAGACGTGGCGGCGATGAAACCCGGCTCCGTCGTCGTGGACATGGCCGCGGCCATGGGCGGCAACGTCGCAGGCACCGTCGCCGGTGAGGTCGTGACCACGGCGAACGGGGTCACGATCATCGGCTACACCGACCTTCCCGGCCGTCTGCCCGCGCAGTCGTCCCAGCTGTACGGCACCAACCTGGTCAACCTCCTCAAGCTGCTGACTCCCGAAAAGGACGGGCAGCTCACCCTCGATCTCGAGGATGTCGTGCAGCGCGGCCTGACCGTGGTGCACAACGGGGAAACCCTGTGGCCACCACCGCCGGTGCAGGTTTCCGCGGCTCCCGCCGCGGCCGTGCCCGCCGAGGTGAAGCCGAAGGAGGAGAAGAAACCGCTTTCCGCGGCGGCCCGATACGGGCTGGTCGGCCTGGGCGTGGCGGCGCTGTTCCTGATCAACGCCTTCGCCCCGGCTCCGCTGCCGCAGCATTTCACCGTGCTGACCCTGGCCGTCGTTATCGGCTACTACGTGATCGGCAACGTCCACCACGCCCTGCACACGCCGCTGATGTCGGTCACCAACGCCATCTCCGGCGTCATCGTCGTCGGCGCGATCCTGCAGGTCGGCGTGGCCGACACCGCCGTGCGCAGCCTGTCGACCATCGCGATCCTGTTGGCCAGCATCAACGTCATCGGCGGTTTCGCCGTGACGCGCCGGATGCTTTCCATGTTCCGCAAGAGCTGAAAGGAGACTGGAAAGTGTCCGCCACCTCCATCTCGACCGCGGCCTATCTGGTCGCCGCACTGCTTTTCATCCTGAGCCTCGCCGGCCTGTCCAAACACGAAACCGCCCGCCACGGCGTCGCCTACGGGGTGGCCGGGATGGTCATCGCGCTGGCCGCGACCATCGGTCTCGTCGCCGCCCCGCCGTCGGGCAAGGGGCCGGGTATCGGGATCGTGCTGCTGATCGTCGCCGTCGCGGCCGGTGGTGCCATCGGTCTGTGGCGTGCCCGTGTCGTGGAAATGACCGGCATGCCCCAGCTGATCGCGCTGCTGCACTCGTTCGTCGGGCTCGCCGCGGTGCTCGTCGGCTGGAACGGATATCTGGAAGTCGAAGGCGGCTCGTCGGCCGAGTTCACCGGGAGCCTGCTGGGGATCCACCACGCCGAGGTGTTCATCGGGATCTTCATCGGCGGGGTCACCTTCACCGGCTCGATTGTCGCCTATCTCAAGCTTTCCGCCCGCATCAAGTCCGCCCCGTTGATGCTGCCGGGCAAGAACGTGCTGAACGTCGGTGCGCTGGCGCTGTTCGTGGCGCTGACGGTGTGGTTCGTCATCTCCCCCGCGCTGTGGCTGCTGATCGCGGTCACCGTGCTGGCGCTCGCGCTGGGCTGGCACCTGGTCGCGTCGATCGGCGGCGGGGACATGCCGGTCGTGGTGTCGATGCTGAACAGCTACTCCGGGTGGGCCGCCGCCGCGTCGGGCTTCCTGCTCAACATGGACGTGCTGATCGTCACCGGTGCGCTCGTCGGCTCCTCCGGTGCGTATCTGTCGTACATCATGTGCAAGGCGATGAACCGGTCGTTCATCTCGGTCATCGCGGGCGGCTTCGGGATCGAGGCGCCCGCCGGCGACGACACCGACTACGGCGAGTACCGGGAGGTCTCGGCGGAGAACGCGGCCGATCTGCTCGCGGGTGCGTCCTCGGTCGTGATCACGCCGGGCTACGGGATGGCTGTCGCGCAGGCGCAGTACCCGGTGGCGGAACTGACGCGGCAGCTGCGCGAGCGCGGTGTCGATGTCCGCTTCGGTATCCACCCCGTCGCCGGACGGCTGCCAGGGCACATGAACGTGCTGCTCGCGGAAGCGAAGGTGCCGTACGACATCGTCCTGGAAATGGACGAAATCAACGACGATCTCGCCAGTACGGACGTCGTGCTCGTCATCGGCGCCAACGACACGGTCAACCCGTCCGCGTCGGAGAACCCCGGCAGCCCGATCGCCGGTATGCCGGTGCTGCGGGTGTGGGAGGCCGGCAACGTGATCGTGTTCAAGCGCTCGATGGCGGCTGGGTATGCGGGTGTGCAGAACCCATTGTTCTTCCGGGAGAACAGCCAGATGTTGTTCGGTGACGCGAAAACGAAGGTCGAAGAGATCGTGACGGCGCTCGCCCGCGTCCCCGCCTGAGACCAGCCGAGGAGAACAAGTGCAGATCGGTATCGGACTTCCCAACCAGGTCCGCAACGTCGACCCCACCGTCATCCCGCGGTGGGCCGGGAAGTCCGAACAGGCCGGGTTTTCCACGCTCGGCACACTCGGGCGGAACGCGTACCCGGGCGTCGCCGACACCGTCACCCTCGCGGCGGCGGCCGGGGCGACGAGCAGGATCGGCCTGACACCAGCCGTTCTCCTCGCACCCACCTGGCCGGCGACCCTGCTGGCCAAGGAGGTGGCCGGCATCGACGGCGTGTCCGGCGGCCGCCTCACCCTCGCACTGGGGGTGGGCGGCCGTCCGGACGACTTCGTGGCGCCGGAGTACGGCATGAAGGGCCGTGGCGCGCGCTTCGACCGTGACCTGCGAACGTTCCACGATGTGTGGGCGGGCGAACCCGTCGGCGGCGGCTCGAATCCCGCTGTCCCGCACGGAACCCGTCAGGTCCCGATCCTGATGGGCGGCGGGGTGCCGGCCACGATGCAGCGGATGGCGCGCTGGGGTATCGGCTACATCGGTGGCGCCGGCCCGGCCGCGATGCTCGCGCCGGTTTTCGAGCAGGCGAGGGCAGCCTGGACAGAAGCCGGGCGTGAAGGTTCACCACGCCTGGTCGCGATCGCCTACTTCACCCTGGGTGACCCGGATTCCGGCCGCGCGAACATCCTGGACTTCTACGCGGGTTCCGATTTCGCGGAACTCTCCGTCCAGGCGGCCTCCTTCTCGCCGGATGCGATCAAAACCATTGTGGCGCAATGGGAAGAGGTGGGTGCCGACGAGCTCATCCTGTTCCCGTGGACCCCGGACCTCGCCGAGATCGACCGCCTCGCCGAGGTCGTTTTCTGAGCCCTGTCGCCGGTGTGCGCCAGGCAATCGCGACGACCGCGAGCACACAGAGGACCCCACCGCTGACCAGCGCGGCCGGCCCTGAAGTCACGCTCGCGACCAGGCCCGCCCGCAGGTTCCCGAGGTCGGGGCCGGCCATGCCGACGATCTGCTCGGCAGCGCTGACCCGGCCCCGGACCGCGTCGGGCGTATGGAGCTGCACCACGGTCCCGCGGGCGATGACGGAGACCGTGTCGGCGACGCCCGCCAGCACCAGGAAACCCAGCCCCAGCCACGGATTCGGCGCGATCCCGAACAGCGCCAGCGAGATGCCCCATCCCGCCGCGCCGATGATCATGACGAGCCCCGGCCGTGGCAGCCGGGTGTAGGTCCCCGAGAAGACCGACGCGAGGACCCCGCCGACGGCGATCGAGGTCAGGAACAGCCCCAAAGTCCGCGGGTTGTCGCCGAAGCGTTCGGCGTTGATCAGCGGGAACAGGCTGATCGGCATGGACAGGACCGTCGCGGCCAGGTCGGTGAGCAGCGCACCCCGCACGACAGGGGTGCGCAGGAGGAACGACAGGCCGTCGGTCACTCCCTTCACGCCCGCGCGCGAAGCGTCCCCGGCTGGACGCATGGGCGGCAGGCCGAACGCGCCGTAGAACGCCAGCAGGAACGTGATCGCGTCGAGGGTGTAGCAACCGCCGGGGCCGAGCAGGCCCAGGAGGACACCACCAACGGCCGGGCCCAGCATCATCGCGCCCTGGAACGAAATCCGGTTCAACGCCAGCCCCGCGCCCAGTTGCCCGGGAGGCAGCAACCGCGGGATGAAGGTGCCCCCCGCGGGCCCGGAGCCCGCCACAGACCCAGAAACGCCTGTATCGCAAGAACAATCGAGCACACCGCCTGACCGGCCTGCGTGCCGAGGTAGAACCGGCGACGTTCGGTACGGTCCACAATGGACCCCGCGAACAGGCCGAAGACGAGGATCGGCAATGCCTGTGCAAGACCCGCGGCGCCGGTCCAGGCCGGGCTCGACGTTTGCTGCCACACCTGGAACAGCACCGCGACCAGCGTCAGCTGACTCCCGAAGACGGAAAACGTGCGGCCGATCCAGAACCGGCGGAACACGGGTGACGACCGCAGCGGGGTGACGTCCAGTAGCGCGTTCCTCACCGGCCTGACGGTACGGAACCACGCAAATCAATAACCCATCGCACGCGTTGGAGTGAGTGTGATGGCGCCCACCCCGGGAGCTGCCTACTGTCAATGCGCATGGTGACAAATCCGTCTTTTAAGCCGTTCGGGCTCGGCACGACGGACGGCATGCGGGAAACCGTGCGCAGGGTCACCGGCCGGTGGTGGCTGGTCACCCTGTTCGGGGTGGCGACCGTGGTGCTCGGGGTCCTCCTGCTGGTGCACCTGGCGACCGCGGTCGGAGCACTGGCCATCCTCGTCGCGATCGCGCTGATCGTCGACGGGATCGACGAGCTGGTCACGGCCGACCGGCAGCGCCGCCGCTGGGCCGCCTATGCGCTCGGCGCGGTGTGGATCGTCATCGGGGTGATCGCGCTCGTCTGGCCGGGCATCACGCTGCTGGCGCTGGCGGTGACCATCGGGATCGGCCTCATCGTCGGCGGGATCATGCAGGTCATGATGGCGGTGTCGATGCGCGCCGAACTGCCGATGTGGGGGCTGTGGCTCGCGCTGGGCATCGTCACGGTGATCATCGGCGTCCTCGCGCTCGCGTGGCCGGGCATCACGATCCTGACGCTGGCCATCTGGCTCGGCATCATCCTCGTGGTCCGCGGCTTCGGAGCGGTCTGGTTCAGCCTCATGCTCCGCCGGGCACATCAGCTCGCCTGAGTCCAACGCCACCCATGCCCACCGGTAGCGCGGGCCCGGCCGGACCGCGATGCTTTACGGGTGCAGCCGGATCTCCCTGACCTCACCGCCCTCGCCGACGCTTACGGAGTCGCCACCCGCTACGAAAACGCCGAACAACGCGAGGTCGTCGTCGACACCGACGTCGTCGTCGCGGTCCTCGCCCAGTTCGGGGTGGACGCCTCGACGCCGGAAGCGATCGGGCGCGAGCTCGCCGCGGTGCGCGAAACCCGTGCCCGCACAGCACTTCCGCCGACACTCGTGCTCCGCGAGGGCACCGGGTACGAAACCGGCCCGGCCGTGGTGGAGCTCGAAGACGGGGCGCGGCGCACGGTCGAGGAGTTCCTGCCCGGCGACCTTCCCCTCGGCTGGCACCGCGTGGTCACCGCGGAACAGAACGTCACGGTGGCCGTCGTGCCACGGCGCCTGCCCGAAGTGCCGCCCGCGTGGGGCTGGATGCTGCAGCTGTACGCGCTGCGCTCGGACGAATCGTGGGGCGCGGGGGACTACGCGGACCTCGCGGTGATGGCCCGCCGGTCCGCCGACGAGCTGGGCGCCGG
Source organism: Amycolatopsis pithecellobii (assembly GCF_009707865.1). Taxonomy (GTDB): domain Bacteria; phylum Actinomycetota; class Actinomycetes; order Mycobacteriales; family Pseudonocardiaceae; genus Amycolatopsis_E; species Amycolatopsis_E pithecellobii. The sequence continues at coordinate 10,077 of NZ_WMBA01000085.1, forward strand.
GGTGCTGCTGGTGAACCCGGTGCAGGCGATCAGCCCGACGCACCCCGTCGAACGCTCGCCGTATTCGCCGTCGAGCCGCCGCTTCGCGAACCCGCTCTACCTGCGGGTCACCGCCACGAAAGCGTTTGCGACCGCCGACGAGACGACCCGCGAACGCATCATGGCGCGCAAACCGGACTCCGCCGAGCTGATCGACTACGACGCGGTGTGGCGCGCCAAGCTTGCCGCGCTGGAAATGCTGTGGCCACAGGAAGTTCCCGAGCCCGACCCGGCGCTGGAGGACTTCGCGACGTTCAGCGCGCTCGCCGAACAGCACGGCCCGGACTGGCGTGACTGGCCTGAGCCGTTGCGTGACCCGCGAAGTCCCGAGGTCGCGAAGGCACGCGTGGAGCTCGCGGACCGGATCGCGTTCCACGGCTGGTTGCAGCACCTGTGCCGCGAACAGCTCGACGCGGCACGGAAGGCCGCCGCGGACATGCCCGTGGGCATCGTGCACGACATGCCGGTCGGGGTGCACCCCGGCGGCGCGGACACGTGGGCGCTCGGGGACGCCTTCGCGCCCGACGTCCGGGTCGGCGCGCCGCCGGACGCGTTCAGCCAGCAGGGCCAGGACTGGAGCCTGCCGCCGTGGCGGCCGGACCGGCTGGCCGAGCTGGGTTACGCGCCGTTCCGTGACGTCCTGCGCAACGTGCTGCGCTACGCCGACGGCGTGCGCATCGACCATGTCGCCGGATTGTGGCGGTTGTGGTGGATCCCACCGGGCGAGCCGCCGTCACGCGGCACGTACGTGCACTACGACGCCGAGGCGATGATGGGCGTGCTGGCGCTCGAAGCCCATCGGGCCGGTGCGGTGGTCGTCGGCGAAGACCTGGGCACTGTGGAGGCCGAGGTCACCGAGACCTTGCACGAACGCGGCGTGCTGAGCTCGGCCGTGCTGTGGTTTCAGCGCGACTACGACTTGCCGGGCCATCCGTTCATCGCGCCGGGAAGCTGGGATGCTGAGGCCATGGCGAGCATCACCACGCACGACCTGCCCACCGTGGCCGGCTGGCTCGACGGCGAGCACGTCCGGGTGCGGGCCGAACTGGGTCTGCTCGACGGGTCAGTGGAACGCGAGTACGCCTCGGCGCGGAAGGAACGCGAAGAACTCACCGATTTCCTTGTCCAGCAAGGTATTTCCCACGACGACATGGTGGCGGCGCTGCACGCACTGCTCGCCCGCGCGTCGTCCCGGCTGTTGCTCACCGCACCGGCGGATGTGCTCGGCGAGCGCCGTCAGCCGAACCTGCCGGGCACGGTCAGCGAGTATCCGAACTGGCGGATACCCTTGCCCGTCACCGTCGACGAGTTCTTCGCGCACTCGCGCGTCCGCCGCCTGATCACCACGCTGCGGGCCGCCCGCCCGCAGCAAGATTGAGGAGAAGCACGTGCCTCCCTGGCCCGGAACGGCCTACCCGCTCGGCGCCACCTACGACGGCGTCGGCACCAACTTCGCGTTGTTCTCCGAATCCGCGGACCGTGTCGAGCTGTGCCTCATCGACGAGGACGGCAAGGAAGAACGCGTCGTGCTGCCCGAGGTCGACGGGTTCGTGCACCACGGCTACCTTCCCGGGATCGGCGCCGGGCAGCGTTACGGCTACCGCGTATACGGCCCGTACGAACCGGAAAAAGGGCACCGCTGCAACCCGAACAAGTTGCTGCTCGACCCGTACGCGAAGGCGATCTCCGGCAACGTCGACTGGGACGAGTCACTGTTCGGTTACCCGTTCGGCTCCCCCGACGAGCGCAACGACCTGGACTCGGCCGCGCATGTGCCGCATTCGCTGGTGGTGAGCCCGTTCTTCGACTGGGCCGACGACCGGCCGCCCCGCACGCCGTACAACGAATCCGTGATCTACGAGGCGCATGTCCGCGGGCTGACGATGAACCATCCGGCGGTGCCGAAGCGGCTTCGCGGCACATATGCGGGGCTCGCACATCCGGCCGTGCTGGAGCATCTCAAGCAGCTCGGAGTGACCGCGATCGAGCTGATGCCGGTGCACCAGTTCATCACCGATCACGGGCTCGTGGAAAAAGGCCTGCGCAACTACTGGGGCTACAACACGATCGGGTTTTTCGCGCCGCACGAGGGTTACGCGGCGATCCCCGAGCAGGCCGGGCAGGTGCAGGAGTTCAAGGGCATGGTGCGCGCCCTGCACGAAGCCGATATCGAAGTCATTCTCGACGTGGTCTACAACCACACCGCCGAGGGCAACCACCTCGGCCCGACGCTGTCCATGCGCGGGATCGACAACCAGGCCTACTACCGGCTGGTCGACGACGAGCCGCAGTACTACATGGACTACACGGGCACCGGGAACTCGCTCAACGTGCGCAACCCGCACACCCTGCAGCTGATCATGGACTCGTTGCGGTACTGGGTCACCGAGATGCACGTCGACGGGTTCCGCTTCGACCTCGCCGCCACGCTGGCCCGCGAGTTCTACGACGTGGACCGGCTGTCCACGTTCTTCGATCTGGTGCAGCAGGACCCGGTGGTGAGCCGGGTGAAGCTCATCGCCGAACCGTGGGACGTCGGCCCCGGCGGTTACCAGGTCGGCAACTTCCCTCCACTGTGGACAGAATGGAACGGGAAGTTCCGTGACACGGTAAGGGATTTCTGGCGCGGTGAGTCCGCGACACTGGGCGAGTTCGCGTCGCGGATCGCCGGCTCGTCGGATCTGTACCAGGACGACGGCCGCCGCCCGTTCGCCTCGATCAACTTCGTCACCGCGCACGACGGGTTCACGTTGCAGGATCTGGTGTCCTACAACGACAAGCACAACGACGCCAACGGTGAAGGCGGCCGCGACGGAGCCAACGACAACCGCTCGTGGAACTGCGGTGTCGAGGGCGAGACGGACGATCCCGAGGTCCTCGCGTTGCGCGAGCGGCAGCGCCGGAACCTGCTCGCCACCCTGTTGCTGTCCCAGGGCGTGCCGATGATCCTGCACGGTGACGAGATGGGCCGCACCCAGCAGGGCAACAACAACGCCTACTGCCAGGACAACGACATCTCGTGGGTGGACTGGGGAATGGTCGACCAGAACCCGCGGCTGATCGATTTCGTGGGCAGGCTTGCGGAGTTCCGGCGGCGGCACCCGGTGTTCCGGCGGCGCCGGTTCTTCCAGGGCAAGCCGATCCGCAAGAGCGACGAGGTCGCCGACATCGCCTGGTTCACCCCCTCCGGCAGCGAGATGAAGGAGCAGAACTGGGACGACGGGTTCGGCAAGTCCGTCGTCGTGTTCCTCAACGGGGACGGCATTCCCGACCTCGACCCGCGCGGGATGCCGGTGAAGGACGACTCGTTCCTGATGGCGTTCAACGCACATTACGAGGACATCGAGCTGACCATTCCGGACGGCGAGTACGGCGCGGAGTGGGCGATCATGATCGACACGGCCAAGGGCGAGATCATCGAGGAACCCGCGGAGCCGGATGTCGCGGCGGGCCAACAGGTCACGCTCGCGGCCCGGTCGCTGATGGTGCTGCAGCGGGTCGAACGGGACGAGGAATGACTCCCGGCCCGACCCAGCCCAGTTCGACCTACCGGCTCCAACTGCGTCCCGAGTTCACCTTCGCCGATGCCTTGCGCCAGGTGGATTACCTGCGCAAGCTCGGTGCCGGGGCGCTCTACGCGTCGCCGGTGCTGGACGCGGCGCCCGGTTCGGCCCACGGCTACGACGTGGTCGATCCGACGCGGGCGCGGCCCGAGCTGGGCGGTGAGGACGGACGGCGGGCGCTGGCCGCGAAGCTGAGTGAGGCCGGGCTGGGGTTCGTCGTGGACATCGTGCCCAACCACATGGCGGTGCCGAACCCGTGGTGGCAGGACGTGTTGCGGCACGGGCAGTCCTCGGCGTACGCGTCCTATTTCGACATCGACTGGAGCCGCGGCCGCATCGTGCTGCCGGTACTCGGGGACAGCATCGACCTGACGGCCGAGCTGACCGTCGAGGGTGACGAACTCGTCTACTACGACCATCGGTTTCCCCTCGCGCCGGGCACCGAGGGCGGCACGCCGGATGAGGTGCACGCGCGTCAGCACTACGAACTCGTGCACTGGCGCCGCGGTAACACCGAGCTGAACTACCGGCGGTTCTTCGACATCACCACGCTCGCCGCGGTGCGCGTCGAGCTGCCCGAGGTTTTCCAGGCGACGCACGGAGAAGTGCTGCGCTGGGTCGCCGCGGGTGAGGTGACCGGGCTGCGTGTCGACCATCCGGACGGCCTCGCCGACCCGGGTGGCTACCTGCGCGCCTTGCGTGCCGGCGCACCGGACGCGTGGCTCGTCGTCGAGAAAATCCTGCACCCGGGCGAGAATCTGCCGCAGAGCTGGCCGGTGGACGGCACGACAGGGTACGACGCGTTGCGCGAGATCACCGGTGTTTTCGTCGATCCCGTGGCGGCGCCCCGGTTTTCGCTGCTGGCCGGTTCGCCGGACTACCCGGCCGTCGAGGAAGAGGCGCGGCGCCTGGTCACCGACACGATCCTGGTCGCGGAGATGCGGCGGATCGGCGCGCTGGTGCCCGCGCCCCACGGCCCCGAAGCGGTGGCCGAGCTGATGATCGCGTTCCCGGTGTACCGCTCGTACCTGCCCGAAGGATCGGCGCACTGGGCGCTCGCGGTCGAGCGGGTCAAATCGAAACGGCCGGACCTGGCGTCCACAGTGGACACGATCGACCGGTTGCTGCGCACCGATCCGCGTGGTGAACTCGCGACGCGGATCCAGCAGACCTCCGGCATGGTCGTCGCGAAAGGCACCGAGGACACGACGTTCTACCGGTACACCCGGTTCGCCGCGCTGAACGAGGTCGGCGGGTCACCCGATCATTTCGGGCTGGGCGTACCGGAGTTCCACGAACTGGCCGCCGCTCGCGAGGCCGGGCATCCCGCGACGATGACGACGCTGACCACGCATGACACCAAGCGATCGGAGGACGTCCGGGCCCGGCTGGCGGTCCTGTCGGAGCTGGCGGACGAGTTCGCGGACGCGGTCGAGCGGTGGACGGAAAAGCACGGCATCGACGAGCCCGCGCTGAACCTGCTGGCGTGGCAGACCCTCGTCGGCGCCTGGCCGATCACGGCCGACCGGCTGCATGAGTATCTGGACAAGGCCGCCAAGGAAGCCAAGATCCGCACCACGTGGACCGAGCACGACGAAGCCTTCGAGGCGGAGATCGCGGCCTGGCCGTCACGGGTGCTCGACGACCCGGACGTCGAGGCGTTCGTCGAGCGGATCAAAGGGCCCGGCTGGTCGAACTCGCTGGGGCAGAAGCTGATCCAGCTGACCGCACCGGGCGTGCCGGATGTGTACCAGGGCACCGAACTGTGGGATCTGTCCCTTGTGGACCCGGACAACCGGCGTGCGGTCGACTACGGCCTGCGGCACGAGATGCTCGAGAAGATCCGGGCGGGAGAGCTGCCGGAGATCGACGACACCGGCGCGGCGAAGCTGCTCGTCGTGCACAAGGCACTGACGCTGCGGCGCGAGCGGCCGGAGCTTTTCCATGGCTACCAACCATTGCACGCCGAAGGACCGGCCGCCGCGCATGCCGTCGCGTTCGCGCGCACCGGCTTGGTCGTCGTCGCGACAAGGCTTCCGGTCACGCTCACGGCTTCGGGTGGCTGGCGGGACACGGTGCTGCCGCTGCCGCCCGGCTCGTGGACCGATGTGCTGACCGGTGCGCCCGCCGTGCCGGAGCTTTCGTCGCTGCTGTCCCGTTATCCCGTGGCACTGCTGGTGCGAGGAGAAGCATGACGTTCCGGGTGTGGGCGCCGGCGCACGAGCGCGTCCGGGTCCGGGTGGACGGCACCGACCACGAGATGACCCGTGACGGCGAGTGGTGGCACGCGGACGCGAGTGGCACCGACTACGCGTTCCTGTTGGGGGACAACGAAAATCCGCTGCCGGACCCACGCTCACGGTGGCAGCCCGAAGGCGTGCACGGACCTTCCCGCGGCTACGACCACGGCGCGTTCGCATGGACCGACCAGGCGTGGACGGGCCGCGCGCTGCCCGGCGGGGTTCTCTACGAGCTGCACATCGGCACCTTCACCGAGGGCGGTACGTTCGACTCGGCGATCGGAAAACTGGACTATCTGGCGGATCTCGGCGTCACGTTCGTCGAAGTTCTGCCGGTGAACTCGTTCGATGGCACGGCCGGCTGGGGTTACGACGGCGTGCTGTGGGGCGCCGTGCACGAACCCTACGGCGGGCCGGACGGGTTCAAACGGTTCGTCGACGCCTGTCACCGGCGCGGTCTCGCGGTGGTGCTCGACGTCGTCTACAACCACCTCGGCCCGTCCGGCGCGTATCTGGACCGGTTCGGCCCGTATTTCGCCGGGCAGAACGACTGGGGTCCGGGTCTCAACCTCGACGGCGAGGGTTCCGACGAGGTCCGGCGGTACGTCATCGACAACGCGCTCGGGTGGCTGCGGGACTTCCACATGGACGCGCTGCGGCTGGACGCGGTGCACGCGCTGGCCGACCGCCGCGCCACGCATCTGCTGGAGGAGCTGGCGGTCGAGGTGGAAGCGCTTTCCGCCGCGGTGCGCCGGCCGTTGACGCTGATCGCGGAGTCGGACCTGAACGACCCGAAGCTGGTCACCGCCCGCGAAGCGCACGGCTACGGCCTGGACGCGCAATGGTCCGACGATCTGCACCACGCGTTGCACGTGGCGCTGACCGGCGAAACGAGCGGGTACTACGCGGATTTCGCCGCGCCCGATGCACTCCCCCGCACGCTGCGGGAGGTTTTCTTCCATGCCGGCACGTGGTCGTCGTTCCGCGGCCGCACGCACGGCCGCCCGGTGGACACGCGGACCGTGCCGGGCCACCGGTTCCTGGCCTACCTGCAAAACCACGACCAGATCGGCAACCGCGCGACCGGCGACCGGCTGTCCGCCACCGTGTCACCGGGCCGGCTGGCCTGCGGTGCCGCGATCGTCTTCTGCTCGCCGTACACACCGATGATCTTCATGGGCGAGGAGTGGGCGGCGAGTACGCCGTGGCAGTTCTTCGCGTCGTTCCCGGATCCGGAGCTGGCCGAGGCCGTGCGCACGGGCCGCCGCCGGGAGTTCGCCCGCCACGGCTGGGGCGAGGCCGACGTGCCGGACCCCATCGACCCGGCGACGGTCGAGCGCTCCCGGTTGCGCTGGGCGGAGGTTTCCGAGCCGGGCCACCGCGAAATGCTGGCGCTGTACCGGTCCCTCATCGCACTCCGGCGAGACCGCGCCGAGCTGACGGACCCGGCACTGGACCACCTGACGGTGCGCACGGAGGGCTCCTGGCTGGTCCTGCACCGCGGCCGTCTGCGGCTGGCGGTGAACCTCGGCGAGGAGCCGGTGACCGTGCCGCTGGACGGCGAAACCGCCGGCATCCTGCTGTCCTGGGGCGAGGCGACCGCGTCCAGCAGCGCCGCTGCCCTGCCTCCGGAGACGTTCGTGCTGCTGGAACTGGCGTCCTGACCTGGGCGTGTGCGGAATGTCGTACCGAACTGAGAAGATCGCAAGATGGCCATCCGACCGTCCGCCGACACACCCGTCCTCGCCGGGCGCCCGTTCCCGCTGGGTGCGCATCCCGAGGGAGGCGGCGTCCGGTTCGCGGTCACGTCCACGGTCGCCGAGGCCGTCGAAGTCTGCCTCATCGCCGATGACGGCACCGAGCGGCGCGTCGAGCTGACCGAGCGCACCTTCGGCGTCTGGCACGGCCTGGTCCCCGGCGTCACCTCCGGTCAGCGCTACGGCTACCGCGTGCACGGCCCGTATGCCCCGCACCAAGGGCTGCGGTGTAATCCCGCCAAGCTGCTCGTCGACCCGTATGCCACGCACCTCACCGGCGCGCTGACCGATCTGGACGCGGCGCTGGGCTACGTCGGCGACCCCATGCACGGCAAACCGTCCAAAGTGGACTCGCTGGGCAGCGTGCCGCTGTCGGTCGTCGGCTCGCACGGCGGTCCGGACACCGGGCTCAAGCCCGAGGTGCCGTTCGAGGAGACGGTCATCTACGAGCTGCACGTCAAGGGATTCACCCAGCAGCACCCGTTCCTGCCCGCCCACCTGCGCGGCACCTACCTCGGCCTGGCGCACCCGGTGGTCATCGAGCATCTGCTGCGCCTCGGCGTCACCGCCGTCGAACTGCTGCCGGTGCATTGGTTCACCGAGGAGCCCTACCTCGTGCGGACCGGCCGCCGCAACTACTGGGGCTACTCGCCGCTCGGCTACTTCGCCCCGCACGCCGGGTACGCGAGCGAGCCCGGCCGCGAGGTCGAGGAGTTCCGCACGATGGTCGCCGCGCTGCACGCGGTCAACATCGAAGTGATCATGGACGTCGTCTTCAACCACACCTGCGAAGGCGGTTTCGAGGGCCCGACGCTGAGTTTCCGCGGCCTCGACGCGCCCGCCTACTACCTGCACGGCCCGCGCGGCGGCGGCTTCGACCTCACCGGCTGTGGCAACACACTGCAAGCCGGCTCCCCCACGGTGATCCGGCTGGTCACCGACTCGCTGCGGTACTGGGCCACCGAGATGGGCGTCGACGGGTTCCGCTTCGACCTCGCCAGCACGCTGGGCCGCCCGCACGGTGGCGCCTTCGACCGGGATTCCGCGATGCTCACCGCGATCACCACCGACCCGGTGCTCTCGCGCTGCAAGCTGATCGCCGAGCCGTGGGACGTTACGGGCGAGGGCTACCGCGTCGGCGCCTTCGGCGCGCAGTGGGCCGAGTGGAACGGCCGCTACCGGGACACGGTGCGCGATTTCTGGCGCGGCACGGTCCGGGTGGACGACCTCGCCTTCCGGTTGTCCGGCTCGTCGGACCTGTACGACCACGGCCTGCGCCGGCCGTGGCAGTCGATCAACTTCATCACCGCGCACGACGGGTTCACCCTGCGGGACCTGGTGTCCTACAACGAAAAGCACAACGAGGCCAACGGCGAGGACAACCGCGACGGCACGAATGACAACCGCTCGTGGAACCACGGCACCGAGGGGCCGACCGACGATCCGGAGATCAACGCCGTGCGCGGGCGCCAGGCCCGCAACCTGCTCGCGACGCTGCTGCTGTCCACCGGCACCCCGATGCTCACGGCGGGCGACGACCTGTGGCGCACCCAGCACGGCAACAACAACGCCTACTGCCTCGACGACGAGACGTCCTGGGTCGACTGGGCGGGTGGGGCGGAGTCCGAGTCGATGCTCGAGTTCACGCGGCGGTTGATCCGCCTGCGCGCCGAAAGCCCGGCACTGCGCCAGCCGGAGTTCTTCGAAGGCCGCACCACCCCCAGTGGCACACCGGATCTATTGTGGCTACGGCCGGACGCGACGGAGATGACCGAGAAGGACTGGTTCGACGACGATCGCCGCACGCTCGGCATGTGGATCGACGGATCGAACAGCCAGTCGCGCACCCGCGAGGGTGAACTTATCCCGGACCACTCGTGGTTGCTGTGCCTGCACGCCGGTGCCGCGCCGGTGGAGATCACCCTGCCCGGCGTCGCGTTCGGCGAGTCGTTCGAACCGATGCTCGACACCAATTCCCCTGACGGCATACCGGAAAAGTCCCTTGCGCTGGAGCCGGGCAGCCGGCTGACGCTGCCGGCTCGATCGCTGCTTTTGTTGCGCGCACCCCGCTGAAAGTGACACGCCGGTTACTACTCGGTGCTCACACTGGACAGGAGTCGCGCGGCGGCAGAAAGTGACAACCGATAGGTTTGCGCTTGTCTGCGGCCGGGTATGTCGTACCCAGTTTTTTGCGTGTGGCCGCGGCTTCCACGATCGAGTTCTATGAGAGGGGCGCTGCCGATGACCGGCCGGCTCGGCATCGACGACGTGACCCCACTGGTGAGCTGTGGCCAGTACCCGGCCAAAGCCGTAGTCGGTGAGCACGTCCCGGTTTCCGCGACCGTCTGGCGCGAAGGGCATGATGCCGTCGCCGCGACCGTCACCTGGCGAGGTCCGAACGATCGCGTCGCCCGCCGCACCAGGATGGCCGAGACCGGCGAGGGTCTCGACCGCTTCACCGCGACGATCGTCCCCGACGGTGAAGGACTGTGGACGTTCCGCGTGGACGCGTGGAGTGATCCGTGGGCGACGTGGCAGCACAACGTGAAGGTGAAGATCGGCGCCGGGCAGACCGCCGAGGAGCTGGCGAACGATCTGGAAACCGGCGCACGGTTGCTGGACCGGGTGTCGCGCCGGCCGGATCGCCGCCGGGAGCGCGCGTTGCTGGCCAGCGCATCCGCGGCGCTGCGGGATTCGGTGCGGTTGCTGTCGGAACGCGTCGGGCCCGCGTTGTCGAAGGATGTCCAGCACGTGATGCACGAGTATCCGGTGCGCGAACTGGTCACCAAGGGCAAGCCGGTGCGGCTGTGGGTGGACCGCGAGCGCGCCGCATTCGGTTCGTGGTACGAGTTTTTCCCGCGCTCCACCGGTGGCTGGGACGCCGATGGCAAGCCCGTGCACGGCACGTTCGAGACCGCGACGAAGGAGCTCGACCGCATCGCGCGGATGGGTTTCGACGTCGTCTACCTGCCACCGATTCATCCCATCGGGCGCGTGAACCGCAAGGGGCACAACAACTCCGTGGTCGCCGACGAGCACGATGTCGGTTCGCCGTGGGCCATCGGGTCCGACGAGGGCGGGCATGACGCGATCCACCCGGAGCTCGGCACGATCGCCGATTTCGACCTGTTCGTGGCCCGCGCGGAAGAACTCGGCATGGAGGTCGCGCTCGATCTCGCGCTGCAGGCCGCGCCCGACCATCCGTGGGTGAGCAAGTACCCGGAGTTCTTCACCACGCGGCCGGACGGCACGATCGCCTACGCGGAGAACCCGCCGAAGAAGTACCAGGACATCTATCCGATCAACTTCGACAAGGACCCGCAGGCCCTCTACAACGAGGTGCTGCGGGTGGTGCTGCACTGGGTCGAGCACGGGGTGCGGATCTTCCGGGTGGACAACCCGCACACCAAGCCGCCGGACTTCTGGGCCTGGCTGATCTCCACGGTCAAGGACGCACATCCGGACGTGCTGTTCCTTTCCGAGGCGTTCACCCGCCCGGCCCGGCTGTGGGGGCTGGCAAAGCTCGGCTTCACCCAGAGCTACACGTATTTCACCTGGCGCACCTCGAAGGACGAACTCGTCGACTTCGGCGTGGATCTCGTGCGGCACTGGGATATGGGGCGCCCCAACCTGTTCGTGAACACCCCGGACATCCTCCACGAGTCGTTGCAACGTGGCGGGCCCGGCATGTTCGCGTTGCGCGCGGCGCTCGCGGCGACGATGTCCCCGACGTGGGGTGTGTACTCCGGTTACGAGCTCTACGAATGCCAGCCGGTGCGTGACGGCAGCGAGGAGTACCTCGACTCGGAGAAGTACGAGCTGCGCCCGCGCGATTTCTCCGGCGCGCTCGCGCAGGGCCGGTCGCTGGAACCGTGGATCACCAAGCTCAACACCATTCGGCGGGCCCACCCGGCGCTGCAGCAGATGCGCAGCCTACGCTTCGAGCACGTCGACAACGGCGGTCTGATCGCATACTCCAAACAGGACCCGGCGACCGGCGACACCGTCGTCGTCGTGGCCACGCTGAACCCGTACGGGGCCGAGGAAGGCACCCTCTGGCTCGACCTGCCCGCGCTCGGTTTCGGCTGGCATGACCGGGTGATCGCGCACGACGAGGTCACCGGCGAAACCTGGGACTGGGGTCAGGCCAACTACATACGACTCGAACCGTGGCGGGCCGTGGCGCATGTGGTCAGCCTGCAGCGCCGCCTCGCCGGCTAGAGCACAACGACGAACGATGCTCCCGCGCCGAGGAAAACGCGCGGGAGCTATGGAAACGTACCCGGATCAGGGTGGGACGAGGTGGAGCTGATGGATCAAGAGCACCGGCCCGACGCGGCCCTCGGGCTCGAGGGAGTGCCGCACACCGGGGAATCGGTGACGCCGGAAGGCATGCTGGTCGAACCGCAGGCCGATGATTTCCGCTCGGCCAAGCAGGCGCCGAGTGATCCGATGTGGTTCAAGGGCGCGGTGTTCTACGAAGTACTGGTGCGCGCGTTCACCGACTCCAACGGTGACGGCACCGGCGACCTGCGTGGCCTGGCGAGCAAGCTGGACTACCTCGAGTGGCTCGGCGTCGACTGCCTGTGGCTGCCGCCGTTCTACGCATCGCCGCTGCGCGACGGCGGGTACGACATCTCCGATTTCCGTGCGGTACTCCCGGAATTCGGCACCGTCGAGGATTTCGTGTACCTGCTCGACGAGGCGCACCGGCGTGGCATCCGGGTCATCACCGACCTCGTGCTCAACCACACCTCCGACCTGCACCCGTGGTTCCAGCAGTCGCGTTCGGACCCCGACGGGCCGTACGGCGATTTCTACGTGTGGAGCGACGACGACTCCCGCTACGCCGACGCGCGCATCATCTTCGTCGACACCGAGACCTCGAACTGGACCTACGATCCGGTGCGCGGGCAGTTCTACTGGCACCGGTTCTTCACCCACCAGCCCGATCTCAACTACGAGAACCCGGCCGTGCAGGAGGCGATGATCGACGTCCTGCGGTTCTGGCTGGATCTCGGTATCGACGGGTTCCGGCTCGACGCCGTGCCGTACCTCTACGAGCAGGAGGGCACGAACTGCGAGAATCTCCCGCGTACGCACGAATTCCTGAAGCACTGCCGCAAGGTCGTCGACGACGAGTACCCCGGCCGGGTACTGCTGGCCGAGGCGAACCAGTGGCCCTCGGATGTCGTCGAATACTTCGGTGACCCGGCCACCGGCGGCGACGAATGCCACATGGCGTTCCACTTCCCGCTGATGCCCCGCATTTTCATGGCGGTACGCCGCGAATCCCGCTTCCCCATCTCCGAAATCCTCGCGCAAACCCCGAAGATCCCCGACAACTGCCAGTGGGGCATCTTCCTGCGCAACCATGACGAGCTGACGCTGGAGATGGTCAGCGACGAAGAGCGCGACTACATGTACGCCGAATACGCCAAGGATCCGCGGATGAAGGCCAACATCGGCATCCGACGGCGACTGGCGCCGCTGCTGGAGAACGACCGCAACCAGCTCGAACTGTTCACCGCGATGCTGCTTTCGCTCCCGGGCTCGCCCGTCCTGTACTACGGTGACGAGATCGGTATGGGCGACAACATCTGGCTGGGCGACCGCGACGCGGTGCGCACGCCCATGCAGTGGACCCCGGACCGCAACGCGGGTTTCTCCGCCTGCGACCCCGGCCGGATCTACCTGCCGGTGATCATGGACCCGGTCTACGGGTACCAGGCACTCAACGTGGAGGCGCAGCGAGACAGCGCTTCCTCGCTGCTGAACTGGACCCGCCGGATGATCGAGGTACGCAAGCAGCATCACGCATTCGCCGAAGGCGAGTTCATCGAACTCGGCGGGTCCAACCCGAGTGTGCTGGCGTACAAGCGCACCTGGACACGTCCCGACGGTGAGCTGGACGTGGTTCTGTGCGTCAACAACCTGTCCCGGTTCCCGCAGCCGGTGGAGCTGAACCTGGGTGAGCACGAGGGCAGCACGCCGATGGAGCTGACCGGCGGGGTGCAGTTCCCCGACATCGGCGAGCTGCCGTACCTGCTTACGTTGCCAGGTCACGGCTTCTACTGGTTCCAGCTGCTGGATGAGGACGCGAAGGCGAGGCGAGGTGACTGACAGTGGGCGACGCGGCTGAACTGATCGATCCCGTGATGCGCGAACTACCGCAGTGGCTGCCGGCGCAGCGCTGGTTCGGCGGCAAGGACCGCCCGATCACCGCGGTGCGACCGGTCAGCACGACGGTGCTGCTGGAGGGGGATCCGTTGCTGCTGCACCTCGTTGTCGAGGTGCAGCAGGACGATCGGAGCGCGCCGTACCAGCTGCTGATCGCCAGCAGAGCCCACCTGCCCGAGCACCTCGGCTCCAACTGGATCGGCGCCGAGCTGGGGATGCCCTGCTATGAAGCCACCAGTGACGCCGATGTGACGGGCCGGCTGCTCGACCTGATCGCCGAGAACACCAGGATCGGCTCACTCACGTTCGCGCGGGAACCGGGCGCCCAGGTGCGGGGCGGGCTGCGTGGCCGCCCGATCACGTCGGAGCAGAGCAATACCTCGCTCGTCTACGGAAACCAGTACATTCTCAAGCTTTTCCGCAAGCTGTCCCCTGGCGAGAACCCGGATGTGCGACTGCACCGCGCGTTGCAGGAGCAGGGTTCCGAGCATGTCGCGCCGCTGCTCGGCAGCATCACCGGTGAGCTGGACGGCCGGCCGGCCACGGTCGGCATGCTGCAACGCTTCATCACGGATGCGGTGGACGGGTGGGCGATGGCCACCACCAGCGTGCGGGACCTGATGGCCGATCCGGAGCTGCCGCCGGATCTCCTCGGCGGTGACTTCGCCGGTGAGTCGCAGCGGCTCGGGCAGGCGGTCGCGACCGTCCACAATGAACTGCGGCGCGCGCTCGGTGAGCAGCTCGCGGATGCCGACGAGCTCGACCGCACGGTGAAAGCGATGCACGACCGGCTCGACAAGGTGCTGGCGGCGGTGCCGCAACTGCGCGAGCAGGCCCCGGCGCTGCGCGCGGCGTTCGACCGGGTGCGGGACACCGAAGGTCCGGTGCCGATGCAGTTCATCCACGGTGATCTGCATCTGGGCCAGGTATTACGGACGGTCACCGGCTGGCTGCTGCTGGACTTCGAAGGCGAGCCGGCCGCGCCGGTGAGCGAACGGTCCGTGCTGCGGACGCCATTGCGTGACGTGGCAGGCATGTTGCGCTCGTTCGACTACGCGGCGCACCAGATGCTGATCGGGCAGCCGGAGGACCCGCGGCTGGAGGAGCGCGCGCTGGAGTGGGCCCGGCGCAACCGGGCCGCTTTCTGCGATGGCTACACGAAAAACGCCGGCGACCCGGTCGGCGACCCGCGCTCGCAGGGATTCCTGTTGCGGGCATTGGAACTGGACAAGGCGGTCTACGAGGTCGCCTACGAACACGCGAACCGGCCGGAATGGCTGGGCGTGCCGCTCGCGTCGATCGCGCGAATCAGTACGGGAGGCGAATAACCGTGTCCGAACTGCCCGACGGCGCCCCGGCACCCGCGGACATCGACCGGTTGCTGGCCGGTTCGCATCACGACCCGCACTCGGTGCTCGGCGTGCACAACCAGGGCGGCTCAGTCGTGGTGCGTGCGCTGTTGCCCCACGCCCGCTCGGTGACGGTGGTGTCCGCGGATCACAAGTTCGAGCTGCGCCGCGTGGTGGACGGCCTGTTTTCCGGCACCGTGCCGGAAAATCCCGGTGACTACCGGCTCGAAGCCGATTTCGGCGGGCGGGTGCTTGAGCTGGATGACCCGTACCGGTGGCTGCCGACGGTCGGTGAACTGGACCGGCATCTGATCGGCGAGGGCAGGCACGAGCGGTTGTGGGATGTGCTCGGCGCGCATGTCCGCCGGTACGAGACAGCCCATGGTGTGGTGCACGGGGTTTCGTTCGCGGTGTGGGCGCCGACCGCGCGCGGGGTGCGCGTGATCGGCGATTTCAACGGCTGGGACGGCCGTTCGCACATGATGCGGTCGCTGGGTTCGTCGGGCATCTGGGAGATCTTCATCCCGGGTGTCGAGGCCGGAACCCGGTACAAGTACCGGATTCTCGGCGCCGACGGCCATTGGCACGAGAAGGCCGACCCGCTCGCGTTCGCCGCGGAGAAGCCGCCGAACACCGCGTCGGTGGTCGCGGAGTCCTCGTATGAATGGCGCGATGACGAGTGGCTCGCCGAGCGCACCGTGACGAACTGGGCCGACGCGCCGGTCAGCATCTACGAGGTGCATCTCGGGTCGTGGCGGCCGGGGCTGGGCTATCGCGAGCTGGCCGACGAGCTGGCGGATTACGTGCAGGACACGGGTTTCACGCATGTGGAACTCCTGCCGATCGCCGAGCACCCGTTCGGCGGCTCGTGGGGATATCAAGTCACGTC
Source organism: Amycolatopsis pithecellobii (assembly GCF_009707865.1). Classification (GTDB taxonomy): domain Bacteria; phylum Actinomycetota; class Actinomycetes; order Mycobacteriales; family Pseudonocardiaceae; genus Amycolatopsis_E; species Amycolatopsis_E pithecellobii. The sequence continues at coordinate 26,094 of NZ_WMBA01000085.1, forward strand.
GTACTACGCGCCGACCGCCCGGTTCGGTTCGCCGGACGATTTCCGGTATTTCGTGGACCGGTTGCACCAGCGCGGGATCGGGGTGCTGGTCGACTGGGTACCCGCGCATTTCCCGAAGGACAACTGGGCGCTGGCCCGGTTCGACGGGACGCCGCTGTACGAGCACGCGGACCCGCGACGCGGCGAGCAGCCGGACTGGGGCACGTACGTGTTCGACTTCGGGCGCAACGAGGTGCGCAATTTCCTGGTGGCGAACGCGTTGTACTGGCTGGAAGAGTTCCATTTGGACGGTCTGCGCGTCGATGCCGTGGCTTCGATGCTGTACCTGGACTACTCGCGGCCGGACGGCCAGTGGGTGCCCAACGAGTTCGGCGGGCGGGAAAACCTTGACGCGGTCCGGTTTTTGCAGGAACTGAACGCGACTGTCTACAAGCGACACCCCGGTGTGCTGATGGTGGCGGAGGAGTCGACGGCGTGGCCGGGTGTGTCGCGCCCGACGCATCTGGGCGGGCTCGGGTTCGGGTTCAAGTGGAACATGGGCTGGATGCACGACACGCTGCACTACTTGGCGCACGAGCCGGTGCACCGGTCGTACCACCACAACGAGCTGACTTTCTCGCTGGTGTACGCGTGGAGTGAGAACTTCGTGCTCCCGCTGTCGCATGACGAAGTGGTGCACGGCAAGGGTTCGCTGTGGGGCCGGATGCCGGGCGACGACTGGAACAAGGCCGCCGGGGTGCGCTCGCTGCTGGCGTTCATGTGGGCGCATCCGGGTAAACAGTTGCTGTTCATGGGCGGGGAGTTCGGCCAGGAACGGGAATGGTCGGAGGAACGGTCGCTGGACTGGCACCTGCTGGATCAGCCCCTGCACGCCGGGATCCGGCGGTTGTTGTCGGATCTGAACGGGATCTACCGGTTGTCGCCGGCCCTGTTCAGCGCGGACACCCGGCCCGAGGGTTTCCAATGGATCGATGCGAATGACGCCAACGGGAACGTGGTGAGCTTCCTGCGGCACGGCGTGGACGGCTCGAAACTGGCGTGTGTGGCCAATTTCGCCGGTACCCCGCACTTGGACTACCGGGTGGGCCTGCCGGTCGCGGGGCGCTGGCGCGAGGTGGTGAACACCGACGCCGAGGCCTACGGCGGTTCCGGAGTCGGCAACTACGGTGCGGTGGAAGCGGAACCCCAGCCGTGGCACGGAATGCCGGCTTCCGCGGTGGTCCAGCTCCCCCCGGCGGGCGTGCTGTGGCTCGCGCCCGAGTGACGGCTCACCCGGAGACCAGCCAGCCCCCGACCTTGCCCAGCACGTCGCCGTCGTAGTCGTCGCCGACCATGCGGGCGATATCGGCGATCGACACCTCGCGGAGCGCGGCGCGCCACGCGCGGTCGGCGGCGTGCATCGTGCGGGCGATCGCGCAGGGGGCCGCGCAGGCCTCCGGCGGGGTGGCCAGCGGACCACGCTGCCGGATCTCGGTGCACACGAACGCCGGCTCCCGCCCGTCGATGGCCTCGACCACGTCGAGCACCGCGATCTCCTTGGGCGAGCGCGTGAGCACGTATCCCCCGGACTTACCCTGCACGGACTGCACCAGGCCGGCGCGGGAGAGCGCCTGGAGCTGCTTGGCCAGGTAGGTGCCCGAAACTCCGTGCAGCTCCGCCAGGCGCGTCGCCGGGACCGGCTCCGCCACCGACGTGAGCACCACGCAACAGTGCAGCGCTGACTCGACTCCACCCGACAACTTCACACGTCCAGACTACTGTGCCGTTCGTTACTAATCCGGCCACAGTCACGGCTATCCGGCTTGCGTGGCAACGGTTACGTGCTGCTCGAGGTCTGCCTACTTTTGGTCGGATCAGTAACGAGCCACCTTGACTCGGACAAAGGCTATCCGAGTAATATCTCGGACAGAACTGGTCCGAGTTTGGAGGAACGCTCATGAAGATCGCGGTCATCGGCACCGGCCTCATCGGCTCCCAGGTGGTGCGGAACCTCGCGGCGGCCGGCCATGACGCCGTCGGGCACTCTCGCTCGACCGGGGTCGATCTGCTCACCGGCGACGGGTTGGCCGATGCGTTGCGCGGTGCGGAGGTTGTCGTGGATCTGAGCAACTCCCCGACCTTCGACGAGGCCTCGCTGGATTTCTTCCGCACCTCGGTGACGAACTGGCTAGGTGCGGCCGCGAAGGCCGGGGTGCGCCACGCGGTCGCATTGTCCATCGTCGGCGTCGATCAGGTGCCGGATGTTGTTTACTACCAAGCGAAAGCGTTGCAGGAGGACTTGGTCGAGGCCGGGCCGGTGCCGTATTCGATCGTGCGCGCCACCCAGTTCATGGAGTTCGTACCGGCGATACTGGACTGGACCACTGACGGTGAGTGGTGCGCCTGCCGAGCACGCCGATCCAGCCGATCGCTTCCGCCGAAGTGGCCGAGGCCGTCGCCGCCATCGCCACTGGGGATCCGTTGCGCGGCAAGCACAACATCGGCGGCCCCGAGATCTTTCCGCTGGCTGAGCTGGGCCGGATCTTCACCGAGGCAACCGGCGACAGCCGGAAGGTCGTGACCGATGACAGCGCGGGTTTGTTCGCGGCCATGAAGGGCGATGTGCTCACCACCGACGAGTACCTTGCGGCCACGCACTACCGGGACTGGCTGCGCTCGCAGTAGCGGTTCACAGCAGGGCGGCGGCGAGCGTGGCGAGGGCGGGTGCACCTTGGCCGAGCAGACCTTTGATGCGTGACCGGCGCGGATCGAAGCCGATGAGTGCCACGCTCGCCGCGAGCATGGCCGCGCAGGCAGCCAGGACAAGCAGCCGCCCCGCGGTGGGGTCGCCCAGGTGCACGACGGCAATCCCGGTGAGTGTCTGGAGCGAGAGGAAGGCGTTGTAGCACCCTTGGTGGAACGCCCAGGGCCGGACGACATCGACATCCGCGGCGCGCACCCCGAACATGCCATGCACCTCCGGCCGGCGGAAGCGGACGCTCTCCATCAGGAAGATCCACAGGTGCATCAGCGCCGCAACAACGGCAAGCCCCTGCGCGACGATGTTCATCCCCGGCCTCCCCTGGCTGGGCAGTTGAGGAGTTCAGTCACCGACCGCACTCCCCGAGCCCCGCCCTTCGCGAACCTCCGAGGCCGCCCGCCCACAGGTCGCGAACCACCGGTGCGCCCGCAC
>NZ_WMBA01000086.1 GCF_009707865.1 Amycolatopsis pithecellobii
GGTGGTGGGGGAGAGGTGGCGCAATGAGCGGCGCGGACAAACATCGGCCGCCTCACGCGCGGTGAGCACTTGCCTCGGCGAGCGACCGCTGCAGCGCCTCGCCCGCCGAGCGGAGGATGCCCACATCGCTGCTTGCCGCGAGCAGCCGGTAGCCCCGGCGTACGAGGTCGCGCGCCCTCTCCGGGGCGGCGTCCGTCGCCGTGCCGAGCGCCACCCCGTCGGCCGCGCAGTGGCGCTCGAGCTCGCGCAGCAGCTCGGCCTCGCGGCCCTCCCAGTCGGTGCCTCTCACGTCGGCCGACAAGTCGGCCGGTCCCACGAGCAAACCGTCGACGCCCGGGACAGCCGCGATCTCCCGCGCGTTCGCGATACCGCGCCGGCTCTCGATCTGCAGGTAGAGACGCAACGAGGCGTTCTGCATCTCCATGTAGGCCCGGAGACCGGTCATGCCCCACGAGCCCGCACGACCGCTCACCGAAAGCCCCCGACGGCCGAGCGGGGGGAACCGCACCGACTCCGTCACGGCCACGGCCTGCTCGCGCGTCTCCACGTTCGGCACCACGACCCCCGCCGCGCCGCCGTCGAGTACCGCCTTCGCCCGGGTGCCGGAATGATCCGGTACCCGCACGAGCAGGTCCATCGGCGACGGAGCGGCGACCGCCAGCATCGCCGACAGCACCCCCTCGGGCACGAATGCGTGCTCGAGGTCGACGATGGCGAAGTCGAAGCCCGCGTCGACGGCGATTTCGACCGACTCGAGCGCCGGCAACTTGATCCATGTGCCGACCAGCACGCCCCGCCGCACGGCGTCGTCAGAGGTCGGCATCGCCGGCATTGAGCACCCAGCCCTTCGCGATGAAGTCGTCGCGCAGCGGGGCGAACGCGTCGATCATCTGATTCGGCCCGGCACTGACGCTGTTCGCGGTGTGAATGACGCCAGGCGGGATGACGGCGACGCTGGGGCTGTCATACCGCGGATGCCAGTCGTTCTCCCACGACGCGAGGTCCGGGGTCCAGGGCGTGCGCCAGTGGTTGACGTACCTGCCGCGCGTCGTGATCGAGCACTGCTCGAAGTCGTCGTGCGCGTGCGGTGACAGGCGGCGGGGATCCCGGGGGCCGTCCTCCGTCTCAAGCACGTTGACCATCACGTTGCTCGAGACGAAAATCCGTCCGAAGCGTGCGTCACTCGTGGGGAATCCGCCGAGGGGGTACCGGTGCACGCCCTTGTTCAGGCGCGCGACCCGGCGCTCCACGTTCGGTCGCACCCCGGGAACCGGATGTGCGAAGTCCGCCTCGTTGACCGGGGCCGGCGCCTCGGCGATGTCGACGTACGCGGCGATCTCGATAATCGTGGCATCCGTCGCGGCTCGCACCGCGCCGGGACCCGCGAAGACGAGCAGTTCGGCGTCGTCGACCGTCGCGTCCCCTTCGCGGAGCGAGAAGGCCACAGATTCACCGTCGTGCGGCACCACGATCGTGCGGTCGCCGAGGGCGCGCATGAGGTCGAGCCCGTCGCCCGCCACCAGCTCGTAATAGCCGACCAGCAGGTGCGACGTGCGGACATACCAAGCGTGGGATCCGCGCTCGGTGCTCACGCTGGGCTCGATCTCGTGCAGCAGCACGAGTTCCGGACGGCCGTACGCGGCGGCGGGGGAAGCCGCGGACGCCGTCAGGGTGCTGCGCGGGTCGCTCGAGTGATACACGGTCTCTCCTCCTGACTGTCACTGGGTGCCGAGCGGCAGCACTGCCGGCCGGCTGTGGTCGACGAACACGGGCGTGATGACACGGTGCGCGAGGAGGAACCCGCCCTCGTGCTCGGCGTAGACATCCACGACATCGCCGACGACGATCGGCGCGGCGGAATCGATCGGCGCGGGGCCGTCGGCGGCGAACAGGATCATGAGAGACCGGCCGTTCAGATGACCGTCGGAACCCCGGGCGAAGGTGAGGTTCGTGAACACGTGCCTCGCGGTGCGTTCCCCGCGAGCCCTCCTTCGGTCGTAGGCGGCACGGATGTCGTCACGTCCGTGCTCAGCCCGTCCGTCGTACTGGTAGTACCCGTCGGGGAGGAACAGCAGCTCGGTGCCCCGCCCTTGCTCGATGTCGACACGTCGTGCGAACTCGAAGACGAGCTCGGTGAGGGCCGCGCGCACGTCCGGGTCGATCCGCGCGGCCACGTCAGCTGCTCGCCGGGAGGTAGGCCAGGCCGTGTGCGCCGGGCTCGAGCTTGCGGTCGATGTAGATCTCGTCGACGACGGCCGGCGCGGAGGGGTCGGCGATGTCGACGACGCTGAGCACCGAACTCGCGATCGCCGAGACGTAGACGTAGCGCCCGCCGGGCGAGGTCATCATCGTCAGCGGGAAGACGCCGATGTCGACACTCGCGACCTGCGCGAGCGTCGCGGCGGAGTCGCCTACGTAGATCAGCAGGCTTCCGCCAGGGGCGTCCTTGATCTTGAACGGGTCGATGATCCCGCGCTCGTCACGGTTGTCGAGCGGGGGAGTCGTGACCTGCCCCACCACGAGGACGTTGTCCGACGCCCAGGTCACCGGCGCGACCGCGTCGTCGGTGACCAACGTACGCACGATGCGCCCCTGCGCGGTGTCGATGAGGCGCACGCCGGGATCCGCCTTGAGCCGGCCGAGGTTCGCCTTGGGAGCGGAGACGGCGAGGGTCGCGCCGTCCGGGCTGAGTGCGAGCCCCTCGCTTCCCGGCATCGGGATTTTGTGAACGAGCGCGCTCTTCTCGAGGTCGAGCACGCTGACGAAGTCGGCTTCCTTGTTGGTCGAGTAGCCGCGTGTTCCGTCGGGGTCGATGAGGTACCAGTGCGGGCCGGGCGCCTCGACGCTGATCTTGCGGAGGATCTCGCGAGTGTCGGCATCCAGGACGATGACGCCGCCCTGACCAGCGGGGCCCGACTCGACGCTGCAGTAGAGCAGGCGCCGGACCGGGTCGAGCGCGAGTCCGTGCGGGCCGTGCTCGGGGCTGGTGTCGATGGTGTCCACGAGCTCGTGCGTGTCGGCGTCGAGCACGGTGATGATGGTGTGCCGCCCCTCGTTGGCGTCGTAGAAGCCGCCGCGGTAGGCGTGGCTGCAGTAGACGAGCCGGGTCTGCGGGTCGAACAGGAGTTCGTGCGGCTCGGTGGGCACCTCGACGACGGCCTTCTTCTCGTGGGTGCGGGCATCGAAGAACGAGATCGTCGGACCGCTCTGGCTGACGACGGCGAACTGGTCTCCGGCGGGGTTGTGGGTGAGGGACACGCCTTTTACTCCTCGTGATTGGGCTGGCCTCTCGAGATTCGCAGCGCCGAGGTATTGCGGCAATAGAAAATCTGGCACGCAATAATTGCTCGAAGTGGAATCCGTGGAAAGGAACGCCGGATGGACGCCAACCTCCTCGTCGCGCTCGATGCCTTGCTGCGGACCGGAAGCGTGACCCGGGCCGCGGCGGATCTCCACACGTCACCGGCCGCGATGAGCCGCACCCTGGGGCGGCTGCGTCAGGCGCTCGGCGATCCGCTCCTGGTCCGCGCGGGTCAAGGCATGGTGCTGACCCCGCGCGCCATCGCGCTACGGGCGGAGGTGGCCGAGGTGGTCGGGCGTACGGCGGCGCTCCTGACGCCGGGCCTCGCTGCCGACCCGGCGACGCTGCGGACGACCTTCGGGCTCCAGGCGAGCGATCTCGTCGTGTCCGCACTCGCTCCGCGGCTCCTGGAGCTGGCGGCCGCGGAGGCTCCGGGGGTGGCGCTGCGCTTCGCCTCCGAAGAGACGGAAGGCGGGCCGGCCCTGCGTGATGGCCGCGTCGACCTCGAAATCGGCGTGCTGGACCACGTGGACCCCGAGACCGAGACCGAGACCCTTACGACGCTCGCGATGGCCCTGATCGTGCGCGCCGGCCATCCGCTCGCGCGAGGCAACCTCACGGCGCGGCGCTTCGCCGAGGCCGGCCACGTGACCGTCAGTCGGCGCGGACAACTGGCCGGGCCGGCCGATGCCGCCCTGCGAGAGCTCGGGCTGCGTCGCCGGGTGCTCGCCACCCTCCCGAACCACCTCTCGGCGATGAGCCTCGTGGCCCGCACCGATCTGGTGTGCCTCGTGCCGGTGCTACCCCACCGGGCCGGAGCAGCGGGACTGCTCGAACTCGCGGAGTCGTTCGCCGTCGTAGCCCTCGAGATTCCCTTCGCCCTCCCGCGCATCGAGATCGCGATGGGCTGGCATCCACGCAACTCCCACGACGGCGGCCACGCCTGGCTGCGCTCCGCGGTGCGGCGCGCATGGGGAACGGGCGACGGGTCCCGGACTTAACGTCGCCGGTGACCGCGGTCGCGATCGCGTCGGGCGTCCTTGTCCCAGTCCTTGCCCCACAGGCCCTGGCCGATCGCGCCGAAGACGAACGGCAGCGCGATGAACCACCACACGTGCGTGGTGAGGCCCAGCACGACCGCGCCGATGAACAACAGCGGCAGGATCGCGGCAGCAGCCCGCTGGCCCAGCGGCCGCTCGCTGTAGGGCACCGGACCCGCCGGTTTCGGGGTGGCGACCGGCTGCTTCGGCGGTTCACCGAACACCGGATGCGGTGCGGGCAGGTCGGTGAACAGGTCGGCGAGCTCACCGCGGGTCTTCGCGGCGGTGACCTGCGCCGACCGCTCGCCGTACTCGTCCAGCGTGATCCGGCCGGCGCTCATGTGGTCACCGAGCGCCTGCATCGCGGTCTCCCGATCGGCGTCACCGATCCGCATGCCGGGTTGGGGTACCTCCACGCCACTGATAGTAGGCCCGGCCCCTGGCCTCAGTCCTTGATTTCCAGAAGCGGGGCACCCTGGGTGACGGCGGAACCGATCTCCACCGCCAGATCGGTGACCGTACCGGCCTTGTGCGCGGTCACCGGGTTCTCCATCTTCATGGCCTCCAGCACGACGATCAGTTCGCCTGCCTCGACCTGCTGGCCTTCCGCGACCGCGATCTTCACGATGGTGCCCTGCATGGGCGCGGTCACCGCGTCCCCGCTGACCGCGGTCTTCGCGCCGCCGGTTCGCTTGCGTGGCTTGGCTTTCTGCCCGCCACCGGTACCGCCGCCGAGGGCGAGGTCGCCGGGTAGTGACACCTCGAGCCGCCGGCCGCCGACCTCGACGACCATCGTCTGCCGGGGCGCGTTCTCCTCGTCGGCCTCGGCGGCGCCGGTGAACGGCTCGATCTGGTTGTCGAATTCCGTCTCGATCCAGCGGGTGTGCACGCTGAACGACGTGCCGTCCCCGATGAACGCCGGGTCACGCACGATCGCGCGGTGGAACGGCAGCACTGTTGCCATGCCTTCGGCGACCATCTCATCGAGCGCGCGGCGGCTGCGTTCGAGCGCGTTCTCCCGATCGGTGCCGGTGACGATCAGCTTCGCCAGCATCGAGTCGAACTGCCCGCCGATGACGCTGCCGGTCTGCACCCCAGAGTCGACCCGCACACCGGGGCCTTCGGGAAACACCAGTTTCGTCACGGTGCCGGGCGCGGGCAGGAAGTTACGGCCGGCGTCCTCACCGTTGATGCGGAACTCGATCGAGTGCCCGCGCGGCGCCGGGTCCTCGGTGAACCGCAGTTTCTCGCCGCGGGCCACACTGAACATTTCGCGGACCAGATCGACACCGGCGGTCTCCTCCGACACCGGGTGCTCGACCTGCAGCCGGGTGTTGACCTCCAGGAACGAGATCGTGCCGTCGGTGCCCACCAAGTACTCGACGGTGCCGGCACCCGAGTAGCCGGCCTCCTTGCAGATCGCCTTGGCGGAGCTGTGAATCGTGGCGCGCTGCTCGTCGCTCAGGAACGGCGCCGGCGCCTCTTCGACGAGCTTCTGGTGCCGCCGCTGCAAAGAGCAGTCGCGGGTGCCGATGACCACCACGTTGCCGTGTTTGTCAGCCAGCACCTGTGCTTCGACGTGCCGCGGCTTGTCGAGATAGCGCTCGACGAAACATTCGCCGCGGCCGAAGGCGGACACGGCTTCACGGGTGGCCGATTCGAACAGTTCGGGGATTTCCTCGATAGTGCGGGCGACCTTGAGGCCACGGCCGCCACCTCCGAACGCCGCCTTGATCGCGACAGGCAGGCCGTGCTCGTCGGCGAACGCGATGATCTCGTCGGCGTTGGCCACCGGTTCCTTCGTGCCCGGCACCAACGGGGCGCCGGCCTTCATGGCGATATGCCGCGCGGTGACCTTGTCCCCGAGATCGCGGATCGCCTGCGGGCTCGGCCCGATCCAGGTCAGGCCCGCGTCGATGACGGCTTGCGCGAAATCGGCGTTCTCGGAAAGGAAGCCGTACCCGGGGTGCACCGCGTCGGCGCCGGAGCGCTTCGCGATGTCGATGAGCTTGTCGATGACGAGGTAGCTTTCCGCCGCGGTGGTGCCGCCGAGTGCGAACGCGTCGTCGGCGAGCCGCACGTGCGGGGCGTCCCGGTCGGGGTCGGCGTACACGGCGACGCTGGCAAGACCCTCGTCCTTGGCCGCTCTGATCACCCGGACCGCGATCTCGCCGCGGTTGGCGACAAGGATCTTGGTGACCGGTCCGCCGGTGGCCTGTTCGGACACGTCCTACCTCCCGAAATATTTCCGTCGCACCCCGGATCAGTGCTGCTACCAGCGCATCCGCGGCTTTCTTCGGAGTTTACGAGCCGGGTGTCCCCGTGCGGTGAGAGGCGGCTCACGCTTACCCTTGCCGCTGGGGGAAGGAGTGGCAGGTGGTTCCTCGGTCCGTGTTGATCACGGCGGTGGTCGCGGCAGTGGTCACGGTGGGCGCCCTGGGCGGGGTCGCTTCGTTGCGAGCGCGGGATCAGGCGCCGCGGCTGGAGGCGGGCGCGCCGGCGATGACTCCGCAGAGCGCCGCCGCCGAATGTGGCGACGGGCCGTGCCGCACCGTGACGACACAGACGGTCAACGGCGCTCAGGTGTCCCTGCTCGCGGACGAGCAAGGCGCCAACGGCCGGTTCCAGGCCGGCGGGCAGCTGGTCCAGACCAGTATCACGGAACTGGGTGCGCGGGTCGACGCGAGCTCACTTTCCTGTGTGGCGGCGTCGGTTTCGGCGTGCCTCGTGAGCGCGCCACTGAACGGCGGGCGGATCGGGGAGGTCCTCGTCGAGCAGGACGGCGAGTGGAACTCGGTGGACAAGCCGTACTTCTCCGGTGCGGGTGCGATCGCGCTGAACAACATCACGGGCACGGACGCGCCGGAGATCACCGTCGTCGAATCGGCCCCGGTGCTGGCGCGCGTCTACACCCTCGCCGGAGCGCCGGCCGGCTGCACCAAGAAGTACACCTACGCCTCCCAGATCCGCGGCTGGCCGAATGTCCGGCTCACGGCTGCGGATCTGCGCGCCTGTCCTTAGCTCCAGAGGTCGGTGACCGAAACGCCGACCTCGGCGAGCAAGCGCCGGGTCAGTGGCAGGCTGATGCCGATGACGCTCGACGGGTCGCCGTCGATGCCCTCGACGAACCAGCCGCCGCGGCCGTCGAGGGTGAACGCGCCGGCGACGTTGAGCGGCTCACCGGTCGCGATGTAGGCGTCGATCTCTTCCGGTGACGGGTCGGCGAACCGGACGTGTGTCGTGTGGCTGCCGGTCGCACGCCCCACCGGTTCGCCGCTGTGGAGCCGGACCACGGCGTGCCCGGTCAGCAGATCGCCGGTGCGCCCCGCCAGCTGTGCCCAGCGTTTGCGTGCCACCTCGGGTGTGCCTGGTTTGCCGAGCATTTCGCCGTCGAGCGACAACATCGAGTCGCAACCGACGACGACCGCGTCCGCGTGGATGCCGGCCACCGTGTCCAGCACCGCCTCGACCTTGGCGACCGCGAGCGCGGTGACCAGTTCGGTGGGGGTGGGCTCGGGCAAGGCCGCGGCCACGGCGTCCTCGTCGACGCCGGACACGACGACGCTCGGTTCGATCCCCGCCGCGCGGAGCACACCGAGCCGGGCGGGGGATTGGGAAGCCAGCACGAAACGCACGAGTTATGAGCGTAGGGCAGGCTCGGGTTCGGTGGGGGTCGCGGGTTGCGGCCGCGCGACCCGTTTCATCGCGATCGCGGCGACGGCACCGAGCAGCAACACCCCGACCGGCAGGAGCATCGTTTGCCGCGCGGCGTCGGTCAGCGCCACCGGTGCGTTGCCGTGGGTGCCGGCCATGGTCGCGACGATGCGGGCCTGCAACAGGACGCCGATCGCCGCGCTGCCGAGCACGCCCCCGAGTTGCCGTGCGGTGTTGAAGATGCCCGACGCGGCGCCTGCCAGGGTGCGGTCGACCGAACTCATCGTCACGTTGCTCATCGGCGCGAACACACTGCCCGTGCCGAGCCCGCACACCAGCAGCGCCGGAGTCAGCGCCCACGGGTTCATCCCGGCCCGTGCCTGGAGCGCGATGAGGCCAACACCGGCGGCGAGCGCGACGAAGCCGAACATCACCAGGTACTTCGCGTTGACCTTGTCCGAAAGGCGGCCGATGAAGGGCGCGACGATGCCCGACAGCAGCGACATCGGCGCCGTCAGCAGACCCGCTTGCGTCGGCGTCATACCCAGTACTTCCTGGACGAACAGCACGAGCGGGATGAACATGCCGGTGATGCAGAAGCCGATCGCGATCCCGGTGACGGTGCCCGCCGAGAAGTTGCGATTGTTGAACACCTTGAGCGGAAGCAGTGGCTCGCGCGTGTTGAATCGTTGCCAGACCACGAAAATCACCAGCAACAGCACGCCGGCGCCGATGATCTCGAAGACATTCACCGGGCCGAACACGGTGCCCCAGTTGTATTGCTGGCCGTTCTGGATGCCGAACACGAGCAGGAACAGGCCCGCCGCGGAGAGTAAAATTCCGGGGATATCAAAGGAATGCGAGTGTTTCGGTTGCCAGTCGGGCACGAGCACACCGGTCAGCACGATCGCGATGAGTCCAATGGGGACGTTCACGAAGAAGATCCATTCCCAGCCGAACCCATCGACCAGTACACCGCCCAGCAGCGGGCCGGTGATCGTGGCGAGACCCGCGACGCCGCCCCACATGCCCATCGCCGGGCCGCGTTTCGCGGGCGGGAACAGGTGTGTGATGAACGCGAGTGTCTGCGGGGTCAGCAATGCTGCGCCGAGTCCTTGCACGGCGCGGGCGGTGATGAGCATTTCGACGTTGCCGGAAAGGCCGCACCACAACGAGGCGAGGGTGAAGACTATGAGCCCGGCGAGGAACACGCGCTTCGGGCCGAAGCGGTCACCGAGGCGGCTGGTGAACAGCATCGGGACCGCGTAGGTGAGCAGATAGACGCTCAGCACCCACACCACGGAGTTGAGGGAGGTGTGCAGATCGCGGACCATGGCGGGAATCGCGATGGTCACGATGGTGGTGTCCAGCAAGATCATGAAGAAACCCAGGCACAGCGCGGAAAGCGCGGCCCACGGGTTAGGCTGTCTGCTCATTCTCGACTTCCTCCACAATGGACAGATGTGGGAGCCGGCCGGGTTTCGCGGCGCTACCGGGCCACGGGATACGGCCCGACTCCAGATCCGCGATGAGCTGCTCGGTCCAGGCCAGTTCGGACTTACGCTGGTGGTGGGAGAACGCGTAGTCGATCCACCACATGGCAGGCAGGTCCTTCTCCAGGACCTGCCTGATGACGACCTCGTCCGCGGCGATGCGGGCCTTGAGCACGGTTACCCGCATCTTGAGCTGGTCTACCGCGTCGTGCTGTTCCAATTCGCTCGCGCCCGACAAGGCGACCGGGTACTGCGGGTACTCCTGGGTCGGGATCGCGATCATTTCCCGGACCTGGTCGGCGAAGCTGTCCCGGCCCTTGCCGGTCATCGCGTAGACGGTGCGCTCGGGGCGACGTCCCTGTCGCTGGGTGTCGACGACCTCGATGAAGCCTTGGGCCTCGAGCCGCTCGACGGTGTGGTAGAGCGACCCGGGCCGCACCTTGACCCGGAAATCGACCCGGCGCTGCCGCATGACCTGGGTCATCTCGTACGGGTGCATCGGTTTTTCGTGCAGCAGCTCGAGGATCGCCATCGCGAGTGGCGTGAGAGCTGGCTTTGCCGCGGCCACGGTCGGTCTGTCCTCTCTGGTGATTCCAATCCGTATATTCCATGTGGACTATACGGTGTGGACTCGAAGGCTGTCGAGCGCGCAGCGCGGGGCGGGTTGATCGGAAGGCGGAGCTGGGTAGGAACCTGGGGCGCGGGGATCCGCCGGAGGTCGGTGGATCCCCGCGGTGCTGCGCGAGCGGTGGCTCACCGGAGCTGGTGGGCTACTACTGTCCGCGGGGAGTCGCCGAGGTCAGCGGGCGAAGTTGCCGGCCGTGGGGAATTTCGTCGCGGCCAGGGAGGGACACCGGTGCACGTGGGGAACCGCGTGGGGGTCGGCAGGTCGGCCCAGCGTCACCGGGGAACCACCGAGCGCCGGCGGGGTTAGCGGAGGCCCGTCCCGCGTCACCAAGGAAACCGCCAGCCTCACCGGCGAACCCCAGAAGGTCAGCGCGGAAAGCCCGAGGCGCGCCAGGCTCCCTCGCCCGGGTGCGGTACCTGCCGCAGCAAGGCCGCGCGGTCCGCCCAGCGGGACCTCCGCTCCGGCCGCTCGGGGCCGGCCGGAGCGGAGGCCACGGCCGCCACCACGGCGGTCAATGCGGCCAGCTCATCGTCGTCCGGGTGGCCCCGGACGATCCGCAGCAACGGTTCGTCGCTCACAGCGGGATATTCCCATGCTTCTTGGGCGGCAGGCTTTCCCGCTTTTCCCGCAGCATCGTGAGTGCGCGCACGATGTGACCGCGGGTGTGGGCAGGCACGATCACCGAATCAACGTAACCGCGCTCGGCCGCTTCGTACGGGTTGAGCAGCGTGTCCTCGTACTCCTGGATCAGCTCCGCACGCAGCGCCTCCACATCGCGACCCTCTTCCGCGGCCTTGGTGAGAGTCTTGCGGTGCACGATGTTCGCCGCGCCCTGGGCGCCCATCACCGCGACCTGCGCGGTCGGCCACGCGAGGTTCACGTCCGCGCCCAGGTGCTTGGACCCCATGACGTCGTAGGCGCCACCGAAGGCCTTGCGGGTGATGACGGTGACAAGCGGGACGGTGGCTTCGGCATAGGCGTAGATGAGCTTCGCGCCACGACGGATGATGCCGTTCCACTCCTGGTCGGTACCCGGCAGGAAACCGGGCACGTCGACGAACGTGAGCACCGGGATGTTGAACGCGTCGCAGGTGCGCACGAACCGCGCGGCCTTCTCCGATGCGTCGATGTCGAGGCAGCCGGCGAACTGGGTCGGCTGGTTGGCCACCACACCCACCGCGTGCCCGTCGACCCGGCCGTACCCGACGAGCACGTTCGGCGCGAACAGTTCGTGCACCTCGAGGAAATCGCCGTCGTCGAGGACGCGCGTGAGCACCTCGTGCATGTCGTACGGCTGGTTCGGCGAGTCGGGGATCAGTGTGTCCAGCTCACGGTCGGTCTCGGTGACACCGTCCGAAATGGACCCTTCGGTGGGCTCCGGCGAGTCGAACACCGGCGGGTCGGAAAGGTTGTTGGACGGCAGGAACGACAACAGTTCCCTGACGTAGGCGATCGCGTCTTCCTCGTCCGAAGCCAGATAGTGCGCGTTGCCGGACTTGGTGTTGTGGGTGCGCGCGCCGCCGAGGTCCTCCAGCGTGACCTCTTCGCCGGTCACCGTCTTCACCACGTCGGGACCCGTGATGAACATGTGCGAGGTCTGGTCCACCATCACCACGAAGTCGGTCAGGGCGGGGGAATACACGTGCCCGCCCGCATTCGCGCCCATGATCAGCGAGATCTGCGGGACCACGCCGGACGCGTGGGTGTTGCGCCGGAAGATCTCCGCGTACAGGCCGAGCGAGACCACGCCTTCCTGGATGCGTGCGCCGCCGCCCTCGTTGATGCCGATGATCGGCCTGCCGGTCTTGAGCGCCAGGTCCATCACCTTGACGATCTTCTCGCCGTACACCTCGCCCAGCGAGCCGCCGAACACCGTCACGTCCTGGCTGAACACGCACACGCCACGCCCGCCGACGGTGCCGTAGCCGGTCACCACACCGTCGCCGTAGGGCCGGTTCTTCTCCTGGCCGAAGTTCGTCGACCGGTGCCGCGCCAGCTCGTCCAGTTCCACGAACGAACCCGGGTCCAGCAGCAGATCGATGCGCTCGCGCGCGGTTTTCTTGCCTTTCGCGTGCTGGCGCTCGACGGCGCGCGCCGAACCCGCGTGCACCGCCTCCTGGTACCGCCGGTACAGGTCGGCGAGCTTCCCGGCCGTGGTGTGGATGTCCGGTTCGTCGGGCGGTGGCGTCCCGATCGGCTCCGTCGCGCTGCTCATGTTTCCGGAGCTTAACCACCATGTGCGGGCCGCGTGTGTGGCGTGAACCTCACTGACCGGTGTGGACGGCCGCGAAGAATTCCTTGAGCCGGGCGGGCCACGCGGCCAGCTCGGCGTCCGCGTGTTCGGCAGGCACGACGTGCGTCAGCACGAGGCGAGTCCCGAAATCGGGGTCGGCGAACAGTTCCCAGTCGACCTTGCCGGGTTCGACGGTTTCCACCAGCCCCGGCACGAACTTCCCGGCCTCGTCGACCGGTTTCCAAACCAGGTCGAGCGCGAAGCGCAACTCGGTGCCCTCCGCGGTGTCGGTCCGGGTGCCCTCCGCGAGACCGAAGACGTCGACGTAATGCTCCATTGCGGACAGCCAGTGCGTGAACGGTTCCGGCTCGCGGCCGTCGAGACGGGCGGCGAGCGCGGCGAGGCAGTGGTCCCAGCCCGCCGCGTTGCGGCCCGCGGCGAGCCGGCCGAGCTCACCACCACCGAGTGTCTGCGAGAAGTACAGGATGCAGCCGTCGCCGTCCGGCACGAGCTCGAACCGCAGAACGTCCTTGTGCCAACGGAATGCGTAGACCTTCGGCGGGTCGATTTCGAGGATCTCGCCGCCGCGGTCACCGTCGATCGGTGCCGCGTCGGGGAACGTGAACGTCATCGGCGCGCCGATTTTCAGTTCGGTTTCCACCGCGGCGGGGAACCAGTGCGCCAGCTGTGCGGGCTCGGTGATCGCGCGCCACACTTTCGCGACCGGGTGGGCGAACCGTCGCTCGAATCGCAGCACCGTGCTCTCGCCCGCGGTGATCATTTCCGCGTCCATCAGTCATCTCCCTGGTCGAGGTGGCGTTCGAGTGCGTCGAAGCTGTCCTCCCACATCCTCCGGTACGGGGCGAGCCAGGCGTCGAGCTCGGCCAGCGGCTGCACTCGCAGCCGGTACCAGCGGCGCTGCGCGTCCTGTCGCACCTCGACGAGACCCGCCTCGCGTAGGACTTTCAGGTGTTTCGACACGGCGGGCTGGCTGAGCGAGAGCCGCTCGACCAGGTCGCCAACCGGCCGTTCCCGCACCCGCAGCAGGTCGAGGATCTCGCGGCGCCGCGGTTCGGCCAGCACCTCGAACGTTGATGCCATAACAGGAATATAGCCACCGAGGAATATATGGGCAAGGCCGATGAGTTTCGTCCCGGGTGCGGGTCCACACCGGCGAAGGACTGACGAGTCGATTTCGCGGAGTGGTCATGTTTTCTCAAGCAAGGTTGGCGCAGCTGCACGACGTCATGGCTCGGCATGTCGAGCGCGGTACGGTGCCAGGGGTGATCATGCTGGTGAGCCGTCGCGGTGAAGTCCACGTGGATGTGCTCGGCAAGCAGGCGTTCGACGGCGCGCCGCTACGGCGTGACTCGCTGTTCCGGATCAGCTCGATGACCAAACCCATCACGGCCGTCGGTGCCCTCACTCTGGTCGAGCAATGTGTGCTGCGACTGGACGATCCGGTCGACGAGGTGTTGCCGGAGCTGGCCGGCCGGCGGGTGTTGCGCCGGATCGATGGCGAGCTCGACGACACGGTGCCGGCGAACCGGGCCATCACGTTGCGAGACCTGCTGACCTTCCGCTTCGGGTTCGGTCAGCTGTTCGAGCCCTATCCGATCGTGACGGCCGCGAGAGAGCGGTTGCTGGGCATGGGGCCGCCGAATCCCGCGGACTACCCGGCGCCGGACGAGTGGCTGCGGCGGCTGGGGGAGCTGCCGTTGATGGCGCAGCCGGGCGAGAAATGGCTCTATCACGTGGGTTCCGACGTACTCGGCGTGCTGCTCGAGCGGGTGTCCGGGAAGCCGCTGGACGCGTTCCTCGCCGAGCGTGTCTTCGAACCGCTGGGCATGAAGGACACCGCGTTCAGTACGTCCTCAGTGGACAGACTGGTGACGAGCTACCTGGAGGGTTCGGTTTTCGATGAACCCGGCGGCCAATGGAGTCGCCGCCCGCGGTTCCTGTCCGGCGGCGGCGGGCTTCTGTCCACAATAGACGACATGTCGGCCTTTGCGCACCTGATGCTGAACAACGGGCAGCACGAGGGAACCCGGATCCTGTCCCGTCCCATGATCGAACTGATGACGACGGATCACCTGACACCGGCCCAGAAAGCGGTTTCCGGTTTCTTCCCCGGCTATTTCGACAATCGTGGCTGGGGTTTCGGTGTTTCGGTCGTGACAGCGCACACGGGTATGCACCACCGCCCGGGCTGTTACGGCTGGGACGGCGGACTCGGCACCTCATGGCAGGTCGATCCGGCCGAAGGGCTCACCGGCGTTCTGCTCACGCAGGTCGCGGGTTTCCCGGACTTTTCCCCGGTATATCAGGACTTCTGGACGTCGGTGTATCAGGCCGTCGACGACTGACAGGCGCGAGTCTCAGCGGCTGCGCGCCCTGACGTGAATACGCTCGCCTTGCGGTCCGAACAGGCTGAGGAATTCCACCGGACGGGAGTCGGCGTTGCCGAACCAATGTGGCACCCGCGTGTCGAATTCGACGACTTCGCCAGCACGTAACACGATGTCGTGCTCGCCGAGTACAACGCGCAACCGGCCGTTGAGCACGTACAGCCAGTCATGTCCTTCGTGTGTGCGGGGCTCCGGCTCGGTCCGGCCCCCGCCCGCCAGGATGAGTTTGAACGCCTGCATGCCGCCAGGATTCTGGCTGAGTGGCACGACCGTCATGCCGTGGTGCACCCGCGGGCGCAGATGTACCCGCGGGTCGCCGGTCTGCGGCGCACCGACCAGGTCGTCCAACGGCACCCGGTGCGCTCGCGCCAGCGGAAGCAGCAATTCAAGGCTCGGTTTCCGGCTGCCCGACTCGAGCCGGGACAGGGTGCTGACCGAAATACCGGTCGCCTCCGAGAGTTCGGCCAGGGTCGACCGGTTCTGTTTGCGCAGTGCGCGCAGCCGCGGGCCGACCGTGTTCAGCACCTGCTCGAAATCCGCCACCCTTACATTGTGGCGCACGGCGCGGCAGTGTGTCCTACGAGACATCCAGTCCGGGAAGGGATTTCCGGCGACCGAAGTTGATCGGGATGGATACCGGGGAGGTCCCGGATGTCCGAGCCGCCCAGGCCTGAAATGGTCTGCCCGACTCGTACTCGAGATGGTGATGCCGCCAATGGAGGCGGCGTGGAGGTTTACGACAATGTCTCTCAACGCGCGTTTCGGTGTTGACGTTTTCGGCATTCTCGCCGGCGCATTTGTTGTGGTCGCCTCGGTCGCGTTTTCGGCACCGTTGGCCGCCTGGATCGGGTTTGGTGTCTTCACGGGGCTGACTTTGCTGGGCGCACTCGGTGCGGTGTTCGGCAAGCGAGTGTCCACCCGGGTCGGGCACGGCGTACTCGGTCTGGTGAGCCTGTGGTCCCTGATCGCGGCGCTCGTGTTCACTGCTCCGGCGCTGGTTTTCGCCAACGCGCTCGGCGTGGTGCTGGTCGCCGTGATCGACCTGACGCTGCACGAGCTTTCGACTGAGCGGGTCGTGCACCAGTTGGAGGTGCGCACCAGCGAGCCGGTCGCGAAGGCCGTCGCCTGATTTTTTTCCTCACCCCGAGCCCGGCGCCGCACTCGGCGCCGGGCTTTTACCAGTCCGACCAGAAGCAGGCAGACCCCAGCAGCACGTAACCGTTGCTGCGCAAGCCGGATAGCCGTGACTGTGGTCGGACTGGTAACGAACAGCGCACTACACGTTGGTCGTGGAGCCGGGGCGGACGATCATGAGCACGACGACGATCGCCCACGTCAGCGCGAAAAATCCGGTCAGCATTGCGAGATTCGGGCCGCTTGCTTCTTCGTCTTTTTCGAGTGCCGCGAGAACCCGTTGCTGGCCCGGCACGATCGCGACCGCGAGCAACGCGGCGGCGACGACCGTCAGCGCCATCGAGATCATCAGCCACGCCTCGGTCAATACGTGCATCTGCGCGGCGAGCGCGATCCCGAAAACCGGGACCGCAAGGCCGGCCAGGGAATAGACGGTGCTGATCCGGTGCAGGACACGCAGCACGCCGAGCTCCTTGAGGCGCGCGTGGCGCGGGAACAGGCTCGCGGCCACCGTCACCGGTCCGATCAGCACGATGGCGGCCAGCACGTGGATGCTGAGCAGAACCTTGTTCACAATCGACCTCCTTGGTTTCAGTCAGACTGTATCTGAGGTTTGAGGTAGGCTGAAACTGGGTCTGCAAAGATGCGAGGTGTGACTCAGCCGCCTCCCGCCAGTCCCGCGATGTTGCTTGTGCTGCTCGGCAGGCGGCTGCGGGAGCGGATGGACGGTGCGCTTCGGGAGCACGGGTTGTCGCTGCGGCACCTTTCGGCGCTGGGCCATCTGGCCGGGCGGCCGGGCCTGTCCTACAGCGAACTCGCGCGGCGGGCCGGGATCACGGTGCAGAGCATGCAGTCGACCTTGGCGCAGCTGGAAGTCCTGGGCGCGATAGACCGCGGCACGGAGCCCGGCCGGGGCAGGACGGCCGAGCTGCACGTGACCCGCGCCGGCGAGGCGCTGCTCGCCAAGGGGCGCGAGGTCGTCCAGGCGGCCGACGAAGACCTGCTCCACGCACTCGGCGAGGATCAGGAGGCCCTGACCACGTTGCTGCTACGCGGCCTCACAGCGGCGGACGGTTCGGCGGGCCGCGCCGGTCTTTGACCTCTGCTTGCGTCGGCGGGCGTGTCACTGTCGCGTGTGGACGGTGCCGATCCCGCCGCCGCAAGACTTAACTGCCCACGTACTCCGCGAGGTGCTTGCCCGTCAACGTGGAGTGCGCGGCCACCAGATCGGCGGGCGTGCCTTCGAAGACAACCTGGCCACCGTCGTGTCCGGCGCCCGGGCCCAGGTCGATGATCCAGTCGGCATGCGCCATCACTGCCTGGTGGTGTTCGATCACGATGACCGACTTGCCCGCCTCCACGAGCCGGTCGAGCAGGCCCAGCAGCTGTTCCACATCGGCGAGGTGCAGGCCGGTGGTCGGCTCGTCCAGGACGTAGACCCCGCCGTTCGCCGCCATGTGAGTGACCAGCTTGAGCCGTTGCCGTTCGCCGCCGGACAGGGTGGTCAGTGGCTGGCCGATCTTGAGATACCCGAGCCCGACGTCCACGAGCCGGTCCAGGATCTTGTGCGCGGCCGGCGTTTTCGCCTCGCCCGAACCGAAGAACTCCTCCGCCTCGGCCACCGACATCGCGAGCACCTCGCTGATATCCCGGCCACCGTACTTGTACTCCAGCACCTCGGCCTGGAACCGCTTGCCCTCACACACCTCGCACGGCGTCGCGACACCCGCCATCATCGCCAGGTCGGTGTAGACGACCCCATTGCCGTTGCAGTTGGGGCACGCGCCTTCCGAGTTGGCACTGAACAGCGCCGGCTTGACGCCGTTGGCCTTCGCGAACGCCTTGCGGATCGGCTCGAGCAGCCCCGTGTACGTCGCCGGGTTGCTGCGCCGCGAGCCACGGATCGGGGTCTGGTCGACGGCCACCACGCCGTCCCGCCCGGAAACCGAGCCGTGGATCAGCGAGCTCTTGCCCGAGCCGGCCACCCCGGTGACGACGACCAGCACGCCGAGCGGGATGTCGACGTCGACGTCGCGCAAGTTGTGGGTGTTCGCGCCACGCACCTCCAGCGCGCCCGACGGTGTGCGCACCGACGGTTTCAGCGCCGCGCGGTCGTCCAAATGCTTGCCGGTGAGCGTGCCGCTGGACCGCAGCCCCTGCACGGTGCCTTCGAACACGACCTCGCCGCCCGCGCTGCCAGCGCCGGGACCGAGGTCGACGACATGGTCGGCGATCGCGATGGCTTCCGGCTTGTGTTCCACGACCAGCACGGTGTTGCCCTTGTCGCGCAACTGCAGCAGCAGGTCGTTCATCCGCTGAATGTCATGCGGGTGCAAGCCGATGGTCGGCTCGTCGAAGACATACGTGATGTCGGTGAGCGAGGACCCGAGATGCCGGATCATCTTGGTGCGCTGCGCCTCGCCGCCGGAGAGCGTGCCGGCGGCGCGGTCGAGGCTGAGGTAGCCGAGCCCGATCTCGACGAACGAGTCGAGCGTGTGCCGCAAGGCGTCCAGCAGGGGCGCCACCGACGGTTCCTTGAGCTTGCCGACCCACTCGGCGAGGTCGCTGATCTGCATCGCACACGCGTCGGCGATGCTGATTCCCTTGATCTTCGACGACCTGGCCTCCGCCGACAGCCGGGTGCCCTCGCATTCGGGACACGTGGTGAACGTGACCGCCCGCTCCACGAACGCGCGGATATGCGGCTGAAGCGAGTCGACGTCCTTGGACAGCATGGACTTCTGCATCTTCGGGATCAGGCCCTCATAGGTGAGGTTGATGCCTTCGACCTTGATCTTGGTCGGCTCCTTGTACAGCAGATCGTTCAGCTCGCGCTTGGTGAACTTCTTGATCGGCTTGTCCATGTCGAAGAAGCCGCTGCCACTGAAAATGCGGCCGTACCAGCCGTCCATGCTGTAGCCGGGGATGGTGATCGCGCCGCCGCTGAGCGATTTCGTCTCGTCGTAGAGCTGCGTGAGGTCGATGTCGTTGACCGCGCCCCGGCCCTCGCACCGCGGGCACATGCCGCCGGTGATCGAGAAACTGCGCCGCTCCTTCACCGTCCGCCCGGCACGCTCCACCGTCACCGCGCCCGCACCGCTGATGGAGGCGACGTTGAAGGAAAACGCTTGCGGGGAGCCGATATGCGGCTTTCCGAGCCGGCTGAACAAGATGCGCAGCATCGCGCTGGCGTCCGTGGCGGTGCCGACGGTGGACCGCGGGTCGGCACCCATCCGTTGCTGGTCCACGATGATCGCCGTGGTCAGCCCGTCGAGGACGTCCACGTCGGGCCGGGCCAGCGTCGGCATGAACCCCTGTACGAACGCGCTGTAGGTCTCGTTGATCAGCCGTTGCGATTCGGCGGCGATCGTGTTGAACACCAGCGAACTCTTGCCCGAGCCGGAAACCCCGGTGAAGACCGTCAACCGGCGTTTGGGCAGCTCGATGCTGACGTCCTTGAGGTTGTTCTCCCGCGCGCCGTGCACGCGGATCAGCTCATGGCTGTCGGCAACGTGTGGGGTTTCCGCGGCCCTGCTCATGAAGTCTCCCTCTCCTCGGGCGGCCGGATGCGTCAGCGAGACTGCTGGATGCGGATCAGGTTGCCCGCGGGATCACGCACGGCGCAGTCGCGGAGCCCGTACGGCTGCTCGGTCGGTTCCTGAACGATTTCGGTGCCGCTCGCCTGCAACTGTTCAAACGTCTGGTCGAGATCCTTGGTGGCCAGGTTGAGTGCGGCGTAGGTGCCCTTCGCCATCATCTCGGTGATGGTGCGGCGCTCGTCGTCGGTGATGCCGGGGAAGGCCGTCGGCGGCTGCAGCACGACGGAAGTGTCGGGCTGCCCGGCCGGGCCGACCGTGATCCAGCGCATCCCCTGGTAGCCGACGTCGTTGCGGACCTCGAAACCGAGCAGATCGCGGTAGAAGGCCAATGAGGCTTCCGGATCGTCGTGGGGCAGAAAACTCGCGTGAATGGTGATGTCCATGGCCGTCACATTAAGTCGGCACCGGTGCGGGCGCTTCTCGATTCCTGATCGGTCTGGTGACCTGTTTCGCCACACACGGCGGTATCCCCGCGGTCGCCCGTGCCTGGTTCCGGTAGGTGCTCGGCGGCATCCCGACCAGTTCGGTGAAGCGGGTGCTGAACGTGCCGAGCGACGAGCAGCCGACCGCGAAACAGACCTCCGTGACCGTGAGATCGCCGCGGCGCAGCAACGCCATCGCGCGCTCGATGCGCCGTGTCATCAGATACGAATACGGTGACTCACCGTAGGCGAGCCGGAACTCGCGGCTGAGATGTCCCGCTGACATGTGCACGCCGCGCGCGAGGGCCTCCACATCCAGCGGCCGGGTGTATTCGCGATCGATCCGGTCCCGGACGCGGCGCAACCGCGCGAGGTCCTGCAGGTGCTGCGCGTCCTTGCTGGTCACGTGCGCGATCGTGCCATGACGGCGGGCCCCTTTTCCAGCCCTTTTCGCAACGGTCCCGGTAACCGCGGTTCAGATCTTGAGCGGTCGCGCCACGACCGCGAGCCAGTCGGTCCGGCCGGTGTCGGCGGCGTATCGGCGGGCTTCGGTCTGCGCCTGCCGCAACAGCGTGTCCGGCAGCGGAACGTGATCGTATTCGTCGGTCTCGCCGATGTCCGGTGGCAACGGTTGCCGTGCCGGGGTGGTGCAGTCACTTTGCCCGCACCAGGTGCCCGCGTCGGCGTACCCGTGGCTCAGCACGTCCGCGATCCACCGCGGCAGGCACGCGCACTGCACCAGCAGCCTCGTCTGCACCGCGGGAAACAACCGGAACCCGTAGGTGTCCATGAGCCGCACGAACTCCGCCCGGTAGTGGCGGGGGAGCAGGCACGCGAGTCGCGCGGCACCCACGGAGATCATGAACAGTTGCGCCCGCTGCCCGTCGAACGCGCATTCCGCGCACAGCCGGGGCGTGCAGTCCCAGGTGTCGATCCCGAGTGCGTCCTCGTCGATTTTTCCGGCGTCGGCACCACAAAGCGCGAGCAGTTTGCTGACGATGTCCGGGACATTGTCGCCGGCGACAACGGGCGAGCAGTGGCGCGGAATCGGCCGGATATCGAGCTCCCGTCCGGCGAACCTGTCCTGCTCACGCAAGTTGTCCACGCGGCGGGCGAATCCGTGATGTCGTTGGCCGAAGTAAAAATAGGTTTGCGGGCCCCAGGCGATCCGCATCCGGGCATCATCGC
Organism: Amycolatopsis pithecellobii; assembly: GCF_009707865.1. Lineage (GTDB taxonomy): Bacteria > Actinomycetota > Actinomycetes > Mycobacteriales > Pseudonocardiaceae > Amycolatopsis_E > Amycolatopsis_E pithecellobii. The sequence goes on from NZ_WMBA01000086.1 coordinate 21,101, forward strand.
GTTTCGCCTGGGCATTGCGAGGTGACAGCGCGTCCCGTGTCGCGGCCGTGGCGCAGGCGCGGCAAACCCAGTTCAGCAGGTTGTGTTCCCCGATGGCCGCCTCGGAATCGTGATCGACGGCCCACCCCCGCACCATCCCACCGATACTCGCGCAGATGTGGCGAACGTAGTCGTCGAAGGACATTTGCCGGTGCACCGGCCAGAAATGGTAGGACCCGTACGACACGCTCGCCACGATTACCTTGCGCACCAAGGGAGTCATGGCGCACAGCACCCCGGTGTGCAGCAGGGCCGGGTTGCTGACCTTCTTGGTCAGGTGGTCCAGCTGCGCCAGCCACCGGCTGAACCCGTCGCCGATGCCGTTGCGTGCTCGCCACTGTCCCCACTGTCCGAGATCTTGCGTGCCGCCAAGGGAGTCACCGGTCAGCGAGGTCTGGATGGCCGCCATGATGTCGCCGTCGTCCCGGTGTGCGGTGGCCCAGTCGGTGAACCAGCACAGGTTTTCCTGGTACGAGGTGAATGCCACCCGGGGTGGCATCTCGGCGTCCACGCACGCGGCGCAGTTCAGCGTCATGATCTGGTGATGCCCGAGGACCGGCCTCAGCGCCGTGCGCACCACCGCGTGCTTCACGTCGCCCTTGGGGTAGCGGGCGGGCTCGACGGCCGAGGCGTGTTCCGTGGGAGTGAGCTTGCCCTGCCCGGCCCGGAGGAAGACCTCGGCCGCGGCGTGCACGGCCAGCAGGCACCGGTGGAGCACGAGGTCGTCGGTTTCCTGGCGGAACGCCGACACCTCGACGAGGCCGGCGATCACGTCGGCGTAGTCGTCGAACGCGCCCAGTTCGAGCAGGTAGGCCTCGGCGCCGTCGCTCACGCGCAGCAGTTCCGAAAGGGCCGTCCCGGTGTGCGGCGTTGTGCGGCAGGGCCGGTAGATGCCGGTGTCCAGGGCCGCACCGTCGTCCGGATGCCGGGTCAGCAGCTCGTCGATGGCGGCGCACAGCAGCTCGCTCACCCGCAACGCCACCGCCAGCCGTACGCGGGTTGATGGCTGAGCCAGCACTTGCGCCGCCACCTGTCGCACCGATCGCAGATCCGGCGCGGACTCGAGCTTTCCGATGACGAGACTCATGTCCATCTGTTGCCCACCACGTCTTTCACGGTGCGAGAAAAGAAGGCACCCGCGAAAGGGGGCTGACTTCCTGCTCAGCGGGCGCGGTCGGCGATTTCCATGGCCCAGACGTAGAGCACCGCGGGGTCGCCGAGCGTGGCCTGCAGACCCGGTGGGACGAGCGGCCCGCTGAGCGCGCTGAGGAGGTCGAACAGGTTGAGGTTCACCCACTCCCAGAGCATGCTGTCGAAGTTGTAGGCCTTCATCAGCGGAGTGAGCCGCTCGCGGATCTCCTCGGTTTCTTCTTGTGACACACCGGCTTGCCGCAGACGCTCATCGGTGGCGCGGTCGTGGTCGGGGTCGAACCAGGTGTCCAGGAACGGTTCGAGGAGGTCGGACCACGTGTCGGGGCGGCAATGTCCGGCGATGCCGTTGCGGTCGCAGAACTGGTGCAGCTCCGCCTCTTGTGATCGCGGCACGAACAGGGTCTCCCCGGTGACGGTCCGGATCTCCGGTGGCCAGGCCTTCCAGTCGGCGTCGCGGATCCGTGCACGCGGCAGGACGCCGGTGGGATGCACGGTGGCGCCGGGGAACGGGTACGTCCGGAAGCAGATGTAGTCCTCGGCGAAGGTGACCTCCATCGGACCATTTTCGGGCACCGGCCGCGGGTAAGCTAGGACCTGACGTTGACGTCAGCGACGAGGCGGGTACGAGATGCGGATCGGTGAGCTGGCTGCCAAAGCGGGCGTAAGTGTCCGGGCGCTGCGCTACTACGAGGAGCAAGGCCTGCTGCACTCGATGCGCAGTCCGAGCGGGCAGCGGCAGTACCCCGACGCCGCGGTCGACCGCGTCACCCTGATCCAGCAGCTCTACGCCGCCGGCCTGTCGAGCAAGACGATCCTGGGCATCCTGCCGTGCGTGTCGAGCGGCGAGGTGACGCAGGAGCTGCTCGACCTGCTGGTCTCCGAGCGGGACCGCATCAGCGGGCGGATCGAGGACCTGACGGCCGCCCGCGACCGGCTCGAAGGCATCATCACGGCTTCGAGCGATTCGGTGACGGAAGGCAAGCCCTGCTCGCCTGATAACCGGTTGAGCGGCCGGGACCGTCAGGCGGCCGGCCTGCCCGCGCCGGCGTAGTCGTCGCCGCGCACGTGGTAGGTGGCGATCTGGATGGCCATGCCCTCGGTCGGCGCGTTGATCATCAAGCCGTTACCGAGGTAGAGGCCGACGTGGTGAATACGCGTCGCGGGGTTGCCGTAGAACACGAGGTCGCCCATCTTCGGCTCGCCTGCCACCGGGGGTTCGGCGCGGAACTGCGAGTCCGCCGTCCGCGGCAGCGAAACCCCGGCGCTGTCGTAGGCGGCCTTGGTCAGGCCTGAGCAGTCGAACCCGGCCGCACCGGCGTCCGGCCCGTTGCCGCCCCACACGTACGGCAGGCCGATCTGGTCGAGAGCGAACCGCACCGCTCGCACCGTCGGGCCGGCCGCCGTCTGCGGCGCGAGGGAAAGCGCCGCGTACAACTGGGCGTTGCCGAGAACCTGCTGCCGGAACAGGTCCGAGTCCCGGTACTTCGCGACGGCGTTCCACCATTGGGTGCCCGCCTGCAGATCTGTCCCGCCGGCACACAGCGCGCGCCCGGCCGCGATCGCCGCGTCGTCGATGTCCTGGATGTTTCCCTGCCCCCGCTGCCACTGCGGCGAGGTCAGCTGCATCGGCCCGGTGCGTTTCTCGCTCGCCGCCTCGCCCGCCGCGCCCTGCAACGGAACGGCGGCCAACGGCTTGCGCACCACGCCGTCCGCGTCGAGCGAATCACCGCCGAACCGGCCGTGATCGGAACTCGCCTTGCCGATCCCCGCCAGCGTGACCCACGACAGATGGCAGTTCGGCAGTTCCTTCCGCAGCGTCAACTCGCCGGTCGCGTACCCGACGAGCGCGCGCTCCGGGATGTCCAGCGGCCCGCTCAGCCCGGCCGCCCACGTGTCGAGTTCGTTCCGGCCCTGCTGCTGCGGCGCCTGCGCCTGTACCGGCGCACTGATCTGGAGCACGGACGGGCCCGCCGCCGTCGCCGCGTTGCCCGCGGGCGCCGCGGCGGCCGTCGGCGGGGGCTGCTGCGGCTTACGCGCGAGAATCCAGCCACACGTCGCCAGCGCCCCCACCAGGATCAGCGCGATGAGGGCGCGGCCCGCCACGGCACGACCCCATTTCGGGAAACGAATGGTCACCTGCCCAACCCTAGAGAACGTCCATGATCTCCAACGAGCGTTCCGGACATTCGTTACTAGGCTCTCAGCATGACGGAGATCAACGCGGACCGGTTGCGGGCTTCGCTGGGTGCGTACGCCGGCGTCGACGTGGTGAGCACAACCGGTTCGACGAACGCCGACCTGCTGGCGGCCGCGGCGACAGGCACGCCGGACCGGACCGTGCTCATCGCCGAGGAGCAGACCGCCGGGGTCGGGCGCCGCGCACGAACCTGGGTTTCGCCGAAGGGCGCCGGGATCTACCTGAGCGTGCTCCTGCGCCCGCACGGCGTCCCGTTCGCCAAGCTCGGGTCGCTCGCCATCGTCGCCGGGCTCGCGGTGACCGATCTCACGGCCGAGCTAGGCGTGGACGCCGCCCTGAAATGGCCCAACGACGTCCTCGCCGGCCCCGATCGCGGGAAGTGTGCGGGGATTCTGGCCGAAGCGGTCGCCACCGACGAATCCGCCGTCGTGCTCGGCATTGGCCTGAACGTCCGCCCGCTGGGGCCGGGCGTGGAGCCCGGCCCGGGCGGGCTGCCGCCGACGTCGCTGGCGGAGCACGGCGCCCGCACCACGGACCGCACCGAGATCGCGTCGGTCCTGCTTTCCGCGCTGGGCGAGCGGGAAAGCCGGTGGCGTGCCGCGGCCGGTGACCTTTCCCGCGCGGGGCTGCTCGACGACTACCGCTCTCGGTGCGAGACGCTGGGGCAACAGGTCCGGGTGCTGCTGCCCGGTGAGACTTCACTGGTCGGGACGGCCAGCGACATCGACCCGTCCGGGCAGCTTGTCGTCACCGACGAACAGGGCCGGCAGCGGATGGTGTTCGCTGGGGACGTCGTCCACCTGCGGGCGGTACCTTAAGCTGTCGAGTAACCGAGCAAATCGGAGCGTGCCGTGGCGTACCCGGAGGGCCTGCTCAGCGAGAACGAGCAGGTCATTGTGCACAGCCATCCGCATTTCAAGATGCTGATCTGGCCGGTGTTCTGGCTGATCGTGACGGTCGGCGCCGGTGCCTGGCTACTGACACTGGTCGGCGGCGTCACCGCGGGCTGGGGGCAGGTGGCGGAGATCGCCATCGGCGTCGTCGGCATCGTGTTGATCTGCTGGCTGTTCCTCGCACCGCTGATCCGCTGGCGCACCACGCATTTCATCGTGACGACGGACCGGCTGATCACCCGTGAGGGCGTGTTCAAGCGGGTCGGCATCGACATCCCGATGAGCCGGATCAACAGCGTGCAGTTCGAGCACGGCCTGGTTGACCGGATTTTCGGGTGCGGCACGCTTGTCGTCGAGTCCGCTTCGCACGAGCCGCTGCGCTTCGACGACATTCCGCGCGTCGAGCGCGTGCACACCGTGATCTATCGCGAGGTCAACGACAATCCATACGACGACTTCTCGGGCGAAGACGCCCGCCGTTCGCGAGGCAGGAGCTGACATGGGTACTCGGGAACTCGGGCTGCCGCAGGCCGCGCCGGCGAGCGGACTGCCGTCTCGCGTCACGATCTGGGAGGTCGGCCCGCGCGACGGGCTGCAGAACGAGAAGTCGATCGTGCCGGTCGACCTCAAGCTGGAATTCCTCGACAGGCTCGGCGAAGCGGGCTTGAGTGTGCTGGAGGCGACCAGCTTCGTCTCGCCGAAATGGATTCCGCAGCTGGCCGACGCGGAGGAACTACTCGGCAAGCTGAGCCGCCGTCCCGGCGTGCGGTATCCGGTGCTGGTGCCCAACGAACGAGGGCTGCAGCGCGCGCTGGCAGCCGGCTGCCCGGATATCGCGATCTTCGCCAGTGCCACCGAAACGTTCGCCGAGCGCAACCTGAATTCGAGCCTGGACAAGCAGTTCGAAATGTTCACCCCGGTGGTCACCGGCGCACGCGACGCGGGCGTGAACGTGCGGGGCTACCTGTCGATGTGCTTCGGTGACCCGTGGGAGGGTCCGGTGCGCTACGACCAGGTCGTCGCGGTCGGAAAGCGCTTACTCGAATTGGGCTGCTGGCAGCTCTCGCTCGGTGACACGATCGGGGTCGCGACCGCCGGGCAGGTCGAAGGTTTGCTCGCCGCGTTCGCCGACGCGGGAATCGGCCCGGAGCGGCTCGCGGTGCATTTCCATGACACCTACGGCCAGGCGCTCACGAACACGCTCACCGCACTGCGGTTCGGTGTGTCCACTGTGGACTCGTCGGCGGGCGGGCTCGGCGGTTGCCCCTACGCGGAATCCGCCACCGGGAACCTCGCGACCGAAGATTTGTTGTGGACGCTCGAAGGCCTCGGCGTCGAGACGGGCGTGAACCTGGACGAGCTGGTCGCGACGAGCGCGTGGTTCGCGGAAAAGCTGGGCAGGCCGAGCCCGTCACGGGTGGTCAACGCGCTGGCGGGGTGACGCTCTTCCGGATCGGGAACCGCGGTGGGTCCGGCTGCGTCGGAGCTGGAAGCCGACCGCTGTACTACCGAGGAGGGGTGCCGTGAGCGAGCACCGCGCGCAGGTGGACGAGCTGCTGGCCGACTACCGGCGCAGCAGGGAGCGGTTGGCCTCGGTGCAGCGCGAGCTGAGTGCCGTGACGGCGTCGGAGAGTGATCCGGATCGGCTCGTCACCGCGACCGTGGGCGCGCGCGGCACGCTTACCAAGCTCGAGATTTCCGAAGAGGCGTACCGCCGCTACCGGCCCGCGGAACTGGCCGACGCGATCGTGCGGGTCACCGCGGCCGCCACCGCTCGCGCGTTGAGTGAAGCCGGCGAGATCATGGCGCCTGTGCTGCCTGCGGGAGCCGACCCGTTGCTTGAGGGTGGCGAGGTGGCGCACGCGAGACACGCGGCTGAAGAGGGTAGTTACGAGGACCGGAACTGGGTCACGCGGTGACCGGCTTCGAGGTCGACCCTGGGCGACTTTCCCGGCATGCCAAGGAGTTCGACGCGCTGGTGGAGCGAGCGGCCGGGATCGCGGGGGAGTTGGCGCACGCGCTCGACGGTGCGCCGTGGGGTGGCGATGTGGTCGGGCGGAGCTTCGCCGCCGCGCATGCGGAACCCGCCGCGAAGGCTCTTGAGCAGGTGAAGGGCGTCGCGGACGGACTGGGCGGCGTCGGCGGCACGTTCGCGGCGGCGGCGCGGCACTACCAGGCGGGCGATTCCGCGGCGGCGGATGCGATCCGGGGCGCGTAGATGAGTATCGAGCTGCCTGGAGAGCTGGCCGAGCTCGCGGCTGGTGCGGGGCTGAACTGGCCGGAGGCGGATGAGGACAAGCTGCGGGAACAGGCCGGTGCGTGGCGTGCGGCGCAGTCGAAGTTGCACTCACTCGCCGCCGACGCGGACCGGACGGCGGGTGCCGCGGTCGATGCGCTGAGCGGCCCGACAGCCGAGGCAGCACGGAAAATGTGGTCCAATTTCGCGCACGGTGAGCTGGTGTCCTCCGCGCGGGCCGCGGGGGAGGCAGCGGACCGCCTGACCCATGCGGCGGACCAGGTCGGTGCGGCGAAGGTGGAGATGGTCCGGCACCTGGTGGATGCCGCGAAGCTCCGGGACGCAGCGGAGATCGCGGCCGCGTCAGGGCACCCGACGGCGCTGCTGGGCGTCGACACGGCACTCCACAAGACGGCGGCGAACCTCGCGTCGCTGACCCACAACCTCGCGGACGCCGTCGCCCCGACGCGTGAGGTGCCCGCAGTCACGGATGCGGCGAGCGGCGCGGTTGCCGGAGTTGTCGACACAGCACCGCCGCTACTGGACGCGGCGCCAGGAGTGACGGATGCGGTGAGCGGCGCGGTGGCGGGGATTGCCGATATTGCGCCGCCGGCGGGCGATGTTCCCGACGCCACCGGGCCGATGCCCCAGCTGGGTCATTCCTCAGTCCCGGACATGGGCACCGGCCCGATCCAGACGGGGCAGTACGGCGGGTTGCTCGCCCAGGCCGGTTTCGACGACGTGCCGACCCCACCCGCCGGGCATCGCCTGCCTGGCGGCACGATCGCCGCGGGCTTTGCCGACGGCAGTTACCAACCCGGGCCTGTTCCTCCGCCCAGCTCCTCGCCGGTCTGGCAACCACCACCCGCCGTCGGCATGTCGGGCGCCGCACTCGCTGTCCCACCGCCATCGGGGGTCATGCCCGGACTGGGAGGTGGCACGGCGCTGTCGCCGGGCCCTGCGCGTGGGGCCGCGCCGCCGAGAGCCGCAGATGCGCTGGGGGCACCGGGGAGTGCCGATGCCGGCTTGACCGGCCGCCGGGCTGAAGCGGGTCAGGGAGGTCGTCGGGCGCGCGGTGCCATGTCATCCGGGCGCGCGGCCGAAGCCGGTTTGGTGGGCCGCCGGGTCGAGAATGCATCGCCACCTGGCAGTGCGGCGGACGACGGACCGGGAGGCCACCCGGCTGAACGCGGACCGGCCCGGGGCCGTGCCGCGGAAACCGCGCCGCCGGGTCGTTCCGCCCACACCGTCACGCCGGGACGGCCGGGTGAGGCGCCGATGAACCGGTCCAGCGGTGGTCGGCCGGGCCATCCCGTCGAGGCGCCTTGGGGAGGCGTTCCGGGGACGGCACCTATTCCGCACCACGGAAACCCTTATGTACCAACGGAATCCAAGCCTCCACTGGGTGCGCCGAGGCAAGAGCGGGCGAGCATCGTGGCGCTGTTCCTGGTCCACATGTTCCCGATCGGCCATCTCCCGGTCGCGACGGTGCGCCCAGCCCGGCAACTGCCGCTGCCCGCACCCGAGCTCGACTATGCAGCCGGTCTCCGCTTCCCGCCTCATGATCATCCGAGGTCGGACCTGATCGATTCGACCGACGCGCTCGCCAACGTGCGCGATCGCCCGCGAGTGCGGAAGTGGCGTGT
>NZ_WMBA01000087.1 GCF_009707865.1 Amycolatopsis pithecellobii
GGGGCTCCCCTTCTACCGTCACTCGTACCCCCGCGGCGGGGGACACCCGGCATGGCCCCCCACCTTTCCCCCACTCAGCACCACCAGCTCTCACCTGCGAAAACTCCGCGAGATTCGCTCGGAAGGGGATGTTGACGCCGTTGACTGTGGTGAAAAGTGGGGTACCGTGGTGCACAGTGGGGCGGAAGGGAGGCCCCGTGGGAGGTGGGGCCGGTGTTTCTCGGTACCCACACTCCGAAACTGGACGACAAGGGGCGGCTCACGCTGCCCGCGAAGTTTCGCGACGCGCTGGCAGGTGGGCTGATGGTCACCAAGGGGCAAGACCACTGTCTGTACGTCTTCCCGCGCGCCGAGTTCGAGCAGATGGCCCGCAAGGTGGCCGACGCACCGTTCACCAACGAGGCGGTGCGGGCATACCAGCGCTATCTGTTCGCCGGAACCGACGAGCAACGCCCGGACGGGCAGGGGCGCATCGCGATCGCGTCCGAGCTACGGCGCTATGCCGGGCTCAACAAGGAGTGCGTGGTGATCGGGGCGATCACCAGGTTGGAGATCTGGGACGCGCAAGCGTGGCAGACCTATCTGGAGGAGCACGAGGACAGCTACGCGCAGGCGCAGGAAGAGGTTCTGCCGGGCGTGTTCTAGCGGTGGCGGTGAGCCGGCACCCACGCCGTCGGGGGGCGTGGGTCCTGGCAGCGGGACGACCTGGACTCGGATGCCGTGAGGCCTCTGTCCGCTCAGTGGCCCTGGTGCACCTTCCCCGGCACCAGGTTCTCAGCGGGCGGGCGGGGACCTGACGGCATCCGTTTCTGTTGCGGGAAAAGGGGGGAGTGATCATGGCCGAACATGTACCGGTGCTGCTGCAGCGGGTGCTCGACCTGTTCGCGCCCGCCGTCGCCGGGCGCCCGGCGGTGCTCGTCGACGCCACGGTCGGACTCGGCGGCCACTCCGACGCCCTGCTGTCCGCGCATCCGTCGCTGCGGTTGATCGCGCTGGACCGTGATCCCGACGCCCTCGAGCGATCCCGGGAAAGGCTTGCCCGCCATGGGGATCGCGTCGAGTTCGTGCACGCGGTGTACGACCGGTTGCCCGCGGTGCTCGACGAGCTCGGCTTGTCCACAGTGGACGGCGTGCTGTTCGATCTCGGGGTCTCGTCGATGCAGCTGGACCGCACCGACCGCGGGTTCGCCTACGCCCGCGACGCCCCGCTGGACATGCGCATGGATCCCACCACCGGGCCGACCGCCGCCGACGTGCTCAACACCTACCCGCCGGGTGAGCTGGTGCGCATCCTGCGTGACTACGGCGAGGAACGATTCGCCCAGCGGATCGTCAAAGCCGTTGTGACGGAACGAGAACGTGAGCCCTTCGAGCGCAGCGACCGACTGGTGCGGTTGCTCTACGACGCCGTGCCGGCGGCGAGCAGGCGCACCGGCGGGCATCCGGCGAAGCGGACTTTCCAGGCCCTGCGGATCGAGGTCAACGGGGAGCTGACGGTGTTGCGGGCCGCGATCCCGGCCGCGCTGAAAGCGCTTTCGGTCGGCGGGCGGATCGTCGTGGAGTCCTACCAGTCGCTGGAAGACCGGATCGTCAAACAGGCGCTCGCCGAGCTGGCGAAGTCCCGCACCCCGGAGGGGCTTCCGGTCGAGCTGCCCGGCCACGGGCCCGAACTGAAGCTGCTCACCCGAGGGGCCGAGAAGGCCGACGAGACCGAAATCGAGCACAACCCGCGCGCCGCTTCCGTGCGGCTGCGTGCCGCGGAACGCGTACAGGAGGCGACGGCATGACAGCGCCCACCCGGACCCGGCGGAAGCCACCGGCCGAGACCCCGCCGCCCCCGAGAGAGACCATCCGCCCGGAGCGGCGGCACACCCGCGGCGGGCAGCAACGCAGCACCGCGGCCGAGCGGGCGTACGCGCGCCGTGCTCAGCGCGTGGAAGTGGTGCGCCGCACGGAAAAACAGCCGCGCCAGCAGAGCCACAAGCTGCGCCTGCGCTGGCCGAAGTCACGCGCTTCCTTCGTGCTGATCGTGATGACTCTGCTCGCCGTCGGCGTGGCCACCACCTTGCTGCTGTCGACGCAGGCGATCGCCGACTCCTACCGGCTGGAGCAGATCCGGCAGGAGAACTCGAACCTCGCCGAGCAGTCCGAGCTGTTGCAGCAGGACGTGACGAAGGCGGAGGCCGCGTCGTCACTCGCCGAGCGCGCCAAGGCGCTGGGCATGGTGCCCGGCGGTGACCCGGCGCATCTCGTGCAGAACGCGGACGGCTCGATCACCGTCGTCGGCGAGCCGAAGAAGGTCGCCGGGCAGGCACCGCCGCCGGCACCCGTGGCCCCGCCCCCCGCGGCAGCGGCGCCGCCCGCGGCACCCCCGCAGAACCCGGTGAGCCAGGCCCCGGCCGGCCAGACCACCGCGCCGATCGAAGGCGACGTCGCCCAGGGTGAGGAGCAGCAGCCCCCGGTTCAGGCGGGAGGCCAGTGATGGCGGCCCGGTCACGGCGCACGTACACCGCCCGCGTCCGGCAGGTCGCCGGGCGCCCGAGCGCGGCCACCGGCAAGGGACGGTACGTCGCCGTCCGGGTCGCGCTCGTCGGTGTCCTCGTCGTGGCCGGGCTGAAACTGGTGCAGGTACAGGGTTTTCAGGCCGAGGCACTCTCGGCGAAGGCGGAGAACCAGCGCACCACAACGATTACGGTGCCCGCGAAGCGGGGCGCGATCGAGGACCGCAACGGGGTCAAGCTCGCGTTCAGTGTGGAAACCCGTGCGCTGTCGGTGAACCTCAAGATCATGCGCAAGACCTGGGCGGACTACGCGCAGAAGAATCCGGCACTGGGCCAGAACTTCGACACCCGTGCGGCCGCGGCGGCGAAGTTCATCGCCGCCAAACTGCCCGGCAAGGTCACCGAGACCGAGATGCTGGCCGACCTCCACAAGCCGCAGGATTTCACCTACCTGGTCAAAGATGTCGAACCGTCCATTTCGGACGAGATTACCAAGCGGTTCCCGGAGATCGGCAGTGAAACCCAGTCCGCGCGCGAGTACCCGGCGAACACGCTGGCGTCCAATGTGGTCGGACTGGCGAACTGGCGCACCGATGATCCCGATGTCTCCAAACACAACCTGCACGGCATCGCCGGGCTCGAGATGTCCCGTGACGCCGATCTCGCGGGCAAGCCGGGCCAGTATGTCGCGGACACCGCGCAGGGCAACAACAGCGTCATCATCCCTGGCACCGAACGGGATGTGCAGCCGGCGACGGCGGGCAACGACCTGACGCTGACCCTGGACTCCGACGTGCAGTACGCGTTGCAGAGCCAGCTTTCCGACTACGTCAAGAAGTCGCACGCCAAGGGCGGCAGCGCAGTCATCATGGACGCGAAGACCGGTGAGATCTACGGGCTGGCCGACGACCGCACCTTCGACCCGAACGACCCGGCCACCTACACCACCGACCTGATGAACAACACGGCGGTGACCACGCCGTACGAGCCGGGGTCGGTGAACAAGATCGTCACCGCGACCGCGGCGATCGACACGGGTGTCACGACCCCGGACGCGGTCAACCAGGTGCCCGGCTCGCTCAAGGTCGCCGACCACACGGTGCACGACGCGTGGACGCACGGCGCCGTGCAGTACACCACGACGGGGATCTTCGCGAAGTCCTCGAACATCGGCACGTTGCTGCTGGCGCAGCAGGTCGGGCCGGACCGGTATCTGGACTATCTGGGCAAGTTCGGCATCGGCCAGAGCACGGGGATCGGCCTGCCGGGCGAGAGCCGTGGTTTCGTGCCGCCACGCAACACCTGGACCGGCACCACGTTCGGCAACCTGCCGATCGGGCAAGGGCTTTCCATGACCGTGGTGCAGATGGCCGGGATGTACCAGGCGATCGCAAACGACGGACTGCGTGTGCAACCGCGCATCGTGAAAAACGAGATCAAGCCGGACGGCACGGTCGTGTCCGAGGCCGCGCCGAAAACCCAGCAGGTGGTGAGCCCGCAGACCGCGAAGACGGTGCGCGACATGATGCGTGCGGTCGCCCAGAGTGGCAAGAACGGCAACAGCGGCACGGCGCCCACCGCGGCGCTGGAGGGGTACCAGATCTCCGGCAAGACGGGCACCGCACAGCAGGTCAACCCGGTGACCGGCGCGTACAGCGATTCGCTCTACAACATCACGTTCGCCGGCATGCTTCCCGCCGACAACCCGCGTTTCGTCGTCGGTATCTGGCTCGACGCCCCCGATACGACCCTCCCGGCCGGCCACTCCGCGGCGCCGCTGTTCCACGACCTGGCGTCGTATCTGACGCAGCGGTACCAGATTCCGCTTTCCTCGGCGCCGACGCCCTATATGCCGTTGCAGATCAACCAGTAACCGTCGCGAACAGCGACCCGGCTCACGAGAATGCGCACCGGCTCGCAGGAAGCGAGCACGTCGTCGGTAACCTTCCGGCTGTGTCGGTCAACAACGAGAGGCAGGTCCCGGACAGCCCGGTCAAGGCGGCGCTCGCGCCACCACGGCCGGCGCGGATCGAGCCGGTTCCGGTTGCCACGCTGGCCGCTCGCGCGGCCGCCCGGGTGATCGGCCAGGACGACACGGCGGTCACCGGCGCCACCCTGCGTGCCCAGCATGTCCTGCCGGGCGACCTGTTCGCCGCGCTGCCGGGCGCCCGCGCGCACGGCGCGGACTTCGCCGCCGAGGCGCTTTCGGCGGGTGCGGCCGCGGTCCTGACGGACGAGGAGGGCGCCGAGCGGCCCGCGCTGCGGGACGCCGACGTGCCGGTGCTGGTGCACAACGATCCTCGCGCGGTGCTCGGTGCGGTCGCGGCCTGGATCTACGGCGAACCGTCGCTGGAGCTGTCCGTGCTGGGCATCACCGGGACCTCCGGCAAGACCACCACGTCGTATCTCGTCGACTCCGGTCTGCGCGCCGCCGGGTTCACCACCGGGCTGATCGGCACCGTCGAGACCCGGATCGCGGGGGAGCGGCTCGCCAGCGCGTTCACCACCCCCGAGGCACCCGACCTGCAGGCGCTGTTCGCGGTGATGCTCGAGCACGGTGTCACGCATGTGCCGATGGAGGTGTCCAGCCACGCGCTCGCGCTGGGGCGGGTCAACGGCACCCGGTTCGGCGTCGGTGCGTTCACCAACCTCTCCCAGGACCACCTGGACTTCCACCGCGACATGGAGGAGTACTTCGCCGCCAAGTCGCTGCTGTTCGACGGGCGCTCCACCACCGAGGTCGTCGTCGTCGACACCGCGTGGGGCCAGGCTCTGGTCAAACCGCACACGATCACCGTGTCGACCCAGCCGGGTGTCGAGGCCGCCTGGACCGCAACGGATATCGAGAGCACGCCGGCCGGTGAGCAGTCGTTCACCCTGCGCGGGCCGGAAGGCCGCACGGCGCGCGCGACCATCCCGCTGCCGGGCACCTTCAACGTCGCCAACGCGCTGCTGGCCGCCGCGATCCTGGACACCACCGGGATCAGCCTGCTCGACATCGTCAACGGTTTCGCGAGCGTCGAGGTGCCGGGCCGGATGGAACGGGTCTATCTCGGGCAGAAGTTCACGGCGGTGGTGGACTACGCGCACAAGCCCGCCGCGGTCGCCGAGGCGCTCGACGCGCTGCGCGCCCGCACCGGCAATCGCATCATCACCGTGCTCGGCTGCGGCGGTGACCGCGACACCGGCAAACGCCCCATGATGGGCGAGGCCGCGGCGCGCCGCAGCGAAGTGCTTATCGTGACCGACGACAATCCCCGCTCGGAGGACCCGGCGCTGATCCGTGCCGCGATGCTCACCGGCGCGCGCGCCGCGAGGGCCGGTGGCAAGGTGCTGGAAATCGGCGACCGGCGTGCCGCCATCACCAAGGCCATCGAGCTGGCCGAACCCGGCGATGTCGTGCTGATCGCGGGGAAGGGGCACGAGACCGGGCAGGAAGCCGGCGGCATCGTGCACCCGTTCTCCGACCGTGACGAGCTGGCGGCCGCCATCCGCCACCGGCTCGAGGGACAACCAGGAGTATCCGCTTGATCTCGCTCAGCCTGGCGGAGATCGCCAGTATCGTCGGCGGGACGGTGCACGACAGTGACGGCACTCCAGTCGTCACCGGCAGCGTCGAGTTCGACTCCCGCAAGCTCGGCCCTGGTGGGCTTTTCCTTGCTCTGCCAGGGGAAAAGGTCGACGGTCACGAGTTCGCCGCGCAGGCGGTGCGGGACGGGGCGGCCGGTGTGCTCGCCGCCCGCGGCGTCGGCGTGCCCGCGGTGGTCGTGCCGCCGCTGCCGGCTGGGCGCGCGCACGAGCGGTCGGTCGCCCTCACCGGGGACACCGACGGCTCCGGCGCGGCAGTGCTCGCCGCGCTGGCCAAGCTCGCGCGGCATGTCGTCAAACGCTTGTCCGCCAAGGGACTCACCGTGGTGGGCGTCACCGGCTCGTCCGGCAAAACGTCCACAAAGGACCTGATCGCGCAGCTGCTCGAACCGCTGGGGCCCACCGTCGCACCACCAGGGTCGTTCAACAACGAGCTCGGTCATCCGTGGACGGCCCTGCGCGCCGATGAGCACACCCGGCATCTCGTGCTGGAGATGTCCGCACGCGGGCGCGGCCACATCGCGGAGCTGGCGGTGACGGCGCCGCCGCGGATCGGTGTGGTGCTCAACGTCGGTTCGGCGCACGTCAGCGAATTCGGTTCGAAGGAAGCGATCGCGCAGGCGAAGGGCGAGCTCGTCGAGGCACTGCCCGAGGACGGTGTCGCCGTGCTCAACCTGGACGACCCGCTCGTCGCGGCGATGGCGAGCCGCACGAAGGCCCGTGTGGTCGGCGTCGGCGAGCATCCCGGCGCGGATGTGCGCGCCGAGGACGTCACGCTCGACGAGCAGGCGCGGCCGTCCTTCCGGCTCGTCACCGCGCGGGGCTCGGCGGAGGTGAAGCTGGGGCTGCACGGTGAGCACCATGTCGGCAACGCGCTGTCGGCCGCGGTCGTCGCCCTCGAGCTCGGGTCCACTGTGGACGAAGTCGCCGCGCGACTGTCCACTGTGGAGCGCCGCTCGGCCCGCCGGATGGAGGTCGTCACCCGCGGCGACGGGGTCACGATCCTCAACGACTCCTACAACGCCAATCCCGAATCCGTGCGGGCCGCACTCAAGACGCTCGCGTCCATGAGCCGCGGCAAGCGATCTTGGGCGGTCCTCGGTGTGATGGCCGAACTGGGTGCCGATAGCGTGTCCGCGCACGACGAGATCGGCCGCCTGGCGGTCCGGCTCAACATCGGCAAGCTGGTGGTCGTCGGAGACGACGCCGCTGCCATGCACCAGGGCGCCAGTCATGAGGGCTCCTGGGGAGAGGAGTCCGTCCTGGTGTCCGACACCGACGCCGCGATCGCACTGCTGCGCGCGGAACTCGAACCGGGAGACGTCGTGCTCGTCAAGGCTTCCAACGCCGCCCGCCTGTGGCGCGTGGCCGGCGCGCTGCTCGAGGATGGTGTTGCGTGATCAGCATTCTGGTCGCCGCGGGGATCGGGCTTCTGGTCTCCATTCTGCTCACCCCGTACCTGATCCGGGTCTTTTCCCGGCAGGGCTTCGGTCAGGAGATCCGTGAGGAGGGCCCGCAGGGACACAAGTCCAAGCGCGGCACTCCCACGATGGGCGGGGTCGCGATCATCATCGCGATGGTGGCCGGCTACTTCGTGGCTCACCTGCTGAACTGGCAGATGCCTTCGGTCTCCGGTCTGCTGGTGCTGTTTCTGGCCGTGGGCCTTGGCGTGGTGGGTTTCCTCGACGACTTCATCAAGATCCGCAAGCAGCGCAACCTGGGCCTGAACAAGACGGCGAAGCTCGTCGGGCAGCTGGTGGTCGCCGTCGCGTTCGGCGTGCTGGTGCTCAACTTCTCCGACCGCTACGGCCTCACGCCCGCGTCGGTGCACCTGTCCTACGTGCGTGACTTGACGCTCATCACGTTCCCCGCGGTGCTGTTCGTCCTGTTCGTCTACATCGTGGTGTCCGGCTGGTCCAACGCGGTCAACTTCACCGACGGGCTGGACGGGCTCGCCGGCGGGGTGTCGGCGATGGTGCTCGCGACCTACGTGGTGATCGCGTTCTGGCAGGAGCGCCTGTCGTGCTCGAACACGCCGCAGGCCGCTTGTTACGACGTGCGTGACCCACTGGACCTGGCGGTGGTGGCCGCGGCCGCGGCGGGCGCCTGTGTCGGGTTCCTGTGGTGGAACGCCGCGCCCGCCAAGATCTTCATGGGGGATACCGGTTCGCTCGCGCTCGGCGGGCTCGTCGCCGGGCTGTCCATCACGACCCGCACCGAACTGCTGGCCATCGTGATCGGTGGCCTGTTCATGGTCGAGATGATCTCCGTGGTGCTGCAGATCGCGGTGTTCCGCACCACCCGGCGGCGGCTGTTCCGGATGGCGCCGTTCCACCATCACTTCGAACTCGCGGGCTGGGCGGAAACCACGGTCATCATCCGGTTCTGGTTGCTGGCCGCCATTTGCTGCATGTTCGGCCTCGGGCTTTTCTACTCCGAACAGCTGGGCGCGGGAGGCTGAGCGCGAGTTGACCTTTCCCGCTGCGCGAGTTGCGCGTTCCCGTCGCACGCAACGCTCAACTCGCGCGCTCCCAACGCTCAACTCGCGTGGACTTTGCCGCTTATGAAAAACTCCTCAACGGTGTTCGCCGGACGTCATGTGCTGGTCGCCGGAGCCGGGGTGACCGGCCGGTCGGCCGTACCCGTACTGCTCGGCCTCGGCGCGCGCGTCACCGTCGCCGACGGAAATGCCGCGCGGCTCGCCGAGTTCGACGGCACCGGCGCCGAAACCGCGGTCGGGCTCACCGAGCCGCCCGTGGACGTGGATCTCGTCGTGACCAGCCCCGGCTGGCGCCCCACGTCGCCGTTGCTGGTCGCCGCCGCGGAAGCCGGGATCGAGGTCATCGGCGACGTGGAATTGGCCTGGCGCCTGGGACAGCGGCGCGAGCAGCCACCCGTGTGGCTCGCCGTGACCGGGACCAACGGGAAGACCACCACCGTCGGCATGCTGGAGTCGATCCTGCGCGCCGCCGGGCTCAACGCGGTCGCCTGCGGCAACGTCGGGTTCGCGGTGCTGGACGCCGTGAACGCCGGGTACGACGTGCTGGCCGTGGAACTGTCGAGCTTCCAGCTGCACTGGTCGAACAGCCTCGCGCCGCACGCGGCGGTCGTGCTCAACGTCGCCGAGGATCACCTCGACTGGCACGGCTCGATCGAGGCGTATGCGGCCGACAAGGGCAAGATCCAGGCACATTCGAGGATCGCCGTGTTCAACGCCGATGACTCGTGGTCGGTGAGGCTGGCCGGCGGCCATCCCCGCGCCGTCGGGTTCCGGCTGGACACGCCGCGCCCCGGACAGCTGGGCCTGGTGGAGGACCTGCTGGTCGATCGCGCCTTCGTCGCCGATCCCGCGCACGCGGAGGAACTTTGCACCGTCGCCGACATCCGTCCCGCCGGGCCGCACAACCTGGCCAACGCGCTCGCGGCCGCGGCGCTGGCCCGTGCGTACGGGGTCGGCACCGAAGCCGTCGCGAAAGGACTCCGCGAGTTCCAGCCCGGTGCGCACCGCGCTGTGGAGGTCGGTGAGATCGGCGGCGTCCGCTACATCGACGACTCGAAGGCCACCAACCCGCATGCGGCCGCCGGGTCGCTGCTCGCCCATCCCGACGTCGTGTGGATCGCGGGCGGGCTGCTCAAGGGCGCGCACGTGGACGAGCTGGTCACCGCGGTCGCGGACCGGCTGCGTGGTGCGGTTCTGCTCGGCACCGATTCCGGGGTGATCGCGGCCGCTCTCGCGCGACACGCGCCGAATGTCCCCGTCCGGCGGGTGCCCGCGGGTGACGATGAGCCCATGAACGCGGCGGTTGAGGCGGCCCGGGTGCTGGCACGTCCTGGGGACGTCGTGCTGCTGGCACCGGCCGCGGCATCGATGGATCAGTTCCGGGACTACGCCCACCGCGGCGACACCTTCGCGGAGGCAGTGCGTGGACTCCGGGACGGCGCGGATGACCGCGGTTGAGGAGAAACCCGAGGCAGCGCGCAGACCCCGGCGCAAGCGGGTCGCCGAGAGCAGGCTCGGGTCGGTCTACACCGCGCTGACGGCGTGGCTTTCCCGCCCGCTGGCCGATTTCCACCTGGTGCTCGCGCTGACCGGGCTGCTGACCTCGATCGGCGTCGTGATGGTGCTGTCGGCATCGTCGGTCGCGTCGGTCGACCCGGCCACCGGCTCCGGCGTGTACGCGCTGTTCAAGAAGCACCTCATGTTCGTGGCCAGCGGCGCGCTGGTGTTCTGGTTCGGCCTGTGGCTGCCGTTGCGGCGCACGCGCGCGCTGTCGTCGCTGGCCGTGCTGGTCAGTCTCGGCATGCTCGCGCTCGTGCTGACCCCGCTCGGCTCGGCGGGTGGCGGCGCGCAACGGTGGTTCGTGATCGGCGGGTTTTCGGTGCAGCCGGTCGAGTTCACCAAGGTCGCGCTCGCGCTGTGGGGCGCGCATGTGCTGGTCACCAAATACCAGCTGCTGCACCAGTGGCGGCATCTGCTGGTCCCGGTGGTGCCGGTCGCGCTGCTGATCTTCGCGCTCGTGATGGCTCAGCCCAACCTCTCCGGCACGATCACGCTCGGCGTGGTGCTGGCTTCGCTGCTGTGGTTCGCCGGCGCGCCGAAACGGCTGTTCGCCGTGTTGTTCGCGGGCGGGATCGCCGCCGTCGTGACGCTTGCGCTGACCGCCAACTATCGCGCTTCGCGTGTGCTGTCGTTCCTCTCGCCCACCGCGGACACCAGCGGCGCTGCCTACCAGGCCACCCAGGCGAAATACGCGCTCGCCGACGGCGGGCTGTTCGGCAAGGGGCTCGGCCAGGGACCGTCGAAATGGGCGTACCTGCCCAACGTGCAGAACGACTTCATCTTCGCGGTGATCGGCGAGGAGCTCGGGTTCATCGGCTGCATCGTGGTGATCGGGCTGTTCGTCGGACTCGCCATCGTCGGGCTGCGCATCGCCACCCGCAATCTGGACCCGTGGATCCGCATCGTGGCCGGCACGCTGACCGTGTTCACCGTGTCCCAGGCCGGAATCAACATCGGGTATGTGGTGGGGCTGCTGCCGGTCACCGGCGTCACGCTGCCGTTGATCTCCGCCGGTGGCACCTCGATCTGGGTCACCATGTTCCTGATGGGCCTGCTGGCGAACGCGGCCCGGCACGAACCCGAGTCGGTCGCGGCACTGCGCACGCAGGGACCGGGTAAATTCGGGCGCCTCCTGCGGTTGCCCGCGCCCGAGGTCTACCGCCCGCCGGCGAAACGGCGG
Organism: Amycolatopsis pithecellobii; assembly: GCF_009707865.1. GTDB lineage: Bacteria > Actinomycetota > Actinomycetes > Mycobacteriales > Pseudonocardiaceae > Amycolatopsis_E > Amycolatopsis_E pithecellobii. Next base: position 11,330 of record NZ_WMBA01000087.1, read on the forward strand.
GGCAGTGGACGCGCGAGCGGCTCCCGCGGGGCCCGGCCGTCCGCGCGCCGCACGCGCTCCGCCCAGCCGGCGGAGCGCCGTCGCGCGGCGCCGGACTACGGTAGACGTTCGACGCGAAGAGGAACCACGTGACTGAAGGCGTGACCAGTGCCGTTGCCCGACCGGCCCCCACCGTCGTGGTGGCGGGCGGCGGCACTGCCGGACACATCGAGCCCGCGATGGCGCTCGCCGACGCGGTGAAGCGTCTCCGCCCTGACGCGAAGGTCATCGCGCTGGGCACGACAAAAGGGCTGGAGAACGAGCTCGTGCCGCCACGCGGCTACCCGCTCGAGCTGATCCCGCCGGTGCCGCTGCCGCGCAAACCGACCACCGACCTGCTGCGCCTGCCGTTGAAGGTGCGTGACTCGGTGCGCCAGGCCCGGGAGGTGCTCGACCGGGTCGGCGCGGACGTCGTGGTCGGGTTCGGTGGTTACGTGTCGCTCCCGGCGTATCTGGCGGCGCGCGGGCGCGTGCCGATCGTCGTGCACGAGGCCAACAAGTCGCCGGGCCTGGCCAACCGGGTCGGCGCCCGCTTCGCGAAGCGGGTGGCGGTCGCCGTCCCGCAGACGCCGTTGCCGCACGCCGAGGTCGTCGGCATCCCGCTGCGGCGTTCGATCACGACGCTGGATCGCGCCGCGCTGCGGGCGAAGGCCCGCGAGCATTTCGAGCTCGACCCGGACGCGCCGACGCTGCTGGTGTTCGGTGGCTCGCAGGGGGCCCGCTCGATCAACAACGCGGTGTCCGGCGCGGCGAAGGAACTGGCGGACGCCGGCATCGGCGTGCTGCACGCGCACGGACCCAAGAACACGCTTGTGGTGCAAGAGTTCCCGGGCCGCCCGCCGTATGTGCCGGTGCCCTACCTGGAGCGGATGGACCTGGCTTACGCGGCGGCGGACATGGTGCTGTGCCGCTCGGGCGCGATGACCGCGGCCGAGGTGTCCGCCGTCGGCCTGCCCGCGGTGTTCGTGCCGCTGCCGATCGGCAACGGCGAGCAGGCCACGAACGCGCGCCCGGCGGTGGACGCGGGGGCGGCGCTGCTGGTCGACGACGCGGACCTGACCCCGGCGAAGGTGGCCGAGCTGGTCATTTCACGACTGACCGACCCCGGCGAGCTGACGAAGATGAGCGCGGCCGCCGTGGGCATGGGGCACCGCGAAGCCGACGAGGTGCTGGCGAAGATCGTCCTGGAGGCCGCCAAGTGAGTGTTCCGCAGCAACTCGAGCGCGCCCATCTCATCGGCATCGGCGGGGCGGGGATGAGCGGCATCGCCCGCATCCTGCTCGCCCGCGGCGGGCAGGTGTCCGGGTCCGACGCGAAGGATTCGCGCGCGTTCCTGACCCTGCGTGCGCAGGGCGCCCGGATCGAGATCGGGCAGCGCGGGGAGAACCTGGCCGACCCGACCGCGGTCGTCGTCTCGACCGCGATCAAGGACACCAATCCCGAACTTTCCGCGGCCCGTGAACGCGGAATTCCCGTGCTGCACCGGGCACAGGCGCTCGCGCTGCTGATGGAAGGGCACCGGGTGGCCTGCATCGCGGGCACACACGGCAAGACGTCCACCACGTCGATGCTCACCGTCGCATTGCAGCACTGCCGGCTGGACCCGTCCTTCGCGATCGGCGGCGACCTCAACGAGTCGGGCGCGAACGCGCACCACGGCGAGGGCGGCATCTTCGTCGCCGAGGCCGACGAGAGCGACGGATCGTTCCTGACCTACTCCCCATCGGTCGCGGTGGTGACGAACGTCGAACCGGATCATCTCGACCATCACGGCACACCCGAGGCGTACGCGGCGGTGTTCACCGAGTTCGTGCGGCGGATCCGGCCCGGCGGGCTGCTGATCGTGTGCGGTGACGACGCGGCGGCGAACGCGCTTGCCGACGACGTCGAAGGCATCCGGGTGCAGCGCTACGGGCGCACCGTCACCGGGGACCACGACGCCAGGGTGCTGGCCTACCACCCGACCGAAACCGGTGGGGCGGTACGGATTTCGCTGGACGGCGAGGAACTGACGGTCCCGGTCGCGGTGCCGGGCGAGCACATGGGTCTCAACGCGGTCGCCGCGCTGCTGGCCGGGCTCGAACTGGGCGCGCCGGCCGACGGGCTCGCCGAAGGGCTGGCCGCCTTCGGCGGGGTGCGGCGGCGCTTCGAGTTCAAGGGCCGCGCCGGCGACGCCCGCGTCTACGACGACTACGCCCACCACCCGACCGAAGTCGCCGCACAGCTGCGGGCCGTGCGGCACGCGGCCGGGAACGGGCGGGTGATCGTGGTGTTCCAGCCGCATCTGTACTCGCGCACGAAGGCGTTCTCGGCCGAGTTCGCGCAGGCGCTGTCGCTGGCTGACGAGGTGGTCGTGCTCGACGTGTACGGCGCGCGCGAGGAGCCGGAGCCGGGGGTCACCGGCGCGCTCATCGCCGAGCGGATCGACGCCGCCGGTGTGCACTACGAGCCCGCGTTCGACCGGGTCGTGCCGCTGGCCGCCGATCTGGTGAAGCCGGGGGATCTGCTGGTCACCATGGGCGCGGGTGATGTCACCCAGCTCGGCCCGGAGATCCTCGCCGAACTCGACCGGCGGACAGGGGCCTGACCCATGGTCACCCGGCAGCGTGAGCAGCGGCGCGGGCCCGCGCCCCGGCGCAGCACTCCGGCGCGCAGCCGCCGCGGCCGCCGTCCGGTGACCGCCCGCACTCGCACCGGCACCGGCGCCAGCCGGCGGCGCGGAGTGCGCCGCCGGTGGGTCGCGCTGCTGAGCTTGCTCACCGTGCTGACGCTGGGGTATCTGATCTTCTTCACGTCGATGCTGGGCGTGCGCTCGGTGGACGTCGAGGGCGCCTCGACGGTGCCCGCCGACCAGATCCGCGCCGCCGCCGGGGTGCCCGACCGCAAGCCGATGATGCTCGTCGACACCGACGAGATCGCTGATCGCGTGATGCAGCTGCCCGGCGTCGCGTCGGTCGACGTGTCGCGCTCGTGGCCGTCCACTGTGGACATCACCGTGACCGAGCGCGCCCCGATCGGCTTTTTCACCGGTCCCGGCGGCGTGCATCTCGTCGACGGCACCGGTCTCGACTACAAGACGGTGCAGAACAAACCCGGGAAACTCCCCGAACTCGACCTGGCGCATGTCGCACCGGACGACGCGGTCACGCGGTCGGTGACGGCCGTGCTGGCCTCGCTGCCGCAGCCGCTCGAGGACCAGGTGACCGCCGTGCGCGCGCAGACCCCCGGCGGCGTCGAGTTCACCTTGGCCAACGGGAAAATCGTGCGCTGGGGCAGCGCGGACGCACCGGACCGCAAGATGAAGGTGCTGGCCGTACTGATGACCCGCGACGGCAGGATCTACGACGTGGCGAGCCCGGAACTGCCCACGGTTTCCTGAGGAGTCGGCACCCGGCCGTATGCGATGTTGGCGCGCGCCGGCGGGAGTTCCTTCGACGCCATCAGCAGTACTTCTTCCACGAGGATGTCCCGGAAGCGGTCACGGTCCTTGGCGATCGCGGCGCGGTACTGGGGAAGGACCTGGAAGACCGAATCGAGCTCTTCCATGAAGATTTCGGCGCTGGGAACGGCAAAATGCCCGCTGACGCTTTCCGAGCGCACGTCGACGCAGCCCGCGCCGCTCAGCGCACGCTCAAGTTGCGGACCTTCCAGGAATTCCGTCAGCGGAGCCACGAACTTCCCCACTTCGGGATCGTCGAAGCGGTCGACGGCCCGAGACACCGGGATGAAGAACGTCGCACCCAGCGGCTCCGCCCAATTCACCACGCTGATGACGCCGCCCGGCCGCACCACCCGGACCATCTGCTCGAGCGCCGTCCCCGTCTCGGGGCCGAAGTACACCACGCCCAGTACCGAGAAGGCCGCGTCGAACTCGTTGTCGCCGAAGTGCAAGTCCAGCGCGTCCATCACCTCGGTGGACCATCCGGCGTGCGGCTTCAGCCGCTCGGCCGCCCGCTCGATCATCCCCGGGGATACATCGATCGCCCACCCGCGGTGCCCCAACTCGGCCGCCGGGACCGCCAGGGCGCCCATGCCCGCGCACACGTCCAGAATCGTTGCGCCGACGGGGAGAGCCGCTCCGTCGAGCGCTGCCCGTGAGAACGTCTGGGAACAAGGCTGGGCCCATCGCTCGTAGGTCGTAAGCATGGCATCGAAACTGTGCAGGGCCGTGGCCTCGGTCACTGTCTGATCATCCTTCTTCATGCCAGTTCATGGTGGCCCCGGCCGGGACCACCGACATCCAGCACATCAGGTTCCGGTGGGTCCGCCCATGCTTCGGCGGCGCGGATCCATACGAATGCGTACACGGGGCGGTCGGTGCCGCGCGATACGATCGAGCGGGTGGACGTGCTCAGCGCGGCGATCAGCAGCGTCCGGATCGGGCGCGCCGAAGCCTGCTCGGTCAAGGACTCCGGCTCGTGGGGCTGGCGATATTCTCCCTTCGCAGGCAGTGGTTTCCATGTGCTGTTGCGCGGCGGCGCCTGGCTGATCACGGCCGACCGGCCGCCCCGTGAGCTGACGCCGGGCGATGTCGTCCTCACCCCGTCCGGCGCCGGGCACGGGCTCAGCCATGCGCCGTCGTCACTGGACGACCTGGCGCCGGCCGTGCTCGGGGACTGGCCGCCGGGCGACCCGGCCGATGTCGAGTTCCTGTGCGGCGCGTACTGGCTCGAGCACGGACAGGTGCCCCTCTATCTCCGGTCGCTGCCGGAGGTCATCGCCATTTCGCCGGACCACGACCGGGCGCCTCAACTGCGGGCACTGACCGACCTGATCAGCGCGGACATGCCCGGCACCGGCCCCGGCGCCGGCACCACCCGCTCGGCCCTGCTCGATCTCATGCTGACCCATGTTCTGCGGCAGTGGCTGGAACAGAACCGGATGGCCGACCGGCCGGACGTCGCCGATCCGGCGATCGCCGCGGCGCTCGGCGAGATCCATGCCCACCCGCGCCGGCGGTGGACGGTGCGGGAACTCAGCGAGAGCGCCGGAATGTCGCGGACGGCGTTCACCAAGCGCTTCAGCGCACTGCTGGGGCAGCCACCGATGGCGTATCTGACCGGCTGGCGCCTGACCTACGGGGCCCGGCTGCTGCGGGAGACCGACGCACCCCTCGCGGCGATCGCGCGCCAGGTCGGGTATTCGACGGAATTCGCGTTCGGGGCCAGCTTCCGCCGCGAGTACGGGATCTCACCCGGCCGCTTCCGCAACCTCGAGCGAAAGCGCGGCCGGGCCGGCACTGTCCACAGTGGCGCCGAACTTCCGCTGCACCAGGGGGAAGCTTCACCTTGACGGGGGAGCCGCCCGGGACAAAAGTGTTGTGGCGAAAAAGGCTTGGGCGACACGCGGCGTGGCTGCTGGATTCCTGACTGCCTGATCCCTACCGTCCTGCAACAAGCCAGAAGTTGACATAACTCTAAACCTCGGGTTGAGGTTTGTGGTTGTGCCACTCCGGGCGAGCGGTACGAGTTACCAAACCGACCAAAAGTAGGCCGACCCGATCAACCGGCAACCGACCACGTGGGCCGATTGCCGTGGCTGTGGTCGGCTTGGTAACTATCGGCACAGTACTCACGATCAGGAAGGCGGACCCGATGACGCCCCCGCACAACTACCTCGCGGTGATCAAGGTCGTCGGCATCGGCGGTGGCGGTGTCAACGCCGTGAACCGCATGATCGAGGTCGGCCTCAAGGGTGTCGAGTTCATCGCGGTGAACACCGACGCGCAGGCACTGCTGATGTCCGACGCCGATGTCAAGCTCGACATCGGGCGCGAGCTCACCCGCGGTCTCGGCGCGGGCGCCAACCCCGAAGTGGGGCACAAGGCGGCCGAGGACCACCGCGAGGAGATCGAGGAAGTCCTCAAGGGCGCGGACATGGTGTTCGTGACCGCGGGCGAGGGCGGTGGCACCGGCACGGGCGGCGCGCCCGTCGTGGCCTCGATCGCGCGCAAGCTCGGCGCGCTGACCATCGGCGTGGTCACCCGCCCGTTCACCTTCGAGGGCAAACGGCGCGGCAAGCAGGCCGAAGACGGCATCCAGGCGCTGCGCAACGAGTGCGACACCCTGATCGTGATCCCCAACGACCGGCTGCTGCAGCTCGGTGACATCGGCGTGTCCCTGATGGACGCGTTCCGCTCGGCCGACGAGGTGCTGCTCTCCGGTGTCCAGGGCATCACCGACCTGATCACCACGCCCGGTCTGATCAACCTGGACTTCGCCGACGTCAAGTCCGTCATGTCGGGCGCGGGCAGCGCGCTGATGGGCATCGGCTCGGCCCGCGGCGAAGGACGCGCCGTGCAGGCCGCGGAGAAGGCGATCAACTCGCCGCTGCTGGAAGCCTCGATGGAGGGTGCGCACGGCGCGCTGCTGTCCATCGCGGGTGGTTCGGACCTCGGGCTGTTCGAGATCAACGAGGCCGCCTCGCTCGTCCAGGAGTCGGCGCACCCGGAAGCCAACATCATCTTCGGGACGATCATCGACGACTCGCTCGGCGACGAGGTCCGGGTCACGGTGATCGCCGCCGGGTTCGACGCCGGCGCCCCGACGCACAAGAAACTCGAGCCGCCCGCCGTCGGATCGCGCTCGTCCGGCCCGACCGTGTCGGCGGAAGCGGGCCAGGTGCGGACTCCGCCGCCGTCGGCGACGCAGCCGCCGCCGGCCTCCGGCGCGTACCCGCCGCCCGTTTCCCAGCCCCGCACCTCACCGGCGCCCGGCTACCAGTCGCAGCCGCAGTCACCGTCGTTGCCGCAGCCCGGCGGTGGTGCGCCGCGCAGCTATCCTGCGCCGCGCAGCGGTCAGGGCAGCCTGCCCGGCCGCGCCGTCCCGGTCACCGACGACCCCTCGGACGACGAAGTCGACGTGCCGCCCTTCATGCGCCGCTGACGTGGGAAGCTGGTGGGGTGCGCATCAGACGGGTGGTGACGACCCGGGCCGGTGGGGCCTCGACGGGCGAATTCGACTCCTTCAACCTCGGTGATCGCGTCGGGGACGACCCGGCGGCGGTTGCGGCGAACCGGAAACGGCTGGCCACCGAACTCGGGCTGACCAAGATCGCGTGGATGGAGCAGGTGCACGGGCGGACCGTCACGGTCGTCGACGGCACCGAGGAGACTCCGGCCGAAGCCACGGACGCGCTCGTGACCGCCACCCCCGGCGTCGCGGTCGCGGTGCTCGTCGCGGACTGCGTGCCGGTTCTGCTGGGGGATGCCGAGGCCGGTGTCGTCGCCGCGGTGCACGCGGGCCGGGTGGGCGCCCGTGTCGGGGTACTCCCGGCGACCTTGGACGCGATGCGGCAAGCCGGCGCGGACCTGGCCCGTGTCGAGGTGCTGCTCGGCCCGGCGATCTGTGGTCAGGACTATGAGGTCCCCGCCGACATGGCGCGGGACGTCGAGCGGCATTTACCAGGCAGTGCAACGAAAACCCGCAAGGGCACGCCGGGTCTGGACCTGCGGGCGGGGTTGTGGCAGCAACTCGCGGACGCGGGCGTCGGCAAGATCGGCGTGGACCCCCGCTGTACGTTCGAGGACAAGAGCCTCTTCAGCTACCGCCGTGACGGGACGACCGGCCGCATCGCCGCGCTGACCTGGACTGAAGCGGAATGAGCGAGGAACGCAAGGCACAGCTGGCGCAGGCGGTCCAACGTGTCGAAGCGAGGGTTCAGGCGGCCTGCGACGCGGCCGGGCGTGCCCGCGAGGAGGTCCGGCTGCTCGCCGTCACGAAGACCTTTCCGGCCGGTGACGCCGCGCTGCTCACCGATCTCGGGTTGACCGACCTGGCCGAGAACCGCGATCAGGAGGCGAGCGTCAAGGTCGCCGAGGTGGCCCGGTTCCGTCCTGATGCGACAGTCCGCTGGCACATGGTCGGGCGGTTGCAGCGCAACAAGGCACGGTCGGTCGTGCGCTGGGCCGACGAGGTCCAGTCTGTCGACTCGATCCGGCTCGCCGGCGCGCTCGACAAAGCGGTGCTGGCCGAGGGCCGGCCGGTGCTCGACGTGCTCGTGCAGGCGAGCATCGACGGCGACCCGGCGCGCGGCGGCTGCCCGCTGCCGGAGCTGGAAGAGCTCGCCGCGTACATCGCCCGCGCGGGTGGTCTCCGGCTGCGGGGCGTGATGGCCGTGGCGCCGCTCGGGGGTGACCCGGACCGGGCTTTCGCCCGCCTGGCGGAGGCGGCGGAACGCCTGCGTAAGGACCATCCCGGCGCCACCGAGGTGTCCGCGGGCATGAGTAGTGATCTTGAGCAGGCCATCGGGCACGGTTCGACATGTGTGCGTGTCGGAACCGCGTTGCTCGGTGGGCGCGGTTTAGCCTCGCTGGAAAGCGGCTCACCCGGAAGTGCGTGATGATCCCCGGGTGATCAGGAGCGGGAGCGGCTAGGGAGAGGGCATGAGCGCGCTGAACAAGCTGAAGGCCTACTTCGGCATGATCCCGGCCGACAACGACGAATACGACGGTTACGACTACGACGGCGAGGACTATGCCGAGGACTCCTACGAGTACGAGCAGGAGCCGGCCCGGCCTCGCCGACGGTACCGCGCGGACTACGACGAGGAGTCGGTGGCCCGCCCGCGCGGCGGCCGCGAGCCGTCGGTACACGGCGCGCTGGCGGTGGACCGGGAGCCGGAGCCGGTCGCACGGCTGCGGTCCGTGCCGGAATCCGCGCACGCCCCGCAGCAGCGGGACCCGCTGAGCCGCATCACGACGCTGCACCCGTCGAGCTACCTCGAGGCGCGGGCGATCGGTGAGGCGTACCGCGAGGGCACGCCGGTGATCATCAACCTGACCGAGATGGAGAACGCGGACGCGCGGCGGCTCGTGGACTTCGCGGCGGGTCTCGCCTTCGCGTTGCGGGGCTCGATGGACCGCGTCACGAACAAGGTGTTCCTGCTGTCCCCACCGGATGTCGAAGTGACCGCCGAGGACCGCCGCCGGATCGCCGAGGGCGGGCTCTTCCTTCGTCACTGAGGGTCGTCGCGGATTGCCGGTGGGTGTCGGAGCTGGTGTGATCGTCCGGTTACAGAGAGCGAGAGATTGCTCTATTCGGGTGATACCGTTGGATAAATCACAACCGGGTCACAAGACCTGGACAACTGGGGTGTCTCGGGTGCTCGGCGCCTTCGCCGGGTGTGGCAGAGTGGGGGCGTGGATGTGCTCTGGATCGTCGTCTACTACGTGCTGTTCGTCTTCTGGCTGCTGCTCACAGCGCGTGTCGTGGTCGAACTCGTACGCGCCTTCGCCCGTGAGTGGCGGCCGGCGGGTGGAGTTGCGGTGACGCTCGAGACCATCTACACAGTGACCGATCCGCCCGTACGGTTGGTCAGGCGGATCATCCCGATGGTGCGCATTGGCGGCGTCGGACTGGACTTATCGATTATGGTGCTGCTGTTGGTTGTGTTCATATTGATGCAACTGGCGTATCCCGGGTGAATCGGGGAAGACCCGGGATGTTCGGAGCAGGCCATGGAGTGCGTGAGGTGATCTGATGTCGTTGACCCCCGCTGACGTGCATAACGTCGCGTTCAGCAAGCCGCCCATCGGCAAGAGGGGCTACAACGAGGACGAGGTGGACGCGTTCCTCGACCTGGTGGAGACCGAGCTGGCCCGGCTGATCGAGGACAACAACGAGCTGCGTCAGCAGGTCGAGCAGCTCGATGCCGAGCTGGAAACCGCGCGTGGCGACCTGGATGCCGCCCGTGCGGGTGGCGCGACACAGGAGACGTCGCGGAGGCTGGCCCCGGTGCCGCCGCCGTCCCCGGTGGAGCAAACCCAGGCCCATTCGATGGCCGACGCCGGCGAGCCCAATGTGCAGGCAGCCAAGGTGCTGGGCCTGGCGCAGGAGATGGCCGACCGGCTGACCGCCGAGGCCAAGACCGAGTCCGACGGCATGCTCGCCGAGGCGCGGGCCAAGTCCGAGCAGTTGCTTTCGGATGCGCGCGCGAAGTCGGACTCGATGGTGAACGAGGCGCGCACCCGCGCCGAGACGATGCTGAACGACGCCAGGACCAGGGCCGAGACCCTGGAGCGCCAGGCGCGTGACAAGGCGACGTCGATGGAGCGCGAGGCACAGCGCAAGTACACCGAGACGATGAACACGATGAACGCCGAGAAGAGCACGCTCGGCAAGAAGATCGAAGAGCTGCGCACGATAGAGCGTGAGTACCGGACGCGGCTGCGTGGGTTCCTCGAGTCGCAGTTGCGTGAGCTGGACGATCGCGGTTCGGCGGCGCCGGCTTCGGCGTCTTCGACCGCAGGCAATTCCGGTTCCGGCGGCGGGCAGGGCTACTCGTTCGGCCCCCGCGCCGAGGCCGGCTGAGCACCAGCGCTTTCTGGGAAGTTTTGACACGAAGCGGTTCCGGTCCCAACCCCGAGGGGCCGGGACCGTTTTGTGGTGTACTGTGCGGACCCTGTTTCCGGTCGGATAGGTCTTGGGCGTGCTGTTCTTCGTGCTGATCCTGGTCCTGGCCGCGCTGGGGCTGCTGGTCACGGCCCTGATCACGGCGAGCTCGCTGTGGGCCTGGGTGTCGATCGCGTTGTCGGTCGCCGCCGGGCTGCTCCTCGTGGTGGACTTCCTCCGCCGCCGGGCGAAGCGGGCCGAGGTCGTCGAAGAGCCGGATGAGACCGGTGAGCCCGCGGTGGAGGCGACGTCCGAGGAAGACGCCGAGGCCGTCGCGAAGCTGGACGCCGAGGTGGTCGTGGTTGACGAGCACCCGCGCTATCACCTGACGGACTGCGGCTGGCTCGGCGAGCGCGACACGATCCCGATCACCATCAAGGACGCACGGGACCTGGGCTTCACCCCCTGTGCGCGCTGTTCTCCGGATGCGAAGTTGCTTGCTACCTCGGAATCCTGACGTCAAGCCGGTCTTGTAGCTGCGTGCGTCCGGTATCGGTCAGCCGCACCGCCCGGTGGCCGGGAACGCGCGGTTCCAGCCAGTCGCGCCGCTCGAAGGTGGCCGCGAGTTCGGCGCCGAGTGCGCCGGCCAGGTGGTGGCGTTGTTCGGACCAGTCCAGGCAGAACTTCAACAGCGGCCGCCGTCGTCGCCGGACCGCGTCGAGGTCCACGCCCAGGTCGCCGAACACTGGTCCGGCTTTCGGGCCCAGCACATACGGGTGCGTCGCCAGCGGTGCCGACAGACGATCCTGCTCCCGCCGTTCGGTGCCGGGCACGCCGTCGGTGGTTGCCAGCGCTCCGTGGGTCACCAGCGCGGCTGTGACGGCGACCCCGAGCCGGCCCGCGAGGTGGTCGTAGCAGGTGCGCGCGAACCGGAGTGCCTCGGCGCGCGTGCCGCTCTTCAACGACGTCACCGGCTGCGGCGGCGCGATCTGGGCGAGCGTTTCCAGGATCTCGCCGACCTGCGGACCGGCGAGACGGTAGAACCGGTGCCACCCCGAGCGTTCCACCACGACCAGGCTCGCGTCGCGCAGTTTCGCCAGATGCGCGCTCGTGCCCTGCGCCGACAGCCCGGCCTCGTTCGCCAGCACCGACGCCGCCAGCGCTCGCCCGTCCGCCAACGCCATCAGCACCCGCACCCGCGCCGGATCAGCGAACAGTGTGGCCGTCCGGGCGATATCCGCGTCGCCTGTGATTGCCATGACTCCATGATGCCGCGCGCATGCTTCCACCCCGGTGGAAGTGTTTCCGCAGCGCCTATCCGGGGCGGCGCGAGCAGGCGCGGGCACTCGGCGTGTGGGCCGGGGTGTCGGCGCTCGCGCTCGCCGGCGGGCCGGTGCTGGGTGGCGCGGCCGGGTGGCGGATCCTGTTCTGGCTCAACGTCCCGCTCGTCGCGGTGGCCATCGCGGGTTCGCTGCGATGTTCGGGCATTTCGGCACCTCCGCCGCGGGCCTGCCGGTCGCGGGAATCGTGGGCGCGGCCGTGTGGGCGGCGGCCGTCGCGATTACCGTGCGCACGGTGCGCTAACCTGGAACGCAACACGGCGTCGATCCGGCCATCACCGGGGAGCCTCCGGAAGAACGGACCTCGGTCCCAGTAGAACCGGACGGGTGCGGCCCGTGACAGCCGCCGAACGAGCGGCCCGCGCATGCGCGGGCAAGCGGGGTGGTACCGCGGAACGCGCCGGCCGGTGCGTCTCGTCCCCGTGCGGGATCGGCAGATCCCTTACGAGAGCGACGAAACCGCGAGGAGCGCACCGATGTACCCCAAGGCAGCGCTGGGTGGCCAGACCCCGGGCCAGGTCGAGTCCCAGCCGTCCTTTCCCGCGCTGGAGAAGGACGTGCTGGCCTACTGGGAGTCCGACCGCACCTTCCGTGCCTCGATCGACGCGCGCGACCCGGGTGTCAACGGCAACAACGAGTACGTCTTCTACGACGGCCCGCCGTTCGCCAACGGGCTGCCGCACTACGGTCACCTGCTGACCGGGTACGTCAAGGACATCGTGCCGCGGTATCAGACGATGCGCGGCAAGCACGTCGAGCGGCGCTTCGGCTGGGACACCCACGGCCTGCCCGCGGAGCTGGAAGCCGAACGGCAGCTGGGCATCACCGACAAGTCCCAGATCGACGAGATGGGCATCGCGAAGTTCAACGAGGCCTGCCGCGAGTCCGTGCTGCGCTACACCGACGAGTGGCAAGACTACGTCACCCGCCAGGCGCGCTGGGTCGATTTCGAGCACGACTACAAAACGCTCGATCTGTCCTATATGGAATCGGTGATCTGGGCGTTCAAGCAGCTGTGGGACAAAGGACTGGTCTACGAGGGCTACCGCGTCCTGCCGTACTGCTGGCGGGACGAGACGCCACTGTCCAATCACGAGCTGCGGATGGACGACGACGTCTACGCGAGTCGCCAGGACCCGGCCGTCACGGTCGGTTTCCGGTTGGCGGGCAACGGGAACGAGCTGGACGACGCGTATGTGCTGATCTGGACCACCACCCCGTGGACGCTGCCGTCGAACCAGGCGACCGCCGTGCACCCCGATCTGGACTACGTCGTGGTCGAGCCGGAAACCTTACCGGGCAAGCGCTTTTTGCTCGCCGAAGCCCGGGTTTCCGCCTACGCCAAGGAACTCGGCGAGGAACCCGCGGTTGTCGCGCGGTACAAGGGAAGCGCGCTGGAAGGGCTGCGTTACGTTCCGCCGTTCCCGTACTTCGAGGGCAACGAGAACTCGCATCAGATGATCCTGGCGGACTACGTCACCACCGACAACGGCACCGGTGTCGTGCACCTGGCGCCCGCCTACGGTGAGGAGGACAAGGCGGTCGCCGACACCTACGGGATCACGCCGGTCACCCCGGTGGACGCGAAGGGCCGGTTCGACGCAACCGTGCCGGACTACGCGGGCCAGCAGGTGTTCGACGCCAACCCGAACATCATCCGGGACCTCAAGAACGGCACCGGTTCCGCCGCGAGGCAGGGCGCGATCCTGCTGCGCCACGAGACTTACGAGCACTCGTACCCGCACTGCTGGCGTTGCCGCAACCCGCTGATCTACCGCGCGGTGTCGTCGTGGTTCGTGAAGGTCACCGAGTTCCGCGACCGGATGGTCGAGCTGAACCAGCAGATCACCTGGTATCCCGAGCACGTCAAGGACGGCCAGTTCGGCAAGTGGCTGGAGGGCGCGCGTGACTGGTCGGTGTCGCGCAACCGCTACTGGGGCACGCCGATCCCGGTGTGGATCTCGGACAACCCCGAGTTCCCGCGCACCGATGTCTACGGCTCGCTGGACGAGCTGGAACACGATTTCGGGGTGCGGCCGCAGGATCTGCACCGGCCGTTCATCGACGAGCTGACCCGGCCCAACCCGGACGACCCGAGCGGGCGCTCCACGATGCGCCGGATCCCCGAAGTGTTCGACGTCTGGTTCGACTCGGGGTCGATGCCCTACGCCCAGGTGCACTACCCGTTCGAAAACGCGGACTGGTTCGAACACCACTATCCGAGCGATTTCATCGTCGAGTACATCGGCCAGACACGTGGCTGGTTCTATGTGCTGCACGTGCTCGCGACGGCGCTGTTCGACCGGCCCGCGTTCCGGATGTGCGTGTCACACGGCATCGTGCTCGGCTCGGACGGGCAGAAGATGTCGAAATCGCTGCGGAACTACCCGGACGTCAACGAAGTGTTCGACCGGGACGGTTCCGACGCGATGCGCTGGTACCTGATGGCGAGCCCGATCTTGCGTGGCGGCAACCTGATCGTCACCGACAAGGGTATCCGCGACGCGGTGCGCCAGGCCGTGCTTCCCTTGTGGAATTCGTACTATTTCCTTGCCCTGTATGCGAATGCCGAAGGCGTCGAAGGGCGCTGGCGCACCGATTCGCGGCATGTGCTGGACCGGTACATCCTGGCCAAGACCAACGAGCTGGTCACGGATGTCCAGTCCAGTTTGGACATCTGTGACATCGCGGGCGCGTGCCAGAGCGCGCGCGAGTTCCTCGAGGTGCTGACGAACTGGTACGTGCGACGGTCTCGCGACCGGTTCTGGGCGGGGGAGCGGGACGCGATCGACACGTTGCACACCGTCCTCGAGGTGGCGAGCCGGACGCTGGCGCCGTTGCTGCCGCTCACCACGGAGTCGGTGTGGCGCGGGCTGACCGGCGGGCGCTCGGTGCACCTGAGCGACTGGCCGCTCGTCGACGAGATGCCCGCCGACCCGGCACTGGTGCGCGCGATGGACCGGGTGCGCCAGGTGTGTTCGTCCGCGCTTTCCTTGCGCAAGGCGAACAAACTGCGGGTGCGGCTGCCGCTGGCGAAGCTGCTCGTCGCGGCGCCGGACGCGGAGTCGCTGGCGGATTTCACCGACATCATCGCCGACGAGGTGAACGTCAAGGCGGTCGAGTTGACCACCGATGTGGCCGCGCACGGCGGGTTCGAGGTCGCGGTGAACGCGCGGGCGGCCGGGCCCCGGCTGGGCAAGGACGTGCAGAAGGTGATCAAGGCCGTGAAGGCGGGGGAGTGGACCACCTCGCCCGAGGGTGCGCTGGTCGCCGCCGGGATCGAACTGCTCGACGGTGAGTACGAGCGGCGCCTGGTCGCGAAGGACGTCGACGACACGGTTGCCGCTTCCGAATTGCCTGCGGGCTCGGGCCTGGTGCTGCTGGACACCGACGTGACGCCGGAACTGGCGGCGGAAGGCGTCGCGCGCGACCTGATCCGCGTCGTCCAGCAGGCCCGCCGGGACGCCGGGTTCGACGTGGCCGACCGGATCGAGCTGACCGTCGACGCGCCCGAGGACGTCGTCGCCGCGGCGAAGGCGCACGAGAAGTTCGTCGCCACCGAGACCCTCGCGAAAGCTGTCTCGTACGGCCGGGTCGAGAGCGGTCTCGAGGGCACGGTGGGCGAAGGCGTCAAGGTGCGGGTGAAGGTGGCCAAGGCGTAACGGATCGCGGTTGGTGACCGACTACCCCGGGAAGGAGCTGGGGAAATCGTGTCACGAACCGTGAAGAGATGGATACTGGCCGGCGCCGCCGTGGCGGTCGTGGCGATCGTCGTGGCGGCGTTCGTGGTGTTGCGCGGCGGCACCGGCGGCTCGCCCGCCGCATCCGCGCCGGCGACCGCCGGCGACGTCGCGAACCGGTACCTGGCGGCCTGGTCCGCGGGTGACGACACGACGGCCGGCGCGCTGACCGACGATCCGGCGGCCGCCGCGGCCGCGGTCAAGGCCGCTCGGACCGGCTTGGCGCCGACCGCCTTTGCCGCCACGTTGAGGCAGGCCACGGGCGACAAGGCGGCGATACACGTGAAGTGGACGCTGGCCGCGGGCCGGGTGTGGAACTACGACAACGAGCTGCGGCTCGTCCGCGATGACACCGGCTGGCGCGTGCACTTCACCCCGGCCGCGATCCATCCCCAGCTCGGCCCCGGCGACCGGCTCGCCGTCCGTGCCGCGGGTGGTGGGCCCGCCGTGATCGACCGGGACGGCAAGGCGCTGATGACCTGGCAGCCGGACGGCCCGAAAGCCGTGGACCCCGGCTTCGCGCCCCTCGTGGTGCCGGGCGTCGGCCGACTTGCCACCGGCAGCGGCAAGTCGTGGTCGGTGGTGCTCGTCGACGCCGCCGGCAAGGCCACCACGCTCTACAGCGAGGGCGCCGAGCAGCCGAGGACGCTGGCCATTTCGTTGAGCAGCAAGGCACAGGCCGCCGCGCAGGCCGCGGTGGACGCGGCCGGGGCGCCGGCGATGCTGGTCGCGATCCAGCCGTCCACAGGGGACATTCTGGCCGTCGCGCAGAACGCGCAGGTGACCTCCGGTAACGCGCTGAGCGGGTTGTACGCGCCGGGCTCGACGTTCAAGATCGCGACCGCGGCGGCGGTGCTGGAGGCCGGGGCGGCGACGGCGGACACCGTGCTGCCCTGCCCCGGCACCGTGCAGCTGGGCCAGCGCACCATCCCGAACGACGACCAGTTCTCGCTTCCCTCGTTACCGTTGCACTCGGCGTTCGCGCATTCCTGCAACACCACGTTCGCGCAGCTCGCGGCACAGCTGCCCCCGGACGCGCTGGCGAAGGCGGCGAGCCAGTTCGGGCTCAACGCCGACTTCGACATCCCCGGCCTGACCACCGAGGCGGGCAAGGTCACCGCGACGGCGAACCCGGCCGAACAGGTCGAATCCGCGATCGGGCAGGGCAAGGTGCAGGCCAGCCCATTCGGTCTGGCGCTGATGGCCGCGACCGTCGCGGCGGGGAAATCCGTTACCCCGCAACTGGTCCGTGACCGGGGCACGTCGGTGACCACCGGCTACGCCGCGCCGTCGGGTGCGGTGCTCGGCGCGCTGCGGTCGATGATGCGTGAGGTCGTCACCGGCGGGACCGCGACCGGGCTCGCCGGGAGCGGCAAGGTGTACGGCAAGACCGGTACCGCGCAGTTCGGCGACGGCAGCCAGGCCAACGGCTGGTTCGCCGGTTACCGTGACGACGTCGCGTTCTCCGTGTTGCTGATCGGCGCCAACTCCTCCAAACCCGCGGTCTCGACGTCGGCGGCGTTCCTGCGTGGGCTGTGAGGCCCGATGCGATTCACCATTCGCGTCAAACCGGGCGCGAAACGGGACTTCGTCGGTGGTGAGCACGCGGGCGCTCTGATCGTGTCGGTCAGGGCGCCCGCGATCGACGGCAGGGCGAACGAGGCGGTGCGCAAGGTGCTGGCGAAGGAACTCGGCGTCCGCGGCCGGAATCTCGTTGTGGTGCAAGGAGAACGCGGGCGCGACAAGGTCATCGAACTCGACGCCGCCCCGGCTGGGATCGAGGACGTGTTGTCGGCACTGCGGCGGCGGTGAGCCGGCGTGGCCATTCGAAGCGCAGCCCGGTGGCGGCCGGCAGGTGCGTGAACGCGTCGGCCAGCCGGGTGAGGGCGCTGGTGGCTCGCTGCAGGTCCATTTCGGTGTAGGGAAAGGGTTCCTCGCGCACCGACGCCCACGCGTCGCGCGCGGCGGGGAAAGCACTGTGCCTGCCGTGTTCGACCGTGGCGTGCACGGCACCGGTGAGCGCCTCGGCGATCCCGATCTCGCGTTCGTGGCAGGCGATCACCTGGCGGCTGAGAGCGGCCGCATCGTGGCGTTGCCGTCCTTCGAGGACACGCACGGACGAAAACAGCGCACCGGCGGCGATGCAGCCGAACACGCCGCCGCCCAGCCGGAGCTCGCGTTCGGTCACCGCGTGCGCCAGATCGTGCGGCACGCGCCACTTCCGGTCGTACGAGCGCATTTCCAGCGTGACGCGATCATCGCGATGCAGCACGGCGCGGGAACCGCCGCCGGGTACGGGGTGGAAAAAGATGAGCACCGACACAGCATCCGATGACACGGCAAGGTGGGTCCACGGATTTTTTGCCCGTGGCCCGCCTCACCCGGCGGGTGCGGGTGGCGATGCGTGCCGGGGGCCTTCTTTAGGATGGCTGGGGAACGGGG
>NZ_WMBA01000088.1 GCF_009707865.1 Amycolatopsis pithecellobii
GGGTTGTGGCGTTCGTTGATGAGGTGTTCGTCTTCGGCGTAGCGGTAGAGGCAGCGCATGGCGGCGATGAAGTTCTCTTCGGCGTTGCGTCCGCCGCGGGAGTTGCGCCGGACGAGGGCGGTGGCTTTGACGTGTTTGCCGAGTGAGCGCAGGTCGCTGGCGGTCAGGTCGTCGAGCGGGAGGGAGCCCCAGGCGGCCTCGGCTTTGGTCCAGTAGGAGCCGTAGGTGCGGGCGGTGCCTGGGGAGACGAGCGTCTTCACTTTCTCGATCCACTCGCTGAGTGTGGGCATCGGTCGCGCCGGTGTGGCGCCGGTCTGGTGGGTGATGAGGTCGGCGGGGTCGACGCCCATGCGGGCGAGGACGAGCCGGGCGGCGTCGAGTTCGGCGGGCGTGCCGGAGGTGGGGGTGGTCATCGCGGATCACCGCCGGCGAGGTGGGTGTGCAGCCACTGCAGCATGCGGGCTACCGCGGTGGACGGGTGCACGATCAGTGCATCTTGCTGGGGATCTGGGACCAGCAGTACCCGGCAGCCGGCCGTGAGGTGGCAGCGGGCCCGCACCGGGGCGGGCAGTGCTACGTACGGGCTGGTGGTCATGTGGAACGCGCCGTCCTCGCGGCGGCGGATCACCACGGAGGTCTCGATCACCGCCATCGTGAGGCGATCGCCGGGGGCCCAGCCGAGCAGTTTCACGATCCGGCGGTCCTGAATGCGCCCCGAGGACTCCATCGGCGCGACACTGATGTGCGCGGCCAGTTCACCGCCGGTGGCCAGCGGCGACGGCGGTAACGAAGGAACCGGCAATGGCATATGGCCGGGACTGGGCTTCGCTGGCAAGGCGGAATCGAGGGTGCCGGAACGGGACGACCCGGGAAACACGACCGGCCGAATCGAACTAGTCACCGGTGTCCTCCCCTCACCACGTACCGAGGGGAGAGCTGCCTAGCCGACAGCATAACCACGCCAGATGACCAGCTGGAAAGGACATCACCAACCGTATTCGACTGGTGACGCTGTGGTGCGGTAGATCCACCGGGAATATGTGTCCGAGGGGGGAATCGAACACGTGTTCGCGGCATCCATGCGCAGGAGGCGTGTTCATGTGACAGAACATAGCTGGATAACGCGATCGAGTGCCAGTCAGTTCACGCATGACCTTGTCGCGTTTGCCTGGCATGAACTATAGACCGCCGACCGTCTCAATTTTCAGTGTGTTCTCCGTTCAGAGCCGGGCCTTCATTACGATCTGACGTCAAGACCGCGATCCGGTCCGCCAGTTGTTCGTTGCCGAGCGTGCGAATTGCGCTTTGCATGATGTGTAGTAGCTCCGCCCGCTGCGGCTCGCTGAGGTCGGCAAGAAACTCGTGAAGGAGCTGGGCTAACAGGACCCACTGTGATTCCGGCTTCCAGGCATGGAGGGTGCGGATGAGCTCGTCGAGGGTCGCATCGTCCGAGGGCCCGCCAACGCGTGGCGAGCGCTCGAGCAAGGTGAATAGCTTGGCGGTGCCGGGATCCGCCAGGCATGTGGTTCGGAGGAAATCGAGTCGTGCTTTGACCTGCCGGCGGGCGAGTGCGTCCAGTTCGAGTTCGCGTCGGGCCCGGTCTAGAAGTCGCGCGGCTGCGAGGGTTTCGTTGTCGACCTGTAGTGTGACTGCTGCATGCAAGACCTCTACGCCGTACCGGATGATCGGCAACGTGTGCGTAAGAGCGGCTCGTATTGCTTGGCGCGCAGCGTCCACGCGTAAAACCGAGTACTCGCCAGCCTTGGCAAGCTGTGGCCTGATGGCGTTTGCCGCAAGGTCCTGTGGCTGGTCGGGCCGCGGTTGCCCGGGCAGGAATCGCCAGATCACGCGAATCCTAGCCTCAAACTGGAGGCCCTCGTCTGCACTGTTCAGGAGGTCGGGAAAGTCGTACGGCGGCTGCTCGTCAGTGTTTGTGCGATCGCGCCGCGCGGATCGTCTGATCATGCCGTTTCGACTGTGCTGGCCTGCTGCCGATGAGCGGCGAACGTCTGCTCGAGGTCTCCGTCGAGCAAGCTGGACAACTCTGTGTAGAGTCTCTCGCGGTCTGATTGCGCCGTGTCGCTATTTCGTGCCCAGAGGTGAGTGATCACACGGAGCGTGTTCCGGGCCGAAGCGGAGACGCCGCCAGTCGCACGTACTGCATGACGAAGCGATTGGAGCACGCGGTCGCGCTGGTCAGGGTGGTGGAGGACGGCGTCGAGCCAGAACCCGACGATGCTCGCGGCCTCTTCCTGGTCGCTGTGCGGAGATGCGGTGTGCTCAAGGATTGCGGCCAATCCGGTCGAGAGCTGAAATACGTCCGCCTTGACCTCATGCTCCTGCAAAAGGGTGGGCAGCGAGCCGTCGTGGTCTGTTGCCGTCGCGGCGAGGATGCTGAAACAGCGTCGCCCGGCGCCTCGAGTTTTGTCTTGCGAGCACCAATCGACCAGTTGGGTAAAGAGGGTGGGGCGGATCGATGGATCTTCCCACAGAGTGGTCACTGCGGCGCGCAGCGCGTCGTCGATCGCCGAGTCTGCGGCAGATGCGGTGTGCTGTAGTCGTCGCAGGGCTTTGCCGGTGTGCAGTCGGCCGAACTGGCGCGAGCAGACGTTGACGACGGCAAGCCGCTGGGCGGGATCATCGTTTTTCGCCCATTGGAGTAGCATGCCGTGGACATAGCTGGCGCTCGCCGGCTGAGTGGCTGCGTCGTCGAGCGAGCTGAGGATCAGGTCCCACAACGACTTGTTGCCGCGCCAGGTCTTGACCAATTCACTGAGCGGGTCGTGCCTCTGCTGTCGAACTGCCCATCTCACTGCGAATGCCGCAATTCGTTCGGCTAGTGTGTAGCGCACTTGGCCGGGAACACGCTCTAGTGCCTGGCGTCCGTCGTCCAGATAGGGTGCCGTGGCGAGCCATCCCAGGAAAGCGGAGCGTGAGAAGGGACGGTCGACCCAAAAGTACTCTACGATAGCGTCATCCCACTCCGGGCGGGCAAAGGACAAGGTGTCATCTGGATTGAGGGTAGCCTGCGCGGCATCGACCATCTCGATTACGCCGGGATCTCGCTGTCCGAGTAGCTCGATTTCATTGTCTTTGAATACTTTGCCGAGTAGTGCTGCCTGCGAGTAGACGTGCGCGACCGATGTTCCGCGCAAGACTGCGGCAGCGAGCAGAAAGTTGCGTTGCAAGCTGGTACGGCCGGACTGGCGGTGCCATTCCAGAAGCTGTGGGCGCCAGTTCTTGCGCGCGGATTCGACCATCGCAATTCGCCGAGGCCATAGTTCCTCCTCGGTCTCGACAGAGCGGTTGTCCGTCTTTGCCTTTATCTCAGGAAGGTCTTTGGCGTCGGCACGGGCCGCGGACCGGATTAGCCCCACGATGTCGAGAACTTCGGCCGGTGGCTGGTGCTGTAACAGCTGCGTGACCGTGGGATCGGCCAACCACCGTTCAGCTGGAACCTCACTGTCAACTGCCGCAAGCCATTTTCTGGCAATGGCCTTTGCATCGGCGTCACCGAGGTTGGCGAGGATTCCGGCGGGCGCGCCGTGGCCTATGCGTGCCCACTGCTGTGGTGAGGTCACGACAACTAGGTGACATCGCCGCCGGACCAGGACGTTGTGTAGGTCGTGCAAGTTGCTTCCGAACTGGTCATTGACGGCGAAGCCTTCTTCATCTGGGGGCAGTTCGAGCAGATACGCCCAGAGTTCCTGACGCGGCAGGCGTTCGACCGGAAAGGTCGGGGACCCGCCGAAACTTACAGTCCCGACGTTGACCTGGTTGCCGGAATGGCGTCGCAGTTCGGCAAGCAGTGCATGAGCGATCGTTGTCCTGCCGGTATCGGGGCCGCGGTTGATGACCGTAATGGATCCCGGTTGACTCCACGTCCTGAGCAGGTTGTCGAACCCGTGTGGCCTCGCAAATACCTGACGGATGACGCCGAGGTAGCTGTCGGCGATCTTGGTGTGGTCCAGTGCATTCTGGAGCACAGTGACGACCTTGATCGCGTTCATTTCGCCGAGATTCAGCAGCGCTGATTGGCGGACCTGTTCGACGAGCTCCGGATCCACGGCGGCTGCGGCTTGGATAAGACCAGCGGCTGCCTGTTCGAACTGCTCCGGTGCCGGCGGCTGTTCTGTGGCCGACGTTGTGGCAGACATCCAGGCGATCGAAGGATCCGCTGCATAGGAGCGTTGTTCGTCCATCACAGCGGCCCCTCAAGCCGGAGTCCGGTGACCTCACCACCTTCGTGCACGGTCTTGCTCTCCTGTTCAACGCTCACGTTGACCGCGCCCGATACCCCAGTTGCTTGGATGCCAGTCACTGCACCCATGACCTCGTCGTGGCCTTGCTTGACCAACACTTGTGCCCGCGGGCGTTGTTCTCCGACAAATGTGAACCGCTGCCCATAAACCGCTTCAAGGTCTTCCCGTGCTCGGTCCAGCAGCTGGATTAGGTCGTGATCATCTGGTGAAATGATTTTGCCCGCGACGTAGGGGGCCATCTCATTGCGTGCCCGGTGAAGCCGAGCAAGCCGATCGGATGTGAGAGCCCCAGGTATGGGATTCAACGGCCGCAGTGGGTCCGCCAGAACGTCGGTTTCCTCGGCAGCCTCGCTCTTCTTGTTCTCTACTCGACGGTCCAAAGCTGCCCCAACACGGTCGTACAGGAACTTGAACGCCTGCGTCAACGCGGATGCGGCAAGCGCCGACAACGTCAGTGGCTCCACGAACTATCCCTCCCGTTCAACCGCGTCACAATCAGACAAGAGGCACAGAGTGCGACGTGGCATGAACTCCTCGTACTGGCCATCCTGCTGACTGGGCTGCGAACACGGGAGGCCTCAGGCGGATTCTCACCCGGTCGGACCAGCGCGCCTCTACAGGCTTGTCCGTGTCACGTAGTTGATCCGCGGATCGGAGGACGTAGCGGCTACGCTGACCGGTCGGTCAACGAGTGATGGCCTCTTCGAATTTTCACTGGGTAGAGGGGGCGCGGGTCGGCCGGGCTGGACACGCAGCAAGCCCTCGACTATCCGGTCTCCGTGGTTTGCTCGCTCTTGAGCCACTCGAATGCCTTGCTGACCGCAGTCTTGTCAGTTTCGATGATCTCCAGGCTGATCATCATGAGCGAATACAGTTGATCAACCCACGATGAAGCCAGTTGGACGTCGCTGCCAGCGTTGAGGCCGAGGCTGGGGATCAGGTGCCCTCCGTGAAGGATGTTGAGGCAACGCTCCATGGCGTGAGTCTCGACCGACCACCATTCCGAGTGCGCGACACCGCTGGAAATGTAGTACGCCTGCCGGTAGAGGTCGATCAGCCCGCATTCCTCGGCCATCGACCGGATGGATTTACCTCCGGCGAATGAATCACGAGTGTCGACGATTCTATGGTCGATGACATCGTCATTGTGGCTCAACTTTTCGAGCTCAGCCACCGCGTCCGCGAAGCCGGACAAGTGTGTGTCCGGCGGCAGTTCCTTCATGATCTGTGCGTAGAGCTTGGCCTTGCCTGCTCCATAGTCCTGGTAGGCGCGGTAGATCGTGGGATCCTGTCGTGCCATCCACTGCAGATAGATACGGACTTCGACGAGTGTGCGACCGATGTGGGCCCCGTGTTCTAGGCACCACAAGTCCGGAGCCCCGAGTACTGCGATCACGTCGCGCCCGACCCTGGCGACGAGGCCTGCGTGGACCTCCTGGCGCTCGGGATCGTGCAATCGCGCGGGCGCCGTTTCAAGTGCCTCAACATAACTGGAGAGCAAGTCCATCGCCAGCCGACGGAGATGCTCCCCTTCTTCCGGTGCCTGGGTTGTGGGCATGGATTCGTCGTCAGGGGTTCCACCTGGCGATCCGCCCGCGACGGCGTCCTCCACGGCGGGCTCCACCGACTCCAGCTCTCGCTTGCGTCTGCACCGTGAGGTCATAGAATTCGCTCCCCAGAAAACCTTCGCCCACCTGACTGCCTGGTCGAAACGCCCTTCGTCGTGGAGGGATAACGCTTCTTTTCGTGCACCCCACATAGCTCGCACAACTGAGTCCGCCTTTGCCCGGTTCGCCTCGTCGTTCGGATAAGAACGAAGTAGTTCGATTGTCTCCGCGCTCGTACTGAACGTGCCGGCCTGGACCTCACTCCAAACAGGAAGGCACTTGATCACGGCTTCGCGATGACCATCCCTGACCACTTCGAGAACGGAACGCGCGAGCAGGCCCAGCACGTCCTCGGTCGGCGGCGTGAACTCCTGATCGGCAAGCCATTCGGCCGGGCGCGACGGGTAGGAGGCCAAGGTCCTGGTCACAAGCTCGGGGAGCAGGCCGAGTTCGACCGCAACGCTCCTGGCCGTGGCTGCCGCGCCGGGAAGTCGCAGCGCAAGCCGGTCGAGGCTCGTCAGCCGGCCGTCGAGCCCCTCGGCGATGAACTGTGGCTCGGCTTCGCCGGTGAGCTGTTCCTGGACACGCCGTTGCCAACGCGTGAACCGGATGCCCTCCGCAGTCCCGAGTTCGGAGAATACGAGCACCGGCCACAACAGGTCCGGCAGATCGTCTCTGACCCAGTCGCCCAGGTCGAGAAGGCCGGTCGCGACGATCGGGGACCGGTAGGTCCGGCCTTTCCTGACGTGACCCGCAAGGGGACCAGCCTTCTCGGTGGGGCGGGGGAACGACACTCGATCACCCTAGACCTCAATACTGCCGGTACAGGACTTTCCCCGGGAGCGCCACGCGGTATCCGTCGACCTAGCGTCACGCCCTCGACCGGGATTGGACGACTTGCTTGGCTATCTGTTCGTAGGCCTTCTTGTGAGCGCCGCTGAGGCCGGTTCTGCTGGACAGGCAGACGGCAGGGTCGTTGCTGACCGGTTTCACGAACGCGCCGCGTCGTGCCCAGACATCATTGCTGCGGATCATGTAGTTGGTGGTCAGGACGCTGGCGCTGTGGGCGATGAGGAACTCAAGAGCGCGGAGGAGTTTGTCGAGGTTGCGGGAGATCCTGCTCAACGCCGAGAGCCACAGGACCACCCCCTGGAAGGCAGCCGCGTCCAGCATCTCGACCAAGCGTCGATCGAACCGGTCATCGATCCCGCTCAGGACTGACACGCGGTCGTTATTGGCCGCGGTGGGCGCGTCGACCAGTTCGCTGGGCTCCGGCAGGGTCGGTGCGGGGCCGTCGGGAGTCCGATAAGCGATGCGTCCGCCGGAGCCGATAGCGTCCGCGAGCGCGGCAAGACAGGCCCATGCGCGGGGGTACATATCGGGCAGGCTGGCGAAGAGGTTCTCGTCGACGGGCTGCACGAGCCCACGACGGCCAGCGGCGAGGAGATGGGACAGCGGCGCCGTCGCGGCGGTGGTGATCGCCTGGATACCGCCGGTGTTGAGCGGACCGTTGGTGTGGGCCTCCTCGAGCAGGCTGTTGCGCACGACCACCGCCACCGCGGCTTTCACCTCAAGGGTGGACTCGGGCGGCTCGTGGTCGAACACCTCCTCGACAAACGGGCTCATGAGCACATCCCGATCCGGATCACCGAGGGCGGCGAACGACAGCGCCCGCGCGAGCATGTCCTCGCCGATCGCCGCCGGCTGGGCGGCATCCACACCACATGCCTCTGTCAACATCGACGGCACGACCTCACGGCAGAACCGCGCCATGACGGTCGGGTCAGGCTCGGACGCTGTCATCAATCCCGCCCTCCTCGATCTTCGAGGCTCGCTCCGGTGTCGCGGTTCCGTCCAGTTCGTTGAAGCCGATTTATACCCCCTGCTGGCGATGTTGAACATGCGACACGCTCCGGGGTTGAGTGGGGCTCCCACGTCGTGGACGGGCGGGCGGCGCGACGTTCGTGTGGCTGTAGCTATGAGTACTTATTGGGTGCTAGTATAAGAAGTACTCAATGAGCACTCAAGGGAGATCGGCGTGGATGGAGTACGAGGGCGACGTGAAGAGCTTGGCTTGACGCAGCAAGAGGCTGCCAGGAAGGCGGGTATGTCACTTGCCACTTGGCGACGCCTGGAGGTGGTCGATGATGATCGAGAGGCCTCCTTTCGAAGAACGACGCTGCAAGCCGCCGAGCGTGTCCTTCGGGTGCCTGCGGGCGGAGTTGCAGCCTTGAGGGCAGGCGAGACCGTGGAGGCGCTCGGGGGGCATCAGCACGTGAACAAGGATTGGCTGTTGACCTACGGGAAGTCATTCAAGGGAGACCCGCTGACGCCGCGCCAGGCGTTCAAGCTTTCCATGTCTGTCGCTGGTTTGGAGGACGACGCGTTCTTTGGTTTGGATGAATATCTTCAGGGGAAAGTCAGCGTAAAGGAACTTTTCTTTGTCGATCAATTGCCAGACTGGGTGCTCTTTATGGTAAACGCCCACTGGGTCGATTGCTTTAGGAATGTGCTGGTTGACTTGGGTAGAAGGCTAGGCAGGGGAGAGGTTCCCTATCCGCGGTCTATGGTGGAACGTGTCGCGCTGGAGCTGATGTTTGACTCGGCGAAGGAGGGGGGTGACGTTGCGGACGACATGCTTGAAGCCGATGACGATGTGCGCGCGGCTTTGCCTTCATTTGGCGAGAACGATGAAGACTGGGAAGACGCTCGGGAGCAACTCTTCGGCGGCGACTTCGACTTTCAGATGATTTGGCTTCCTAACTTCACTCGAATGTTGTTTGGCGACTCGCGTGAGTCAGTCTCTATCCAGTTGGGCGTGGATTTGGACTCTTTCCATCCCATTCGCTGGTGGGAGACAGACAGAAAGCTTCGTAATAAATGAGATGAGGTTGCCTAGGAATTCAAATAGACCTAAATGTTATTCCGAATTGTTCGGGCATGGGGTGGATCGGCGGTTTTAGGTTCTGGAGATTTGTCGTTGCGTCGGTGCTTCGTCGCGCGCTCTCCGGCCGCCTGCTTGAGAAGGCGAAGATCGCAGTGAAGCAGTTAGGCCGTGTTTCAAAGGCGTAGCCACTCGTTGATCACGGCGACTTGGACGGTGGATTCGTAGCGAACCGCCAGCTTGTCGTATCGGGTTGCTACGGCCCGGTTGCGCTTGAGGCGGTTGATCCCGCACTCGACGGCGTGGCGCTGTTTGTAGATGTCCGGGGCGAACGTTGGTGGCCTACCGCCAGCACGCCCTTTGTTCCTGCGGTGGCGTGCCTGGTCGGCCTTTTCCAGGATCGTGCACCGAATGCCACGACGACGGAGGTAGGCACGGTTGGCGCGGGATCCGTAAGCCTTGTCCGCCAACACCCGATCCGGCGTCGTGCGGGGACGGCCACGTCCCCTGCGCGCGACCCGGATACGTCCCACCACCACCTGAAACTGGGGCGAGTCACCCCGCTGGCCGGCGGTCACGACCAGCGATAGCGGCTTCTGCCCTTGCTCGGTGGCCAGATGCAGCTTGGTGGTCCACCCGCCCCGCGACCGGCCCAACGCGTGATCGGCCGGCTCGGGCTCACCGACCCCGCCGGGAGCTTCCTTTTGCTGGTCCGGATCGGTCCGCGCGCCTGCCGCGTGCTGATGCGCCCGGCTGATCGTGGAGTCCACGCTCACCTCCCAGGTGATCAATCCAGCGGCATCCGCCTGTGCCTGCAACCCGGCCACGATCAGCGCCCACACCCCGGCCCGCTGCCAGCGCCGGAACAACCCGTAGACGGTCTGCCAGCAGCCATACACCGGTGGAATATCCCGCCACGGCGACCCGACCCGCACCCGCCAACGGATTCCGTCGATGAGTTGTCGTTTGCTCCACTTCGGCGGGCGGCCCGGCTTCTGTCCGACCGGCAGCAGCGCCTCCAGCACCGCCCACTGCGCGTCGGTCAGATCGGCCCGCCCCGCCACCGCTACGCTGGCCACGAGGTCTCCGGTGTACATGATCGTCTTGGTCGAGGATCGATATACCGGAGACCTCATCTATTTGATCAACAACACGCCGACATGACCCACTCCTTCATGTCCTCGCAGGCCACAGCATTGAAACGCGCCCTAGCACGTTCCGGCGTCGGCGTCCGGACTACGACGCACGCTCAATCTGCCGTAGAGGCTTTCGCTGCCTGAATGCCGTTTACCAACCGCACCGGCTGGCCTCGGTCATGACCCGAACCACGTGTGGTGCGGTGCCTGCGAATGGCAACTGGGGGTTCCGAGAACCAGGTGCTGATTCAGAGTCCGCGAGTGGGTGGGGTTGTCCGGTCATGGCGCTGAGGGCGGTGGCGACGGCGTGGAGGTCGGCTTTGATGTAGGTGGTGGTGGCTGCGCCGGTGGTGTCGGTGTGGCCGGCGTAGGCGCGGGCGATGCCGTAGCCGAAGTGGCGTTCGACCCAGGTGAGCGTGGTGTGCCGCAGCCAGTGGGTGGAGATGCCCTGGTTGGCCACCCAGGGGAGTTGTTGGCCGATGCGGTGCCAGAGGTGGTCGTAGCGGCGGCTGGTCAGCGGGCGGCCGTCGCGGTAGCGCAGCAGGGGTTCGGTGGGTGTTGTGGCGTGCCGGGCGGCGGCGTGGTCGGCCAGGCTGGTGGCGAGGTTGGGGCTGATGGGTTGCCAGCGGAGCTTGAGGCCCTTCTCGATGAGCCGGACGAGGCAGTGGTCGGTGTCGAGATCGATGACCCGCAACGCGAGCGCGCCGCCGCGGCGGCAGGCGGTTTCGGTGTGCAAGCGTAGGAGTAGTGCGTCGAGGATGACGTCGTTGCCACTGGTGCGGGCGACGCGGTTGATGTGGTCGAGTTCGTCGGGGGTGAGTGCGCGGCGGTGGTTGGGCAGTCGGCGGGGTTTGGCCACCCGATGGGCGGGGCTGGCGGTTGGAGTGATCAGGCCGTCGGCGATGGCCCTGGTGTAGATGGCGCGGGCGGCGGCGATGACGTGTTCTCCGGCGTGTCGGCCATGTCGGCTGTTGCGTCGGGATATGGCGGTGTTGGCCATGTCGTGGCGCATGGCTTCGATGTCGGTGGCGGTGATCTCGTCCAGCCTGCGGTCGCCCCAGCGGGCGATCATCCGGTCCCAGTAAGTGGCGTACGTGCGGTTCGCGCCCGGTCCCGCCGCCGCCCGGACCAGGTTGAGGTACTCGGTCAGGGTGGGCAGTCCCGATGCTGCGGTGTCGTCATGGGTTTGTAGATCGGCCAGGCTCACCCCGAGCTGAGCCAGTAACTGTCGCGCTATGGCGACGCTGGCCGCGTGGGTGGAAGTCATCGCGATCCTCCGAGGATGTCGTCGTAGAAGTCGGCCAGCAGCCGGGTGAGGATCTTGGCGGAATGCACGAAGAGGGTGCGTTCGCCGGGCTTGCCGATGAGCAGAAGCGCGGGACCGCGCTCGATGCCGCACATCTGGCGCGCCGCCGCCGGCAGCGTGACGGCACCCCGCTCGTCGACCCGATGATGGCCGATAGGATCGGCGACGAAAACGATCACCTCGTCGAGGATCTCCAGTCTCAGCCGCCGCCCCGGCCGCCAGCCCAGGGCGTCGAACACGGACCACTCCCGGACACGACCGGTGCGGTCGACGCGCGCCATGCCGACCACCGTGTCCATCCCCGACGGTTCGGCCGGTCGGGGTGGAGGAAGGTCAGGCATACGGACCGGTTCGGCATGACGCTCGGCAAAGTCGGGCACGAGCGCGCCGATCAACTGTTCCTGAGGCCCCCGTAGGGGTGGCTGGTTGCGTGCGGTGCTCATCACGTCATCATCCGGGCCGACGAGACCGCCGCACAGCACAACATCATGGCTGATCAGCCAAAACTACATGATCGACACCCCAGCGCTCGAGGTGCGAGGTTGGTGAAATTTCGCCAAAACCGGTGTCCGAGGGGGGACTTGAACCCCCACGCCCGTTAAGGGCACTAGCACCTCAAGCTAGCGCGTCTGCCATTCCGCCACTCGGACTTGCTGATGAACAGAGTAACCCACCTTCCACCGCGTCCTACCAGGGGGTGGTCACCCGCCGTGGGATGTGGTTGCGATATAAGGCCCGCGCCGTCACGGGTGGTAGTCGGCGGGGCGAGTTGTGAAATCCAACTGACCAGCGTATACCGGTGGGTAGCTTCTTGGGATCTCGGGAGGAACCGATGCGGGACGCGGTGATCGTCGACGCGGTGCGGACGCCGGTCGGTAAAGGCAAGCCTGGGGGAGCGCTCGCCGGAATCCATCCGGTCGACCTGCACGCCCACGCCATCCGCGCACTTGTCGAACGCACCGGGATCGACCCCGCCCTGATCGACGACGTGATCAGCGGAGCGGTCGGGCAGATCGGCGAGCAGAGTTCCAACACGGCACGCTGGGCGGCCCTCGCCGCGGGGTTGCCGGAATCCGTTCCGGCCGTCACGGTCGATCGTCAATGTGGCTCATCGCAACAAGCAATCCACTTCGCCGCTCAGGGAGTGCTCGCCGGGGCATACGACATCGTCATCGCCTCCGGGGTCGAGTCGATGAGCCACGTCCCGATCGGCAGTCAGGCCGCCGACAAGGACTTCCTCGGGTCCGCCGTCGCCGCCCGGTACCCGGAAGGGTTGGTACCACAGGGAATCAGCGCCGAACTCATCGCCGCCAAATGGCACCTTTCCCGCACCCGGCTCGACGAGTTCGCCGCCGAGAGCCACCGGCGCGCCGCCGCGGCGTGGGTGGACGGGCGGTTCGGCGAAGACGTCGTCCCGCTCGACGGCGTGACGCGCGACGAGTCCGTGCGCTCCTCGACGACCGTGGACATTCTCGCCGGGCTCAGGCCCGCCTTCGAGTCCGACCTCTGGCACAAGCGGTTCCCGCACCTGGACTTCAAGGTCACCGCGGGCAACTCCTCGCCCATCAACGACGGGGCCTCGGCCGTCCTGATCACCAGCAGCGAAACCGTCCGGCGCCTCGGTCTCACGCCACGTGCGCGCCTGCACGGTTTCGCCGTCGTCGGCGACGATCCGCTGTACATGCTCACCGGCATCATCCCCGCCACCGCCAAGGTGCTCGACCGCGCCGGACTGTCCCTTTCGGACATTGACGCGTTCGAGGTGAACGAGGCCTTCGCGAGCGTTGTCCTTGCCTGGCAAGCGGAAACCGGCGCTGATCTGTCCAAAGTGAACATCAACGGGGGAGCCATCGCGCTCGGGCATCCGCTCGGCGCGAGCGGCGGCCGCCTCATGACGACGCTGCTGTCGGTGCTCGAACAGCGCGAAGGACGATACGGCCTCCAGGTCATGTGCGAGGCCGGCGGTCTCGCCAACGCCACGATCATCGAACGGCTCTGAGCTCGGCCGTCGGGAACCCAGCCCCCCGAATGGGGGTCGTGCGGTCGTGGGCGCCGTTTTAGACTCCGGGAGCCTGCGAACGTGCAGCTGGGAGATGATGCTGGTGGATTCCGCACCGAGCGCGACCGGACCGATCCGGCTGCTACTCGTCGAAGACCATGCCCAAGTGGCGATGGCGCTCGATGCCGCGTTCGAGACGGTGCCCGACATCGAACTGGTCGCGCGGGCCAAAGGGATCAGCGACGCGGTGCCGGCGGCCGGGGAGCACCAGCCCGACGTAGTGTTGCTGGACCGCAGGCTGCCCGACGGTGACGGAATCGACGCGATCGCCCTTCTGCACGAGCAGAGCCCTGGCTGCCGGGTCCTGGTGTTCACCGGCGGGGCCGACCGCGCGGTCGCCGACCGGGTCGCCGCGGCCGGCGGCGCCGGGCTGCTGCTCAAGGCCGGGCTGCTGGAAGACCTCCTCGACACGATCCGGCGGGTCGCGGCGGGCGAGGATTCGTTCGATGTCGACCTGCCGGGACGGCCAGCCCGCCGCTGAGGCCCGGCACCAGGAAGGTGCCCGATGACGCCACGACAACCGGCGGGTTCCGACGACCGGAGCTTGCAGCAGCTGCTCGACGGGCTCAAAGCGGTTCGCGACGGTGATTTCAGCACCCGCCTGCCGCAGGCCGGGGACGCACTGCTGGACGAGATCGCGGTCGTGTTCAACGGCATGGTCGATCAGCTCTCGCTGTTCACCTCGGAGGTCACCCGGGTCGCCAGGGAGGTCGGCACCGAAGGCAAGCTCGGCGGGCAGGCCTCGGTGCCCGCCGTCTCGGGCACCTGGAAGGACCTCACCGAGTCGGTGAACGCCATGGCCGGGAACCTCACGGCGCAGGTCCGGGACATCGCGAGCGTCGCGACCGCGGTGGCGACGGGTGACCTGACCCAGAAGATCACCGTGGACGTGAAAGGTGAGCTGCTGGAGCTGAAGAACACCATCAACACGATGGTGGATCAGCTGTCGTCGTTCGCGGACGAGGTCACCCGGGTGGCGCGGGAAGTGGGCAGTGAGGGGCGGCTCGGCGGGCAGGCGGAGGTGCCTGGAGTCGGGGGCACGTGGCGGGACTTGACGACGTCGGTGAACTTCATGGCCGGCAACCTCACCGCCCAGGTCCGGTCCATCGCGGAGGTCACGACGGCTGTCGCGAAGGGCGATCTCACGCAGAAGATCACCGTCGACGCCCGTGGCGAGATCCTCGAGCTGAAATCGACGATCAACACGATGGTCGACACACTCTCCTCTTTCGCCGACGAGGTCACCCGGGTCGCGAAAGAGGTTGGTACGGAAGGGATTCTGGGCGGCCAGGCGCAGGTGCCGGGTGTCGCGGGCACGTGGCGGGACTTGACGACGTCGGTGAACTTCATGGCCGGCAACCTCACCGCCCAGGTCCGGTCCATCGCCGAGGTGACGACGGCCGTGGCGCGGGGTGACCTGTCGCAGAAGATCCGGGTGGACGCGCGCGGCGAGATCCTGGAGTTGAAGGACACCATCAACACCATGGTGGGCCAGTTGTCCGCGTTCGCCGACGAGGTCACGCGGGTGGCGCGGGAGGTCGGGACCGAGGGCCGGCTGGGCGGTCAGGCGGATGTGAAGGGCGTATCGGGGACCTGGAAAGGCCTCACCGAATCCGTCAACGTCATGGCCGACAACCTCACCGACCAGGTCCGGTCCATCGCGTCGGTCGCCACCGCGGTCGCCCGTGGGGACCTGTCGCAGAAAATCACTGTCGAGGCGAAGGGCGAGGTCGCCGCGCTCGCCGGCACGATCAACACGATGGTCGACACGCTCTCCGCGTTCGCCGACGAGGTCACCCGCGTGGCTCGCGAGGTGGGTACGGAAGGGATTCTGGGTGGTCAGGCTCGCGTGCCGAACGTGGCCGGCACCTGGAAGAGCTTGACCGACAACGTCAACTCGATGGCGAACAACCTGACCAATCAGGTGCGCTCGATCGCCCAGGTCACCACCGCCGTGGCGCGCGGCGAGCTGAACCAGAAGATCGACGTGGACGCCCGCGGCGAGATCCTGGAACTCAAGACCACCATCAACACGATGGTCGACACGCTTTCGTCCTTCGCCGCGGAGGTGACCCGGGTTGCCCGTGAAGTCGGGAAGGAAGGGCGCCTCGGCGGGCAGGCCGAGGTCGAAGGCGTGTCGGGCACCTGGAAACGGCTCACCGAAAACGTCAACGAGCTCGCCGGGAACCTGACCCGCCAGGTGCGGGCGATTGCGGAAGTCGCGAGTGCGGTGGCGACGGGAGACCTGACGCGGTCGATTTCCGTGGAGGCGAAGGGCGAGGTCGCCGAGCTGAGCGACAACATCAACGCGATGGTCCAGTCGCTGCGGGAGACGACACGCGCGAACGAGGACCAGGACTGGCTGAACAAGAACCTGGCGCGGATTTCCGGTCTGCTGCAGGGACATCGCGATCTGCGCACGGTCGCACAGCTGATCATGAACGAGCTCACCCCGCTCGTCGGCGCGCAACACGCCACGTTCTTCCTGATGGATTCCGGCGAACCGGTGCTCAAGCTGATCGCCGGCTACGGCCATGCGGGCACCGGCGAGGTGACGTTCGACCTCGGGCAGTCGCTGATCGGTCAGGTGGCGCAAACAAAGATCCCGATCGTGGTGGACCAGACGCCGCCCGCGTACGTCAACATTTCCTCGAGCCTCGGTCAGGCACCGCCGGTCAACCTGATCGTGCTGCCGATCGTGTTCGAGGACCAGGTGCTCGGCGTGATCGAGCTGGCGTCGTTCACCCGGTTCACCCCGGTACAGCGGGATTTCCTGGAACAGCTGATGGAAAGCATTGGCGTCAACGTCAACACCATCATCGCCAACGGCCGCACCGATTCGCTGCTGGAGGAGTCGCAACGGCTGGCGGGGGAGCTGCAGACGCGGTCCGGGGAACTGCAGGCACAGCAGGTGAAACTGCAGCAGTCGAACGCGGAGCTGGAGGAGAAGGCAGAGCTGCTGGTCCGGCAGAACCGCGATATCGAAATCAAGAACTTCGAGATCGAGCAGGCGCGCCAGGAAATCGAGGAACGTGCCCAGCAGCTGGCACTCGCGTCGAAGTACAAGTCCGAGTTCCTCGCGAACATGTCGCATGAGCTGCGTACGCCGTTGACGAGCCTGCTCATCCTCGCCGGGGTGCTGGCGCAGAATTCGACGCAGAATCTCACGGCGAAACAGGTCGAGTTCGCGAAGGTCATCGAGTCCGCGGGGACCGATCTTTTGCAGCTGATCAACGACATTCTCGACCTGTCGAAGGTCGAGGCCGGGAAGATGGACATCCACGTCGAGCCGGTGCAGCTGCACCAGCTGCTGGAGTACGTGCAGACCACGTTCCGGCCGTTGACCGCGGAGAAGGGCCTCGACTTCGACGTCACGGTGGCGCCGGACGTGCCCGGCGAGCTGTCCACCGACGAGCAGCGGCTGCGTCAGGTCCTGCGGAATCTGCTGTCCAACGCGATGAAGTTCACCGAAAACGGCGGGGTGGAGCTGCGGGTGCGGGTCGTCGAGGAGGGCGAGCGGTGCGTCGAATTCGCCGTGCTGGACACCGGAATCGGCATCGCGCAGGAAAACCTGGAGACGATCTTCGGCGCGTTCCAGCAGGCGGACGGCACGACGAGCCGGCGCTACGGCGGCACCGGACTCGGCCTGTCGATCAGCCGGCAGGTGGCGAACCTGCTGGGCGGTCAGTTGCGCGCCGACAGTCAGCTCGGCAAGGGCAGCACATTCACCTTGACCGTGCCGATCGCTCCGGCGCTGCCGGCCGGTGTGGGGGAGTCGCGCCCCCGGCCCGTCGCCGACGCGCAGCGGCGCGTGCTGGTCCTCGAAGGTCCGGACAATCACCTGCTGACCTTGCTGGTGCGGGAGTTCGTCGCGGATTTCACCGACAACGGCGAGCCGGTGCAGATCGAGTCGGTCACCACGCCGGACGAGGCGGTCCAGGCACTGGCCGCGCACGAGCACCGGTGTGTCGTACTCGACGCGAGCCTGCCCGGGGCGTCGGCGCTGACGTTCCTGCAACGGCTCGGCGACGATCACCCGCTGCCGGTGCTGGCGCATCCGACACGCAAGCTCATTCCCGCGCAGGAACGGCTGATGCGGGCACGGGCCCGCACGCACGCGGTCGAGTTGTTGCCGTCGCTGGATGAATTGCGTGAGCGGTTTCTGGTGTTGCTGGGCGAATCGCACGGGCCGCAGCCGGTGTGGGCCGAACCGCAGACCTCGGAAGTGGTGCCCGCGAATGCGGAAAGCGGTGGCCCACCGGGGCTGGCCGGGCGGAAGGTGCTGCTCGTCGACGACGACGCCCGTAATGTCCTTGCGATCGAGGGAATTCTGGAGCTGCACGGGATGGTGGTGCGGCACGCGCCCAATGGCCGCAAGGGGATCGACGAGCTGATGGCCAGTCCCGACGTCGATCTGATCCTGATGGATGTGATGATGCCGGAAATGGACGGGTACGCCACAACGGCCGCGATCCGGCAGATGCCGCGGTTCGACCGGCTGCCGATCATCATGGTGACGGCCAAGGCGATGGCGGGGGACCGGGAGAAGAGCCTCGCCTCCGGCGCGAGCGATTACGTGACGAAACCGGTGGTGCCGGAGGAATTGCTGGGGTGCATCGGCCGGTGGCTCGCTGCTTGATCATCAGGTGTATAACGACGAATACAGCGCGGGTTTTGGCCGAACCTGGCCGTGCGTACCCGGCAAGCTACGCCGAGAACATCTCAACCAACCCGCATGGAGCATCCTTGGCGAAGCATAGGTCCAGACCAGCCAGCGACTCCGCTGCTGCCCCGGCTGCACGCGGGAACATCGTCTCCTCGTATGCGGCCAGTGCCGCCTCGGGGTCGTCGGGGTGCTTGGCGATCGCGAGCCCGAGATCGGCGCCATCGATCAGGGCGAGGTTCGCGCCTTCGCCGGCGAACGGGGACATCAGGTGCGCGGCGTCGCCGAGCAGCGTGACGCCCGGCACGCGCGGCCAGCGGTGCCCGGCCGGCAACGCCTGGATCGTGCGCGGTGTCAGCGTGCTGTCGGCCTCGGCGATGAGTGCCCGCAGGCTGGTGCTCCAGCCATCGAACTCCGCGAGCACGGCGGCCTTGGCCGCGGCGGTGTCGGTGAAATCGATGCCGGCAAGCCAGTTTTCCGTGGTCCGGACCGCGACGTAGACGTGCACACTGCCGTCCGGTTCGCGGTGCGCGAGGAATCCCCGGTCGTCGCCGAGCGCGAACAGCATCCCGCCCCCGGCGACGGCCGCGCAGTCCGGGTGCCGCGTGTCCACGTCGAAAAGGTCGAGCTCCACAAAGGACACTCCGGAGTAGGCAGGGACCGCGCCGGACACCAGCGGCCGTACCCGGGACCACGCCCCGTCCGCGCCGATCAGCAGATCTGTCGTGAACGTCGTGCCGTCGGCGAGGGTGACTTCGTGGTGCCCGCCGACCTGCCGGGCACCGGTGACCTTGGTGCCCCAGCGAACCGTGCTGCCGGGCAGTGCCGCGAGCAGCAGATCACGCAGCGCGCCGCGTTCGATCTCGGGGCGGTTGCCGGTGCCCTCGTCCCCCTCCATGAACCGGACGGTGCCGTGCTTGTCCAGGACCCGCAACGCTTCGCCGCCTTCGTGGACCCGGGCACGGAATTCGTTGTACAGGCCGGCGGCGTGCAGAGCGGCCTGACCGGTGTCTTCGTGAATGTCGAGCATGCCGCCCTGAGCGCGGGCGGCGGGGGAGGCGGAGAGTTCGAAGACCGCGGCCTCGATGCCGTGGACGTGCAGGACACGAGCGAGCGTGAGCCCGCTGAGCCCGCCGCCGATGATCGCGATGGGGTGGTGGTCCATGGTCAGCTCCTTGGGGTGAAAGCGATTCCGTTGATCAGGACGCGAAACGCCCACTGCAGGCGCTCTTCGGGGGTGCCGGACAGCAGATCGGTGCCGATCGCGCCGATGTACGGATGGTTCGGCGACGCCGCGTGGATGACCTGCACATAGGTGGACCAGTCCACTTCCGGTGCTTCGTCGTCGTCCCGGGCATGTTCGGCGGCGGTCGCTGTGCCCAGTGCCAGCAGGATGTCCACACCCCAGGCCGCTTGTGCCTGCGGGACACCGCCTTCATGGAGCAGTGCGAGTACGGCTTCCACGATTTCGAGATAGTGCGGACCGCCCGGGCGGGAGACCAGCGCGGAGCGGGCGAGGCTGGCGTGTCCGAAAAGGACGGTGGTGTAGGACGAGAGCACCTGGATGAGCCGGTCACGCCAGTCGCCCTGCGCCTCGACCGGGGCCAGATCGACTTTGCCGAGCATCCGGTCGAGCACGGCCGCGTGCAGCGCGTCGGTGTTCGCGAAGTACACGTACAGCGAGGCCGGCCCGGTGTCGAGTTCCTGCGCGAGGCGCCGCATGGTCACCTTTTTCAGGCCCTCGGCCTGCATGATCCCGACCGCGGCGGAGACGATGCCCTCGCTGGTCAGTGCGGGTTTCGCGGGTCGCTCACGAGGACTCCGGGAAGTAGTCATGAAGCCATCGTAACGAACATGTTCGGCACGAACAAGTTCGTAGCGTACGTGTTCGGACAGGTGCCTTCGGTGGCGCTGCTGGGCGCAGTAGCCGCGGACGGCCGATCAACCGAGTACACCGCGTCGGCGCGTGGACACGCGCACACGACGGCGACGAGCACAGCCGCGGGTAAGCCGTTGCGGGTCGCGCCCGGGGTGGTGTCGCGCTGAAACCGCCGTGGGAGCACGGCGATCCCGTCGACTACCACCAGCCGTCGGCCGGCGAGCGGCGGCTGACCACGCACTACCGCGTCATCCCGTGAGCGGGCCGGCGTCGCGAGTGGCGCTGAACAACCACACGGGCACCGGATGGGTGGTGGCGTCGGCGAACGCGTTCGGGAAGGGGCGGCCGTGGTGGCGTAGCTGCGCGGTGAGGTCGGTGACCTCGGCCGTCCAGCCGTGCCTGCCCACCCACTTCTCGGGCGTGACGTCCGGGCCGCGCCGCACCAGGTCGGCCATCATCATCGCGGACATGCGTTCCGCCTCGTCGGTGGCGCACGTGATGATCAGCTGCGGGTCGACCGGCCCTTGCGGGTAATCGCTCACCAGCCAGGCGGGGCCGCGGGAATGCTTGCTGATACCGGCCAGGAGCTGGTCGCTGTCGGCGGTGGTGAAGTAAGCCAACAGCCCTTCGGCCAGCCACACCACCGGTTCCTCCGGGGCGAACCCGGCGCCGAGCAGGTCCTCGGGCCAGCCGGCGCGCAGGGCGGCGGGCACCGGCACGCGCCGGCACGTGGGCCGGGCGCCGTGCCGGGTCAGCACGGCGCGTTTGAACTCCAGCACCGAGCTGCTGTCGAGTTCGAACACCGTAGTGTCCTCGGGCAGCCCCAATCGGTAGGCCCGGGTATCCAGGTTCGCGCCGAGAAGCACCAGTTGCCGGGCCCCGGCCCGCACCGCGCGCAGAACATGTTCGTCATAGAACGGCACGCGCCCGCTGAAATACGACGACACGGCCTGCCACACGGGGGAACCGTCGTGCTCACGCGCCATGCCGACGCGGGGGAGGCCGTCGCCGGTGAACGCGGTGGCCTCGGCGACGAACAGTCTCGCGAGCGGGTCGTCGAACAGCCGGTCTGGCCGGGCGGATTCCTGAGCGCGGGCGTAAGCGGTGAGCAGCGCTGTGGCGCGCACACCTTCCGGCGCGCTCACCCGTGCCATGCCACCGGGAACGAAAGGGAAGTCATCGGTGCACGATAGCGAACGGGACGATATCGTCCGGTTCCCGCACCGGCGGACGGCACCGACGGTTCTGTCCACAAAGGACCGTGCAGGGGACGCGCGGTCGCGTTCATCGATCTTCGTCCCGGGGGCTAGGGTCGCCATATGGGGCAGCAGACACCACACCTGTCGGAGATCGTGGACGGCGTGTACGCGTGGGTGCAGCCGGACGGCAGGTGGTGGGTGAACAACGCGGGCGCGATCACCGGCACCGGCGGCACGATCGTGGTCGACACGTGCGCGACCGCGGAGCGCACCCGCCGGTTCCTGGACGCGGTCACGCGGGCCACCGGCGATGCCGCGCCGCGCTGGGCGGTCAACACGCATCACCACGGCGATCACACGTACGGCAACAGTCTCCTGCCGGACTCGACGGTGCTGATCGGGCACGAGGTGATGCGCGCGGAACTGCTGGTGGATCCGATCATCCTGGGCTGCCCACCGGTGTGGTCGCCGGTGCCGGACTGGGGTGCGGTGACCCGGCGGGTGCCCGACACCGTGCTGCGCTCGGAGCTGACGTTGTACACCGGGGAGCGGCGGGTGGAGCTGCGCCATCCTGGCTACCCGGCGCACACGGGTGGCGATGTCGTGGTGTGGCTGCCGGAGGAACGGGTGCTCTACACCGGGGATCTGGTGTTCAACGGCCTCACCCCGCTGACGGTGATGGGCTCGGCGGAAGGGGCGTTGCGGGCGCTGGAGTGGCTGGCCTCGTTCGGCGCCGAGCACATCGTGCCGGGCCACGGCCCGCTGCTGACCGGAGCCGATTTTCCCGGTGTGCTCGGCGAAATCGAGCGGTACTACCGGCTGGTGCTCGAGACGGCCGCGGACGGTCGCCGTCGTGGGCTGACGCCGTTGGCCGCGGCGCGGGAATGCGATCTCGGTGCGTTCGCGGACTGGCCCGACAGTGAGCGGCTCGTGCTGAACCTGCACCGCGAGTACGCCCTCGCCGAGGGCACCGGCGGCGACGTGATCGCGGCCTTCGTCGATGCCGTGGCCTGGAACGGCGGCCCGATGCACACGTCGGTCAACGCACCAGAGAGCTGAACCGGCCGGAGCGTGCGACGAAGTCATGCACCGCGGCCGTGAGGTCGTGGCGCGCTTGGGTTTCCTGGCGGACGTAGGTGGCGAGCAGCTCACCCATGGCCAGCACGGTCGCGGCGGGCGGTCGGCCGGCGTCCAGCATTTCCTGCGCGTAGACCCGCAGCGAGTGGCTCTGCACTTCGCCGTCCTGGAAGGCGCCGAGCACGTCCTGCAGTCGCTTGAGGTCCTTGAGCACGCCGCGATGCACGGCCGGGTCGCAGACCGGCTGGAACACTTCGAGTGCGTATCGCAGTTCCTTGCAGCGTTTGCGCAGGTCGTGGACCTGCTCGGCGGAGGAGGCCGGCGTGATGGCCGTGGCCTCGCGCCGCACGCGCTTTGTCAGGCGCCGCAAGCGTTCCGTGGCCAGCTCGTCCACGGTCATCGCGGACCTGCCGGACTCGGCGACGCCCTGCAGCGTCGCGCGCCAGCTGTCGAGCGCGCGGGCGAACCGTGGCGCGCGCAGGCCGCGCACGAGTGCCTTGCGCGCGTCGGCACGGTGCCGGCGCAGGTGGGCTTCGAACGGGGCGAGATCGGTGGGGGTACCGACGGTGAGCCCGGCCGTGAGGGTGGCGAATTCGATCAGGTACACGTCGAGGTCGCGGCTCGGGGTGGTCAGGTCGCCCAGTTCCTTGAACCTTTCGCGGTACCGGGCGGCGAGCTCGCCGGGCAGGACGTCGCCGGCGATCTTGAGCACGGACCGGGTGCGGCGCACGGCCACCCGCAGTTCGTGCAGGTATTCGGGGTCGATGTCGTCGATCGTGCCGTCGACGTTCGCGGCGAGTTCGCCGGCGAAGCCGAGGAGTGCGGTGGCGATCGCGACGTCGGCGGGCATGCCGGGGGCGATCTCGGTGTGCGGTTTTTCCTCCGGCAGGCCGCAGGCGTGCAGCAGGTCGTCGTAGGCGGTGCTGTCGAGCCGTTCGAATTCGCCGGTCGCCAGCAGGAGGCGGACGATCTCCTTGCGGTCGCGGCGGCGGCCGGGCGCGGGGCTGACCGTCACGCGGGGCAGTGGCGCGACGCGGACGGGATGGACGGCGGTCGCTTCGGCCCATTCGATCCGGCCCACTTCTTCGCCGTCGCCGTCGTGCAGCATGATCTCGCGCGTCACCGTGCGGCTGCGGACTTTCGGTGCGATCGCGCGGACCCACATCGCGTTCGCGACCGCGTCACGCAACTCCCCGTCCGGCAGGGCCTCGGCCCGGGCCGGCCAGACCGGTGGCTCGGTGAGCTTCACCGTGTGCGGCGCCAGCACGAGGGAACCGGGGCCGGACGCGCCTTCGTGGGTGAGGACCAGGCCGCGGCGCCGCAGCCGCCAGTCCGCAGTGTCCAAATAGGACGCTGTGCGGACCCGGCGCGGGCCGAGGGTGATCGTGTAGTGCTCGCTGATCGCGGCCAGCGCCTGTGCCAGCTCGGCGGGCTCGCCCCGGTTCGGGCGGCCCAGCCAGCGCAAGGTCACGTCGGTCGGCACAGCGGCATTCCTCAAGGTCATCAACGGGAGTTGACGAGTATAGGTCAACCAAATCGAAACACGGTATTCACCTTCGGTTCGTTTCATCGGAGCAGGCGCCGCGACTACCCGGGTGCGTCGTTCCGTTCTCCGAGGGGGCACCCATGACATTGACGCTGATCAAAGGCACCTACCGGATCGTGGGCGCGTCCCCGGACGGTGACTCGGTGCGTTTTTATCCCGACGATCCGGCCGCGTTCAGCAAGGCGCAGCTGCGGGTCCGGCTCAACTCGCGGGGCGGGGCGCAGCTGCGGCTGGACGGGATCGACGCACTGGAAACCCACTACCAGGCGCAGAACAAGGGCGGGATGTGGCGCCAGCC
Organism: Amycolatopsis pithecellobii; assembly: GCF_009707865.1. GTDB lineage: Bacteria > Actinomycetota > Actinomycetes > Mycobacteriales > Pseudonocardiaceae > Amycolatopsis_E > Amycolatopsis_E pithecellobii. The sequence goes on from NZ_WMBA01000088.1 coordinate 23,917, forward strand.
CAGCGCACTCGCGCAGGAGGCGGCTACGGGCCTGTTGTCCCACTTGGGTTTCCGCACGGTCGAACGTGACGAAGACGGCACCGTCACGGCCGCGACGCCGGAGCAGGTGCCGGGGCACATCATGACCCGCTTCGCCGACAAGTACGGTCGCGCGGTCGCGTTCGCCTTCCCTGGACAGCGGTCGGGCCGGAGCGCGGACGGCGGGCAGGTGCACCTGGACGTGCGCGGGTTGCGGTCGTCGGCCAACTACACGCTGCTGGAAGCCGGTCTGGTGTATCCGACGTTCTACTCGCTGCTGTACGTCGACCTGCGTGCGGCGATGGCGGAGGCGGCGGTCGCGGCTCGTGACGCGGGCAAGGGAGTGTGGGCGGATGACGTGACGGTGGCGGGGTTCCGGCTCTCCACCCGCAAGCAGTTGCGTGATGACCTGGTGATCCTGCCGAAGTTGTTCCGCCGCTTGGTGGACTATCTCGGCCTGGATGAGACCGGGGGCGTTTCACTGGCGCGCTTCGCCGCTTACCTGGACGGCCGTGACGACCGGCTCGTCGTCGTGTCCAGCGGGCAGACGACCGAGCTCGCGACCCTGGTCAACGTGCGGCGGCAGACGATCCGGCTCACCGTGGCGCCCGAGGACATCGTCTTCGCCGAAGGGTGACTCAGCACGCGTGCTTGGCGGGCAGGATCCGGTGCAGCGCCTCGTCGACGCGGGCGGCGGGCAACTCGCCCGAGGCGGACGCCGCCTCGAGCCGGTCGAGTACCGGGCCGACGGTGCCGCCGGAGGACCACAAGGCCTGGTCGGCCCCGGCGAGCACGGCGTGCAGCACGGCGTCGGGCAGGCGGTAGGTTTCGGTGATCGCGCGCATCGCGCCGAGATCGTCGGTCAGCACCGGACCGGTGAACCCGTAGCCGGTGCGCAGCAGCCGGTAGGCAGCGGGCGACAGCGACGCGGGCTGGCCGCCGGTGAGTCCCGGCACGGTCAGATGTCCCACCATGACCTCGCCGCCGGCGAAACTCGCGAGTGCCTCGTACGGGACGAGATCGTTGGTACGCAAGGAATCCAGCGGCGGTGTGGTGACCGCACCCTCGTGGGAGTCGCCCGTGGCGTGCCCGTGGCCGGGGAAGTGCTTGAACACCGGGGTGATCCCGGCGTCGCGTAGCCCGGCGGCGAACGCGAGACCGTAGTCGCGGGCTTTCGCCGGGTCGCTGGAGAACGAGCGGTCGCCGATCGGGCCGTCGTCGGGCTGGGCGCTGACGTCGACGCTGGGCGCGAAATCGGTGGTGACCCCGCGGGCCCGCAGCTCTTCGCCGCGTTTCTGCCCGAGCACGCGGACCTGACCGGGGGTCATCGTGGCAGCCATCGCCCGTGCGCTCGGCAGCGGCCCGTCGAGCTGGTCGATGCGCTGCACCCGGCCGCCTTCCTCGTCGACGGCGACCGCGACACCCCAGCGCGCGGCCTGCTGCACGGGGGCCAGTGCGTTGTCCCGCAACAGGTTCGTGGGGTTGCCGCCGATGAAGATGCCGCCGATCTGTTCGGTGCGCACGAGGTTTTCCGCGGCCGCCGGGTCGGTCGGGCTCACCCCGACGAACAGCAGCTGGGCGAGCCGCTGGCGGGGGGTCAGCTGCGCGATGACGGGGGCACACGGGTCCGGGGCGGGGGTCGCGGCTTCAGTGCTGCCGCGCGGCGCCGGTGCCGCGCTGGGTGGCGTGCCGGCCGGCTGGGGGCTGCTGGTGCACCCGGCGAGCAGTGCGGTGCAGGTGAGGGCGGCGACGATCCGGGACTTCATGGGCTCCTGACGTTGTGAGGGGGCGCGCCTCAGGGTAGCCGCGGCGGCGCGTGCGGTCGCCTGTGTCCCGGTGGACACCAGATCGGGGACCGTTAGTCTTCGGGCATGTCGCGCGGATCGTCACAGAGCCCACCCATCGAACCGACCATCCTGCGTTCCCGGCTGGCGCGGGCGCGAGAGGCGGCGGCCGGCGCCGGCACCGACGCGTTGCTGATCGCCCCGGGTTCGGATCTGCGGTACCTGCTGGGCGCGGCGGGCGGTTCGTTCGAGCGGCTCACCGCGCTGGTGCTGCCCGCCGGCGGCGGGGTGCCGGCGCTGGTGGTGCCGAAGCTGGAGGCCCCGGGGTACGCGCACGTGCCGACCGTCGAGCTCGGTGTCGAGCTGGTGACCTGGGTCGACGGCGAGGACCCGTACCGCGTCATTGCCGACCGCCTCGGGCGGGTGCGCCGGGTGGCGGTCAGCGACAGCACGGTGGCGTTGCATGTGCTCGCGTTCCGTGACGTGTTCGACGAGGCCGAGCAGACACTGGCCGGGCCGATCGTGCGTGAGCTGCGAATGCGCAAGGACGCCGCGGAGATCGCGGCGCTGCGCCAGGCGGGCGCCGCGATCGACCGGGTGCATGCCCGGGTCGGCGAGTGGCTGCGGCCGGGCCGGACGGAGGCGGAGGTCGGTGCGGACATCGCGGCGGCGATCGTCGAGGAAGGGCACCTGTCGGCCGATTTCGTGATCGTCGGCTCGGGCCCGAACGGCGCGAGCCCGCATCACGACGTGTCCGACCGGATCATCGAGCACGGGGACGTGGTCGTGGTGGACATCGGCGGGCCGATCGCGGAGGGCTACAACTCCGACTCCACCCGCACCTATGCCGTCGGGCAGCCACGGGACGCGGAGGTGGCCGGGACCTATGCCGTGCTGGAGCGCGCGCAGCGGGCGGCGGTCGAGGCGGTGCGGCCGGGTGTCACGGCGCAGGAGATCGACGCCGCCGCGCGTACGGTGATCACTGATGCCGGGTACGGTGAGTTTTTCATCCACCGCACGGGTCACGGTATCGGGCTCGATGTGCATGAGGAGCCCTACATCGTCGGCGGGAACGAGTTGCCGCTGGAGCCGGGGATGGTGTTCAGCGTGGAGCCGGGCATCTACCTGCCGGGCCGGTGGGGCGCGCGGATCGAGGACATCGTCGCGGTGACCGAGGATGGGGCCGAGTCGCTCAACAACCGCCCGCACGAGCTCGTCGTGCTCGGCGCATGACCGCGAGCACGGGGCCGCTGGAGCCGCTGGACCAGGCGATCGCGCAGGAGCTGGCGGCGGAGGGGCGGTGCAGTTTCACGGATCTGGCCGAGCGGGTCGGACTGTCGGTTTCGGCTGTGCACCAACGGGTCCGGCGCCTGGAGCAGCGTGGCGTGATCCGTGGCTACACCGCGCAGCTCGACGGGGAGCTGATCGGGTTGCCGTTGACCGCGCTGATTTCGTTGACGCCCAACGATCCCGCCGCGCCCGACGACTATCCGCAGCGGCTGGAGCACATCACCGAGATCGAGTCGTGTTATTCGGTGGCGGGGGACGAGTCGTACATCCTGCTGGTGCGGGTGGCTTCGCCTCGGGCGCTGGAGGATCTGCTGCGCCGGATCCGTGAGTCGGCGAAGGTGTCGACGCGCACGACGGTCGTGTTGTCCACGCCGTTCGAGGGGCGCACCCCGACGCTGTCTTCTCAGCCGTAGCGGCGGTATGGTGAAAGGTATGGCAACACGTAAGGTTACGTTGTCGCTGGACGTGGCGGCGATCGAATACGCCGAGCGGGCCGCGAAGGCACACGGGCAGTCGCTGTCGTCGTGGCTGTCGAAGGCCGCGCGGCGGGAAGCGGTGCGCACCGGCTACCGGGCGCGCCCGGCGGGTGATGTGGCGAGCCTGGCGCTGGCCGACGAGGCCGAAGTCGCGGCGGCGCAGAAGGAGCTGCGTGCGCAGGGGTGAGGTCTGGACCTATCGGCCGCCGGCCCAGCCCGTGCGGGAACGCACCGTCCTGCTGCTGTCCTCGGACGGGGTGAACGAGTCCGAACGGCCGTGGCTGCTGGGCACGGAGCTGCTCGAGCAGGACCCGCAGGACATCCTCGGTGTCGCGCTGGACTCCCGGTTCTGGATTTCCACGCTGTTCCTGACCCGGCTCTACCGGGGCTGGCTCACCGAACGCCTCGCCGAGATCGATGAGGCGGTGCAGGAGCAGGTCGACGCCGCCCTTCGTGCCGCACTCGATCTCTAGAAC